>DATJNA010000017.1:0-86973 GCA_035508435.1 Acetobacteraceae bacterium | reverse complement strand
GTATCGTCATTATTGGCGGGCATGGCAGATTCTGTCCGGACGTTGAGACTGGCGTCAGCACCCAATCTCTACGCGATTCCAGCGGTTTGTACCATGCCCGTCAGCGAATCCCTGCTATGCGGTGAATAAGATGGGCTAAGCTCGCTCCCGAGGCGGGCGGCCCTGCGGACATGCGATGGGTGCACATACGGCTTTGACAAGTCGCACTTGTATTTCCCCATATATCCTTCGGGGGCATAGACTGCGCGCACCCGGCATACCAAGCGAAACGTAACGACGATGTGGGACAAGCCGCCATGACAGTTCCGATGCTCGACGTCGATCCATTCTGCCCGGAGTTCTTCGAGGATCCATTTCCCGTGCACGCGATGCTGCGAGACGCCGGGCCGGTCGCGTACCTGCCGCGCTATGAAGTGTTCGCCGTCGCGCGGTACGAGAACGTCCAGGCGATATTGCTCGACTGGGGCAGCTTCTCGTCCGCGCGCGGCGTTGGGTTGTCGGATTTCGCGCGCGAGAAGCCGTGGCGGCTGCCCAGCCTGCTGCTGGAGACCGATCCGCCCTTGCATGACCGCACACGCAGGTTGATGGACCGTGTCATGTCGCCGACCGCGATCCGCGCCCTGCGCGCGGATTTTGCTCGCGCCGCCGATGCGCTGATCGACGAGCTGCTGGCGCGCGGCAGCTTCGATGCGGTGCGCGACCTCGCTGAGGCGTATCCGCTGGAAGTGTTCCCCGACGCAGTCGGCATGCCGCGCGAGAACCGCCGTTTCCTGCTGCCCTACGGCAACTTGGTGTTCAACAGCTTCGGCCCGCGCAACGCATTGTTCCAGGCCGCCGTGCAGGATGCCGAACCGGTGCTGGAATGGGTCCAGATGCAGTCGAAGCGCGAGGCGCTGGCGCCGACCGGGTTCGGCGCGGCCATCCACGCCTTCGTGGACAGCGGCGATGTCACCAGCGCCGAGGCCGAAGTGCTGGTGCGCTCGCTGCTGACGGCGGGCGTGGACACCACGGTGAACGGCATCGGCGCGGCGGTCTATTGCCTCGCGCGCTGTTCCGCCGAATTCGACAAGCTGCGCGTCGATCCCTCGCTGGCACGCGCGGCATTCGAGGAGGCGGTGCGGCTGGAAAGTCCGGTGCAGACCTTCTTCCGCACCACGACGCGCGATGTGGAGATCGGCGGCGAGCATGTGGGGGAGGGGCGCAAGGTGCTGATGTTTCTCGGCGCCGCCAACCGCGATCCGCGGCGTTGGGATCGGCCGGACGAATACGACATCAACCGGCGCAATGCGGGCCATGTCGGGTTCGGCACCGGCATCCATGGTTGCGTCGGCGCGGTGCTGGCGCGGCTCGAAGGCGAACTGGTGCTGTCGGCACTGGCGCGGAAGGTGCGATCGATCGAGATCAGCGGCGAGCCACGGCGGCGCTACAACAACACGCTGCGCGGAATGGCGAGCCTGCCGGTGCGGGTCAAAGCGGCCTGACCGCACGAAGCAGCCGCATTTCGAGTGGCGCACAATCGGGGCGAGGATGCGGGCGGGGGCCGCCCCCGCTTGCCCTTCCCGCACGCCGGTGCAACAAGGCACACCGTTGTCGCGGATTGTTCAACTCGGCCGAAACCGGCCGGCGCGCAGAGGTGCAGGCATGTCAGATCTCGAGATCGTTTGGACCAAGACCGATGAGGCTCCGGCGCTCGCGACGTTCTCCTTGCTGCCGATCGTGGAAGCGTTCGTCGGCACGGCCGGTGTGACGATGAAGCTGAAGGACATTTCGCTCACGGGGCGCATCCTCGCCAATTTTCCCGAGCAACTGACGCCGGCGCAACGCATCAACGACGAACTCGCCGAACTCGGCCAACTCGCGCTGCGGCCGGAAGCCAACATCATCAAGCTGCCCAACATCTCGGCCTCGGTGCCGCAGCTCAAGGCCGCGATCAAGGAACTGCAAGACAAGGGTTTCAAGGTGCCGGACTATCCGGACAATGCCGCGACGGACGCGGAGCGTGACATCCGCTCGCGCTACGCCAAGGTGCTGGGCAGCGCCGTGAACCCTGTACTGCGCGAGGGCAATTCCGACCGTCGCGCCGCCGGCGCCGTGAAGCAATACGCGCGCAACAATCCGCACCGCATGGGCGCCTGGAGCGCGGACTCCAAATCCCATGTGGCCTACATGTCGGGCGGCGATTTCTACGGCTCGGAAGTCTCCACCACCGTCGCGGCACCGACCAATGCCCGCATAGAACATGTTGGCACCGACGGCAGCGTCACGGTGCTGAAGGCGAAGACGCCGCTACAGGCCGGCGAGATCATCGACGCCGCGACCATGAGCCGCGAGGCACTGCGTGCATTCCTGGCCGAGCAAATCGAGGCGGCGAAAAAGGACGGCGTGTTGTTCTCGCTGCACCTGAAGGCGACCATGATGAAGGTCTCCGACCCCATCCTGTTCGGCCACTGCGTTTCCGAGTTCTTTGCCGATGTGTTCGCCAAGCACGCAGCCACGCTGCAGCGCCTCGGCGTCAATCCCAACAACGGCGTGGCCGAGCTGCTGGCGAAGGTCGAGACGCTGCCGGCCGCCGAACGGGAGGCGATCAAGGCCGATATGGCGGCCGAATACGCGCAGCGGCCCGGCCTCGCGATGGTCAATTCGGACCGCGGGATCACCAACCTGCACGTGTCGAGCGACGTGATCGTCGACGCCTCGATGCCGGCGATGATCCGCGAATCGGGGAAGATGTGGGGCGCCGACGGCAAGCTGCACGACGTGGACGCCGTGATCCCAGATCGTTGCTACGCGCGGATGTACCAGACCGTCATCGAGGACTGTAAGGCACATGGCGCCTTCGACCCCCACACGATGGGCGATGTGCCGAACGTGGGGCTGATGGCGCAGCAGGCCGAGGAATACGGATCGCACGACAAGACGTTCGAAGTTCCCGCGGGTGGCACGGTGCGCGTGGTCGCCGACGACGGCACGGTGCTGCTGTCACGCCCGGTGGAGACCGGCGACATCTTCCGCATGTGCCAGGTCAAGGACGCGCCGATCCAGAACTGGGTCGGGCTCGGGCTGCGCCGCGCGCGCCTGACGAACACCCCGGCGGTCTTCTGGCTCGATGCGCAGCGCGCCCATGACGCCCAGGTGATCGCCAAGGTCGAGAAATACCTGAAAGAGCAAGATACGACGGTGCTCGACATCCGCATAATGGCGCCGGTCGAGGCGATGAAGTTCACGCTCGCGCGCATCCGCGCCGGGCTGGATACGATCTCGGTCACCGGCAACGTGCTGCGCGACTATCTCACCGATCTGTTCCCGATCATGGAGCTGGGTACCTCGGCGAAGATGCTGTCGATCGTTCCGCTGATGGCGGGCGGCGGATTGTTCGAGACAGGTGCCGGCGGCTCGGCGCCCAAGCACGTCGAGCAATTCCAGGAGGAGGGCTATCTGCGCTGGGATTCGCTCGGCGAGTTCCTCGCCTTGTGGGCCTCGCTGGAACATCTGGCGCAGACCCATAAGAACGCCGACGTGCAGGTACTGGCCGACACGCTCGACGTGGCCAACGGCAAGATTTTGGAGTTCAACCGTTCGCCCGCTCGCAGGGTCGGTGAACTCGACAATCGCGGCAGCCATTTCTACCTGGCGCTCTACTGGGCGCAGGCGCTGGCCGCGCAGGACAAGAGCGCCGCGCTGCGAGCCCGCTTCAAGAAACTGGCCGAGACGCTGGGCGGCAATGAGGCGAAGATCAATGCCGAACTGATCGCGGCGCAGGGCAAGCCGGTGGACACCGGTGGTTACTACCTGCCCGATCCGGCCAAGGCATCGGCGGCGATGCGGCCGAGTGCGACGCTGAATGCCGCGATTGCGGCGGTGTGAGGCGGGGTTAGCGGTACCGGCAAGGGGCAACTGGGGCGGTGTTTTCTTGGCCGCCCCCTTGCCGGTCCCGGCCTGCCGGATGCGGTGGCAGTTTTCGCCATGTCCCGTCATGCCATCCGATCGCAGCCGGCGCTGCGACAGCCGAATACTGCAATGCGGATCGCGCCGCCGAGTCGGGTCGATGCGGGCGATCGTTTCGGCTTATCTTCCCGCCGGGCATTTCGAGCACCAGGCGCGGCGTTTCGGAGACCAGTCCATTTCGAATGGAAGGCACGCCACACCCATCATAACGTTCGCGATCTGTCCTTGGCAGGATCATCTGCCCAAGCTCTTCGCCAATATCCAACAAATGCAAGCTAGGCCGCGGGGTGACCTCCATTGGGGACCGTCATCGGCGGCGCATTGATGCTCTGCGTGCCGTTCCGGCGGAGCACGCGGGCGCATTCTGCCCAAACGCTGAACATATCGTCGAGATAATCGTCATCGGTCGCCCATCGGCCTGGCGCCTCCTTCGACCCCCAAGCACCGTACTGCCCGTGGTCCAGCAGGGGGGTGACCCGATGAGCAGGTTGCTGGAGGCGGACGCACGAGCCGCACCATTTGGTTGTATACGACGCCCGGAAAGAGTTAATGAGACGCGGGCGCCACGCCCCATTCTCCGATGTCTCGCCACGGATACCAAACCCATTCCAACTGCGGTTGAACGCGCCGAGATTGAAAGCCGCTGGCGGAAAATATTCCGGTGCGCGCTGATCGTCTTGCCGGCGCTCGGTCTGATCGCCGTCACCTGGCTCGGCACGAACAACGCCATTCGCGCTCAGCAACGGGAGGTGGAAGCCCGAATCACCACCCGGGTCGTCAACCAGGCGGTCAGTTTCCAGCAGGAAATCCATCGCGAGTTGCTGGAACTGGACCAGACGCTGCGCATCCTGGTTGCCGCCTGGGAAACCGATCCGCAACATTTCAACCTGGACGCCTGGCGCGGCCGCGCGGTCGCCCTTACCGACATCAGCCACGATATGCTGCTGGTCGATAATCACGGCCTGATCGTCCAGTCTACGGTGCCGGAGGCCGTCGGCACCAACGTCGCCGATACCGACTATTTTCGCTACGCCCTGCAACATGGCCGGACGCAGCGGGATGCCTTCATCGGCAGCGTCGTGGTGGACCCGATCCTGCGGCAGTGGCACATGGAAGTGGCGCGTTGGGCGCGCCTCCCGGACGGCTCCTTCGGAGGCGTGGTCGTGGTGGATTGGCGCGTCAGCGCCATCAAGGCCTTGTTCCAGCAGGCCGACATGGGCGCCCGCCCGCTGATGGAGCTGGTCGGGCTCGGCGACGGCAAGCTGCGCGCGATCGAAGGCCCGCAGATCGGCAGCCCCGACGAGTTGGTCAGCCAGTCGCCAATGTTCCATGCACTCTCCGCGACGCCCAACGGCACCTGGATCGGCCGCTCTGCTCCGGACAGCATTTTGCGCATCCATGCCTTCCGCGAAATTCCCGGCCGCGACCTCGCCGTCGTGGTCGGCATCGATTACCGCGAGGCGCTCGCCCCCGCTTACGCCTGGGCCGACCAGGCGCGGGTGTTCGCAGCGTGCATCTCGGCGCTGATCGTGGCGATGGCCGCATTGCTGCTGCTCGCCCAGGCGCAGGTGCGGCGCCGCCAGGCCATGCTCACGTATGAGCGCACGGTGCTGGCCGCAGCCAACGCCCAACTCGAGGTCGCCAAGGCACAGGCCGACGCCAAGTCGGCGCAGCTCCAGGTCACGCTGGAAGGCATGTCGGACGGCGTGGCGATGATGGATGGGCATCTGTGCCTGGTCGAGTGGAACAAGCATTTCGCCGAGGTCACTGGCGTGCCGCCGGGCATGCTGCGGGTGGGTCTGCCGATGGCGGACGTGCTGCGCGCACAGGCCCGCGCCGGCCAGTTCGGCCCGGTTGACGTCGAGGCGGAGGTCGCGCGGCGCCTGGCAGCGCTGCGCGCCGGTGCCCAGACCGGTCCCGTCGAGCGCCGCCGCCCCGACGGACGCACCATCGAACTGCGCCGCAACCGACTGCCCGACGGCGGTTCGGTCACGCTGTACAGCGACGTCACCGGCCGCAAGCAGGCCGAGAATGCTCTGCGTGAGGCTCGCGCCATTGCCGAGGCCGCCACCGAGGCCAAATCCCGCTTCGTCGCCATCGTCAGCCACGAGATCCGCACGCCGCTGAACGCCCTGCTTGCCACGCTATCGCTGCTGCACGACAGCGGCCTGCCGGCGGCGCAGCACGCCTTGCTCGGAATGGCCCGTCAATCGGGCGATGCATTGCTCGGGCTGATCAACGACATCCTGGAAATGTCACGCATGGAGGCGGGCCAGCTTGTGCTGCGGCCGAGCGTGTTCGATTTGCGCGCCTTGCTCGAAGGCGTGCTGGACATATTCCGCCATCAGGCGGCCGAGCGCGGCATCGCTCTGGGCCTCGTCGCCGCCCCGGACCTGCCCGCGGAGCTGTACACCGACCCCGGACGGCTGCGCCAGGTGCTGATCAACCTGTTGTCCAACGCCGTGAAGTTCGGCCAGCCCGGCGCGGTCGGGTTGCTCGCCGGCCGCGAGGAGGATGCCTTCGCCCGCCCGATGCTGCACCTCGCTGTGCGTGACCGCGGCCCGGTGATCGAGCCCGCCGGCCGCGACCGCTTGTTCCAGCCGTTCTCGCGACTGGGCGAGGACGCCGATGCGCTGACGCCAATCGGCTCCGGGCTCGGCCTCGCGATCTGCCGCCAGCTCGTCTCGCTGATGGGCGGCCAGATTGGCTGCGACCCGTGGATGACCGAGGACGGCAAGGCCGGCAACGAATTCTGGCTGCGGCTGCCGATCAGGCCGCTTCCCGCCGCTCAGCCGCGCGCACCCGCGGAGGATCTGCTGGCACGCCGCACCCTGCCGCGCACCCGCATCCTGCTGGTGGAGGATACCCTGGCCACCCAGCTCGTCACCGCCACGCTGCTGCGGCGCGACGGCCACATGGTGGATGTCGCCATCGACGGGAACCAGGCGCTGGAGGCGGTCATGCGCCATCCCTACGACCTGGTGTTGATGGACATCTTCATGCCGGGCATGAACGGGTACGAGGTCGCGGGTAAAATCCGCGCCCTGCGGCCACCCGCCGCCACGGTCCCGATCGTCGCCTTGACCGCCAGCGTGACGCCGGCCGACCAGGCGCTTTGCCGGGAGGCCGGCATGAACCGCTTGCTCGCCAAGCCGGTGGCCTTGCCGGAGTTGTCGCATGCCATCGCCGAACTGGCCTGGCGCGGTGTGCCGGAGCGTATCGTGACGCTGCGTCCTGCCGATGCCGTCGGCGCGGCAGCGGCGGTGCTGTCGACGGAACGGCTCGGCGAACTGCGCAACACCCTGTCGGGCGAGATGTTGAGCGGCATGGTGGAGGAGTGCCTGATCGAGCTGCATGCCCGCCTGCCCGCGCTGCGTAGCGCCGTGGAAGCGGGCGACGGCACCGAAATGGCATCGCAGGCCCACGCCATGGTCGGCATGGCTGCCGGCTACGGCATGTCGGCGCTGGAGGCGCGATTGCGGGCGGTGATGCTCGCGGCGCGGGACCGCGACATCGCGCGGGCCGCCACGCTGGCGACCGAACTCGATGCGGACCTGGGCATGGCCGCCAATGCCTTGCGCGAGGCGCTGGCGATCGAGATGGTGTAGCGAGAGACGGGGAAGGAGGATGCGGCAGGCAGCGAGGGGGAGCGCTCTTCCTTGTCCCTGTCCGGTCGCCACAGGAACTCGCCCCGCGGTATACTACCCGTGGAAATCGCCCCGTGGAAATCACCCCGTGATCGGCCGGCCGGCACGGCCAGCCGACGAACCTGCGCTAAGCGGATAGGCACGCGCCTGCTTCACGTCCTATTCTACTTCCGATTGCGCTGGATCAATGCGGCCCCCCGGCCGGCCCGGAGAAAGTCCCCGCATGACACACGAGCCATCAGTCATCGCACTGGATGGGTTGGCCGCCCTGATCGCGGCACTACGCGCGGGCGGCTTCCGTGTCCTCGGCCCGGCACGGCGTGACGACGCGATTGTCTACGACGACATCCAGACGCTCGGCGACCTGCCCGCCGGCTGGACCGATCGCCAGGACGGCGGCCATTACCGCCTGGAACGCCGCGACGATGGCGCCTTGTTCGGCTATGCCGTCGGTCCGCATGCCTGGAAGCGCTTCCTGCATCCGCCGCTGCTGCGTCTGTGGCGCGCGGAGCATGACGCCGGCGGCATTCGGGTCGCCACCGATCCCGACCCCACCGAGCGCTTTGCGTTCCTGGCGGTGCGCTCCTGCGAACTGCATGCGATCGCCATCCAGGATCGTGTCTTCCTGCACGGCCCCTATGTCGATCGCCACTACCAGGCCCGCCGCGACGGCGTCTTCCTGGTCGCGGTCAACTGCGGCGAGGCCGGCGGCACCTGCTTCTGCACCTCGATGCAGACCGGCCCGAAGGCGACCGCCGGCTTCGACATCGCGCTGACCGAATTCCCGGGCGATCCGCACGAATTCCTGGCCGAACCGGGCAGCGATCGCGGCGCGGCATTGCTGGAGCGGCTGCCGCGGCGCGCGGCCACCCAGGCCGACCTGGACCGCGCGACACAGATCACCGCGCGGACCGCGGCCAGCATGGGCCGGCAGATGCGTGCTGACGACCTGCCCGAACTGTTGCTCGCCAATCTGGAACATAAGCGCTGGGACGATGTCGCGTCTCGCTGCCTGACCTGTGGCAACTGCACCGCCGTTTGCCCAACCTGTTTCTGCACCAGCGTCAGCGACGCCAATGGCCTGGACGGCGCCACCGAGCGCAGCCGACGCTGGGATTCCTGCTTCACCACGGACTTTTCCTACATCCATGGCGGCAGCGTGCGGGCCTCACCCCGCTCCCGCTATCGCCAGTGGATGACCCACAAGCTGGCGAACTGGGTGGAGCAATTCGGCACCTCGGGCTGCGTCGGCTGCGGCCGCTGCATCACCTGGTGCCCGGTCGGCATCGACATCACCGAGGAAGTGCGCGCGATTCGCGGCGAAGCAGCACCCGCGCCCACGCCGCCCGACGCATCTGGAGGGACGCATGGAGGGGCTTGAACGCATTCTGGGCGAGCATCGCCTGTTCTCGGGCCTCGGTGAGGAATTCGTCGACCTCGCCGCCGGCTGTGCCAAGAACACCCGCTTCAACGCCGACGAGTACCTGTTCCACGCCGAGGATCCCGCCGACTGGATCTATCTGGTCCGCCATGGCCGGGTATCGCTGGAACTCGCCGCACCCGGTGCCGGCGCCATGCAGTTTGAGACCGTGGGCGAGGGCGAGGTCGTCGGGTTGACCTGGCTGCTGCCGCCCTATCGTTGGGGATATGACGCCCGCGCCCTGGAACTGACCCGCGCCATCGCGCTTGATGCCCGTTGCCTGCGCGACAAATGCGACGCCGATAACCGCCTTGGCTACGCCTTGTTCAAGCGGATCCTGCCGGTGCTGGTGCAGCGCCTCCAGGCGATGCGGTTGCAGATGCTGGACGTGTATGGACACCGTCGCTGAGACGCGGGCCGCACCAATGGCCGACGCTATGGTGCCGCGCATCGTCCGGGTGCGGCGGCGGGTCCGCGACCTGCCCGGCACGGTGACGCTGGAACTGGAACCGGCCGACGCCGCGCCCCTGCCTCGCTACCGCCCCGGCCAGTTCACCATGCTGTACGTGTTCGGCGTGGGCGAGATCCCCGTCAGCATCAGCGGCGACGCATCCGATGCATCGCGCCTGGTGCAGACCATCCGCTCGGTCGGCGCGGTCAGCGAAGCGGTCACCGCGCTGAAGCCCGGCGACATGATCGGCCTGCGCGGCCCGTTCGGCACCGCCTGGCCGACGGACGAATTGGCGGGACAGGACGTGGTGGTGGTGGCCGGCGGCCTCGGTCTCGCGCCGCTGCGCCCGTCCATCTACCACTTGCTCGCCAACCGCTCACAGTTCGGCAAGGTGATATTGCTCTATGGCACGCGCGGCCCGGACGAGATCCTGTACCGCCGGCAGTTGGAGACCTGGCGCAAGCGCCTGGACCTGGAGCTCGAGGTGACGGTCGATCATGCCGCCGGCGACTGGCGCGGCCATGTCGGCGTGGTGACCCGGCTGATCCCGCGCCTCGCGGTGGATGTGGCGCATGCCACGGCGCTGGTGTGCGGGCCGGAAGTGATGATGCGCTTCGCCGGCGCGGCACTGCGCGATATCGGCCTGCCGGAGGAAACGATCTGGGTATCGATCGAGCGCAACATGAAATGCGCCGTCGGCCTGTGCGGCCATTGCCAGTTTGCCGGCATGTTCGCCTGCAAGGACGGCGCGGTGGTCCGCTACGACCGCGTCCGCCGCCTGATGGCGCTGAAGGAGGTGTGAGTTGATGTCATTGCGAGGAGCAGAGCGACGAAGCAATCCCGGCGGCATCTGCGCGCGGGCGACCGGTGGGCCGCACCGAACCGGATTGCTTCGTCCCGCCATGCTTCGCTCGCGGTCCTCGCAATGACAGTGAGCGCGGCTCGCGATTTCAGTACCCACGCCGCCCTCCCGCGGCGACATGAGCGAACTGTGACAGGCCTCACATGAAACCGCCCGCCAAACCCAAACTCGCCGTCTGGAAGTTCGCTTCCTGCGACGGCTGCCAGCTTTCACTGCTGGATTGCGAGGATGAATTGCTCGCGATCGCCGGCGCGGTGGACATTGCCTATTTCCCCGAAGCCACGCGCGGCGTGATGAAGGGCCCATACGACGTATCGCTGGTGGAAGGCTCGGTCACCACGCCGCACGACGCCGAGCGCCTGCACGCCGTCCGCCGCCAGTCGCGCACGCTGATCACGATCGGCGCCTGCGCCACCGCCGGCGGCATTCAGGCGCTGCGCAATTTCAAGGATGTGCGGGAGTTCACCGCCATCGTTTATGCGCGACCGGACTATATCGACACGCTCGCCACCTCCACGCCGATCAGCGCCCACGTCAACGTGGATTTCGAATTGCGCGGCTGCCCCATCAACAAGCACCAGTTGCTGGAGGTGCTCACCGCCTATCTGCACCGCCGCAAGCCCAACATTCCGCCGCACAGCGTCTGCATGGAGTGCAAGCAGCGTGGCACGGTCTGCGTGCTGGTGCGCGGCGCGGCATCCTGCCTCGGGCCGGTGACGCATGCCGGCTGTGGCGCCCTCTGTCCCGCCTACAATCGCGGCTGCTACGGCTGTTTTGGCCCGAAGGAGACGCCGAACACGGTGTCTCTGGCGCACCAGTTGCGCGACGCCGGCATGAACGAGCAAGCGTTGCAGCGTGTGTTCCGCACCTTCAACGCCGGCGCCGAGGCGTTCCGCGAGGAAGGCGACCGCCATGGCACGTAGAACCATCAGCGTCGATGTGCTGGCGCGCGTCGAGGGCGAAGGCGCGCTGCGCCTGGTGATCCAGGACGGCAAGCTGCGCGACGCCGAGTTGCGCATCTTCGAGCCGCCGCGCTTCTTCGAGGCCTTCCTGCGCGGTCGTTCCTGCCTGGAGGTCCCGGACATCACCGCGCGCATCTGCGGCATCTGCCCGGTCGCCTATCAGATGAGTTCGGTGCACGCGATGGAGGATGCGCTCGGCATCGCCATCACGCCGCCGATCCGCGCGCTGCGCCGGCTGCTGTATTGCGGCGAATGGATCGAAAGCCACGCGCTGCATATGTACATGCTGCACGCGCCGGATTTCCTCGGCTACGACGGCGCGGTGGAGATGGCGAAGGACCATCCGGACATCGTCCGCGACGGCCTGGCGCTGAAGAAGGCCGGCAACGAAATTCTGCACCTCCTCGGCGGGCGTGAAATCCATCCGATCAACGTCCGGGTCGGCGGGTTCTATCGCGTGCCCACGCGCCGCGAATTCGGCACGCTGCGCGACGCGCTGGAACGCGGGCGGGAGGCGTCGCTGGGCACCGTCAAGCTGGTCGCCGGTTTCGATTTTCCCGACCTGGAACGGGATTACGAATTCGTTGCCGTCGGTCACCCCGACGAGTATCCCTTCAACGAAGGGCATGTGGTATCGAACCAGGGACTGGACATTCCATCGCAGCAATACGATGCGCATTTCGAGGAGTACCACGTCAGGCACTCCAATGCATTGCATTCGCGGCATCTCGGCCATGGCGCCTACCTGACCGGGCCGTTGGCGCGCTACAGCCTGAACTCGTCGCGGTTGTCGCCCTTGGCGCTGGAGGCGGCCAAGCAGGCGGGGCTTGGACCGACCTGCAACAATCCGTTCCGCAGCATCGTGATCCGCGCCGTGGAAATGGTGTACGCGTTCGACGAGGCGTTGCGCATCATCGATGCGTATGACGAGCCGGACCGGCCATTCGTGGATGCGCCAATGCGCGCGGGCGTTGGCTGCGCGGCGACCGAGGCGCCGCGCGGCATGCTGTACCACCGCTATCGTCTGGACCCGCAAGGCAGCGTGCTGGAGGCCAGGATCGTGCCCCCCACATCGCAGAACCAGCCGAGCATCGAGAATGATCTGCGAGAATTCGCCCCGCGCTGGCTCGATCTGCCGGATGACCGGCTGACCCACCTGTGCGAGCAAGCGATCCGCAACCACGATCCGTGCATTTCCTGCGCCACGCATTTCCTGAAACTTGAAACGGTGCGGACCTGACGGGGTGTGGGGCGGGGGTCTGACATGGCGCCCGCGCGCGTGGTAATCGGTATCGGCAATCCGGCGTGCGGTGATGATGGAGCAGGCCGGTTGGCCGCCCGGTTGCTGCGTGGCTGCGTCCCGCCGGGTGTGCTGGTGACAGAGCAAGACGGAGAAGCTACGGCGTTGATCGAGTGCCTGCGCGACGCCGGCAGCGTGTGGCTGATTGACGCGGCTTCATCCGGTGCTCCGGTCGGTTCGATCCGTCGCGTGGATTGCGTGCGCGATGATGCATTACCGGTGAAGGCACGTGCGTCTTCGCATGGGTTCGGGGTTGCCGATGCGGTGAGCCTGGCTCGTGTACTGGGTGTGTTGCCCGGGCTCTGTACCCTTTACACCATTGAGGGCGTGGCGTTCAACCCCGGGGCAACGATGTCCGCCCCGGTGCGTCGCGGCGTGGACGCCGTGGTTGCCATCGTGGCGGCGGAGTTGGCATCCGCCTGATACGTGGGTGGCGGGAGCCAGGTCTTTTCGACGCTCGTCAGAGCGGCGGCTTGCGTTTCTTGCGTCTGCTAAAACGAATATTCGAGTCCAAATGTGGCTCCCTGAAACAGCATATTCGATCCGTGGTTGATGCCTAGCGCCCGTACATCCAACGGAGCCGCATGCGTCTCGTCGATCTGCCGCGGCGCCAAGGCAACGCCATCGAGCCATAACACTTCGTAGCCCACATTGGCTGACAGGCCGTTCATGACCCGATACTTCAACTGCAATCTTGCTTCGCTGACGAAGGCAGCGCCGTTGGCTGCAGCAGAGGTCGGATACACAACTTTCTGGATGCTGACGCCGGTCGATTGCTCCGCATTGTTATCGAACAGCCCGGCCGTTATCCGTCCGTCGAGCGAGAAGCGGCCAACCTCCAATATTTTGGCATCGACCCCCAGTTGCGCACCGTAGAGATTGTTCGTCGTGCCCGTCGTCCAGAACGGCGGCAAATTACCGATCGGCCCATCCGAGGTGACCTGAAAGAGATTGCAAAGAGGGCATGTCGTTTTCCAGGTCGGGGCGGTGCGATCGCTGGGGGTCAGCGTACCCTGAAGGCTGTCGTTCAACTGCAACCAGCGGAATCCGGCGAGCAATGTCACTCTGCGGGAAGCATCGAAACGCCCGTTCACCTCGGCGCTGTAAAGATTCGTGGAGGCACTCCATGTCATGGCCTGGTAGGAGAAATCCTGGGTCTGCCAAAATCCGCCAGGAGCCCGCATGACCAGCCAGTCTGCCGGAGTGTCAGGGCCGATCGACACGACGGCGTCCTGGTCGAAGACATTAAAATACGAGATCTCTACGCCATACCCCGAATTGCTATGATAGGTCAGGTCTATCTTCGGCCCGGCGGAGGGTCCCTGTTGAAACGCGTTGCTGTTGAAGATGTCGGTACCCGGGGTAATTGCTGTCGCGAGGAATGGCACGCTACCTGGCACGCGAGCGTCGAGAGTACGGTTGGCACCAACCAGGCGTCCCAGGAAGATGCCCCCCAGTGAGACAGTCCACTGGGGCGTTGTCGCAGACTGCTCGAGTCGAGCTGGGGGAGGCAGTGACGATAGGTCTTCGATGGCCAGGGGACCGCCGGTTGGATTGTCCTGGGCTCCAGCCAACGCCGCTGCCGGCATGAGTGGCGCAAAGAGCAATACGCGGAGGAAGCTGGCGGCAAGCAACCCATGCCTGCGTTTGAACGACTTGAACAGGATTCTCGCGTGAACCTGCTTCTTGTGTTCGTTCGTTCTCGCCCGACCGATCAGATGCGGATGTCCAGAGCTATTGGAAGTCAGTGGCTTCGGTTTCATAAGATGATCTCCGCGATGCACGATCTGGCGGGGATCGGCACTATCGGTGACATCGATTAAGGCTTCATTAACAACCAGATGCGGGCGGGGGCGCGGCTGGGCAGTGGCAGGAAACAGTCTGCCGGATGCGTCGTCTCAGTGCGCAGAGGACGCGCTGGAACAAGTTTCGCCACTCATTCTGCCTTTGCTTCGGCCACGGCTAGTCGGCGCCTGGCGTCGAATGCTTATTTCGAGTGCCAGCCATGTCCGATGCGTAATTCGATGCGATAGAGCGGCGGGCTGTCACCGCCCTTAGTGTTCCGTTAACGTTATATCGTCAGGATACGCGGACGAGATTCCACGCGGCCCGGCACACGATGGCGAAGCCCGCCGGCGACCACTGAACGGCACCCGCTCTGCTGCCAGCCGCGTCTTGCTCGCGAGGTCATGCCATGCGGCGTATCCTGTGCGGCGTGTTACCAACTGTGTTCTGGCTGGCTGCCAGCCATGCCCTCGCGCAGCAGGCAATCACCACGCCGATCCTGGCATCTGACGGGAATTTTCGTGATCTCGCCGGTATCGCGGCGCAGTACGGCGGCACCGGCTTCGCGGAAACCACGGCTCACGATGGGGTCATGCGAACCGGGGTATTCTATCGCTCGGAGGTCTTGAGCGTCAGCGATGCGGACCTCGCCACGCTCTCCGCGCTGCATATCACGCTCGACATCGACTTGCGCACGCCCTCGGAGATCGCTCAGACGCCGGATCGAGTGCCGCTCGGCGCGAGCTACGTCAATGTCAACATCTACGGCACAGCGGCACCGCCGCCGCCAGGGATGGTCACGACCCCGGCTGCGGCCATCGCGCAGTTCGAGAGTCAGTACCGCCAATTCGTGACCAATTCAATGCAGCGCACCGGATTCGGCACGGTACTGCTCGATCTGGCCCACAGTTCCGATGCCGCGCTCTATCATTGCTCGGCCGGCAAGGACCGGACGGGGTGGACGTCGGCCCTGCTGCAAAGCATCGCCGGCGTCGCTCCGGCTACGATCATGAACGACTATGTTGCATCCAACTATTACGAGGCCGGGCGCATATCCGCCGAACTGGCGGCAATCCGAGCGGCGTATGGAGAAGCGACAGCCGCCGCCCTGGCGCCGACGCTGGGCGTACAGCCGAGCTTCCTGCAGGCGGCACTCGATCAGGTAACCGCATCGTACGGCTCGATGGAGGCCTACCTGACGCAGGGACTGGGGCTCAGCGCGGCCGACATCTACGTCCTGCGTGCCAAAATGGTGGATTACCTTGCGCTGCCCGGGCAGAGCGCGTTTGTGGGCAATGCCGCTGCCGGCGCTGCCTTGCTCAACGAGCTGCAGGCTTCGCCGCTGTCGGGCAATTACACCGCCTACAACTATTACCTTCAGTCGGCGATCGACCTGGGCACCCTGGGTGACGTGCCGTCGCAGGTGGGTGGCCAGGTGCGTGCTGACGCCGCCGCATATCTGCTGCGCCAGCCGTTCCGGCTCGACGCCGCACTGGCACCGTACGCGGTCGGCCGTGACCTTGCGGTCGGGCAAACCGAGATGTGGCTCACGGGTTGGGGCGGATACGTATCGACCGGCGCGCATGGCGGCACCGCTGGCAGCTCGGAACAAAACGCCGGCCCGCTGATGGGCGCTACCTACCGGATTGATACGCGTAGCAGCGTGGTTGTCAGTCTCGGCTATGACTGGGGCACTGTTGGCAGTGCCGGCGCGACCGCCGACGTCGACACAGTGCTGGGAACCATCGGCGGACGTTACGCATTCGGCTCGCTGGCGAACGGGCCTTATCTGGACGCACGGGTCGATATCGGCGGCATCAACTACCAGGGCGAACGCCCACTGGGCGGCGGACTGGGTACCGTGCGCGGCAGTGCGCCCGCTCTGGCTTATGGCGGGCAGGCCCTGTTGGGCGACATGATCCGGCTGGCATCCGTCACGATTGCGCCGCAAGCGGGCGTCCGCGTCGCTCATGTCATGCTCAGCGGCTTTCAGGAGACCGGTAGCGAACTGGCATTGGATGAGGATCGCCTCAGCCATACGTCGGCCAGCCTGCTGGCCGGGGTGGCTGTCGGGTCGGAGCCGTTGCATCGCGGCCGTTGGTTGATCATGCCAAGCTTCACGCTTGGGGCCGAACTGGAGCCAGGCAACCCGCAGGTGGCCAGCACAGGGAACCTGTACGGTTTCGCGGTGAACCAATACGCGGCCTATGACAGCCGCTATTTGCTTGATGGGGGCTTGGGCATCACCGCGCAAGATGGTGCGCTCGGCGTGACGGCGAGCGTGACGGCGATGCATGGCGACGACAGTACCGGCATCAACGGACAGCTGGCGGTAGCGTATCGATTTTGACTGGCTGCATGCCGCATCTATGGTCACGGACTCGGAGACCAACCTTGTAACGGCCGGCCACAGTCGTGTCAGAATCGACAACAAGGATGCGCGCGGGCGCGACCTCGATGCACATCCTGACTTTGCAGCGGCATCAGCGGCGGGGCGACGGTACAGTAATCATTCTCGCTTTGCCGCGACTGGAACACCGCCGCCCGGGCGAGCATTCGGTGGCAGCGTCAGCCAGCACTGAGCGGTCAATACGAGGCTGGCGCCGGTGTGCAGCAATCGTAATGTGGCCCGCATGACCCGGCGGTGGCGCAACGGTGAGGCTGCTGCGTCCGTTACGAAAACAGGAACACGGCAGCGGCGACGGCACAGGTCCGATGGTCGTTGGCACTGCATTCCGCCGCCGCGGTGATCGATTCGCTGCCGATGATCAGGTTGCTATGCTCGTAAATCTGTTTGCGTTCACCGCAATCAGGACAGACGCTTGCCGCGCGGTGAGTTTGGGCGCGTCGAAGGCGGCGTCCGCGGGAGAGAAGCCGGCGCGCCAGACATTGAGCAGCAGGTAGGCCATGCCCAGTGCGAGGAACACGATCTACATCACAAGGCGGAACGTGGCGCCGCTGAATACCGGCACGCCGACGATCGGCTGCGCGATGACCAGCGGCAGTGGGTTGGTGACCGGGCCGAGGTAGCCAATCTTTGCCGGAATCGCGACCAGCGCCACCGCAAACAATGCGCCGAGCTTCAGCTTCTCCGCCGGAACCAGCATCATCGGGATCAGCACAAGGTATTCCGAGATCAGGCCGAGGAACGTGCTGCCGGCGCAGAGCACGATCATCAGCGCGGGGGCGAGCCGTTAGACATTGCCGCCGGTGGCGGCGAGCATGCGCTCCACTCTGGCAAGACGCGCGTTGACCCGAGGATCTGGTCCTGGCGGTTGGCGTCCGCATGGGCGCTGGCGACCATGTCGCCGCGGCTGACTGCCTGGGGGAGACTCATGCGACCGTCCGATCAGCGATCGGTTAACGGGCCGCGCCCTCTCCCCCGACTCCGGCCATCCCTGCTAACCTTGCGCTCATGCCGAACTTCGCGCTGGAAAAAGCCGCCGGGGGGCGCGTCGCAGGGGTTGACGAAGTGGGCCGTGGCCCGCTCGCCGGGCCGGTGGTCGCCGCCGCCGTGGTGTTCCCCGCCGGCGTCCCGCGCAAGCTCGCCGCATTGCTCGACGATTCGAAGAAGCTAACGGCGGAGCAACGCCGGGTCGCGTTCGACGCGCTGCACGCGTCGGGCAAGGCGGAAATCGCGGTCGCCGCGGCCTCGGTGACCGAGATCGACCGGCTCAACATCCTGCACGCCGCCTTGCTCGCCATGCGTCGTGCCGTGGCGCGGCTGCCGGCGCCCCCCGATCTCGCGCTGGTGGACGGCAATGTGGCGCCAATTGTGCCTTGTCCGGTGCGCTGCGTGGTCGGCGGTGATGGCCGCTGCCTGTCGATCGCCGCGGCCTCGATCGTGGCGAAGGTGGTGCGCGACCGCGCCATGACCCGGCTCGCCCTGCGTTGGCCGGGCTACGGGTGGGAAACAAATGTCGGCTACGCCACGGAGTTCCATCGCGAGGCGTTGCTGCGGCTCGGCCCCACGTGCCATCACCGCCCGGCTTTCGCCAGCGTGGCGCAATTGGCACTCGACTTAGACGGGGACTGACCGGGCCGGCCAGTATTCACGGACTGGGAACCGTAGAAGAGGTAGGCTCCTCACGCATCGAATGTGCCGGGTGGAACCGCATGGTGATCGGGAATGCGGTCGCCGACACCTTGTGCCGTCGCGCGACTATATTGGCGCGCGGCGCACTGACCGTGTGTTGCCGGATCGCCGGATGGGACGCGGTTGCCAGCGCGTGCGAAAGCCTGGCGTCGTTCGGCGAATTGCTGCGTGATAATGGCTGCGAGACGGCGGAGGTGGTGTGGCGCGCCGTGGAGCATGCCGCTGCTCTGGTCCGCGCCACCATTACCTCGCCGGACGATGAACTGCATCTGAATACATCGGAGCGGGATCGACTGATGCGGCGGATTGCCGCCCTGCCGGACGGCCGGCTGCCCGGTTCGCGAGACATCGTCGATGACGATATTGATCTGGGGCGCCTCCAATATCGCTTACCCATGGCGATTGCGGCGGCCGACGGTGAGTTCGCACCCAATCAGCCCCCCGGACAGCTTGTCGCCCGTATACTGGCCACCGCGTTCGATACGTTGCTGAGCGATGCGGCCTTGACCGATCGTATGCGGCGTGACGACGCGACCGCGGCGTCGGTGATCGAGCAGATGGCAGCATTCTGCCCCCCGGAGCAATCTCATTGACGCGGCGCGGGACAGACCGCCACGATAGCTGCGGCCTGGTGGCTAGCCAGACCAGCCCCCGCCACCTCCAACCCCCCGAGCGTTGTGGAACTTACCCGCGAACTGCCGCTGGATCAGGTCCTGCTGGGCGACTGTGTCCAGTTGATGCGCATGTTGCCCCCGGCCTCGGTCCACTGCGTGTTCGCCGACCCGCCCTACAACCTTCAGTTGCGTGGCGAGCTGCGCCGTCCGGACGACAGCCTGGTGGACGGCGTGGACGAGGAGTGGGACCGCTTCATCGACTTCCCCACCTACGACGCCTTCACCCGCGAGTGGCTCGCCGAATGCCGCCGCCTGCTGCGCAAGGACGGCACGCTGTGGGTGATCGGGGCCTACCACAACATCTTCCGCATCGGCGCGATTTTGCAGGACCTGGGGTTCTGGATTCTGAACGACGTGGTGTGGCGCAAGGCCAACCCGATGCCGAATTTCCGCGGGCGGCGCTTCACCAACGCGCATGAGACGCTGATCTGGGCGGCGCGGCAGCGCGATTCCCGCCACCGCTTCAACTACCAGGCCATGAAGGCGTTGAACGACGACATCCAGATGCGCAGCGACTGGTTCATTCCGCTGTGCACCGGCGCCGAGCGGCTGCGCAACGAGCATGGCCTGAAGCTGCACCCGACGCAGAAGCCCGAGGCGCTGCTGCACCGCGTGCTGTTGGCCTCGACAGCGCCGGAGGAGATCGTGTTGGACCCTTTCCTGGGCACCGGCACGACGGCGGTGGTCGCCAAGCGGCTGCACCGGCACTTTATTGGTATCGAGCGGCACCCCGCGTACGTGGAAGCGGCGTGGGGCCGGATTCGGGCCGCCACGCGCGTGCCAGTGGATGGTATCGGCACTGCGACATCGCGGCGCGAGGCACCGCGCGTGCCGTTCGGCAGCCTGGTGGAGCAAGGCGTGCTGGCGCCGGGGACGAAACTGCACGACCGGCAGCGGCGGGTGTCGGCGGTGGTGTCGGCGGACGGCACGGTGGTTTCGGGTGCGTTGCGCGGCTCGATCCACAAGGTGGGGGCGCTGGTGCAGAACGCACCGTCCTGCAACGGCTGGACGTTCTGGCATTTCGAGCGGGATGGGCGGCTGGTGCCACTGGATGTGCTAAGGGGGACGGTCGGGGCGTAGTTTGGTTTGAGCGTTGACGCTGGTGTTCGGTAATTGTTGACGCGCGTGCCGATGCTGCCTTTGGGAATCAAACCATGCGTGGAATCATCTCCTGACGTCAGGCAGTCGCTGTGCCTGGCTATCCATCAACATCCAAGTCCGTAGTCGAGCGACTTGCCTTGCTTCAGTTCTTCCTGTGCCCTTTTTTGCGATAATGACAGTAGGCCGCCGACATGGAACCAGTGTCGTGCGCGGGCAGATACCCGGTGCTGCCGGGATACTCTCCGTACCGTCATGTCTGGTGTACGACGGCGCGTGGCATCGGCTGGCCGGGCGCCGGATTGCCGCCTGGATGGCTGACAGTGCTCGATATGCAAAGTGAAAAAAGGCGATCGATACGAACCAGCGGCTCATTCGTAACGCGGCGCATCCTTGGCCGAGGGCAGCCGCCAGGCCGGGGACGCACGGCCAGCCCAAGGCTGTCGCACGCCCCCAACCTGGTAACGCATCACGCCAGTTGAATATCAGACACCAGCTCGGTGCCTCTTGTTTCGGGGCTGAACAGCATCGAGGCAGCCACGGAGACGGAGGCGAAAACAGTACCAATCAGCATCGGTAACGCGAAGCCCAGGTGCCAACTGATGGCGAAGTATGTCACCACGGGCCCCACCAGACCGCCAAAGATCGCGCCCTGATGATAGCAGAAGCCAGTGGCCGTCGCTCGCACCTCAGTTGGGAATCGCTCCGACAGATAGTGCGGCCATTGAGTGTGCATCCCTCCGCCGCCGAAGAAGCCCTGCAACGTGAAGAATACCACGATCATCGTGTAGTCTCTGGTCAGTAGATAGAGCGGTGCAATCGGGATGGTCACCAGAGCGGTGATCATGAGCGAGTAGCGCCGGCCAAACCGGTCGGAGACCAGGCCCCAGAGGATCGCCGAGATGAAAAACATCAGGCTCTGCAACATGATCGGCAGCGCAACGTAGCCGGTAGGCAGCCCGAGGTCCTTCTGGAGATAGGAGGGAAACATCCCGCCGACCGAGTAGCCGACGACGAATGCACTGGCCATCATCCAGCACGCCGTGAGCGTGTTGGCGAGCAAGCCGCGGCGGAAGATGCTGATCAGCGGCGCGCGGAACTCACGGTTCTGGGCACGCTGCTTTCGCCGGTTCTCGACCCACACCGCTGGCTCTTTGACGAAGATGCGGATGTAGACAATCAACAGCGCGGGTAGCACACCGATCAGCAGCAGGCCGCGCCAGCCGATCGAATCATAGAGCAAAGCATAGGCCGCGCTGGAGAGCAGTGCGCCGAGACCCCAGGAACCCTGGAGCACGGAGCCCATGAAGCCGCGCGAGCGTTGCGGCCACGTTTCCATCGCCAGCGCCGCGCCGGCGGGCCATTCCGCCCCCATGCCGATGCCGAGAACGGTACGGAACAGCAGCAGCAACCAGAAGCTCGGCGCAAGGCCGGCGAGCAGGTTGCAGACGGAGAACCAGGCGATGGAGATCATCAGCGGCTTCTTGCGGCCGATCCGGTCGGCCACCCAGCCGGACGCGGTCGCGCCAATCAGCCGCATCCACAAGGTCAAGGTGAAGACGATGGCGACCGCGGTCAGCGGCACGCCGAAGTCCTTGGAAATCGGCACCATCAGCAGCAGGAAGATGGTGAAGTCGAATGCATCGAGTGTCCACCCCAGCCAGGCGGCGACCCAGGCCAACCACTGATCCTTGGTTGGCTCCTTCCACCATGGAATTGGAATCGCATTCGTTCCCGACATGAGACATTCTCCCTGTTCGTGGTTTGTTCGACTGTCTGGCAGGTTTATGCTTTGCTTGGGCGAGCGAACCCCACCGGCCTGTGCGGTGGCGAGCCAAGATTGTCGGGTATATCCTGGCAGTGCAAGTAGTGTATTTCTTGACAGCGCGGGAGGACGGCCCATGGACCGTGTCCGCGTCCGGCACAACGCCAGCGTTCCGCCGCCTGGCGAGACGCGTTGCGTCGGCCATGACCGTAACCTTGCGCGCTCCGTTGCGTCGGCGATGACCGTGATGTGAATCAGTCAGCGTTGCGTGTGTCGCCGTAAGGCTGACGGCCTGACGGCTGACAGATCGCCGGTGAAGGCACCGCAGAAAGGCATCGCCCAGGATGATGCGGCCTTTCGACCGCCGTGGGGTTAATACGTTGTCTGATCTATCGCTCGCATCACCTCTATCTCCCGCATCACTCGGCAATCCGCTCGAGTTTGCCCACGACGAAGATGTAGGAGAGGGCGCCCAGCAGGGCGACGCAAGCGATGAATGTGAGCGGCAGTGTGAAATCGCCGCCACGCAGCAACAGGCCGATGATGATCGGGGCGGTGATGCCAGCCAGCCCACCGACCCCGTTGAACACGCCGCTGGTCAGGCCGATCAGCCGCCCCGGCGCGGTCGCCGAAACCAGCGACCAGTGGATCGAGGCGAGTCCGTTAGCGAAGAACGCCAATGAAAGAAACAGGATGATCAACGCCGGGCGGTCAACGAAATTGGCACCAACGATCCCGGTCGACAGCACGAGCCCGCCGATGATCGGCGTCTTGCGCGCGAAGCCCAGACTGAATCCGCGCCGATACAGCCAGTCCGACAGCGCGCCGGAGCAAAGCACGCCTACAAAGGCGCCGAGGAACGGCAGTGAGGCGTAGAAGCCGGCCTTGATGAAATCGAGATGCCGGTAGGTCACGAGGTAGGTGGGGAACCATGTCAGGAAGAACGTCGCCGTGGTGCCCCAGGCGAAATGTCCGAAATAGATGCCCCAAAGTTTGCGGCGGCCGAGCACGATGGCGAAATCGCGCCACAACGACCCGGTGCGTGCCTTATGCCGGGCGCCGATTCTGCTGGACAGGTCAGGGATGCCGCCGCTGGAGCGGATCAGCGCGATCTCGGCTTCGTTGGTGCCTGGAAAATGCGCCGGGTCCCGATAGGAACGCCAGAACACGAACGCCCAGGCGAGGCCGAGCGTGCCGGTGAAGAAGAACACCGCGGGCCAGCCGAATGTTACCTTCAGCCATGCGAGCAGCGGCGTCAGGAAGGCGAGGCCCACAAACTCGGCAGAGGTGTAGATTGCAATGCAGCTTGCCCGCTCGCGCTCGCCGAACCAGGTTGTTGCGATGCGATTATTGATCAGAAAGCTGGGCACTTCGAACATCCCGACCGTCATGCGCAGAATGATCAGCATGACGAGGCCGGTGGAAAGCCCGAGGCACAGCGTTGCGATCGACCAGAGGAAGATCGTGATGGGGTAGAGCACTCGCGGATTGACACGATCTACCAGCCAGCCGCCGGGGATCTGGAGTGGCGTGTAGGTCCAGCCGAACGCCGAGAACACCACGCCCAGTTGCACCGGATGCAGCCCGAATTCGCCTGCGATGCTCGGTGCGGCAATCGAGAGGTTGCTGCGATCCAGATAGTTGATCACAACCGTAACGAACAGCAGTCCCATGATCAGGAAGCGCCGGCGCGATGCGATCATTGTGACGGTGCTTATAGCCGAAAACGATAGATCGGAAGACGACATGCCTGGACGCCTCTTCGTTCGGTTGCTCGCGACGTTGCCTGCCCCTGTCATTGCGAGGACCGCGAGCGAAGCGTGACGGGACGAAGCAATCTTGTTCGCAGCAGCGCTCGGACTGCCCGCACACCTTCTCGACCGAGGTTGCTTCCTCCCGCCACACTCGCTAGCGGTCCTCGCAATGACAGGGGAACGGGTTCCGATCTACATATCGACGACGGAACCATCCGTGTGCGGCCGCATGCGGATTGGCCGCGGCTTCATCGGGAATCGCCGTTCGATGTCCTCGACCAGTTCAAGGCCGATGCCTGGCGCCTCGGGGATCGCGATAAACCCGCCGACCTGCTCTGACAACCCAGTTGCGATATCGGCACCGAGGAGCGCCGTGCTGCCGTCAAGTTCCGGCGTGCGCGATGGATATTCCTGGATTGCGAAGTTGGGAATGCACGCGGCAATCTGGAGACATGCGGCGGTGCTGACCGGGGAAAGCGGATTATGCGGCACGATCCACGCATCATGCGCCTCGGCGAGAGCGGCGATCTTCTTGGCCCCCGTGATGCCGCCGCACAGGCACACGTCAGGACGAAGGTACTGCACCGCGTTGCGCGTCAGCAGCGTTTGGAACTGATACAGGCTGGTAAAGCGCTCGCCGGTCGCGATCGGAATATTGATATGTTCCGCCACCAGCGCCATCGCGTCGAAACTGTTCGGGCGCAACGGGTCCTCAAAGAACATCGGCGTGTATTTCTCGATTCCACGGCCGAGAGCGATTGCCTCGGGTGGCGTGAGGCGGCGATGGATCTCGACGCACAGATCCACGGACGGACCTACCGCCTCGCGCAGGCGCCGAACGTTGTCGATCGCTGTCTCGATCTTGTCGGCGTGCGATTTGTAATACGGTGTCGACTCGTCCTCGTCGAGCAATGGGTTCAGATGCCCGAGCGCGGTGAAGCCCGCCGCCTTCAAACGTTTCGCCTCGCCAAGCAGCGCTTCGATCGTGCGCCCCTTCACATGGCCGTAGATCCGCGCCTTGTGCCGCATTTTCCCGCCGAGCAATTCGTACACCGGCACGCCGAACATCTTGCCTTTGATATCCCACAACGCGATGTCGATGGCCGAGACAGCACCGCTGATCGCACTGCCGGTGAAGTGGTTCGCCCGCAGCATGACATTCCAATGGTGCTCGATCGGGCGCGGGTCCTTGCCGGTGAGGTAGTCCGCGTATTTCGTGATCGCCGCGGCGCTGGCCTCGAGCTGTCCCCATGCGCCCGCCTCGCCGATCCCGGTAATGCCAGCATCCGTTTCGATTCGAACGAGGCAGAAGCGATCGACGAGAAGCGGCGTCACTCTGGTGATCTTCATCCTACTGGTCCTTTCATTCAGACGATGCGGCGCGCGGGTATCCGAATCGGCGCCGCTACCACATCTGGTCGAGATCGTGCAGGGTTGCTTCAGACGGAAATGGCGTGACGATCCGCTGCTGAGCGCCGTTGGATTCGGAACCAGCCGGGTCGATCGGCGCGCCATCCAGATAGTCCTTGATGGCGGCTTGCAGGTGGGCACGCATCGCCGTGCGCGCGTTCTCGCCGTTGCGCTCGGCGATGGCCCGCAGGATCGACTCATGCTCCACGACACGCGTTGATCGCAACTGCCGCCGTGCCTCGAGCCGTGCCCAGATCGGGCCACGCTTGGGCAGTTCGGCCCATAGCACGTGCATGACCTTCAACAGGATCGGATTCTTCGCCGCAATGGCGATCGCCAGATGGAATCGCTGGTTGGCGGGCTTGGTCGAGCGGCCTGCCTGCACGGCAAGCCGCATTTGCTCATTCGCCGCCGCCATTTCGGCCAAATCATGCGCGGTCGCATGCTCGGCCGCCACGGCAGCGACCTCGCCCTCGACAGCGAGACGCGCGGTGAAAAGTTCGAACGGCCCGACTTCGGATGAACCCGTATCACGCCCGGTTGTCACGGCCGCCGGCGGCCGGCTGGTGACATAAACGCCGCTGCCGCTGCGGACTTCGACGAGCCCCGCGATCTCCAGCGCTATCATCGCCTCGCGGATCACCGGCCGGCTGACGCCCAACTGACGCACCAGGTCCCGCTCGGTCGGCAATCGATCTCCCGGGCGGAACTCATCGGCGCGGATCATCTGCGCGATCTGATCAGCAACCGCCTGATACAGACGGCGTGTCTCGATGGCGTTGAACGGCATGGGGTGATCCCTGAGCGGCAGCGCACGCTACTGGCCTGATCGTCGGATGGCAAGGTGGCCTGACCAATCCCGCGCTCGCTACTGCGCCGCTCCAGCAGTTCAATCCGACGGCGGAACCGACAGCCTCCGCCTCGCAGCCGGGCCGCTCGCCTGCGCCTCAGTGCCGCATCCGGCTGCCCGTATGCTGGCTGGCACCAGCGTCCAGCGCCCGGTCGGCGAAGAACGTTCGCAGCGCCACCACGCAGCCGGGCAGCACGTCCGGCGCCTCCTCCAGCAACTCGTCGAGGAACCCGTCCGGGAAGCCGTCGTCGCTCACCGCCACCTCCGGCTCCGCGACGCCGGCGATGATGCCGATCGGGATGAGCAATACCGCGCTATCCTCGTCCTGCAGCGCCACCTCCCAGGACTCCGGCCGCAACGCCACCGCCTGCATGAAGCCTACGGCCCAATCTTCGGTGATGCGGTTGCCGGCCTGGTCCTGCCAGAACACAGGCGCGTAGTCGGGGGGCGTGGCTGCGAGCCCGTCGGCCAGCTCGTTATAGCGGCCGAGGATCGACCCCAGCACCGTATGGGCCTCCTCGACGCCGGCGAATTCCGGCTCCTCGCCGCCCCAGATCACCGGCAGGAACTCGCTCGGCATGATCATATCGGGGCCAACTACGACGCCCGCCAGGAAGCCGTCGAGTTGCGAGATGTCCATGCAGTCAGACGGCGAGCGGTCCGACCGTAGATAGGCGTCCAGCGCGTCGAGATCGATCGGGCCGGGCTGCGGAAAGTCAGGCAGCATGCTGGCATCCTCCGCCCTGGAGAGTGCGGCGGTTCGCCGCCAGTGCTCGCTAGCACGCGGCCCGGGTCACCGATAGCGTCCCCCTTCGGCATGCCTCTTTGAGGAGCCCCGCTGCCCCGGCCTCCGTGCCGCTGACGCAAAGGTGCCAGGCCAGGGTGCGGCACCGCCTTGTGCAAACGCCGAGCGGCAGTAGAAACGGCCTCATGCCCGCCTCCCAGCACCCCATCATCGCCCCCAGTTTGCTCGCCGCCGATTTCGCACGCCTCCGCCAGGAGGTGGCGGCGGTGGAGGCCGCCGGCGCCGACTGGCTGCATCTCGACATCATGGACGGCCATTTCGTCCCCAATATCAGCTTCGGCCCACCGGTGCTGACGGCGCTGCGTCCGCACACGCGCCTGCCCTTCGACGTGCACCTGATGATCGCGCCGGTCGATCCCTATGTGCCTGCGTTCGCCGAGGCGGGGGCCAACCACATGCTGATCCATCCCGAGGCCGGCCCGCATCTGCACCGCTCGCTGCAACTCATCCGCTCGCATGGCTGCAAGTCCGGCGTGGTGCTGAATCCCGCCACTCCGATCGAATCCGTTGCATGGGCGCTCGATCTGGTTGACATCATTCTGGTCATGTCGGTGAACCCCGGATTCGGCGGCCAGCAGTTCCTGCCGTCGCAGCTGCCGAAGATCGCGGCGTTGCGGCGCATGATCGACGCCGCCGACCACCCGATCGCGCTCTCGGTCGATGGCGGCGTTACCCCGGTCACTGCGCCGCAGGCGCTGGCGGCGGGCGCCGACACACTGGTGGCCGGTACCGCGATTTTCGGCGCTCCGGACTACGCCGCCGCCGTTGCCGCGCTACGCGGTGGGAGCGGGGGCGGATGAGTGGCGCGATATCGCGCCGCTGGCTGCGCGATGCCCGCCGCGCGCTCGCCCGCCTGCCTTCGC
Source organism: Acetobacteraceae bacterium (assembly GCA_035508435.1). Lineage (GTDB taxonomy): Bacteria > Pseudomonadota > Alphaproteobacteria > Acetobacterales > Acetobacteraceae > JASHVB01. Next base: position 59,286 of record DATJNA010000017.1, on the reverse strand, counting down.
TGCGCATCAGCCGTGTGCCGGACGCGCCGGCGCTGCCGGTGCGCGATCCGTGGCCCGGCGATCCCGGCCGCGGCGCGCGCCTGCTGAAAGGCGAACTGGAACTGGGCGGTGCGGTCCGCACGCTGCGGCCTGGCGGCTGGAACGAGACCGGCGGGCCCACCGTGCTGCGTGCCGCCGCGCATGGCTTCGGCTGGCTGCGCGACCTGCGAGCCCTGGGCACCGATGCGGCGCGGCTGCGTGCCCGTAGCCTGGTTTCCGAGTGGATCAGTGCCCCGCCGCCGGACCCGATCGCCTATCGCCCGGACGTGGTGGGCGCGCGCGTCGCCGCTTGGCTCGGGCACTACGATTTCTTCGCCGCCACCGCGGACGACGTGTTCCGCCAGCGGCTGATGGCGCGGCTGGTATCGGATGCGCGCGGGCTCTCCGCCGCGCTGCCGGCAGAGGAGTTGGATGCCCGCGCCCTGACCGCGCTCAAGGGCCTCATCGCTGCCGCCGTCGCGCTGCCGGAGCATGCCGGGTTCCTGACCCGCGCGTTGCGCTTCCTGCCGCAAGAGATCGGCCGCCAGGTCCTGGGTGACGGCTGCCATGTCGAGCGCAGCCCCGCCACGCAGCTCGCCGCACTGCAGGACCTGACCGAGATCCGTGCCTTGTTGCAGTCCGGCCAGACTCAGCCGCCGCCGCCGCTGACCAATGCAATCGAGCGCATGGCCCCGGCGCTGCGCGTGATGCGTCACGGCGATGGTGGCCTGGCCTTGTTCAACGGCAGCAAGGAGGAGACGCCGGCGCTGGTCGACCTTGTGCTGACGCAGGCGGGACGCGGTGGTCGCGGGCCGTCAGCGCTGACCGAGGGCGGCTTCCAGCGCCTGCAGGCCGGCCGCAGCGTGTTGCTGGTGGATTGCGGCGCACCCCCGCCGCCCGGGGTGGACCGCTACGCCCATGCCGGCACACTGTCGATGGAGCTGTCGGTCGGGCGCGATCGGTTGATCGTGAACTGCGGGGCATTCCCGGCCGGCCCGCCGGAGTGGCGCGATGCGTCGCGCGCAACCGCCGCGCATTCCACGCTGGTGATCGCGGACCTCTCGAGCAGCGAGCTGAAGCCGGACGGGCTCGGGCGGCGGCCGATGATGGTGGAGGCGCAACGGCAGGAAGCGAACGGCGCGCATTGGCTCGAGGCCAGCCACGACGGCTGGAGGCAGGTATTCGGCGCGATCCATCGCCGTCGGCTCTACATGGCGGAAAGCGGCGACGACATCCGCGGCGAGGACGCGGTGGAAGCGCCCACACCACAGCCCTTTGCCGTGCGGTTCCATCTGCATCCGGACGTGAATGCGTCGGTGCAGCAGGACGGCGAGGCGGTCCTGCTGCGACTGCGTTCCGGCGGCTGGCGGCTGCGGGCGGATGGGGCGCGGATCACGCTGGAGGAGAGCATCTATCTCGGCGGCCTCGAACCGCGGCGCTCCGAGCAAGTCGTGCTGACCGGCCATGCCGACGGTCCACAGCAGGTGAAGTGGGCAATCAGCAAGGTCGGGTAGCTGCTCTCTCCAGGCACCGGACGCGCGCCCCCGGCTGTTGTCGCGACCCTTGACCCCCGCCATCCCCGCTTTGTTGCGCACCGATGCGGAGTTCGAGGCTCGTCAGCGACAGCTACGGGCGCGCGCCCGGGCTGCGACCGCTACCCTATGAGCGCAGATCGGCGTGGCTCTCGCCGTAGGTCTGCCGGTGCGCCGTCTGGCGCATCTCGCAGATCGCGGTATGGATCTGCTGCCAGTGGTCCAGGCCCTGGGTATCGCCCTGCTGGCGCATCTCGGCGGCACGCTCCTGCGCAATTGCCTGGGCCCGCAGCCCGTGCAGGCGCAGCATCATCTGGGCGGTTTCCTTCGCATCCTGGTGTCGCATGGCGGTTCCCTTTCCAGGTCGAACGATAGGCTGGAGCGGGATATGTGCAGCGCCGGCCGCGGTCACGAATCGCACCGCCGTGAGACGGATGAATTCAGGGTCATCGGGGCCGGCGGCTGGTTCGTAGACGAACGGGCGGCGCGGGTCAGCGTTGCGCTTGCGCCCCGCCGAAGCCAAGGAACCCGGCGTTCGGCACCGGGGCGCCGCCGTCATTGGCGAACAGGCGGGGGGTCCGCGGGGCGGCGGGGACCGTGGCTCTGACCGGTATCACGTTTGCGTGCGCGCGAGACCTGGCCACGGTGTCGGGCGGCGCCGCGGCCTGCGTCGCCTTGGCCTGCGCTGTCGGCGGACCGTTTGGGGTGTCCGCGGTGCGGTAGGACAGCAGCAGGAAGGAGATGTCGTTGCGGCCGAGATCGACCGACAGCTCCATCGGCGTCATTCCCAGCACGTTGTGGGCACTCAGCTCCGCGCCCCGGTTCATCGCGTCGCGGGCGGCGGCGATGTCACCGCGATTGATCGCGTCGAACAATGCGTCGTTCGGCGACATGTCGGCGGGGTTGCGCGTCGCAGGCGCGGCGGCGTCGCTGCGGGACGCGGCGCCGGGCAGCGCAGGCGGCCGGCTGACCGGCGCCGCTCCCTCTGTCTTCGGCGCCATTGCGGCGCCCTGGCGCAGCAGGGAGTTGGGATCGATCATGCCGCCCGGGCCAGGGCTAAGCTGCGCATGCGCCGTGGCGCCGAGGCCGGCGACGGCAAGGGCCATGGCCGAAGCAAGCACGCTGGCGTGCAACAAGCGATTCTGCATGCTCTGGAGCATAGCTTAGACCGGATTGAGCCACCAGAAGCCGGCGTTGAGATAGGCAGCAAAAATCGTCCAGGTGAGGTACGGCAGCATCAGCCAGGCGGCGGTGCGGTGCAGGCGGTAGAAGCTGTGGATCGTCAGCGCCGCGAGGACCAGCAGCGCCGCCATCACCGCGAGTGCCAAAGGCGGGCTGTGCAGGCCGAAGAATGCCGGCGTCCACAACGCATTGGCGGCGAGCTGCCAGCCCCAGAGCCGCAGCGGCCGCGCCGCCCCGCAGCGACGCCAGATGAGCCATCCGGCGATGCCGATCATGACATAGAGCGTGGTCCAGATCAGCGGGAATACCCAATTGGGTGGCGTGCCGGGCGGGCGCGTCAGTGACGGATACCAGGTGTGGAGCGCATTCGCGACCAGTGCGGCCGCCGCCGCGTCGACCAGCAGGCACAGGCCGACAAACCCGACCAGTGCCAGGATGGGAGAAACCGGTGTGGACGACCCCGGATAGGATCCCCACTCTTCTGGTCCGGTCTGCTGGAAGACACGCATCCTTCTGCAACGGGAGAGACTATCATCGCGATGTAGGGCGGCAGGACGCAAGTACAAAGGGCCGGTTACCAGCCGTTGACCCGCGGCCAGACGGCGACAACGGTGTCGCCGCCGTCGATCACATGGTAACGGTTGTGCGCCGCGGCAGTCATGCAGGTGTGATTGGGCGCGATGCGCAGTTTGTCGCCGACGCGCAACGCGCCGAGATCAGCTTCGATCAGGCCATGCTCCTGGTAGGCGCGACGCACGACTGCGCCATCCAGCGGCGCGCCCGCGAGATCCAGCACCAGCCCGTAGCCGTAGTCATGTGGTGCTGCCTCCGTGCTGCGGTCCTTCGACAGCGCCAGCCCGCCGGCATCCACCAGGATGCGGCCGGGGCGACGGCCGATGACACTGGTCAGCACCGTGACGGCGATGTCGGTGCGGTCGTGGGTGCCGATCTCCGACTGGAACAAATCGCCAAACATGTAGACGCCGGCACGCACTTCGGTGACGCCGGCAAGGGTTTCGGCGTGCAGCGCGGTGGGTGAGCTGCCCATCGAGACGACGGGTGCCGCGTGACCCGCCGCGCGCAGGCGCTCGGCCGCCCGCACCACGCCGCTGCGCTCGGCCTCGGCGATGCGGGCGATCTCGCCGATGGAACGGCCGTTATAGGAGTGGCCGGCATGTGTCATGACGCCGCCGAGGCGCAGGCCAAGCGTACTGGCAATCTGGAGCAATGCGTCGTCGTCCGGCGGCACGCCGCCACGCGATTCGCCGGTGTCGATCTCGATCAGCGTGCGCGGCGGCTGCGGATGGGCGGCGATGGCGGCGGCGGTCTCGGGATCGTCGGTCAGCACCATCACGTGCGCGCCGGCGGCGTTCAGCTTGGCGACCTGGTCGAGCTTCTGCGGCGTGATGCCGACGGCGTAGAGGATGTCGGCGATGCCATGTGCGGCGAAATATTCCGCTTCCGCCAGAGTGGCAACGGTGATGCCGCCCGGCTGTCCCTGCAGGGCGAGGCGCGCCACGTCGATCGACTTCGCCGTCTTCATGTGTGGGCGGAGCGCAACGCCGTGGCGGCCGACCGCTGCCGCCATATGCTCGATGTTGCGACGGAGGATGGTGCGGTCGAGCACCAGGCAGGGCGTCGGCAGGTCGGTGAGGTTCATGCGGGCGGGGTCCAGGTTGCGTCGTCGTCGATCGGGATCACGGGGCGCGGCATGTGACGCCAATTGAAGCGCGACAGGATGGGGCTGGTCAGCCCTGGTGCGTCGATCTCGACGATATCCTGATGGCGGAAGAATTCGTCGAAGCCGCCGCGGAAATGGCCGCGCGACTTCACCACCACGACACGGGCGGCGGCAATGTCCAGGCCGAACGTTTCGAAGAACGCCGGATCGGCACACTGGTAGCGGTTGGACAGCACCACCACGGTGATGCCACCGAGTTGCAAGGCCGCCGCGGCGCCCAGGTCGAGCGTATTGTTGGCATAGATGCCGCGCCGGCCACGCACCGTGCCGGACAGCAGCCGGCGGACATCTGCCGTCGCGGCGAACGGCTTGGAGAATTCGTCGCCGCCGCCGCGGTTGAAGCGGGCAGTGAAGCGAGCGCCCTCGCCCAGCCGGTGCGCCTCCGCGGCGAGCGCTGGATCGTGGATCACGCCGACCAGTGCGTCGCGCACACCGGCGGCATGGAAGGCTTGCAATATCCACATCGTGTTGCCGCGACCGCCGCCGCCGGGATTGTCCGCCACGTCGGCGAAGGCCAGCGCCTGTCGCGACGGATCCTCCGTTGCCTTCGCCAGGCGGGTGGCTTCTTCCAAGGATGTCAGCACCGGACTAAACCGGTCCCGCCGCGCCCAGCCGGCGCTCGCGATTTCGCGTGCCAGGCCGTTGGCCGTATCGGCGTCGGTCGCGGTCACCACCACCATCAGGCCGTTGAACGGCGTGTCGGCATAGGCGAAGCCGCCCATCACCGAGACGTTCAGCACGCGTCCGGCATAAGGCGCTTCGCCCATACGCTGCTGGCCGAGATCGATCAGTTCCCCGTACGGCCGATTGGGTGCGTCCTTGCCGGTGAGCTGTGTCACCGTGGGCGGCACGATCGGCAGTCGGATCCGCGCGAGATGCGTGCGCGTGCCGGAGATCAGGCGGCGCAGGATGGCAGCGGCCTCGGCGCCGCGTTCGCGCATGTCGAGATGCGGGTTGGTGCGGTAGCCGATGAAGGCGTTCACGAGCGTCACGTCGTCATCCGACACGTTGGCGTGCAGATCGTAGGTGGCGACCACCGGCACGGCATCGCCGACCACGCGGCGCACCAGACGCAACAGCGTGCCTTCCGGATCGTGGTCCTGCGTGGTGAGGCCGGCGCCGTGCAGCACGCAATACACGCCAGCCAGCTCGCCCGCCTGGCGCAGGCCGGCTTCCCACCGCGTGAGTAGTTTGTCGAAGAATGCATGGTCTACGGGGCCATTCGGCTCGGCCATGGCGAGGGTGATCGGCACCGGCTGCCACGGCCCGGCGGCGTCCATGGCGGCGACGAAGCCGGGCAATTCGGCCAGCATGCGCGGGGCAGGCGCGCGGGCTTCATCGAGCATCGCCTGGCCGGAAAGCATGGTGCGGGCGGCGAAATCGGCCTCGGTGGCGATGGGGGCGAAGCGGTTACACTCGATCGAGAAGCCCAGCAAAGCCACACGCATGGTGCAAACCTTTTTCGGCGGCGGGGAAAGACAGTAAGGGCAGGTGGCGTTGCCAGCAACCTGCCAAGCTGCGGCAATCGGCCGATTTGAACTTTGGTTCTTGACCCGAACCGGGCATCCACGCTGTCGGTACCACCGTCGTTGGAATCGAAGGCCCGCCTGTACCGGCAGGATCGTTCTCCGCGAATGGATGCGGCTTTGCCCTACGATCTCATTGTCAGGAGTGGACCGTGCGGGGTTGACGATCCGGGCGAGCTACGATGCGCGAGCCGAATCGCGGCGTTGCGTAAAAGGAGAGTCCATTCCTGCAAGCCCGTGTGAGCCAAGAGACTGAAGCTTGGGCCTCATCGCACCAGTCGTCAGCTTGGAAAGGCAGAACATGAAAACTAGGCGCACGAACATCCCGCCCGCGGCCGTCATTGTGGTACTGCTCCTCGCGCTGGGCGGCATCGCCCTCGCGGCACAGGACAGGTACGCCTTGCCGGTGCCGGGCGGCCTGGCCTTCGCCGAATTCAGGGGATACGAAGATTGGCGGATCATCGCTGTTAGTCACAATGGGACGTTGATCGCGACGATCCTCGGCAATCCAGCGATGATCAACGCATTCAAGGCGGGTATTCCCGGCAACGGCAAGCCGTTTCCCGACGGCGCCAAGATGGCGAAGATCCATTGGACCGCAAAGACGGCCGCCGACGAGCCGGGTCAACCGTTCGTGCCGGGCACCCTGCATGATGTCGACTTCATGGCGAAAGACACCAAGAGGTTCGCGGATAGCGGTGGATGGGGATATGCCGAGTTCGAGTATGACGCTGCGTCCGATACGTTCAGGCCGGGCGATCTACACGACACGCCGCAGCAAGCGCACGACGCCAAGTGCGGATTTGCCTGCCACTCGATCGTGGCAGCCAAGGACTACGTTTTCACGGCATACCCGCAGCGGTGAAGGCACTGCCGGCCTTGCCTCAAGCGATGCCTGTTGTCCCATGGCGCGCCGAACGTCGTCACGATGGATGGGGTTGAGCATGACTCCGTGGCTTTTGTCGACTAATGGCGATGCCGCCCGCGATGTAGTTGGTCAGGACTGCGCTGCATCGCCAGGAGGCGCAGCACATCCCGCCGATGACCCTGTCCGGTCAGCACAGGAACATTGCTCCACCGCCGCCGCGAATGCCCGGCGAGGCGGCAGCTGCACAAACCGGATAGGGACACCGACCGAAATTTAGAAGTGGGCACGGCAAAGCGCTTCGATGCGCTCCGCGAGCCGTCGCCCGTCCATGCGCCAAGGCGTGCGGAGCGCGGCGGTAGTCGCCGGGGCATCGCCGGCCGTCGTGTCTTTGATCGGACGCATGTTCCAGAGGGCAACCGAACCGAAATCCCGGAACGCCTGCTGGTGGAGCGTTTTTGTGTCCGCGATGCGGTCATCAGTCATAGCTAAGCCCATTCGCCACCATCATAGCACTGACCTACCATCTACCCCCAACCCCTTGACCCCACCCCCCATTCGCGCACGGTGCCCCCATCACAGGCCGAGACCCATCCGCAATGCCCGACCCCGCCGCCACCCGCCACGCATTGCACACCCTGTTCCATCCCCGTGCCGTGGCGGTGATCGGCGCCTCCGACGACACCACGAAACACGGCTACATCGTGCTGAACAACGTGCGCGAGGCCGGCTTCACCGGCGGCCTCTACGGCATCAGCCGCCGCCTGAAAGCGGTGAACGGCATCCCCTGCTTCCCCGACCTGGCATCGGTGCCGGAACCAGTGGACGTGGCGTTCCTCGCCATCCCGGCCGATTCCGCCGTCCAGGCCGTGCGCGACTGTGCCCACGCCGGGCTCACTGCGGCGATCGTCGGCTCGGCCGGCTATGCCGAGAGCCTCGACGCGGGCGGTGCCGAACGCCAGGCGGAACTGGCCCGCATCGCCACCGAGGCAGGCATCCGCATCGTCGGACCCAACTGCAACGGCATCTACAACGCGCACCTGCCGCTCTCGATCGGCTTCAACACCTCGCATGCGAAGCGGCAGACGGCGGGCGGCATTTCAATCTTCTCCCATTCCGGTGCGTTGTTCGATGCCATGGCCGGGCGTTTGCGCATGCTGGGCGCCGGCCTCTCGCTGTTCGCCTCCGCCGGTAACGAGGCGGATTTCTCCGTCCTGGACTACATGGAATACGCGATCGGTCACGCGCCGACCCGCGTCATCGCACTGCTGATCGATTCGCTGGACGACGGCCCGCGTTTCCGCCGCCTCGCCTTGCAGGCGGATGAGGCAGGCAAGCGCGTGGTGGTGCTGAAGATCGGTTGCTCGGAGGCGGGTGCCCGCGCGGCGGTAGCACATTCCTCGCGCATCGCCGGCGATGATGCGGCCTACGCGGCATTGTTCGAAGCGAGCGGCGTCGCGGTCGCGCGCTCGCTGGAGGGGTTCATGACCGCCGCGGCATTGCTGAACCGCTATGGACGCCGTTCGGGTGCGCTGGGCGCGATGTCCACCTCCGGCGCCGGCGCGTCGCTGCTGGCGGATCGCTGCGCCGCACTGGGCGTGCCGCTCGCGGAACTCTCGCCCGAAACGCACGGCGCCATCGACGGCCAACGCATGTTCTCGCGCATCGGCAATCCGCTTGATCTGGGTATTTTCGGTGGCATGCGCCGCGCGGCTTCGGTGCCGGTATCGCTCGCGGGCGATCCGGGCGTGGGAGTCGCGCTGGCGCTGGTGCATTCGATGAATCCGTGGCAGGGCGATCCGATCCGCGCCGCCCTGGCCGCTGCGCGCGAGACCTCAGGCAAGCCCCTGCTGATCGTCGCCCCTGGGGGCATGCCAGAGGCGGAACGCGGCTTCTATGCAACGTGCGGGATGGACGTGTTCACCGAGACCGACATCGTGCTGGAGGGCATCGGCGCGCTATTGACGCCGGGGCCGGACTCCGCAGCCTCGTCATGGCCCGGCTTGACCCGGCCATCTACCCTGGAAGATCGGGCGCATGCCGCACCCGGACCCGTGAATTCACGCGTGGATGCGCGGGGGAAGCCCGGCCATGACGAGCGGCGCCCGGCGCGCATTGTGTCCGTGCTGCCCTCTCGCCCACTCACGGAACCCGAAAGCCTGCGTCTGCTGAGCGATTTCGGCGTGCCGGCGGTCGAAACCATCGAGTGCAGTTCAGCCGAAGCCGCTTGCGAAGCAGCCGAGCGCGTCGGCTGGCCGGTCGTTCTGAAGGGCGTGGCGGAAGGCGTCTCCCATAAGACCGAACGCGGCCTGGTGTACACCGACCTGCGCAATGCCGACGCCTTGCACGCCGCCTACGCCGCGCTGGGAATGCAGCACGCCATCGTGCAGCCGATGGTGCCGGCCGACCTGGAGGCGATTGCCGGCATCAGCCGTTCGCCCGGTGTCGGCCTGACGCTGCTCTGCGGCCTCGGCGGCATCCACGCCGAGGCATTGCACGACGCCTGCCTCTGGCCTGTCCCCGCTTCCCGCGAGGCCATCGCGCACAAGCTGGCCCGCGGCAGCCTTGGGCGCGTATTGCGCGGCCCGCGCTGGCCCCACCCCGATGCCATGCGCGGGCTGATCGATCTGTTGCTCGCGCTGCAAAACGTTGCCATCGCCTTCGACCATGACCTGGAAGCGGTGGACATCAATCCGGTCATGCTCGGTGCGGTCGGCGCGATCGCGGTGGACGCGCTGGTGGTGCCACGCGCATGACCGCGCGGGTGATTGCCACCTACCATGTGCGCGGCGATGCCGCGTCGATCGAGGCGCGCGCCCAGGCCATCGCCGTCGAGCAAAGCGTCGAGATGCCGCTGGACGCGATCGACGAACCCGCCGTGCTGCAAGACATCGTCGGTGAGGTGCAATCGATCGACCCGATCGACGCGAGCGTGTCTGCCGTGCGCATCGGTCTTGCCGCCGCCACCATCGGCAACGATGCCGGCCAGATGCTGAACATGTTGTTCGGCAATACCTCGCTGCACGAGGACGTGGTGCTGCACGACGTATCCCTGCCGGCGGAGCAAGCGGCGGCATTCGGCGGCCCACGCCACGGCATCGCCGGGCTGCGCGCGCGGATCGGCGTCACACAGCGGGCACTGACTTGCTCGGCGTTGAAGCCGCAAGGGTTGTCGCCGCGGCGACTGGGCGCTCTGGCCGAACGTTTCGCCCGCGGCGGTATCGACTTCATCAAGGACGACCACGGCCTGGCGGACCAGGACTACAGCCGCTTCGCCGACCGCATCCGAGCCTGCGCTGCCGGCATTGCCCGCGCGACGCAAGCCACCGGTCATCCGACGCACTACGTGCCCAGCCTGTCGGGTGACCTGAATGCCATGCGCCGTCAGCTTGGCCTGGCGCGCGAGCATGGGATCGACTGCGTCATACTGGCGCCGATGATCGCCGGGTTCGCGAACGTGCAGGCGCTGCTTGCGGAATTTCCTGACATCGCATTGCTCGCACATCCCAGCCTTGGTGGCGCCGCGCGCATCGCGCCCGCGCTGCTGATCGGCAAGCTGTTTCCGCTGCTCGGTGCCGACGCCGTGATCTTTCCGAATTTCGGCGGCCGCTTCGGCTATTCGCCCGCGACCTGCCGCACGCTTGCGGACAACGCGCGCCGGCCGGAACACGCGCTCCGCCCAAGCCTGCCGGTGCCTGCCGGCGGCATGACGCTGCAACGCGTGCCGGAGCTGCTTGACTTCTACGGTCCCGACGCGATGTTGCTGATCGGCGGCAACTTGCTCGCGGCGCGCGCGCAGCTTACGGAGGCGACCGCCGCCTTCACCCGCGCCGTCGCGGCGCATGATCATCGGTAGCGGACCATGGACATCGAATCGGCACCACAGAAGCGTGACTTTCACAACGACTTTCGCTGGGATGGCGTGACCTTCATGCCGTACAAGCAGGAGGGCAGCGCGACGTTCAAGGATGTGTCGCGTCAGGTGTTGTTCCAGGAGCCCGGCATGGGCTGTGAACTCCGCTATTTCGAAGTCGGTGCCGGTGGCTTCTCCACCTTGGAGCAACATGAGCATGCCCATGCGGTAATGATTTTGCGAGGGCAGGGGCATTGCTTGCTCGGAACCGAGGTGGTGACGGTGAAGCCATTCGACCTGGTGACGATCCCGTCCTGGACCTGGCACCAGTTCCGCGCCACGCAGGGCGAGCCATTGGGCTTTCTGTGTATGGTGAACCAGGATCGCGACCGCCCGCGGCTACCCTCCGCGGAAGATCTGGCGGCACTGCGTGCGGTGCCGGCGGTCGCGAAGTTTTTGCAGACTTGATAACCCGTCATGGCCGGGCTCGAAAACCCATGGCCCGCTTGATGATCCGTCATGCCGGGCCTGACCTGGCCATTCACCCACGATGATTCGTGCGCAGACGGCCGGCTGAAGCCCGGCCACGACGCAGGGGAGGAAATCATGGCGCCCAATGCCAAGCGCGTGTTCTACGTGAAGTACCTGTCCTCGCCGCTCTATGTGCAAATCCTGGCGGAGCGGCCGGACGTATTGCTCGATCGCCTCGAGAACGAGTCGCCCGACGACGTCGTCGCACCGGTGCTGGACGCGGCGCATGTGTACCAGATCGGCGCCTCGCGACAGGTCATTGCGCCGCATTTCCAGGTCGGCGCCGCGTTGCTGCGACGCCTGCCCAACCTGGTCGCGGTGTCATCCAACGGCGCCGGCTACGACACGGTGGACGTGGATGCCTGCACCGTGCAGGGCATCGCGGTGGTGAACCAGTCGGGCGGCAACAAGGAAGGCGTGGCGGAGCATGCGCTGGCCATGATGCTGACCCTGTCGAAGCGCATCATCGAGACCGATCGCCGCATGCGCGCCGGCCCTGGCATTCCGCGCAACACCTATATCGGCCGCGAATTGCTGAACCGCACGATCGGCGTGATCGGCATCGGCAACGTGGGCGGCCGGGTGGCGGAACTGTGCCGCGGCCTATTCAACATGCGGGTGCTTGCCTGCGACCCGTATTTGACCCCGGCGCAGATTCGCGCGCGGGGGGCGGAGAAGGTCGAACTCGACGAACTGCTGCGGACCGCGGATTTCGTCTCGGTGCATTGTCCCCTGACACGCGAATCGCGCGGCATGATCGGTGCGGCGCAGTTCGCGCTGATGCGGCCGGAGACGTATTTCATCACCACGGCCCGCGGCTTCATCCACGACGAGATCGCGCTCGCGGAGGCATTGGCGTCGCAGCGCATCGCCGGCGCGGGTCTCGATGTGTGGGAGGAAGAGCCGCCACCCCACGACCATCCCTTGCTGCGTTTTGACAATGTGCTGGTGAGTCCGCACACGGCGGGTGCCACCGAAGAGTCGCGCGAGAACATGGCGCGGTTCGCAGCCGAGCAAGTGCTGGACATCCTCGACGGCAAGCGTCCGCCGCGGCTGGTCAACCCCGAGGTGTGGCCGGCCTACCGGGAACGGTTCGGCCAGGTCATGGGGTTCAGTCCCGCGGAGTGAGCGGGTGGCCTCGGACGACATTGTGCTGGTGCCGTACGATCCGGCGTGGCCCGGATTGTTCGCCGAGGAGGCGGCGCGGCTGCGGGGAGTGCTCCATCCGGTGCGGGTGATCGGGATCGAGCATTTCGGCAGTACCGCAGTGCCCGGACTGGTCGCGAAGCCGATCATCGATATCCTGATAGCGGTGCCATCCCTTGCGTACGCGAAGATCGCGTTCGTGGTGCCGATCAAGGCACTCGGTTACATCTATTGGGAGGACAATCCCGCAACCGATCGAATGTTCTTCGTCAAGGGCATGCCGCCTCATGGTGAGCGCCGGACGCATCACGTGCACATCACCGAACCGGATGGCGAGATGTGGCAACTGCGCCTGGCATTCCGCGACCATCTTCGTGCGCATCCGGACGAGGCGGCGCGTTACGCTGCACTGAAGCGCGAACTGGCGCAGCGCCATGCGATGGATCGGGAGGCCTATACGGCGGCGAAGAGCGATTATGTCGAAGCAGTGCATCGGGATATGGCGCTCGCTTAGCCCATCCACAGTGTCGCGAAGCAACCGTTACCGAGTGATGGGTCGCATTCGGATCCTGCGTGGTTCAATTACCGAGAAATGGCCAGCCCAATCTGGTCGCTGAACACGTAATGCGGCCAAATGCCGTTCAATGCTCGTGGCACCGATGCGACGGAGACGGAACAGTACGATGCCGCAAGTTGGCGGCAATGCGGCACGCACGGCCAGTTCTTCGAAGTCCTTGTCGAATGCCAGCAGGATACGTTCCTCTTGAACGGCGATTGCAAGCGCGGCCGGATCGCCTGGTCACGGCGCGAGCAGCTCTTGTCCAGGCGACATCGTGACCGGCTGCGACAAGCGCGGAGACGGCAGCGCCGGGAAAGTTCTCGTCTGCGAGAAAGCGCATCTTCAGGCCGCGCTCGGGTAGGCCTTCTCGGCAATCAATCGGTCCCTGGCATAAGCCGGGCACGCAACGACGTCATCATGCGTCAAGCCGGGATAATTGCTGAATGCGGCTATCCAGTTTGCGCAGGTTCGCCAGCCCCTGTCGATCTTGCGCCGACTGTGGCTGCGCCCGCCTGCGCTAACCGGATAGGAACATTACCGATATATCGGCCTCCTCCCAACCGCCGGCCATCAGCCCAAGGATGAATTCGGCCGAGAGTCGCGTGCCGCGGATCACCGGTTTGCCCACCAGGACCCGGGGATCGAGTGAGATTCGCGGATGGCTGACGTCCATGACTATCTCCGATGCTCGGCGCTGATCATTGTCGGGGTTACGGTCCCGCACGGCGTTTCCGCAACCGAGTAGCGAAGTCGACCACCTCGAACAGATCGGGTATGCAGGTCGCAGCGGTCTGCGATGGCGCCGGCTGGGACCAAACGGGGGGCCGACTGGAGGTACTGGACAACGCTCAGTCTCCTTCCGCTGCCGCCCTGTCCCCGCCACGGAGTTTGACTTCCGGCGCTCATTGCCGACACTCCCCACCCCGCAGCTTCGGGAGTGACGCATGGAACCGCTGGTGACGACCGGTTGGCTGGCCGAGCAACTTGGCAAGCCGGACCTCGTGGTGTTCGACGCGACCAAATACCTCCCGAACGAATCGAAGGACGGGCATGTCGAGTTCCTTGCCGCGCATATTCCCGCCGCTCAGTATTTCGACATCGACCAGATCGCCGACCCCGACACCGACCTGCCGCACATGGTCCCCACGCCCGGGCGTTTCGCCAAACTGATGGCACAGCTCGGCGTCGGCAACGATGCGCGCGTGGTGTTCTATGACCAGAAGGGCCTCGCCTCAGCAGCGCGCGGCTGGTGGCTGATGGGCTTGTTCGGCCACGACAACGCCGCGGTGCTGGACGGCGGCCTGCCGAAATGGGTGAAGGAGGGACGGCCGGTAAAGTCCGGCGAACCGTCCGCGCCGGCGCCTGCCACCTTCCGCCCGGACTTCCGCGCTGCCCGCTTGCGCGGTGTCGGCGATGTTCTTGGCAACGTGGCGACGGGGGCAGAACTGGTGCTCGATGCCCGCGCCGCCGGACGCTTCACCGGCGCCACACCGGAGCCCCGCGCGGGCATGCGCAGCGGTCATATCCCCGGCTCCGCCAGCCTCCCCTATACCGATCTGCTGCATGCCGACGGCACTTTCAAATCCGTGCCGGAACTGCGTGTCCGGTTCGCGCAGGCCGAGGTCGACGGCAGCAGACTGCCGGTAACGAGCTGCGGTTCAGGCGTCACCGCCTGCATCCTGACGCTCGGGCTGCGCCTCGCTGGATTGCCGGAGGGCGCCGTCTACGACGGTTCCTGGACGGAATGGGGCGGCCGTGCCGATACGCCGGTAGTGACCGGCTGAACGCGCGCGGCGGCGTCGGTCCACGCCATCAGGCGTGCGCCCTGGCCTCGGTCCACGCCATCAGGCGTGCGCCCTGGCCTCGGTCCTCGCCATCGGACAAGCAATGACAGACCAGGCCAGCCCCCACCGCCGCCCTTTGCGCCGCGCCGCTCGCGTTCCAACATGCCACGCATGACCCAATCCGCCATCGACGCCGTGCTCTCGGCGATCACCTTCGACGCCAACGGCCTGGTGCCCGCCATCGCGCAGCAGCATGATAGCGGCGAAGTCCTGATGCTCGCCTGGATGAATCGCGATGCGGTGGCGGAGACGCTGGCCACCGGCCGGGTCTGCTATTTCAGCCGCAGCCGCAACGCGCTGTGGCGGAAGGGCGAGACCTCCGGCCAGTGGCAGCGTTTGCACGAACTGCAGGTTGATTGCGACGGCGACACGCTGCTGCTGCTGGTGGAGCAAGAGGGGGTGGCGTGTCACACCGGCCGGCGTTCGTGCTTCTTCCGCGCGGTACGCGACGGCGCGCTGGTGGAGATCGCGGCGCCGTTGGTCTCGCCGGAACTGCTCTACGGGCACGGCCACGCCCACGGCTGACGTCCCGGCGGTCACGCCGGCGGCGGGCGTTCCCCGCGCTGGCAACGCCACGCCGGTGCGGCGCCTGCCGAAGAGTCCGGCGGCGCTTGCCCTCGCTCTCCAACCTTCGTCCGCTTCGGGGCTCGGGCTCGCACTCGGAGGGGGAGAGCCCCGTCCTGAGCCATTCAGCTTGATGTGCGGCCAGTCATACTGGTGCGCTCGCGCCGTCGCCTGACGCGCCGGAGCCGTCTCCTGGTGCGCTTGCGCGGTCTCTTGTTGCACCCGCGGCGTCGCCGGATGCGCGCGCGGCTTCCGCCGCCGCAGCGTCAATGCGCGCGCGATGGGCCGAGGGCGAGCCATAGAGCGGCGCCATCGCCATTGCCTTGCGCAGGAACAAGTCCATGTCGGTCGTGTCGGCGTAGGGGGCGCCGACATGCAACTGCACGCAGGTCCGCGTCACCGTCAGCGCCGCATCGCAGCAACGCAGCCTGGCCCGTGACACCGCCGCCTGCCTTGCCGGCTGTCGCGTCTCAACCTCCATCGCCTCGATCACGTTTTTCACCAGGGACCGCGTCAGCGACACCTGCACGTCCATGTCGGCCGCACGGTCCCGCACCGCCTCGAAAATCCCGGTCGTCTGGTCGAACAACTCGCGCGTCTTCAGGTAGCCCTGCGTGATGGCGAGGGCGCGGTCCATCATCCCAAGCAGATAGGCCCCGTTCGCCAGGATCATTTGCTCCAGCGTCTCGGTGGCGTCGCCGGCGACCGGCGCTGCCGGCGTGCGGTCGAACATCAGTGTGCCGATATTGCCGCCGTCCTGGGTTGGTTCCAGCACGACGTTCAGGCCAGGCGCGCCATGCTCTACCAGGGCGAGCCCGCCCGGCACGGTCACCAGGAACGCATCCGCGCCTGCCGCCATCGGCACCAGCACCTTGCGTCCGTCCAGCCGGCCCTCGCGGTACTCGACCGAGCCGCTCAGCGACAGGCTGTCCGGCGACTCCTGCCAGGCGGGCAGCACGATGCGGTCGCCCGACAATACCGCCGCCAACATCTCGGCCGGCAGCAGCGGGGCAACCACCGCCGCCTGGATCAGCGGCTCGGGCACGAGGTCGCCACCAAGTTCCTCGGCCAGGTCGCAGAACGCGCGCAGGCCGAGGCCGGAGCCGCCGGCATGCGGCGCCACCAGCATGCCCAGCCAGCCTTTCTCGCACATCTGCCGCCAGACGGCGCGATCGAAACCGGGATCTGTGCAGAGCAATGAGCGGACGCGCTTGAGGTTGCCTTTGCGCGGGTCGCCGCCTCGCGCCCTTTGCCGTATCAGCCTGAGATGTTCCAGCGGGTCCATCATCACGGGCGCCTCCGCATGCCGCGGGGAGCGTCGCGCCCGGGGGCGCCGGGGGTCAAGCGGAATGATGTCCCAATTGTTCGTCAACACGGAGAGTTTGTTGCGTCGCGGTGGCAATCTCAGCCATACCGTCGACCCTGCCGCGCGTGGTGCGACGGCGCCTGCGCCGGGGGAGAGGTGGATGCCGCGCGAGACCGAGCCGAGCCAGGCCCATGCTGCTGCCTGACACCGCGACGATCCTCGCCTTTGGCACCATCCTGCTGATCGCGGTCGGGGGATTGCAGCTTTGGCTGTGGCGGAGGGATCCGGCGCTACCCGAGCTCGGCGCCTGGGGTGTCGCGCACCTGCTGGCCGGAATCGGGCTGGGATTGCTCGCGGCCCGGCCGGTGGCGCTGCATTTTGTCTCGATCGACGTTGGTAACGCCCTGATCCTGACCGGCGGCGGCGTCGGATGGATGGGCGCGCGGCGTTTCGAAGGCCGCTCCGCAGCTCTGCCCGTCGTGCTGGCGGGCGCGGCACTTTGGCTCGTCGCCTGCCAGCTCCCCGCCTTCTACGACAGCATGCCCGATCGGGTGGCCGGCAGCGCGGCTCTGCTGGCGCTGTATGGCGGGCTGTGCGTGCGGGAGTTCGTCCGCAATCGTCCCGGGGGCCGGCTGCCCTCGCGCCCGGCACTGGCAATCCTGTTTGCGATCGACACGATCGGCCACGTCAGCAGGCTGCTGGTCTCGCTGCTGTCCGGGTTCAGCCAGCCGGTGTTCAGCCTGCCGGAGTCGATGTGGTTCGGCTGGCCGGCGATGGTGGGGACGGTGATCGTCACCGCCACCAGCGTGCTGCAAATCGCCGCCGCGAAGGAGGCAGCGGAGCAACGCTCCAACGCCGTGCTGGCGCAGGCGCGCGATGCGGCGGACCGGGCCAACCTGGCCAAGTCGCGGTTTCTCGCCCGCATGAGCCACGAGCTGCGAACGCCGCTGAACGGCATGCTCGGCATGGCGCAGATGCTGACCCGCGATCGCTACCTGCATGGCATGCAGCACGAGCGGGCGGTGATGATGGAGCGCTCCGGCCGCCACCTGCTGGCGATCATCAACGACATCCTGGATCTTGCCAGCGTGGAATCGGGCCAGTTCCAGCTTGCGCCGAGGCCGGCGCTGGTCGCCGACATCGTGCAGGGCAGCGTGGACCTGGTGGCGGAAACTGCCGCCGCGAAGCGCGTCACGCTGGAGCAAGCCTGCGACCCGGACGTGCCGCAGGCCGTCCTGGCTGACGCGTTGCGGGTGCGACAGATCGCGGTGAACCTGCTTGGCAATGCCATCAAATTCACGCCTGGCGGCGGCTATGTCGTGCTCCACGTGGGGCGGCTGGCGGCCGAGGGCGGGCTGCGCCTGACGGTCACCGACACCGGCCCGGGCGTGGCGCCGGAATTCCGCCCGCATCTGTTCCAGGACTTCGCCCAGCGTCCGGTCGGCGCCGGCACGGGGGAGGGCACCGGGCTGGGGCTGTCGATCAGTGCCTCGCTGGCGGCGGCGATGGGGGGTGCCATAACTTACGAACCGGGCCTGGGCGGCAGGGGCAGCCGCTTTGTCGCGGCACTGCCCCTCGCGACAGCGGAGCCACCCGTGCCGCTGCCGGTCGCCGTGGTGCCGCCGCGAAGAGCGGCGTCGGGGCTGCTGGTGCTGGTGGTGGACGATGTGCTGTCCAACCGCCGGCTGGCAGAGGCAATGCTGCACCAAGCCGGATATTCAGTGTGGGTTGCCGCCGATGGACCGGCGGCGCTGGCGGCGCTGCGGCGCGACCTGTTGCCAGATGTGGTGCTGATGGACGTGCACATGCCTGGCATGGACGGGCTGACAGCGGCACGCCGCATCCGTGCCTTGCGGGGGCGCGCGGGTCACGTGCCGATCCTCGCGGTAACGGCGGATGTCAGCACCGATCGGGCGCAGGACTACCTCCATGCCGGCATGAACGGCGTGGTGACCAAGCCTATCGATATTGCCGCGCTGGACGATGCTATCGCGGCTGT
The DNA here is from genome assembly GCA_035508435.1 of Acetobacteraceae bacterium. Taxonomy (GTDB): domain Bacteria; phylum Pseudomonadota; class Alphaproteobacteria; order Acetobacterales; family Acetobacteraceae; genus JASHVB01. The sequence continues at coordinate 40,620 of DATJNA010000017.1, read as the reverse complement.
GGTGACGCCGCCGATGTTCAGCCTGGAAGATGCAGTTTCGCCTCGGTTCGCGCCTGCAACGCCTCCAGCGTGACCCCGGGCGCCATGTCCAGCACCACGAAGCCGCGGTCGGAGACGTCGATCACCGCGAGGTTGGTGTAGACGCGCTTCACCGCGCCGACGGCCGTCAGCGGATACGAGCATTTGCTCACCAGCTTGGGCGTGCCGTCCTTGGTGGTATGCTCCATCATCACCCAAAGACGTTTGGCCCCGGCCGCGAGGTCCATGGCGCCGCCGACGGCGGGGGCGGTGTCGTTCTCGGAAGTGGCCCAGTTGGCGATGTCGCCGTTGTCGGCCACCTGGAAGGCGCCCAGCACGCAGAGATCGAGGTGCCCGCCGCGGATCATCGCGAAGCTGTCGCTGTGGTGGCAGAAGCTGCCGCCCTGGCGCAGCGTGACGTATTGCTTGCCGGCGTTGATCAGCCAGGGATCGATCTGATCCTTGGGCGGGGCCGGGCCCATGCCGAGCACGCCATTCTCGGAATGGAAGATCACTTCGCGATCCAGCGGCACGTGATCCGCGACCGCGGTGGGAATGCCGATGCCGAGGTTGACGTACCAGCCCTCCGGGATGTCACGCGCGACTCGCGCGGCCATCTGGGTGCGGCTGAGCGGCCTGATGTCGGAGACGGCGGTGTCGGGCATCGATGGCTCCCTCCCGGTCACGGGTGCCTTGGCGTTGGGTTTCAGGTGTAGCGCGGTTCGGGGGGCGTGGCCAACGGGCGGGGGCTGACGTGCGTGGCAGCGCCGGTGACGGCACGGGACGTGTGCACTCACCAGGTAGTTAATTCGACGCCGCACTCATCAGTTAGTTAAGGAAGGTCTGAACAAGTCCTCTTCCGGCCGATTGGGTTATTGAAAAAGCTCACAGATTTTCGAACGGCTGGGACGTATTCAGACCTTCCTTAAGCCTTGGACACCGTCCGTTGCGACAACGTGACAATCCTCTTGCCGCCCGCGGCCGTGGCGAGTCCTCCGTCCACATCCGTTCAATCGAACAATGTCGCCAGCCGCTGCTTGATGCTGTCAGCGATGTAGAGGGCCACGGCCTGAATCGATGAGGTCGGATTCACCCCGCCCGATGTGACCCACACGCTGCCATCGACAATGAACAGGTTCCTGACGTCATGGGAACGACCCCAGGCGTTGACGACAGAGCGCTCCGGGTCATTCCCCATCCGCGCCGTGCCGAGCAAGTGCCCCGGGCTATTGAGCATGGTACGCGACGCATAAATGTTGCTGGCACCGGCCGCCCGCAAAATATCCTCCGCCCGCGCGATGCCATGCTCCATCATGCGCCGGGTATTCTCGCTGATCCGGTAATCGATCCGCGCCGCGGGAATGGCGTGGCTGTCCTGCAGCACCGGATCGAGCGTCACGCGGTTACGCTCCTCCGGCAGGTCCTCGCAGGCGACGCCGATCAGCAGCCGGTGGTCGAGCAACGTGCGATAGACGCGGTGGTGGTCCTTGCCCCATGGCAGGCGCCCCTGAGCAACGCTGGTGATCGCCTCGTTCACCGGAGGGGTGCCGCGCGCAAACTGCAACGTGTAGCCGCGCACGAAACCGCGCGAGAGGTCGGTCTCGTAGAACTGCTTGCTCCACATCGTGGTCATCGGTCCGCGCGCACCGTCCAGCGGTTCCTCGACATAGCCGACCACCTGCGGCCACGGATGCAGCATCAGGTTCTTGCCGACCAGGCCGCTGGAATTTGCCAACCCGTTGGGGAAACGGGCAGAGGCGGAATTCAGCAGCAGGCGCGGCGTGCCGATGCCGTTGCAGGCCAGAATCACCACCTCGGCCGGCTGAAATTGCTCGTTGCCATCGACGTCGTAGTAGATGGCGCCCGCGGCCATGCCATGCTCGTTGGTGGTGATCTCCCGCACCCGGCAGCGCGTGCGCAACTCGACACCGGCCCGCAGGGCGCGCGGCCAATAGGTGATGTCGGTGCTCGCCTTCGCCCCCTGCGCGCAGCCGGGCGTGCAATGGCCGAGATTGATGCAGGCCGCGCGGCCGTCATACTCGACTGTGGCGACCGTGGTATCCGACGGCCACCAGTGCCAGCCGAGCTTGTTCACGGCGCGCGCATAGCAGCTTCCGGTCTTGCCCAGCGGAATGGGGGGCATCGGCGGGTCGCGTGGCGGCACGCCGGGATCGCCGGCGAGGCTGGAGACGCCCATCACGCGGTCGTTCTCCGCGAAGAATGGCTCCAGGTCCCAGTAGCTGATCGGCCAGTCTTCCGCCACGCCATCGAGCGACCGCACGCGGAAATCCGACGGATGCAGGCGTGGGAAATGCGCCGTGTACATGATCGTCCCGCCGCCCACGCCGTTGAAATTCGCGATCTTCATCGGCGACTCCGAATCGTTGATCGGGTAATCCGTCGGGCGCGCCCGCCGGTTGGGGCTGATGTCGAAATCGGCGAACCGCCGCGCCTCCCAGTCCCGCCCGTTCGATGGGAAATCGCTGTGCTTCATCCAGTCGCCTTGCTCCAGGCACAGGATGCGCATCTTGGTTTCGGCCAGGCTCCAAGCGACCGCCGCGCCGGATGCGCCGGAGCCGATGATCAGTACGTCGACGACGTCGTTGTGTGCCATGTCAGTATGCCCGGTCGTCGCGCCACAGTTGCGGGTGGTGGCGCACCGCGTCCAGCAGCGACCAATCGCCTTGCTCTAGCTTGTGGCCCTGTGGGAAAGGCGGGCGCGGTTCGTGGCCGAGCGCGCGCAGCACGCGGTCGTCGCGATAGTAGCATTGCAGCACCGCGCGGCTCAGCGCGGCGCCCACACCATCGCCACGCGCGCAAAGCGCTGCGATGGCTTGCTCTATGCGCGCTGCATCGACCGCAGCGAAATCGCCGCCGGCCGAGGCCGCGAGTTCCGCCAATGCCGACCGCACGTCGCCCAGGTCGCGACCGAGCGAGCGGATGATGTCGGCGAAGATCAGCGGATCGTCGGCGCCAGGAACGCCGTATTCCTCACTGGCCGGGATCATGGTTCCGGCGATGCGGCGCAGGTGCGCGCGTTCGGCGTCTGACAGCGCCGCGTCGAATTCGGTTTCCATGCCTGCCTCGATCGAGCCAGCGGCAACGCGCCGCCTGCTCGCGGAACCTGCGCATTCCATCGGCACGACGTCAATCGTGGTGGCGTGGCGCGCCGGATGGTGAGGCAGTGTTCCGGCTAGGTCTCGGACGGCTTGTCCCGCACGGCATCGGCGATTTCCATCGCCAGCGCGTCCAGCAGGGCCTTGTCCGGGAGCCGGCCGTTTGGATAGCGCTGCTTGGCCTCCCGCACCGTCAGGTCGCGCAGCACCACCCACAAGCCCTTGGCGGTCTCCGCGTGGCCGGATAAGCAGGCGCGGCGAATCAACGCGACCAGCTCATCAGACATGCGCCGCCGCATGGAGCGGTTGATCCGGTCGCGCACCACCGAGTCGTCCCACGGCTTGGTGGCCGTGCTTAACGCAGTCACTCGTCTTGCCAGTGGCGCGAACTGCCGCATCGCTTGTTCCAATTCGTCCCGACGGCGAGACTATCCAGCCCTCTGTTTCACTGCGGTTTCACAGGTGCGGGAGGGCCCGCTTGCTGCTTCCCGCCTGGCCCGTGCACTCTGCCTGCGGCCACGAGGGAAGCCGCACATGAAGGGATTGTTCCTGGACGCCGTCGATGACCTGGCTGACGTGTTCGCCCGCGTCGTCCGGCCCGACGATCCGCCGATGACCGTCAACCAACAGGAGCGAGTGCCGCCCGAGGACTTGCCGGGGATGCTGGCGGGCTACGATTTCGTGTTCGACGACCACTCGCAGATGCCCACCGCGGTGATGCGCCGCTGCGCCGGCCTCAAGCACATCATCTTCCTGGGTACTGGCGCGCGCAGCTACATGCACCCGGAGGAGCTCGCCGAGTTCGGCATCACGGTGCACATCATCAAGGGCTATGGCGATACCGCGGTGGCAGAGCATACCATAGCTCTGATGTGGGCCGCGACGCGCGGCATCGCGCGGATGGACCGCGAAATCCGCCGCGGCAACTGGCTGCGTACCGACGGGCCGCAGCTCACCGGCAAGACGATCGGGTTGCTGGGTTTCGGCGGCATCGCGGCGGAGGTGGCGCGCATCACCCATGGCTCCGGCATGCGCGTGCTGGCCTGGAACCGCACTCCCAAGTCCGCGCCGGGTGTGACGTTCGTGGATATCGACACTCTGCTGGCGGAAAGCCACGTGCTGTCGGTGCACCTGCTGCTGAACGACGAGACGCGAGGCCTGCTGAGCGCGGAGCGGATCGCGCGGATGCGGCCGGGGGCGATCCTGGTGAACACCGCGCGCGGCGCCATCGTCGACGAGGCGGCGATGATTGCCGCGTTGCGGGACGGGCGGTTGCGCCACGCCGCGCTCGACGTGTTCACGACCGAGCCGTTGCCAGCCGATCATCCGCTGACGCGGCTCGACAACGTGACGCTGTCTGCCCATTCCGCCTTCAGAACACCCGAATCGAGCGAAAACCTGATCCGGCGGGCGCTGGACATCGCACGGCAGCTCGCGGGTCTCGGGCCGTGAGTGACGGCACTGGTGTCAGGCGAACACCAGCGCCCCGGGGCGCTTGAATTCGATTTCCACGAAGGCCATCGCAACGCTGCCGCCGTTCATGACGTCGTGCTCGATGCCGGCGGGCCGGTGATAGGCTTCGCCGGCAGGGAACCGGGTCTCCGTGACGGTCGATCCGTTGTCCACGCGCAGGATGGCATCGGTAAGCATGACGACGACGTAGGGCCAGCCATGCGTGTGCTGTCCTGTGACCGCGCCGGGCGCGAAATCCCAGCGGGTGATGCGCACATCGGCATCCTCACGCTGTACGGTGGGCACGGCGGGAATGGTGCAGGTGAAAGGCACGATGATGCTCCGCTGCTGTCCGATGCGGTGTGTAGACCACGAACGGGCTGCTTGGGAGAGCCCGAGCAGACGGCAAAATCATGGTTATGATCCGGCCGCCGAGACAATCGGTCTGATCCGTTCGTTGGACTGCCGGGCTTCTGCGTTTCCCGGCCAAACCGCTGGCGGCGTTCCGATCGCGGCGTGACGAGCGCGTGTGGCAGGTGCATTTCTGCCAGGGCCAGCGAATGCCTCGGTCCGGCGGTCAGTAGATTGAGATGCGCTCGGAGTTGTCCCAGGCGAAATTGAAGTGGTCCTCCAGCAGGTAGAATGGCATGCGCAGTTCCATTCTGCCGAGCAGCGGTGATCCCTGTTTGGGGAACTCGAAGATCGGCATATCTTTGCCTGGCACTGCTGGGGTCTTGCCCGGAGGTGTGATCTTGCCATAAAGATAAGGTTCAACCAGCACCGAATCGTCAACCCGCATCATGAAGCAGTGCGGCGCAGAATCATACTTGGCTATATCAATTCTTGAATGCGGTAAACCAGCAACTGTTCTGCGATCCTCTTCGTCGGCGATTATATTCTGCATCCGCTTAATAGCTTCCGTAGTGTCCTTAAAGAGTTGTGAGTCCTGGAACTCGCCGCTGCTCTTGTACTCGTCCAGGCTCAATCGTTTGCCCTTCGCTGAGAGCAAGTATTCACGATGCGCCCGCAAATACGCTTGCTCACGGTCAGGATTCAAGAAGAGCATTCGGATCGGAACGTCACCTGCCCTGAGCTTTTGCTGGATGATCTTCAGAAGGCCGCCTGGCCGGCAGAAGGAGTTTAGCGAGACTCCCTGTATATCAATGACCGTCTTGGCGTGCTCGAGTACAATCCACTCGACGTCCACTCCGCGGCATCTGCCACGCGGGCGAACAATTTGGGCGAGCTATCGGCGGGTTAAGGATGGCATCCGTGCGTCGAGGTCGGCCAGGATCTTATCTAACGCTGCCTCGCCCAAAACTTCGCCGGATGGTCCGGCTGCGTCGTCACAATCCCCACCGGCAGCACCGGCCGCGTCTCCGCCAGCGCCACCTCGAAGCGCTGCAACAGCAACGCGAGCACCAGCATTGCCTCGGTCAGCGCGAACTGCGCGCCGACGCAGACGCGCGGCCCGGCGCCAAACGGCAGATAGGCAAAGCGCGGCAGTGGCGGCGAGTCCGGCATGAAGCGATCCGGGTCGAAGGCGTCGGGATCGCGCCACAGCGCGCGGTGCCGATGCAGCACCCAGGGGGCGATCATAACCACCGCGCGCCGCGGCAGGGCGAAGTCGCCCAGGCGGTCCGGGCCGATCGCCTCACGCACGATGGTGAAGGCCGGTGGATAGAGGCGCAGGGCTTCGCTCACCACCGCCCGCGTCCGCACCAGCCGCGTCACCACCTCGGCCGCGCCATCCTGCTCGATCGGCACCGCACGCACTTCCGCCGCGACGCGTGCTTGCTCCGCGGGATCCTGTGCCAGCAGCGTCAAGGTCCAGAACAGGGTCACGGCCGTGGTCTCGTGGCCGGCCAGCAGCAGTGTCGCAAGTTGGTCGCGCAACTGCGTCGGCGAGAATCCCGCGCCGGTCTCCGGATCACGCGCGGCACGCAGCAGATCGAACAAGTCGCGCGGCGTCTCCGGTTGCGGCGCGCGCAGACGGTCCGCCATGATTTGCTCCATCAGTCGCATCCAGAGCGCCTGGAAGCGGCGGCGGCGCAGGTCGCGCAGCGTCGGCACCGAGGCGGGCAACAGTATGTCGAGCAGGAATGGGCGTGACAGGGCTTGAAAGTCGGTCAGAAGCCGGCGCAACGGCGCGCCGAATGTCGCCATTTCCAGCGAGAACAGACTGCGGCCGGCGATCTCCAGCGTCAGGCCCTGCATGGCCGCCAGCAAGTCGATCGGGCCTCGTGCAGCCTCCGCGGCCAGCACGGCGAGGCGCCCACCGCTCACCGCGACGATGTGCCGCGCCAGCATTGGCATCACACGCGGTGCCAGCGCCGGCGCAATGGTGCGGCGCTGAAAGCGCCAGGCGTCGCCCTGGCTCAGCAGCAGGCCGTTGCCGGTGATCGGCCGCAGGATACGGATCGTTGCAGGCGAGCGGCGGTAGTTGGCGGGGTTCTCCACCAGCACGCGATGGATCGCCTCCGGTGCACTCACCAACACGTTGGTTCGACCGAGGAACCGGCGCGCGGCGATGTCCTGCGTGTACGCCGCTGCGGTCCACATCGTCAGCGCGTTGGTGCGGATGGCGCGCAGGAAGGCTGGCAATGGCAGCGGGTTGGCCGGGACGGGGGGAACCGGCGGGATGAACCGTGACGGGTGCGTAGCGATCGCGTGCTGGCTCAAGGCGAGGCTCCGTTAGCGGCGCTCCGGCCGTCGTCCGGCGTTCTTGCGCACGATCGCCGCCGCTATCAGCGTGAAGGCGACCGCCCGCAAAACATAGGTCCACGTCCGCTCTTCGTGCGAGATGCCGGTCAGCATCAGCAGGGACTTGTTGATGGCGAGCAACCAGAAGGCGCCGGCGAAGCTGGCGAACAGCGGATCGCGGGTGCGCGACCAGAAGCGGGCAAAGAACAGACCGGCAATGAAGAAGCCGGCGGTGATCATGCCGGCGACGAACGTCTCGATCGGCTGCATGCTACTCGCTCTCCCAGACAAAGCCATAGAGCAAGACTCCGACGGCGAACAATTCGGCGGACTGGCGCAGCGGCAGCAGGTCGATGTCAGGCAGCAGAATGATATCGATGAACACCAGCGCATTGTTCAATGCCAGCAGGCAGAAGCAGAGCGCGCTCCACAGCAGCAGCGGCTCGCGCTGGCGGCGATAGCTGGTCAGCAGCAGCAAGGCGCAGGCCGCGCTGGTGAGAAAGCACAGAATGTAAATCGCGGACTCGAACATGGGTCTCCATCATCGACTGCGGAAGCGGAAGGCGTCCGCGAAGGTGCGTATCTTGTCGTTGCGGCCGGACAGGATGGCATTGGTCACGGCCAGGGGTTTGCGGGCATACAGTTCGGCGAGCGCATCCACCGCCCGGCGCAAAGTAGCGGAGGCCGGGCGGTAACGATACCGCCCGGCGTCATCGACGGTCGCAAGTCCCTTGCCGCACAAGCCCGACAGGCCTTCCGCGACGACGCGTGCATTGGCACGCAGCGGCACGATGAGGTCGGCATCCCGCCACGCCTCCTCGGGCGAGCAGTACAGCAGCAGCAGCAACTCGAGCGCCCAGATCGAGGCAAGCGCGGTGCGCGCGAAATCAAGCACCTCGTCTTCGTTCACATGGCACCGTAGGGAACATGACGATCATTGGCGGCCTGCCTGCGGACGTCATACGGGACCGTTGGTGCCGAGGCAATCGCAGACATTCCAGATATCGACTTGACAAAGCGCAACGGAGCTGGTTGCGAATGATCTGAGGAGGCGGTCGTCAGGTGGAAGTCGTTCCGGTTTCGGTGTGGCGCAGTCGTTCCCATGCCGGTATAGCGGGCGCCTTGTCCCGGCTGCTCTGGCGGGTCGGCTACCGATCAGTATAATCGGCTTAACTGGCGCGGTTCCTGCCGGTGGCAAGGGGAGTGATGGCATGAGTTTGAAAGGCAAGGCCTATATCGCGGGGGCGTGGGAGCATCCCACCCGCAAGGCGAGTGACAAGTCGATCGCATTGCTGCACGCCGAGTGCGCCAAGGGTGCGCTGGACGACGCCGGCCTGACGAAGGACGACGTGGACGGATATTTCTGTGCCGGTGACGCGCCGGGTCTCGGCCCGCTGTCCATGGTCGACTACATGAACCTGAAATGCCGGCACGTGGATTCGACCGATGTCGGTGGGTCCTCGTATCAGGTGGCGGTGGGGCATGCGCTGGAATCGATCGCGCACGGCCGCTGCCGCGTCGCGCTGATCACGCTGGCGGGACGGCCGCGCAGCGAGGGCCAGGCCACCGGCACGGCAACGCGCGCCGGCAACCCGGCGCAGCCCGAGCTACAGTTCGAATATCCGTACAGTCCAGCGACGGCGAACATGTATGCCATGTGCGCCACCCGCCATATGCACGAATACGGCACCACGTCGGAGCAATTGGCGTGGATCAAGGTCGCCGCCTCACATCACGCGCAGCACAACCCGCATGCCATGCTGCGCAACGTGGTGACGGTCGAGGACGTGGTGAGTTCGCCGATGGTGGCCTCGCCCCTGCACCGGCTGGATTGCTGCGTGATCAGCGATGGCGGCGGCGCGCTGGTGGTGACGAGTCCGGAAGTTGCGAAATCGCTGAAGCGGCCGCTGGTGAAGGTGATCGGCGTCGGCGAATCGCCGAAGCATCAGATGGGCGGCGCGGTGGACCTGGTGTATTCCGCGGCGCGCTGGTCGGGACCGCCGGCGTGGGAGATGGCGGGGGTGAAACCGTCCGACATCAAATACGCCTCGATCTACGACAGCTTCACCATCACCGTGCTGATGCAGTTGGAGGACCTCGGCTTCTGCGAGAAGGGGCAGGGGGGCAAATTCGTGGCCGACGGCAACCTGATCTCCGGCACGGGCAAACTGCCGTTCAATACCGACGGCGGCGGACTTTGCTCCAACCATCCGGCCAACCGCGGCGGCATTACCAAGATCATCGAGGCGGTGCGCCAGTTGCGCGGCGAGGCGCATCCGGCGGTGCAGGTGAAGAACTGCAATCTCGCGATTGCGCACGGCACCGGCGGATCGCTGGGCACACGGCATTGCGGCAGCACGGTTATCCTGGAGCGGGAGTGATCCAACATGGCTTATGAGCAGAGGAAGATCTCGTTCCTGGGAACGGTCGATGCGAATCCGGAGACCAAGCCGTTCTGGGACGCGTGTGCGGCGGGCAAGCTGGTGCTGCCGCGCTGCAAGGACACCGGCAAGTTCATCTGGTATCCGCGAGCGATCTCGCCCTGGACGCTGGGGCCGGTCGAGTGGGTGGAAGTGTCCGGCAAGGGCACGGTCTACACGTTCAGCGTGATGCGCGGCACGCCGCCCTATTGCATCGCCTATGTCGAACTGGCCGAGGGGCCGCGCATGATGACCAACATCGTCGATTGCGATCCCGCCACGGTGAAGATCGGCCAGGCGGTGCAGGTGAAGTTCATCCCGACCGAGGGCGGCCCGCCGCTGCCGTTCTTCGCCCCGGCGTAATCGGGTGCATGAGATGGCCGGGCAGTGCTCGGCCATTCCGCGAGATACTTACTACCCGGTTTTGCCGCTGCGACTCGCGGCGTCCACCACCCTGTCATTGCGGGCCCCTGTCATTGCGAGGACCGCGAGCAAAACGCGGCGGGACGAAGCAATCTCGGTCGACAAGGCGCACGAGGCTTTGTGCGATCGCTCGACCGAGATTGCTTCGGCCCCGGCGGGGCGTCGCAATGACAGCTCCTGGCCGCCGCATCCTTGCAACGCGAAATCACCCATCGACGCGCCGTGCGCGGAATGTGCCGTTGGGCTGATGGAAAATGATGGTCTCCACCGCATCGCCGGCGCCACGTTGGAATTCGACGCGATACCCCTCCAGCGGCGCGACCGTGAAGGTCGCTCCCTGATAGGGGACCAGCTGGTAGGTCGGCTGGCCGGCGGGTGACAGTCGCAGTTGTCCGTCAGCGTCCAGCACGACGACATGCAGCGTCGACCCGCCGCGATGGGTGCCGGCGCAGGCGGCGCGGAACGCCGGGTCTGTTGCCTCTCCGGCCGGCAGGCGGCGGAAGACGATGTCGCTCACCATCGGTTCGAGCGGCGCTGACAGCCGATCGAACACCGCGTGACACAGCATGCCTGGCACCGGACTGGGCGAGTGGTTGGTCAGCACGACCACGCCGAGCTTGCGGTCCGGCAGCATGTCGAGCCGCGTGCTCCAGCCGATCCAGCCGCCGCTGTGGCCGACCGAACGCTCGCCGCGATAGTGCGTGCACCCGAAGCCGTAGCCGTACTGCAGATCGCCGATTTCATCGAATTCCGAGCGGCCGGCGTGCACGTGCGGCGTCTGCAACAGACGAAGATTGGCGGCGGACAGCAGGCGATTGCCGTCGAACGAGCCGCCGGCGAGAAGGAAGCACAAATAGGGCACCATGTCCGAGATCGCCGCGGTGATCGCTCCGGCCGGCGCGACGCTAATGGGCCAATATTCGGTGCGGCGCACCGTATTGTCCTGCGACACATATGCTCGCGCGGCATCCGTGGCCTGCGCCAGGCTCTCTGCCGAAAAGCCTGCCTGCCGCATGCCGAGCGGTTCCAGGATGCGCCGGCGCGTGAAAGCTTCCCACGATTGGCCGCTGATTTGTTCCGCGACCATGCCCGCGGCGAGATAGCCCAGGTTCTGGTACTGGAAGCTCTGCCGGATGTCGCGGCTCGGCTCGAGATGCTGCATCGCCGCCAGCAGCTCCGCGCGCGAACGGTCGGCCGGCATGTGCACCCAGTCATGCCGTGGCAGGCCAGTGCGGTGGCACAGCAAGTCGGCGACGGTGACGCGCTCGGTCGCAACTGCATCGTGCAGGCGGAACTCCGGCAGGTACTCGCGCACCGGCTTGTGCCAATCGAGCAAGCGCTGGTCGGCCAGCATGGCGAGGCCGGTGGCAGTGAAGGTCTTGGTGATCGAACACAGCAGAAATTGCGTGTCGGTGGTGACCGGTAACGCCGCCTCCAGGTCGCGTTGGCCGTAGGCGTGCACCAGGACCGGTTCGTCGCGATGCACGACGGCAACGGCGAGGCCGGGGATTTGCCATTCGGCCATCGCGGCTCGGATCAACGGATCAAGGTCGTCCAGCATGGGACGGCGCATATGGCACGGGGCGTCGGGACAAGCGCGCGGGGCCGCAAACCTGCCCGGGCTCTCGAGGTTTTCCAGCACGATCGATACGACCGGATCGGCTTTGCGTCGATGGTCGGCTCAAGCTTGACCATGACGGGTCGGGCCGGTGTCCCGCCGCCTCAGTCGAGGGTTCGGTGTCCCGTCGCTTCGGTCAGGCTGCCTTGTGGCGCTCGCGCAGGAACTGGAAGAACTCCATCCCCTCCCGCAACCGGCGCTTCATCATCTGCGGGCTGCGCAGCATCTCGCCCACGATCGCGGCAATCTTCGGCGCGCGGAAGTAGAACCGCTTATAGAACGTCTCCACGTTGTCGAAGATTTCCGTGTGCGACAGATGCGGATAGTGCAGCGGTGCGATCTGGATGCCATGCTCGTCCACCAGCTCGGCATGGGTCGCATCGAGCCAGCCGTTCTCTACCGCCTGCTTGTGCAGGAACGTGCCGGGATAGGGTGCCGCCAGCGACACCTGGATGGTGTGCGGGTTGATCTCGGTGGCGAAGCGGATGGTCTCCTCGATGGTCTCCCTGGTCTCGCCGGGCAGGCCCAGGATGAACGTGCCGTGGATCTTGATGCCGAGCTCGTGACAGTCGCGGGTGAAGCGCTTCGCCACGTCGATCCGCATGCCCTTCTTGATGTTGTAGAGAATCTGCTGGTTGCCGCTCTCGTAGCCCACCAGCAGCAGCCGCAACCCGTTGTCCTTCAGCACCTTCAGCGTCTCGCGCGGCACGTTGGCCTTGGCGTTGCACGACCATGTCACGCCGAGCTTGCCGAGTTCGCGCGCGATCGCCTCGGCGCGCGGCAGGTTGTCGGTGAAGGTATCGTCGTCGAAGAAGAATTCTCGAACTTGCGGAAAGTAGGATTTGGCCAGCCGGATCTCCTCCGCCACGTGGCCGGGCGAGCGCACGCGGTAGCGGTGCCCGCCGACCGTCTGCGGCCACAGGCAGAAGGTGCAGCGCGACTTGCAGCCGCGTCCGGTGTACAGCGACACGTAGGGGTGCAGCAGGTAGCCGATGAAATAGTCCTCGATGCGCAGGTCGCGCTTGTAGACCTCGGTGACGAAGGGGAGCTGATCCATGTCCTCCAGGATCGCGCGGTCCTTGTTGTGGATGATCGCCCCGCCGGCATTGCGATAGGAGATGCCGTCCACGGCGGCCCAGTCGCGGCCTTCGGCGATCTCCTTGATGGTGAAGTCGAACTCGTTGCGGGCGACGAAGTCGATGGGGCCGCCTTGGGACAGGCTCTCCGCCGGCTGCACCGCCACCTTGGCGCCGACGAAGCCGATTTTCAGCGCCGGGTTCGCCGCCTTCAGCGCCGCCGCCACCTTCACGTCGGCGGCGAAGGACGGGGTAGAGGTGTGGATCACGCACAGCTCATGCTCGCGCGCGGCCCGCGTCACCGCCTCCAGGCCGATGCCGGCGGGTGGCGCGTCGATCAGCCTGCTGCCAGGGACCAGGGCGGCCGGCTGTGCCAACCAGGTGGGATACCAGAAGCTGCGGATCTCGCGTCGCGCCTGGTAACGCGAGCCGGCGCCGCCGTCGAAACCGTCGAACGAGGGGGGCTGCAAGAACAAGGTCTTCATCATCGCGGGCGTTGATCCTTTGGTGCGGTCGGCCCGGGCGTCGGGCGCGGGGGCGTGTCGGCGATCTGGGACAGGCCGCGCCAATCCACGCGGCGACCGAAAAAGCTGGCGGCCATCACCGCAACCGAGATGAGGTCGCGCAGCGGCAAAAGCCAGACCGGGCAGGGGAATGCAAGTCCCTGGCTCGCCGCGTCCGCCAGGTTCCAGCCGTCCTCCAGGCGCAGATCGTCGGGGCGCGCGGCGCGGACGGTTGCGCTCGATCGGGCGCTCGGGCGCGGGCCGTGGTCGGGCGCTTCACCCAGCCTGGGCTTGGGCACCAACAGCGGCTCCAGCGAGCGGTCCAACCAGGTGGCCGCGACCGCCCGGCCGACCCAGGCCAGCAGGAACACGGCGAAGGACCATATGGCTCCGCCGGCCAGCAGCAGCGCGACCAGGGCCCAGAAGATCGGATACTGCAGCATCGAGGCGGCGAACGGCCCCGGCTCCAGCGCGCGGATCGTGCGGGCCCAGCGCAGCTCGTGCCGCCACAGGGCAACGAAGCTCGACTCCGGCACGGTGGTCGCCACGACGGTGGGCGCCAGCCGCACTGCCAGCCCCAGCGCGGCGACGCGCCGTCCCAGCACCTGGTCGTCCGCCAGATGCGGCAGCAGTGCCTGGAAGCCGCCGATTGCCGCCAAAGTCTCGCGGGGCAGCGCCATGGTGGCGCCGAGGCAGTCCTGCCGGCCCATCGCGCGCGCCAGCAATGCGCCGGGCAAAAAACTGTGGGTGATGTGCGTGGCGCCGAGTTGCTGCACCAGCCGGTTCGACGCCGGCAGCCCGGCATAGAGGGTCGTCACCAGCCCCGTCCCCGGCTCTGCCAGCGCATCGGCCAGTCGTGCCAGATAGTCGCGCTGCACGTGGAGGTCGGAATCGGCGATTGCGAGGACCTGGTAGCGCGCGGCGGGCAGCATGTTGATCAGGTTGCCGATCTTGGCGTTGGCGCCGTGGCGGGCCGGGTTCACCACCACGGCCGTGTCGCAGCGCGGGAACCGGGCGCGCACCCGCGCCACTGCGCCCAGTGCCGTGTCGTCCGGGTCCTGCACGCCGAACACGACCTGGAACGCCGGGTAGTCCTGCGCGCAGACACTGGCCAGTGCTTGCTCCAGCAACGGCTCGTCGCCGTGCAGCGGCTTCAGGACGGTGATGGGGGGTTGCATTACTCCCTCCCGAGCCGGCCGGGATTGGGCCGCGGCGCGGCTGAACGGCGCAACAGGTGGCATCGAAAGGCGCGCCTGCCCACCGAAACCCGCCCCGGAATGGGACGTCTCCCCGGCATGAGACGTCCCCCATTCCCATGCCGCGGCCCGGCCGGCGAACCGTGCCACCAGCGCAGCCCCGGCGATCGCCTGAGCCACCCCGATAGCCGCCAGCAGTGTGGCGAGAATTGCCAGGGTCACGTCACCACTCGTTGGTCTGAGCCAAGTGTCTCATCCAGCCGCCGCGCCACCGAATCCAGCACGCTCTCCCAGTCGCCTGGCCGCTGCTGGCGGAACAACCACATGGTCGGGTACCACGGGCTGTCGTCGCGGCCGAGCATCCAGCGCCAGTCCGGCCTGAACGGCAGCAGCACCCAGACCGGCCAGCCCAGCGCGCCGGCGAGATGCGCGACCGCGGTATCCGCCGAGACCACCACGTCCATCAGCGTCACCAGCGCCGCGGTGTCCGCGAAGTCGCCGATTGCGGCGCTGTGATCGTGCAGGTGCGGCAGCAGGTCCAGGGCGAAGCGGTCAGCGTCGCGGATGGCGTTTTGCAGGATGTGGAACTCGCGGTCAGGCGCCGCGGTCAGCAGCCGGGCGAACTGCACCAGCGGGACGCTGCGCCGGCCGTCGTCCGGATGCGCGGGGTTGCCGGAGAACGCGACGCCGACGCGCACTCCGCGCCGCGGGCCCAGCCGGGCACGCCAGGCGGCCACTCGGTCCGGCAACGGCGCCAGGTACGGGACCTCGGCCGGAATGGCGGCAAGGTCCGTCCCGAACGCCAGCGGCAGGCTCATCAGCGGGCAATGCAGGTCGAAATCCGGCAGAGATTCGCCATGCTCCACCACCATCTTCGCTCCGGTCAGCCCGGCCATTGCCTGACGCATCCCGGGCGAGACTTCCAGCACCACCGTCGCCCCCTGCGCCGCGACCAGCGGCACGTAGCGCACGAACTGGAACGTGTCGCCGGCGCCTTGCTCGGCGTACAGCAGGATCGTGCGGCCCGCCACGGGCACATCGCCGCGCCATTGCGGCTGGGGCAAGTCGCGCCGATAGCGGCTGCCGCTCAGCGAATGCAGCCGCGCCTCGTAATGCGGCCAGGCCTCGCGCAGCCGCCCGGCCCGCAGCAACTCGATCGCCCAGGTCTCCCGGGCCTCGGCGAGGTCCGGGCGCGCGGCGAGCGCACGTTGGATGGCCGCGACGGCCTCGGCCTCGCGTCCCAGCGCGAACAAGCTGGCAGCGAGGTCGTTCTGCGCCGAGGCCTGGCCAGGGTCGATTGCAACCGAGGCTGCCAGCGCGACCGCCTCCTCCTCGTACCGGCGCAAACGATACTGGGTGTGGCCGAGCAAATAGAGGACGTAGGCCAGGGTATCGGCGGCTGATATGCCATATTTGGCCACCGCCTCGGCGTCGGCATGACGTTCGGCCAGCACAAGCTCCAGCGCTTGCTCTGCCATCAACGCGGCAAACGCGGTCATGCCTCGTTGGCGTCGAGCGCGGCGCCGACCGCTGCCGCCACTGCCGGCCAGTCCTTCAGCCGTGGCTGACGAAACAGACGCATGGTCGGGTACCAGGGGCTGTCGGCGCGGCCCATCAGCCAGCGATAGTCGGCGCCGAGCGGCAGCAGCGTCCAGACCGGGCGGGCCAGCGCGCCAGCCAGGTGGGCCAGCGCGGTGTCGGCGGAGATCACCAGGTCCATTGCCGCCACCAGCGCGGCGGTGTCCGCGAAGTCCCGCAGCGCGGTGCTGTGATCGACCACATTCGGCGCATCGCGCAGCAGGGTGCGGTCGTCGGCCGTGATGTCCACCTGCGCCACGTGCCATTCGCAGTCGGGACGTTGCAGCAGCGGCAGCAAAGCGGGAAGCGGGATGTCGCGGTTCCACGGGCCGCCCTGGCTGCCGGCCCAGGCGAAGGCGATGCGCCGCCGGCCGGTGCCTTCCCCCAATCGCTGTTGCCAGCGGCGCAGCCGATCGGGCGGTATGGTCAGGTAGGGCACATCAGCCGGAATGGTGTCCAGCATGGTGCGGAACGCGCGCGGCAGGCTCATCACGGAGCAATGCAGGTCGAACGGCGGCAGCGGCTCCTCGCGCGCAAACACGCCGGTGGTGCCAGGGAAATCCACCAGCAGCGGCTTCAGCGGCGGCTGCACTTCCAACAGCACCCTGCCGCCCATGGCCGCCACGCGCGGCAGATAGCGGATGAATTGGATCGTGTCGCCGTAGCCTTGCTCGGCATGCAGCAGCAGCGTGCGGCCGACGAGATCATCCTCGCCGAGCCACCAGGGTGCGTCGAACTGCCGCCGCTTGGCGCGGCCGAGCGCGGCATACCAGCGCGCCTCATGCCGCCGCCAGCCGCGCTCGAAATCGCCGGTCGCAAGCAAGGCCAGCGCTTCCAGGTAGCGCGCCTCGGCATTGGCGGGATGGGCCTCGATCTCGGCGCGGTATTGCTCCACCACCTCCGGGTAACGGCCGAGCGCGCTCATCGCGAGGGTGAGGTCGTTGCGCACCGCCGAGCCGAGATCGGGGTTCAGCGCCAGCGCCTGCCGGAGATGTGGCAGCGCCTCGTCCGGCCGGCGCAGCGCTATCAGCAGCGAGCCGAGATTGGCGTGGATCTCGGCCTTGTCCGGCGCCAGCGCGATGGCGCGGCGATACAGCGCGATGGCCTCGGCGTCACGCTGCTGCGCGCGGCGGACGTCGGCCAGGTTGTTATGCAGCTCGGCATCGGTGGGGCTGCGCGCCATGGCGGCGGCGTAGAAATTGCCCGCGTCGGCGAGGTCGTTGCGGACCCGCGCGAGATAGCCGAGGAAATGCAGCACCTCCACGTCGTTGCGGCCGGCGGCATGGGCACGCCGAAACAGGGTTTCGGCCTCCGCAACGTCGCCGCGCTGGAAGGCGCCGCGGCCGAGATCGATCAGCGTGTCGGCGATGGTGGTCATCCCGCCGGCGTCTTAGCCGAGCGGGTTGGGCGCTGCCATGCGTGCGGAAGTGCCAGTCGGCGCTAGTACCCCTGCACGGAGCTTTTGATGGGTTGCCGGACTGTTCTTCCTGGCCGCCTGAATTCCACAACCGCCAGGTCTTGGTGAGGCGGATCGGCTGCTGGCGAACGACCGCTACGGGTGGAAAGCGGCCATTGCTTCGATAGTCGCGCACGTGATCAGATGTCGCTCGCCAGGTGCCAGACATGACGGATTTCCGGCCTTCCACTCTCGACGACGCCGTCGCCATCGCGTCGGCCGCCCTTTCTCATGCGGCGCATGACGCAGTCAGGATCGATTCGGTGATCAGTCTCGGGGATGATGCGCGTCGCAACCTCATCCTGCGTGCTCAGGCGGTGCGAGGCGGAACGAAGCCAAGATCGATCATTATCAAGGCGACGCGAGCGGCGGACTACGATGCTGGTGCCGTGAATGCATACGAGGTATCGGGCTTCGTCAAGGAATGGGCCGCCACGCGTTACCTGGCACGCTATGGGGCTGGACATCCAGTCGCCCCTGATCTTCTCGCGTACGATCTCAGGCAGGGCGTCCTTGTTTACAACGACCTCGGTGACGGCCTGGCGTCGCTGGTCGAGCCATTGCTGCATGGCACGGCTCAAGAGGCGGAACAGGCGCTCACAGCCTACGCCGAGGCTCTGGCTGCACTGCACCGTGCTACGATTGGCTGTCGCGACAATCATTCCGCGATTCTGCGTGAAGGATTCCCGACCGCGGAGGTTCCGCCTCCCGCCCATCGCTGGATCGAAAACGTGGCCCGGGTGCCGCACGCACTGATGGGAGGCGAATTCCCTGAAGACGAGGCAAGTCTTATTCTGGAACATCTTCGCCAGCCCGGATGCTGGCAGGCGTTGGTGCATGGCGACCCTTGCCCGGACAATGTCCTGTTCGCTGCGGACGGACGGGCTGAGCTGATTGACTTCGAGTTCGCGCGGCCAGGCCACGCGTTGTTGGACGCTGCCTATTGGCGCATGGGCTTCCCGACCTGCTGGTGCGCCGGGACCGTCCCGGCCGAGGTGAGACACCGCATCGATCGGGCGTACCGCGCCGCGATCACGGATGCCGTACCGAAGGCGACGAATGACGACGAATTTCGCCGCGAGAGTGCGATCATCGATGCCGCATGGCTCCTGGGCAGCCTCTCCTGGCTGCTCGAAGGCGCTCTGGCGGAAGACGGAACGCGGGGGCGCGCCACGAACCGGGGCAGGATCATCACGTACCTCGAACGTGCTAGTCGTTCGGCGGAGGAGGCCGATATCTTGCCGCGCCTACGCATGTTGGCCGACAGTTGGCACAAAGACTTGTGCCACCGCTGGTCAGACCCCGTGCCGCTGTCCGACTTTCCGGCATTCGTCGGGCCACCGTCCGACCGGAAGCAAGCGTAGGCACCTGGAGGATTGTTGTGTGCCGGGCCATTACCCATTACCGGGCGACAAGGTCGGTTTTGGGTCGATTGCAGGCATCCGCCCCGGGCCCATCCCGGACGTCCTGGAACACGAAGATTGCCTAGCCCCGCAACCCGCCAGAATCTCTGTGTCGAGGTACTAGGTGGCGCCGCGTCGTTGGTTCCCCGAAAGACCGCCCGTCAAGGGGTCACGGGGCCAATACTCTCAGTGCCGCGGGCGCTAGATCACCGTCACCTTGTCGAACGCGTCATTGGCATAGCGCTGACCATAGAACGTCCAAGTGCCGGTCTTGTCACGCACGCCCAGCACCGTTGCCATGCCGCCATCGTAATAGGTGCGCACGCCGTCGGTCGGCAGCTTGTTGATCTGAGGCTTGGTCGAATACTGGCCAAACGAGTAACGTCGGCGCATCCCCCCGCTGGGCACATTCTGCAGCGTATCTTGCTCGACTTGCTCGCGCAGCTTGGCACCCTTGATGCCCGAGCCGTAGTTGCCGGCCAGGTGCAGTGCCGTCACCTTGGTCATGTTGCCGGTGTGATCCTGGATGGTGAACCGGCACGCATCGAGTTGCGAGGTGAGGAAGATACCTGATCCCTTGCCGTCGAGCGTCGTCTGTGAGACGCCGACAACGCCGTTGCTGCCGTCGAACTTCCGCCAGGGCAGGTACCAGATTCGCAGCGAGTTCCGGGTGGAGTCTCCATCCGTCGCGGCCCGCATCAGAAACGTCGAGCCGCCTTGCGATTCCATGGCGACATCGATCTGGAATCCATCCTGCACTTCGGGCTGGTGCTGGACCAGATCGAGACTTTGCTGGTCCACCACGAAGTTGTACTCGGTCAGGGCCGCCAGCGCATCTCCCTCGAGCTTGGTCAGGAAGTCCTCAAGGCTCGCCATGGCGGCTCCTCCCGTGGTCGTTGTTGTTGCCATCCGGCAGGCAGGCCGGGTCACGTATTGCTCGACCCGAGCAATTCGACTTGCACAATGACCGTAACGCTGCCCCCTGTTCCGGACAAGCAAATAGCGTGAAACAGCCGCCGGGGCAGGCAGCCGGGAGCCGCGGCTCCGGCGAACGGCAATCCAGGTCGATGGCGTGCCGCGATGGTTCTGCGGGCACCGGGCAATGTGCCGGTCGGCGCTGCCAGGGGACGCCACGGCGCCCGGAGCTCTGGTCCTGCCTGCGGCGCGGAGAAGCCGGCGCCGGCCGCAGCGGCGGCACGCGCAAGCAAACGTATGCGGGTGACCTCTTGACTGCGTTCCGTCCCGGGCCTCGACTCGGCCGTGAGGAAGCAAGCAGCAAGGCGGGGAAACAACCGGGAGAGGCAAAGAGCAAGGCGGGGAAACAAGGTGGCGAGGCCAATGCCTGTTAGGCGACAGCGCCGATCAACATCTGCGAGTATCGCGCATGACCGAGCAAGAGGTGTCCAGCCTGCCGACCGCCGAATCGGCGGTGATCGCTCTCCGGCGGATCGCGAAGGCGTGGGAACTCGACGCATTCGAAGTGACAGCGCTGATCGCTGCGCCCTCTGACGACTTCACCTCAGTCGAATGGTCACGGGATCGGCTGACGCGGGTTCGTTACCTGGTCGAGCTGGAAACTGCGCTGCGAGATCTGAACCCGAAATTCGGGGTTGCGCATTGGATGCGGACGCGCAATCCTGGACCGTTCTTCGCCGGCAATTCGCCGTGGCAGATGCTGACCGGCAGCACGAGCAATGTGGCAGAGTTGCTTCGCCAGGTCAGACGGTGGAGCAAGCGCTAAAGTCCCGTCGTGTTATTGCCGGAATTGCCGGACCGCGGCGCTGGGACGAAACCCTGTCACGCTTCCCGGTGACAGATCGGCGGCATTTCCCACTGCCGCACCAATCCCCGTGCGTGCTTCGCACTGACGTGCCCGCCCCCGCTTGCCACCCGCGCAGCCCGGCTCGACATACCCACAGTGCTTCACCCCGAGACCTGGCTGAAAGTCCTGCCCCAGGGCCTCTACTGCGAGCCCGGCGGATTCTTCATCGACCCGCTGCGGCCGGTCGATCGTGCCGTGATCACCCATGCCCATTCCGATCACGCCCGCCCGGACCACGGAGCCGTGCTGGCCAGTGCCGACACGCTCGCCCTGATGCGCGCGCGCCTGGGCGAGGACCGCGCGGGCGCCACGCAGCAGCCGCTCGCCTGGGGCGAGACCATCCGCATCAACGATGTGGACCTCTGCTTGCAGCCTGCCGGCCATGTGCTCGGCAGCGCCCAGGTCGTCATGACCCATGGCGGCACGCGCGCGGTGGTCAGCGGCGATTACAAACGCACGCCCGATCCCACCTGCGCGCCATTCCAGCCGGTGGCCTGCGACGTGTTCGTTACCGAGGCGACCTTCGCCCTGCCGGTCTTCGTCCACCCCTCGCCCGCCGCGGAGATCGCGCGATTGCTTCACAGTGTCGCGCTGTTTCCCGACCGCACCCATGTCGTTGGCTGCTACGCGCTGGGCAAATGCCAGCGGCTGATTGCGTTGCTGCGCGAGGCGGGATGGGACCGGCCGATCTGGCTGCATGGTGCACTGGCAACGATGTGCGCGACCTATAAGGCGCGCGGCGTGGCCCTGGGCGATCTGCGCCAGGCGACCACGGCGGCCAGGGGGGAGCTGCCGGGCGCGATCGTACTGGCGCCGCCGGGTGCGCTCGCGGATCGCTGGGCGCGGAGGTTCGCCGATCCGGTGGCGGCGATGGCCTCCGGCTGGATGCGCGTGCGCCAGCGCGCCAAGTCGCGCGGTGTGGAACTGCCGCTGGTGATCTCCGACCACGCCGACTGGAACGAGCTGAACGCGACGCTGGACGAGGTGGGCGCACCCGAGGTGTGGGTGACGCATGGCCGCGAGGAGGCGCTGATCCACGCTGCCGCCAAGCGGGGAATCCGCGGACGCGCGCTGCGGCTGGTGGGCTACGAGGAAGACGACGAAGGGGCCGAGACGGCAACGTGAGACGGAAGCCAAGTGCCCGTGTTTTGACGGATCGGTACGGCTCCCGCGTCATGCCGGGCGAAGGCCAATGCGCGCTAACGTGAGGAAGGCAGAGACATAGAGGGCGCGGCGCTGCCATCGGCCCCAACCAAATCGGCTACGTGATGGCAAAGCCGACCGGTCGTCGAGAGCATGAGGGAGCCGCAACAGATCGGGCCGGCATGAAACATCCGGGTGTATCTGCGGCAAACCTTGCTTCGCTGCAAGTCCGATTGCCTTCGCAAGCATTCCGGGCCGTTCGTGCCGCGGGCGGCACAAAATAGGTTTGCCGCAGATGCACGCGGATGCAGCAGATGCACGCGGATGCATCGGACTGTTGGCAACTTCGGGGCCAGCTCAAGGATCACAACAATCTTTGCAGGCCGTGGCGATTTCGATCATTAGCAATGCAGAGAGGGGTATTGCTGATCCGTGCCCGTGAGCGGCGGTTTACATCAGCGCGCATGGACGCAGGCGCACCAGCCACGACTTTGCTAAATCCGCGACCTTGCTTCGAACGATGGATTGAGGTGTTCATGGGCCTCGTCGAACGATCCGAGGCCCGGCCGCCGCGTTGGGTCACGGCGCGACTCATACTACTTCGCTTCGGCCATGGCGCTTTCCACCACCCGGTCGGCCGGCGATTGCTCGTGCAGCGCATCGTAGATCTCACGCCAGTTGGCACAGCGCCCGCCGATCTCGCCGGTGAAAAACCCATAGATCTCGTCGAGCCAGGCGAGGAAACGGTCGAGATCCGCCCGGCTCCTGACATAGGGGGTATTGCCGGGCACCAACGACGGCGTGTGGTAGGTGAGCACGAAGACCTTGTGCCCGCGCGCCAGCATGTGGCGGATCAGCCGCTTGCCCTCGGGGATGGTAATGCCCTCCGGCGACAGCTTGATCCGCTCGAGCAAGCGCAGCCGCGCGGTGAGCGACGGCAGGCCCAGGTATTCGCTGGGCGGCGCAAACACCAGATGGCGCAGCGCGCTCGGCAATCCCGCCAACTGGCCCACGACCGCCGATGAAGCCGGCAGCTCGAGCAAATTGTTTGCTTCGTCCAGCCAATGCGGCTGCGCGGAGAAGCGGGTGAAACTGGGACCCTCCTGGGCGGTGAAGTCCCAGCCGGGCATCACGCTGGTGTCGGCGAGATAGCCCTGGTGCTTCAGGATGTCGGCGGTGCGCGTTCCGGCGCCGTAGCGTCCGGCCCGGTAGATGCGCGGACGCGTTCCCAAGGCAGCCTCGATCGCCTCGGTCAGGCAGCGTACCTTTTCAAGCTCCAACCCGACCGACAAATTTCCCGGATACGAATTCCGATTATTGACCTGCTCCTCGAACGGCGGCGACACCCAGGCGTGAAGCTGGGTGCCGATATCGCAACGTCCCGCCTGCAGCATGTCCCGCAGCGGCGCCCGGCCGGCGTCATGGCTGACGACTGGATAGTCCACCATATAGGTAGGAACTGAATCGTAACGATCCAGGATGCGTTGCGCGGGCTCCTGGCAAAGCATTGACCCGACACCCGTGCTGGCGCGGGAGAACTGCGCGCTCCAGTCGAATTCCTCCTCCGCATCGATGATGGTTACCAGGCAGGGACGTTCGAGACGGTCGAGCGATGCCGGCGCATGCAGCCGCCGATTGACGATGCTTGCCGTGGAACCCAACGCGGCACGGGGCGGCGTTGGGGCGAACTCGGTCGCGACCGGTGCCGGTGCGAACCCGTATATTTCCAGATAGCGCCGTGCCGCGTGCGCCATGTCGAATTCGCGGATCGCGCGATCGCGGCCACAGGCGCCGAGTTGGCGCCGCAATTCCGGCTGGCGCAGCAGCCGCGAGACGGCGTCGAGATAGCCGGCATCGTCGGAAAAGAAGCAGCCGTTTTCGCCGTCCCGGACGAAGAAGTCATTGACGCCGGGCAGTCGTCGCACGACCACCGGCAGGGCATGCGCCATGGCTTCCGGCACGACGGTGCCGAGTCCTTCAAGGTGAGACGGGAACGCCATGATGTCGGCGGCATCGAAATAGGGGTGCGGATCCCGCACCTCGCCGGTGAAGATCACATGGCGCTCGATGCCCTTGACGCTGATGAATTGCAGCATCTCGGTCACGTAGTCCGGCTCGAGCTCCGGCCCGACCAGCAACAGGTGGATGTGCGGATCGATCTCGAGCAAGTCGGGCAGATGGCGCACCAGCAGGAACGGGTCCTTCCGCTGACACAGTCCGCCGACGAAGATCAGCACGGGAGCGCCGGGCGGGATGCCGAGGCGTTGACGCACGCGACGGCCGCCTTCCACGTCGATGGGCGGGCAATCGATGCCGCAGGGCAGCAGATGACATTTATCCGCCGCCATCACGGCCGCGGTTTCGTGCTGCAGCTTCGGACTGATCGAGACCAGGCCGTCGAATTTGCGGAACATGCGCAGCGCCGTCGGCCGCAGGCTGGGGCGATAACGGCTGACGACGACCGGCACGCTGTCGTCCAGCGTCGCCGAAAGAATGACGCGCCGGCCCATCAGCTTGGCGATAGCGAAACCCGCGAAGTACCAATCGACATGCACGTGGAAATGCAGCGTCTGGTAACGGTGCAGGTGCGTGATGAACCACCATGCGAGCGCCAGTTGGCGCCGCAACTCGCTGACCTGACTGTCGCACAGATAGAACACGTCCCCCAGTGTGGAGCAAACGCGGGGCAGCGGATCGGGACGCGGAACGTTGGTCACCAGCAGATCATGCGCCACGTGCGGCGCGATCGTCTGCATGAGGACCGAGCAGCGTTCGATGAAGACGCCTTCGCCGGTGAACACCGGCCGATAGAGCTTGTTGACGTGCAGCACCCGCGCCGGAGCAGGGTTCGAGTCCGGGGCGGCGGCTTGTGTCTTCCTGCGGTGCAGCCAGCGGAGGATTCCGGGGCGCATCAGACGCCACCGGGGCGCGTCGGCGTGGCGGAAACGGGCGCGGGCGGTGTCACGCTGCTCCGATGCTCGGCCCTAGCCATGCCGCACCGGATCGCCGAGCATGGTCCGGTACAGGTACTTCAGCGGCCGCTTGATCCCGAAATCCTCCGCCGCGCGCCGGAACAATGGTATGACGCGGTAGTTCATCGCGGCTTCGAGATAGTAGCGCGACATGCCCAGCGGGTTGCGCAGGAAGTAGCGTGCCAGGAAGCGCCGGTACTGCGTCTGCGTGTGGACCTTGGCGTTGCCGCCGACCTTGGCGACCAGCGGAGTGAAACGGGGATACAGCGCGGTGTTGATCAGCCGCACGCGCATGAAGTTGCCGATCAGCAGGTCATCGAGATAGCCGTATTCCACCGTGGTCAGCAGCGACTGTCGCGGCACGATGAAAGCCACGCCGCGGCGCCGGTGCTCGGGCCTGGTTCCGGCGGGATTGAGGTCGAAGCGACGGATCTCGTCGCCGACGGTGAACTCGACGAAGTCCACGTAGGCGCGCACCATCTCGAACCGGCGGATGAACGCTTCGACGCGCGTCCATTCCTCGGCTGACAACGTCGCCTGCCAATCATCATCTCCGGTCGTCGGGCTGATCTGGCTGGTGTCCGATTCCTGGCTGGGATGATTCCGCGTGATGCTGCCATCATCAAGATCGACGGTAACGAACGGCTCAACCAGCCTCACGTCAGGGCGCGACCAATGGCGCTGCATGTCGCGCCAGCCGATGCGGTACGGGTTGGCCCAGATCGAGTCCGCGCGGACATAGATGTGCTGCGACGAGGAGCAACAGAAATTGCCGACGCCGAGACGGTCGGCGGTGCGGGCCACGCCCCAGATGGCACCGGGTTTGCGTTCCTCGGGCGGACCGACCAGCGAGTGGCCGGCGGCATCGACGAAGTTGAACATGTCGGCGTCGACCGAGCAAAGCGCCAACAGGTAGGTGTTCTGCCGCGGATAGGCCCGCACCAGCCGGTGCAGAAAGTGGAATTCGCCGCACAGCGGTGAGTCATTGAGGTTCAAAATGAGCGAGCCGTCGGCCTCGATCGCCAGGATCGCGTCCTGGTTCACATTGTCGACGCACAGCACGCGCACACGCGGCGACAGGCGGAACCATGAACGGTACGGCAGGACGGTGACGTCGAAGCCAAGCTGCTTCAGATGAGTGGCGATTTCGTCGCAATAGTGGTCGGGCAGCAGCACGCGCTTGCCGCGCGGCAGCAGCGCGAGTGATTCATCGTGCAGATGATCGGGATGGCCGTGCGAAATCCACAGATAGTCGGCGTTGCGGAAATTCTCGATTTGCTCCGGCGTCAGCGCATGATCCAGCGCCCAACTGCCGAAATAGCATGTGCCCACGAACCACGGGTCGGTGGCCAGCACCGGATGATCTTCGTCGAAGACCATAACGGAAGCGTTACCGA
This sequence comes from Acetobacteraceae bacterium, assembly GCA_035508435.1. Taxonomy (GTDB): domain Bacteria; phylum Pseudomonadota; class Alphaproteobacteria; order Acetobacterales; family Acetobacteraceae; genus JASHVB01. Next base: position 14,324 of record DATJNA010000017.1, on the reverse strand, counting down.
GGGTTTCGAAACGGAGGCCCATTCGGTGTCCTTGCGCAAGCGTCTTGAATTTCCTGAGTTCATTGCATGCTAAATCCAATAGCCGATTATCGCAAGCAAAAGCGCTGCCGGCAGCGGAATTGCCTCGGCGCAGCGCTGCCGGTGGCGGAAACGCCTTGGTGCAGCCTGGCCGGGAGGCATGGCGGCGCGAGGAACCGCGAGAGTCTCTCAGCCGACCGTTGGATATTGCGCCGCGGTTCGGAGTTACGCGACGGCCCGCACCGGGGCGATGCCGAGCAAGCCGGCGAAGTAGCCGACCGTGCGGGTGAGACCGTCATCCAGGCCGGTGGTCGGCGCCCAGCCAAGCTGCGTCCTGGCCAGCGTGATGTCAGGGCAGCGCTGCATGGGATCATCCGCCGGCAGCGGCCGCAGCACGATCTTCGAGTTCGATCCGGTCAGGCGGATCACGCGTTCCGCGAGCTCGCGCACCGGAATTTCCTGCGGGTTGCCGATGTTGATCGGACCGGTGACGCTGTCCTCGCTCGCCATCAGCCGCATCAGCCCGTCGACCAGGTCGTCGACGTAGCAGAAGGCGCGGGTCTGGCTGCCGTCGCCATACAGCGTGATGTCGGCGCCGCGCAGCGCCTGGACGATGAAGTTGGAAACCACGCGCCCGTCATTCGGATGCATGCGCGGGCCATAGGTGTTGAAGATCCGCGCCACCTTGATCTTGACGCGATGCTGGCGGAGGTAGTCGAAGAACAACGTCTCGGCGCAGCGCTTGCCCTCGTCGTAGCAGGCACGCGGGCCCAGCGGGTTGACGTTGCCTCGATAGTCCTCGGTCTGCGGATGCACCGTGGGATCGCCGTAGATCTCGCTGGTGGAGGCTTGCAGAATCCTCGCGCCGATGCGCTTGGCGAGGCCGAGCATATTGATCGCGCCGATCACGCTGGTCTTGGTCGTCTGCACCGGATCGAACTGGTAATGCACCGGCGAGGCGGGGCAGGCGAGATTGTAGATCTCGTCCACCTCGACATAGAGCGGGAAGGTAATGTCGTGGCGCATCGCCTCGAAATGCGGGTCGCCGATCAGGTGGGCGATATTGTCCTTGCGGCCGGTGAAGTAGTTGTCGACGCACAGCACGTCGTCGCCATTGGCCAGCAGGCGTTCGCAGAGATGCGAGCCGAGAAAGCCGGCCCCCCCTGTGACCAGGACGCGCTTGCGGGTCAGTGACATCGATTGTTCGACTCCTGGCGGTTGGCGCAACGGACGGTCGGCAAACTGTCAAATGCCGCCCGGGGAAGCAAGGCCGATCGCCGTGGCGCGCGAGCCGGGCCGGGCTTCCAACAGGTCGCCGAAGCCGGCGCGGATGATGGCGCGGTAGGTGGCGATCAGCCCGTCCGGCATGCGGCTGTCGCGGAGCCTGCGCATGGCGGTCACCTGGGCGGCGTAGCGCGCCGGATCGGGCGCATCCACCAGCCCGGCAATGGCGGCGCGCATTGCATCGGCATCCGCGCACAGGTAGCCGATCTCGCCGAACTGGCGGAACATGTTGGCCACAAGTGGCAGGCTGGTGGCGATCACCGGTTTCAGCCAGGTGATGGCGTCGATCAGCGCGCCGCTGGCCGAGAGGCTGTAGTAGCCGGGCTGTAGCGGCAGGCAGACGTAATGCATGCCGGCGAGCCGCTGCTGGAAGGCGGCGCGGGACAGGTGATCGGCCGACACCGGGCCGACAAGATCGGCGAACCGTGCCGGGTCGTCGCCCGGCATCAGGCGGCCGACGAGATGGAATTCCGCCTTGCCGGGATGGGTGGCGCGGAAATGCCGCGCCAGCGCGAGGAAAGGGGCGGTGCCCTTGGCCTCGGTCGCCTGGCCGACCAGGGCGATCCGCACCGGCACGGAGAACGGGATCTCGCGGGCGAGCGCCACCTCGGCGAGGTTGGCCGGCAGCGGCAGCACATCGGTGACGGCGGCGGCGCGGGGGATCAGGCGGGCAACCTCGTCGCGAATGGCATCGTCCAGCACCAGGAAGCGGACCCGGCCGCCATGCCGGGCCTGCATCGCCGCCGGCAGGTCGGCGGCGCGCAGCAGAGGGTTGCGGGAGCGCCAGCCGGTCAGCTCGTTGAGGTTGCCGTGCAGCCCCACCTGCACAGCGATGCGGCGGCGTGCGACGCGGGCGAGCAAGGAGGCGGCCCAGATCGCCGTGGGGGTGGCGGAGATCAGCATCACCAGGCATGGCTCGCCGGCCGGGACCGAGCGCAGGGCAGAACGCAGGACGGCGAATTCCTGGCGGAAGCGCTGGGCGGAAACGACGTGGGTCTTCCCAGGGAACAGTGGCGAGACGCCGGTGCCGTGCAGCGTGACGCTGGGGTGGGCGGCAAGCGCCTGGTCGGCGCGCAGCTCGTGCAGGTGCGTCGCCTCCGCGTAGACGCGAACCGCCTGGTCCGGAAACGCCCCGGCGATGGTCTGGATGGTGACGCTGTTGCCGGGCGCGTGGTGCGTGCCGGTCCAGAGCGGCTCGTAGACCAGGATCATGACTGGCCGAGGCAGGTGGCACGATCGGCGGGCGGGCCGAAATCGCGCGGGCGCAGGCCGGCGTGCAGCCAGGTGACCAGGGAAAAGATGTCGTAGATTGGCAGCCCCAGCACCTCGCGCAGGGCGTGCGCGTAGGGCGGCATGTTGGTGCATTCCAGCACGATGGCGCCGATCTCTGGATGGCGGGCGACCAGGCGGCGGCCCGCATCCAGGATGTCGGCGGCGGCAAGCCCGATATCCATGTCCTGCTTCTCGCCCAGGATCAGGACGCGGAAGAACTCGCGCCCGTCCTCGGTGCCGATCACGGGGGTGTCCGGCGCCACGCCGGCGGCTGCGAGGTGGCGCGGGGTCAGCGACGGCGCCGAGACGGTGATGATGCCGACGCGTTTCCCCGGCGGCAGCGTCGCCTCCACCCAGGGCACCTGCAACAGCGCACTGGTCGCCACCGGCACCCGGACATGCGCCGCCAGCTCGCGCTGGAAGAGGGACAGAAAACCGCAGTTGGTGGTGATCGCCTCGGCGCCCTGGGCAACAAGATCCGCGGCGGCGCCGAGGAAATCGTCCAGCAGCCCGGCGGCCGCGTTCAGCACCACCCGTTCGGGGCTGGCGCCCCGCACCACACGATACAGCACGGGGAACGGCCAGGTGGCGGCGTTGCCCATGTCGCCGGGGATGCGGGGGAATTTCGCCTCCAGCATCAGGATGCCGAGCGGGGCGCCATAGATGGCCTTGCCGCCACGGGCGATCACGGGGTGGCGCGAGACGCTTTCCATGGCCGCCACCTTGCCCGAACCCGCTCGCGCGCGCGAGAGTGGGGCCGCGATCCGTATGCGACAGGAGACCCAGATGGCAGACCGGCCCTTCACCCAGGCAGACCTCGACTTGCTCGCCACGTGGGATACCCCCACCATCTGCAATGGGCTCGAGCTCACCAATCCGGACCGCCGCCGCTTCGGCTATACCGTGGAGCCGATCGTCTGCATCAACCCCAAGGCGAAGCCGATCGTCGGCTTGGCGCGGGTCGGCATGATCCGCTCAACAGAAATGCCGCGCGGCAAGGTGACGGACCGGGCGGACTGGTACGACTACGTCCATGCCACGGAGTTCCCGACCATCGCGATCATCCAGGATATCGACAGCCAGGTCGGCTACGGTGCCTATTGGGGCGAGGTGCAGTCCAACATCCACAAGGCGCTGGGCTGCATCGGCTGCGTCACCAACGGATCGTTCCGCGACATGGACATGTGGGCCGAGGGCTTCCAGATGCTGGGCGGCCGCATCGGGCCGAGCCATGCGCATGTCCACATGGTCACCTTCGGCCAGCCGGTGAGCATTTTCGGCATGCAGGTCGGGCATGACGACGTGATCCACGCCGACTACCACGGCGCGGTGGTGGTGCCGGCCGACGCCGTGCGCAAGCTGCAGGCGGCAATCGACCTGGTATCGCGGCGGGAGAAGGTAATCCTCGATGTGTGCCGTGGCCCCGACTTCACGCCCGCCAAGCTGCGCGACGCGCTGAAGCGCTCCGGCGAAATCCATTGAGGCGAGGCGCGCACCGATGAATGTCCTGGCTCATCCCTCGCCCCGCCTGGTGGTTTCCGATCAGGAATGGCAGCTCCGCTGCGACCTCGCCGCGTTGTACCGGCTGGTTGCGCACCATCGCTGGACCGATTTCGTCTACACTCATATCAGCGCGCGCCTGCCCGGTCCGGATCACCATTTCCTCATCAACCAGTACGGCGTGCTGTTTGATGAAATGCGCGCCTCCGACCTGGTGAAGATCGACCTCCACGGCAATGTGGTGGAGGCAGGTGACATCTCCTCGCGGCGGGTGAATGCCGCCGGCTTCACCATCCATTCGGCAATTCACCTGGCACGGCCGGACCTGCAATGCGTGGTGCACACGCATACCCAGGCCGGCATTGCCGTCTCGGCGATGCAAGAGGGGCTGCTGCCGCTGTCGCAACATGCGCTGAAATTCTACGGCCGGCTGGCGTATCACGGCTATGAGGGCATCGCGCTGGACCTCGACGAGCGCGAACGGCTGGTCCGCGACCTGGGCGAGCATAAGGCCATGATCCTGCGCAATCATGGGCTACTGGTCGGGGGTACCTGCATCCCCGAGGCTTTCCACATGATCTACATGCTGGAACGTGCCTGTGCGGCGCAGGTGGCCGCCCTGTCCTGCGGACGCGAGGTGATCCTGCCGCCACATGACGTGTGCGCTCACACCGCGGAGCAATTCCGCGCGCAGGAGAACGACACGCATTATTCCTGGATGTGGCAATCGGCGCTGCGAATCATCGAAGACGGGCGACCGGACTATCGGACCTGAATGGAATTTCATGCATCCGCATCACGGCGGCAAACCCGATTTCCGACAATATCCGCCGTGCCACCAATCCCGCCTGCGAGGATGCCGATGAAGACTCTGCGCAATGCCCTGCTTGGCGCCTGCCTGGCCCTGCCGATGCTCGCCGCGACGGGACAGGCGCAGAGTATTGAAACCCAGGGCCGCACGATCACCGTGCCGCCTGGTGCCGTGGTGCTGATCCTGCCTGGCCCGGGCACTGCCATTGCTCCGACCGTGATTGCTCCCGCCACTGCGCCGGCCGCGACCGGCGCCGGCACGCCGATCATGCAACTGATCGCACAACAGCAGGCAGCCATGCAGCGCATGATGGCGCAGATGAACGCGCTTCTGCCGCCGCTGCCGGATCCCTCGCAGATTTTCCGCGCCGCCTTCGGCGCCGGCGGGCCAATGCTGACCCTGCCCGGCGGCCCCGGCATGTGCAGCGAGAGCGTCAGCATCGTACAGCACGGCAACGCGGCACCGGTGATGACACGCACCGCCAGCGGCGACTGCGGCGGCCCGGCCGCTGACGCGCCGCACGGCATGCAGCAGATGCGCGCGCCTGTCCCGCCACCGGTGATGCGGGCGCACGGCCCGCGGGTGCTCGACGTGAGCAACCCGCCGCAGCCGACCGCCAAGGTCCCGCCGCGCACCTGACCGGAAAGGCCCTCCGTTCCTGGTCCCGTTGCGAACCCGCCGCGGCGATGCGGCGCGTTCGTGGTTGCGCTATGCGTGGCAAGTGCCAGCAGGGAACCAGACCATGAGCGACGCGGAGCAAGTGAGCGTGCGCCGGGACGCGCGCGGCGTGGCCTGGGTCACGATCGAGAACGCCCCGAAGCTGAACACGCTGAATCGCGCGACCATGACCGCGCTGATCGCGGCCGTGGAGCGCCTCGTCGGCGATGATCGGCTTCGTGCCGTCGTACTATGCGGTGCCGGCGAGCGTGCCTTCATCGGCGGTGCCGACATCGCGGAAATGGCGACGCTCGATTCCGCCTCCGCGCGCGACTTCATCACCCTGGTGCACCGAAGCTGCGACGCCTTTCGCCGCCTGCCCGTGCCGGCGATCGCCTGCATTCGGGGCTGGACGCTCGGTGCGGGGCTGGAACTCGCCGCCGCCTGCGACCTGCGCGTCGCCGCCAACACCGCGCGGTTCGGCATGCCGGAGGTGCGGGTCGGGATTCCGTCGGTGGTCGAGGCGGCGCTGCTGCCGGGCCTGATCGGCTGGGGCCGGACGCGGCGCCTGCTGCTGACGGGCGAGACTATCGACGCTGCGACGGCGCTCGCCTGGGGCCTGGTGGAGGAAGTGGTGCCGCCGGCGCAACTGGACGCGGCGGTGGAGAAGGCGCTGGCCGGCATCGTCGCCTCCGGCCCGCGTGCCATACGTCTGCAAAAATCGTTGCTCGCCGATTGGGAAACATTGCCGGTCGGCGCCGCAATTCAGCGCGGCGTCGACTGCTTCGCCGCCGCGTGGGAAACCGACGAGCCACGCGAGCTGATGAGCCGCTTTCTCGAATTCCAGCGCCAGCGCAAGCGCTGACGTGGGCGTGAGCACCCGACGCGCGACGAGCGGACGCGCGAAGATCAGTCAGCCGCCAGGCGCGTGGCAACCGGCGGTTGCGCCTCCAGCATCGCCTGGCCGCGCGGCGTCAGCACCACCGTGCGCTCGGCATCCCCGGCGAAGCGCACCAGTCCGCCGATCATCGCATCCTCCCAAATCGACAGCCGTGGACAGGAGCTTTGCCAGGTTGCCATGACATCGTCATGCGTGCGCCGGCCGCTGGCGATCCAATCGAGGAATTGTCCCGTCAAGAGCTGTGCCGCCGAGGACATGTTCGCCTCCACTCCCCAAGACCCATGGACGTTAGCGCAAGCCAATGTGAGCGCAAGATAGTTCGCGGATAGGTCGCCGCCGCCGCGGCATTGTCGCGCCCGCATCCCGCACCTACAGTCCTGGCCAATGCCAGCGGAGGAAACGGGCATGGCAACAGAGCAATTGACCGGTGCCGAATGGCTGGCCCGCAGCTTGGCCGCCAACGGCACCACGCATGTGTTCTTCATCGACGCGGTGATCCGTCGCACATTGATCGAACTCGGCACGCTGAACGTGCAGCGCGTGCTGGGACACAGCGAGAAGGCCGTCGCATACATGGCCGACGGTTACGCGCGCGTTGCCGGCCGTCCCGGCATCTGCTTCGCGCAATCGGTCGGCGCGGCGAATCTCGCCTCCGGGTTGCAGGACGCGTTCCTCGGTTACAGCCCGGTGATCGCCATCACCGGCCACAAGCCGCCGGCGCACCAACATCGCAATGCCTATCAGGAGATTGCACATCATCCGATGTTCTCCGCAGTGACCAAGTTCACAGCGGAGGTTGATGCCGCCGCCGACCTGCCGCGTTTGCTCCGCCAGGCCTGGCGTGCGGCGATGACGGGGACGCCGCGTCCCGCGCATCTCGACATCAACGGATTGCAAGGCGACATCATCGAAACCGGCAGCGTGTCCGAACCAGCCGGCGTTGACCCCGCCTTCCAATTGCGCATGCCGCCGTTCCGTCCCACGCCGGCGGATGACGAAATAGAGCGTGCCGCCGCCGCGCTGCGCGGATCGAAGCGCTTGGCGATCGTTGCCGGCGCGGGCGTCGCGGCGTCGCAGGCGGGGCCGGAACTGCTGGCACTGGGCCGCGCGCTGGCGGCGCCGATCGGCACTTCATTGGGTGCGCGCGGCACCATCCCGACGCGCGACCGTCTTTCGATTGGTTGCGTCGGCAACTATGGCGCGCCGCCCGCCAACCAGATCGTGCACGAAGCCGACATGGTATTGTTCGTCGGCTGCCACACTGGCGACCAGGTCACGCATACTTGGCGCATTCCGAAACTCGACACGCAGTGTGTACAGATCGACATCGATCCGCTGGAACTGGGGCGATCCTATCCGCATACGCTCGGGCTGATGGGCGATCCCAAGGCGACGCTGGCCAAGCTGCTGACGGCACTTGGTTCCTCCGGGTCAGGTGCAGGCACAGGTCGCGCGCGCGACACCGCGTTTGCCGACCGCGCCGCCGGGATCGTCGCCGCCTGGCGCGAGGCGCGTGCGCCCTCGCTGGCACAGAATTCGGTGCCGATCTATCCAGACCGGCTATGCTCCGAGATCACCCGCGCGCTGCCGGAAGACGGCATCCTGGTGGCCGACACCGGCTATTCCGGCATCTGGACATCCACGCTGATCGAACTGAACGGTACCGCGCAGACCTACCTGCGTGCCGCGGGTTCGCTGGGCTGGTCGTTCCCGGCCGCACTGGGAGCGAAATGCGCGGCACCGGGGAGAAAAGTGATCTGCTGGTCGGGCGACGGCGCGATCTACTACCACCTGACGGAACTTGAAACGGCGCGGCGGCGCGGCATCGCGGTGGTGCTGGTGATCAACAACAACTCGGGCTTCGGCCAGGGCTGGCCGAACATCCAGCGCCAGCAAGGCAACAAGCCCGGCGACGTGCGCGAGCTGGTGCGGTTCGGGCCGACGAATTTCGCGGATGTGGCGCGGGTGTTCGGGCTGTGGGGGATCCGGGTAGATCAACCATCGCAGCTCGCACCGGCGTTGCAGGAGGCGCTGGCGTCGGACGAGACGGTGGTGGTGGATGTCGCGACCGACATCGATTGCCGCGCGCCGGAGCCGTGGCTGCCGGGGTGAGCGGGCGGCGGGAAGCGAAGGTTTGGTGCCGACCTTCCCTACGGTGCGTTGCAATTGCGGCAGACTGCGAACCCGGCCATGGCTCGGCACGACCGCCGCCCTGATCTGAATGCGTCGTTTCAAAGCGACGCATGCATTTGCGTGCGCTGTCGATTTATCTTGCCATTTGTGGACCGAGTTGCAACGATCGGGACAGCCATAGGACTCGCAGGGGAGAGAAATATGCCAATTGCCAAGTTCGTGTCTCTCGGAGCAGCCGTTCTCCTCACGGCAGGGCTGATGTCCACCTGCCTGCCGCGGCAGGCTGCCGCTCAGCAGATTCCAGACGCACTCAAGAATCAGTCCAGAACTGTCAGATTTATTGTTATGGCTCAGGAACGAGACCCCGACTGCCGCGTTGGAATTGAGTCAATGTATAAGGATCGCCACTGCAAGCTCAGTATTGATGAATGTCTGTCTATGCCGGGCGGGCATATCGTGCAGCTCTCTGGCGGGAGCTGGGCCTGCCGCAAATAGCGCCATTCCTCGTTGGTTGAGCTGCCCGTGGGATGGTGGTCGCGCCACCATGGCGATGCGGCGCCTTCGGGCGCCGCTGCCGCAGGTGACAGCGCAGCATCGACCGCATCGCAGACACCACAGCCTGCGGGATAGGCACTCCGCTGTTGCCCGAGATTGACCGGCCGGCACGTCGCAGGCGGCGGTACCGCGTGGTGCCCGCCGCCGGATTCGAACCGGCACGCCTTTCGGCTTCGGATTTTAAGTCCGCTGCGTCTACCATTTCGCCAGGCGGGCACGGCCGACGCTTATAGCAGTCCCGCCATCACGCGACATTGCCGCCTGTGAAGATATCGGTCGCTGCGTCCAAGACTGGCGGCCAGCCGCCGGTGCACGATCCCGCCACTGCCCCACCCATCGACCGCCATCGCCCCAATGATGGACCGATCAAGTCGCTCAGGAGCCAATGGCATGACCGTCCCCGGCCTCATCACCCACCGCAGCGCGTTCGACCCGAGGCAGACCGCCGACCGTCTCGTTGCGGCGATCCAGGCGCGCGGCCTGACCCTGTTCGCCCGCGTGGACCATGCCGCCGGCGCCGCCACGGTCGGCCTGCCCCTGCGCCCGACCGAGCTGCTGATATTCGGCAACGCCAAGGGCGGCACGCCGCTGATGCAGGCGGCGCAGACCATCGGCATCGACCTGCCATTGCGCGCTCTGGTCTGGCAGGACGAGGCAGGCGTCACCTGGCTCGGCAGCAACGATCCCGCCTGGCTGGCGCAACGGCACGGCGTCGGCGCGGAAGGCGATGCGACCGTGACTGCCATGCGCATGCTGCTGGGTACGCTCGCCCGCGAGGCCACCGCAACAGCGCCCTGAGAACGCGGCCACCCTGCCGCGCGCTGAGCGAGATGGTCGCGGGATCAGCCTGCGACCTCGCGCTGCCCTCCACGGTGCCCGCCACGGTACCGGTTGGCTCCCGCTTGTTGCACTCCCACGCATAACGGCTAGACAGCAGCTCGGCGGCGCGACCTCGCCACGCCGCGGGGCGCGAGCCTGGAGGCATAGCCATGGCCAACGTGACGGTGATCGGCGCCCAATGGGGCGACGAGGGCAAGGGCAAGGTGGTGGACTGGCTCGCCAGCCGCGCCGATATCGTCGTGCGCTTCCAGGGTGGCCATAATGCCGGGCACACCCTCGTGGTCGGCAACCAGACCTACAAGCTGTCCTTGCTCCCCTCCGGCCTGGTACGGGGAAAACTCGGAATCATCGGCAACGGCGTGGTGGTGGATCCCGAGGCGCTGCTGGCCGAGATCGACAAGGTGCGGGCCCAGGGTCTGACCGTCACGCCCGACACCCTGCGCATCGCCGAGAACGCCGCACTGATCCTGCCGCTGCACCCGGCGATCGACCGCGCCCGCGAGGCCGCGCGCGGCGCCCGCCAGATCGGCACCACCGGCCGCGGCATCGGCCCCGCCTATGAGGACAAGGTGGCGCGCCGCGCCATCCGCCTCGCCGACCTCGCCGAGCCGGACACCGTGGCGGCCAAGCTCGACGAACTGCTGTTGCATCACAACACGCTGCTGGCCGGCCTCGGCGCGCCCACCTTCGAGAAAGCGGACTTGCTCCACCGGCTGATGGCGCTGGCGCCCCGTCTGCTGCCCTTCGCCGAGCCGGTCTGGGAGCGCCTCGACGAGGCCCGTCGCGCCGGGCGCCGCATCCTGTTCGAGGGCGCCCAGGCGGTGATGCTGGATGTGGACCACGGCACCTATCCCTACGTCACGTCGTCCAACACCGTCGCGGCGACCGCGGCTTCGGGGTCAGGCATGGCGCCGTCCTCGGTCGGGTTCGTGCTCGGTATCGCCAAGGCCTATTCCACGCGCGTCGGCTCTGGCCCGTTCCCGACGGAGCTCAGCGACGCGACCGGCCAATTGCTCGGCGACCGCGGGGTGGAGTTCGGCACGAACACGGGCCGGCGCCGCCGCTGCGGCTGGTTCGATGCGGTGCTGGTGCGGCAGGCGGTGAAGGTGGGCGGCATTCAGGGCCTCGCGCTCACCAAGCTCGACGTGCTGGACGGGTTGCCGGAACTGAAGCTCTGCGTCGGCTATCACATCGCAGAAAAGCCAATGCGGCACCTGCCCGCCGCGCCCGGTGCCCAGGCAGCAGCGCAGCCCGAATACGAGACACTGGAAGGCTGGGCGGGCTCGACCCGCGGCGCGCGCTCGGTCGCGGACCTGCCGGCGCAGGCGGTGAAATACGTCCGCCGCATCGAGGAACTGGTCGAGGCCCCCGTCACCTTGCTCTCCACCAGCCCCGAGCGCGACGACACGATCCTGATGAAGGACCCGTTCGAGGGGTAATCCACCGAAGCATCCGCCCCGCCGTCAAACGCCCGACGGTCCCGGCAACGCCGTCCTCGCGCCACCAGCCGGGTCGCCGCGGACCCATACCGGCCGGGTCGCCGCCGACCCAGATCCTACCTGTTGGCGCCGCGGGATGGCGGTGCTGGGCAAGCTTGCTCGGCGGTTGCCGGACACGATCGCCGGGCCCGTCCCTGGCGGCGCGTCTCCGCGGGGAGTATCCCGCACCGCAACAAATCCGCGGAGACTCCGCCATGACCGAGATTGTCCCCATTTGCCGCGCGCTGCTTTCCGTCTCCGACAAGGCGGGACTGGTGCCGTTCGCGGTGGCGCTGGCGGGGCAGGGGGTGGAAATCCTGTCCACCGGCGGCACGGCGCGCACATTGCGAGAGGCAGGCGTGCCGGTGACCGAGGTCTCCGACCATACCGGCTTTCCCGAGATCCTGGACGGGCGGGTGAAGACCTTGGTGCCGCAGATCCACGGCGGCATCCTGGGCCGCCGCGATGTGGCGGAACATGTCGCGCAGATGCAGGCGCATGACATTGCACCGATCGATCTGGTGGTGGTGAACCTCTATCCGTTTGAGGCCACGGTTGCCTGCCGCGCTCCACCGGACGACTGCATCGAGAACATCGACATCGGCGGCCCCGCCCTGATCCGCGCCGCCGCCAAGAACCACGACTTCGTCACCGTGCTGACCGAGCCCGCGCAGTACGACGCCGTGCTGGCGGAGATTGCCGCCCAGGGTGGCACGACACTGGCAACGCGCCGCCGCCTGGCCGGCGAGGCCTATGCGTGCACCGCCGCATACGACGCCGCCATCGCCGCCTGGTTCGCGGCGCAGCGGGGTGACATGTTGCCGCACCGCCTCGCCATCGCCGGCACGCTGCGCCAGACGCTGCGCTATGGCGAGAACCCGCATCAGCAGGCGGCCTTCTATGTCAACGGCACGCGGCCTGGTGTCGCGACCATGCGGCAGGTGCAGGGCAAGGAGCTGTCGTACAACAACCTGGCCGACACCGATGCCGCCTTGGAATGCGTCGCCGAGTTCGACGCCCCCACGGTGGCGATCATCAAGCACGCCAACCCATGCGGTGTGGCCTCGGCGGCGACGCTGGCCGAGGCCTGGGATCTGGCCTTCCGCTGCGATCCGGTCTCGCCGTTTGGCGGCATCGTCGCGCTGAACCGGACGCTCGACCTGGCGGCGGCGGAGAAGATCGCGGCGATCCTGACCGAGGTGATCGTCGCCCCCGATGCTGACGCGGCGGCGATCGCCGCGGTGGCGCGGCGCAGGAACCTGCGGCTGCTGCTGACCGGCGGAATGCCGGACCCGCTGGCGAGCGGGATGACCTTCCGCAGCCTCGCGGGCGGCTTTCTGGTGCAGACGCGCGATGCGGGGCGGGTGACCGCGGCCGAGCTGAAAATCGTGACGCGCCGCGCTCCCACCGGCACCGAGCTGGCCGACCTGCTGTTCGCTCTCAAGGTCTGCAAGCACGTCAAGTCGAACGCCATCGTCTTCGCAAAGGACAGCGCGACGGTGGGCATCGGAGCAGGCCAGCCGAACCGGGTGGACCCCGCCCGCATCGCCGCGTGGCGGTCCGCCGACGCCGCGAAAGCCGCCGGGGTGGACGCGCCGCTGACGCAGGGCAGCGTCGCTGCCTCCGATGCGTTCTTTCCCTTCGCCGACGGGTTGGAGGCAGTGGTGGCCGCCGGCGCCACGGCGGTGATCCAGCCGGGTGGGTCGGTGCGGGATGCCGATGTGATCGCCGCCGCCGATGCCGCCGGGATAGCAATGGTGTTCACCGGCATGCGGCATTTCCGGCACTGAGGGGCGGTTGCCTGCGGGCCCCGCAATGACAATCGACGCGCGGGTCGCAATTCATTGCGCCTATCCGGTTTGCGCAATTCATTGCGCCTATCCGGTTTGCGCAGGAAACCGCGCCGCGATCGGCTGGCCGGCGCCGGCCAGGTCATGAACCTGCACTAACCGGATAGGCACGCTTCTCATGGTTGGGTGCTAATATCCCAACGTGATGTCGACTTCCTGCAATGGCCGCCCCCCGGCTTCGAGGCTTTTTATGTTCGCCGCGATCTCGGTCACGAGCTGAGCAACTGTCGGCCGCCGTGCCACGTGAGGCATCACGGTGACCTTGGGGTGCAACCAAAGCGGACTGGTCGGCGGCAGAGGCTCGGGCCACAGCGCGTCCAACGCGGCGTAGGCCAACTGTCCGGAATCGAGCGCGTCGATCAGATCCGCCGCAATCACATGCTTGCCGCGCCCGACATTCACCAGCATCGCCCCGCGCGGCATCATGGCAAAGCTGCGCGCGCAGAAGATGCCCTCGGTCTCCCGGGTCAGCGGCAGCAGGCAGACGGCAATGTCGGTCTGGTTCAGAAAAGGCTCGAGCTGGCCGGGGCCGTGATAAATCGCGACAGCGTCTTCCTGCCTCGGGTTGCGCACCCAGGCCGAGACCTTGAAGCCGAGCGACTGCAACACCAGCGCCGGCGCTTTCGCCATCATGCCGAAGCCGAGGAAGCCGACACGCCTTTGCTCGGGCCGGACGATCGTCGTGCGACGCCACTCTTTGCGCGCCTGCGCTGCCGCGTAGCCGGGCATGTCGCGATGGAAACGCAGCACGTGCATAATGACGTACTCCGTCATCATCGGATCGCCGCCCGGAGGCTCGACCTTGCACAGCGCGGCCTTCGGCAGCCGGGGATGATTGACGAAGGATTCCACCCCCGCCGAGCGGCTGAACATACCTTTCAGATTCGGAAAATTGGGAAGCGCGTCGAAATCGGGATGCATGAAGGCGAGATAGTCGATATCCGCCACGTTGCCCGCCTCGGGCCAGATGCGGATTTCCAGGTCGGGAACGTGTTCTGCGAATGCGTCGCGCCATGCCTGGGGGT
>DATJNA010000016.1:0-135886 GCA_035508435.1 Acetobacteraceae bacterium | reverse complement strand
GCCAGGCAAAGCGTTCCATAGCCCGCTATCGTCATCATCCAGCCACCAAGGAATGCGCCGATTGCACTGGCCAATGATGACGACGCATTGAACAGTCCAAGCGCCTCACCCTTCTCGCCGGGCGCAAGCTGCGCAGACAGGGCGGTGCCGCTGACGCCCAGAAGTGGCCAGGCCATGACCAGGACTGCGAACCCGATCAGGGCAAACGGAAAACCGCCGGGTCGTGACAAGAAGGCGGCCGACAGGATTCCGATAGCGATGGCGCGCGTTATAAACCCCGTGTTAAGCACCACCGCCGCGCCCCGACGGTGCGCCCAATGCGCTGCCAACGGATAGATGCCCAGGCTGGCGGCTGCCGCGAAAGCGTAGACGGTGGCAGGCAATCCTGCAGACACGTCAAATGCCTCCAGCAGGGCAAGCGGAAACATCGTCAGCACCGCGCTGATCGCAATGAATGCGACGAACCAGACGATCAGCAGTCGGGCAAATGGCAGTCGCAATTCGCGCAGCAGCGTGCTTAAGCCTTGCAACGTTGGAAGATGGAACATCCGCTGGGGTGTCCCGGCCCATGCTTCTCCGCCGATCGGCGGATGTGCGGTTGCGGCCGCACGTGGAACCGGAATTTGCAGCCCGCGCAAAGTGAGCCACGCCGTTGGCAGCGCTGCCGCGACGAGGGCCGCTGCGACGCCGAAGGCAAGTGCATAGCGGCCGCCGATAAAGCCCGCGAGCAATAAGCCGCCGACCTGACCCACCCCACCCAAGGCCTGTAGCGCGCCGATGCGAGCATCCCACTCGGCCTGCGGCCGCACTTCCACGATGAACATGTTCGCAACGGTATTGGCGGCGGCAAAGCCGAGACCGAGTACGCCGGCAAGAGCCACCTTGATAGGCAAGCCTAGCTGCACCGGCATCAACAGCAACGCCAGCAGCACCGCCAGCAGGCCGGCCAGCAACACCTGCCTGTGCAGGCGTCGCCGGTCGGCCAAGTGACCCCAGAAGGGCGCAGTCAGGCCCGCAAGATTCATCACACCGACGATCGTGCCCGCATTGGTCGCCCCGCCGGCGGATAGTGGCAGCAGCAATGGCAACATCCCGCCCTGGACAACGCCAAGGCACGCGTATGCCAGAAACCAGGGTTCAATCCACGGCAGCAGGCGTTTCGGAAAGGTGACCAGCCCATGCGGCAGGTGGGCATGCGGTATGTGCCATGCATGCCGGAGTTCTCCTGACCTCTGTCCCGACAAGTCGCTCAATCCTTCCCCCTTTGGCGGCGGTGTCCGCGGATTGCCGCCGATCCGTCGGCTGCGCCCAGGTTGCTGGCAACGCCGGGACCTTAACCCGTTGTAAAGCACGTTGTGCGAAAATGCTTGGAGAACGGGTCCAGGGATATCGGATCCTCCGTCGAATGACGCGAGAGCCTCTGCCGTGTGGCCGAACGACGGCGGCTCCGTTCCTCACTGGTCAGCCGCAGCAGCGCTGCCTCGCGCCTCGCGCGCGGGCGTTGTCTCGGCGGTCCAGGCTGAACAACGCTTTTCTCCAGGCCCACCACTGGATGCACGCTCCAGGCCCACCACGCGGTGCACCAGGCCACGTGATTCGACAGAGACTGCCCTGGTCCAGGCAACAGGAAGGGACTCGGTCCGCTCGGGCGGACTGTGGCAATCGCAATGAAACCGGCTGATCGCGCCAGCGCCTGCCACGCGAGATCAAGCAAGCAGCGACGCGATGGACCGGTGCGAGCATGCTTCTGGGACGCGAGGCGATGATCTGGATCTTTGCGGGCGCGGTTTGCGCGTTGGCTGGTGCTGTGGGTGTCGCCACACTTTGCCGAGGCGACGATGATCCATTCTGCACGGGCCATCGCCGGCACCACTGGCGACGGACCTTGCCGCGCTGAAGCGTCGCATCATCGAGCATAGGGCGTCGGTCTCGATCGGCCCTGCGGGACAGAGGCCGGCGAGGAGGCGGGCTGTCGGTTTTAGTGCGGCCCTGCCCGGGCGCAGCCGGATCAGCCGGTCGACGGCATGCGCCGGTGCGGTCGGTCGTGTCAGGTCCGGGGCAGCCAGCAGCCAGCACCGCAGCCCCGCATCATCGCCCACACGGCGGCGGCGGCTTCGCCACCGTCCCGCCGGTCGAATTTCATCGCGGGTGGGCGCGGCCGGGTTCGCCAGGAGCCGAAAGCAGCACCGGCCCCCCGGAACCGTCGGTGCGCGGCCGCCAGCCATGATCTTGCCCATGGCGCGCGCACTGGCTCCGCCCACGCCCGGACCGGTGCAGCGGGGACAATCGTTTGCCGTTTCCCCGCTCCGGCCACGCCGTTCCTGGCGTTTCTCTCCGCGCCGGCGATGGCCGCTCGGCAGCCTGCCAGGTCCACAGGCGCGCGCGTCTCTGCCACCATCGACATCGCGACGAATGTCCCGATAATGTCCTGGAGGAAGCGGGCGGAGACCCTTCTGCGAGGACAACGGCCATGAAGATTTCTTATTTCGAGACCGGACGCTATCTCGTCCCGCCCGATATGGCGCGCGAGTGGCCGGTGCCTCCTGCTGCGTACGATCCCGACATCGGCGTGGAAGCTTTCCGCGGCATGGTGGAGCGCGTGCGTTTCGTCGAGCGCCTCGGCTTCGACTGGATCAGCGTGTCGGAGCATCATTATTCGCCGCGCATCCTGACGCCGTCGCCCGTGGTCTCCGCCGCCTGGATCGCCGCGCATGCCGATACGATCAAGATCGCCTTGCTGGGCCCGATCGTGCCCACCAGCAATCCGATCCGCGTCGCCGAGGAACTCGCGATGCTGGATACGCTGGCGCCCGGCCGCTTCGTGTTCGGCATGTTGCGCGGCACCACCAACGAATATCTCAGCTATGACCTCAATCCGGCGGAGGCGCGCGAGCGCACCGACGAAGGGATGGAGCTGATCCTGAAAGCCTGGAGCGAGCCGCAGCCATTCGGCTGGCAAGGCCGCTACTTCCAGTATCGCACCGTGTCGCTGTGGCCGCGCCCGCAACAGCCGTGCGCGCCGACCTATGTGCTGGGCACCAGCGCGGAAGCCGGCACGTTTGCCGCGCGGCATCATCTGGGCCTCGGCGTTTCCTATGGCAATTTCGACTCGATGGCGCGCGCCACCGGACATTATCGCCAGCAATGCGCGCAATATGGCTGGTCGCCGGGTCCGGACGACATCATCTACCGCGCCAACATGATTCTCGGCGAAACCGACGCGGCAGCGGAAACCGCCCTGGCCCGCCGCGACAAGCAGGCGCCGTTCCCGGTTCGCGCCGGCCTGCGCGATGCGCTGATCGCCGCCGACACCACGCGCAACATCGCCGGCCAGAAGCAGCGTGCCAACGTGGGGGGCGTGCTGCCGATCAGCTTCTGCGGCGGCCCCGACCGTGTGGTGGGGCAAATCCGGGACGCGCGCGAGCAAATCGGCGTGGGCGTGCTCGACGTGTCGTTGCGGGATCCCGGCACCGCCGACACGGACGCCATGATGGAAGGCCTCGACTTATTCGGCCGTACCGTGCTGCCACGCATCCGCGATATTTGAGGAGAAGCGCATCGTGGCAGACGAAAACAGCGCAGCAGCGACCTTCAAAGAAGGCTTCGTCGACGCCGACGGCTTTCGCGTCCGCTACCTGTCGTCGGGCGAGGGCACGCCCCTGGTGCACCTGCACGGCGCCGGCGGACTCAACCTGCGGCGGGGCCACGAGCTGCTGAGCCACCACCACCGCGTCATCGCCTGCGAAATGCCAGGCTTCGGCCGCTCGCCCGAGAACATGCGCACCACCTCGACGGCGTCACTCGCCGAGACGATGGGTGCCGCGATCCGCGCGCTCGGCATCACAAGCTGCGACCTGTGGGGCACATCGTTCGGAGCGCGCGTCGCCTTGTGGCTTGCCGCCCGGCAGCCGGAACTCGTGTCGGCGCTGATCCTGGAGGCACCGGCCGCGATCCGGCCGGAGGGCCGCACGCCACCCGCCGGCTCGCCGGCAGAGATGGCGCGCATGCTCTACGCCCATCCCGAACGGCAGGCGCCGCTGCCCGCGCCGGATCCCGCGGCGCAGGCGCAGACGCGCGCCTTCGTCATGCGCGTGCGGGGTCCGGATCGCGATGCGGATCTGGAGGCCGCCATGCGTCGGCTGGAAACACCGACGCTGGTGTTGTTCGGCACCCACGACCTGGTGATGCCGCCGGAGTTGGGCCGCCACTACAAGGAACTGCTGCCCAACGCGCATCTCGTGTTCGTCTACGACGCGGGGCACGCCATCAGCGCCGAACGGCCCGAGGCGTTCGCCGAGGTGACGGAGGATTTTCTTGAGCGCCACGAGGCGTTCGTCATCAACCGCGTGAACACGGTGATTCACCCGTAGCGGAACCGCCGCCGCTATCCTTTCACCGCGCCGAATGCCAGTCCGCGCGCAAGGTAGCGCTGGAACAAGAACGATAGCACCACCGGCGGTCCGATCGCGATCAAGGTGTTCACGGCGGCCAGGTTGAAATCGATATCGCGCGTGCCGCGCGACGCGAGGATGAACGCGGCAAGCGTTTGCGCGTGGCGCGACGTGAAGGCGGAGGCGAACAACGCCTCGTTCCAGCCAAAGGCGAACACGTTGATGGCCGTGACGATGATACCGTCAACCGAAAGCGGCAGCGCGATCAGCAGGAAAATCTGCCAGGCCGTCGCGCCTTCCACCTTCGCCGCCGCTTCGATGTCCTTGCTCACGTCACGGAATACATCGCGCATGATGACGACGGCGAAGGCGAGGCTGAAGGTGCAATACGCGACGATCAGGCCGGTCCAGGTATCGATCAGCCCGCAATAGACCATCATCAGGTAGAACGGCACCAATACGATCGCGGGCGGCAGGCCGCGCTGCGACAGGAACCACAGCGTGATGTCGCGCGAGGCGATGGGAAACTCGAATCTGGCCGAGCGTCAAGCTGATCTCCTCGCGCGGCCCATCGGGCAGGAATTTTATATAGACTTCGAGCGCGCGCAGATGGCCGGGGGAGTTGATCAGCGGCTTCATCGCGATGCAGCAAGCCGTTGTCGGCGGCAACCGGGTGACGCCAGGGCAACGATGCCGCGGCCGCCGCCGCGCCGCTGACGCGCACAAGGCGACGACGTGTCAGCGCATCCGGCCACGCCGGTTGGTGTTGTCCGCCATGCTCGTATCCTCCGTCAGGCGATCTTGGCGCCGCTTCCATTCGCAAGCTGCTGCCGTGCTCTGCGCACTGTCAAGCAAGGCAGCTTGCATCTCAACGCGTATTTGTGTGCCGGTGATGCGGATGGCATCGTGTCCCGCCGCGCGGCAGATGTTGCGGAGAACGCGGCAACGACGCAATCTCGTGTAGTGTCAACGCACCGGCCGTGGCGACAGCAGGAGGAGCTCCAGACAATGCCGCAAGACGCTCTACGTTCAATCCTTCCCGCGGTCGGCTGGTCCGCCGACCAGGCCGATGCGGTGACATTCAGCGGTGGCGACGATCCGGTGCTGCCGACGCCGTTCCGCATTGCCAAGGCGGGCGCGGCCACCATCGCCGCGACCGGTTTGGCGGTGGCTGATTTGTGGGCGCTGCGCACCGGGCGGCAGCAGTCCGTCTCGGTCGATCTGCGCCGCGCCGCCGCATCGCTGCGCAGCGGGCATTACATGAAGCTGGGCGACGGCAATGTCTCCCATGAGCGCAACGCCATCATGGGCGTCTACCCAACCAAGGACGGCCGCTGGAGCTATCTGCACTGCAATTTCCCCAACCACCGCGCCGCCGCGATGAGCGTGCTTGGGGTGACAGAGGAAAACCGCGCCGTGGTGGCAAAGGCGGTACTGAATTGGAACGCACTGGACCTGGAGGAGGCGATCATCGCCGCCAAGGGCGCGGGCGGCATGGTGCGGACGAAGGCGGAGTGGGCACAACATCCGCAATCCGCGGCGATTGCCGCATTGCCGCTGATGGAGATCATCCGCATCGGCGACGCTCCGGCCGAACCACTGCCGGAAGGCAACCGTCCGCTCTCCGGCGTCCGCGTGCTGGACCTGACGCGCGTGCTCGCCGGCCCCACCTGCGCGCGCACGCTGGCAGAGCATGGCGCGGACGTGCTGAAAATCACCGCGCCGCATCTGCCGAACCTCGGCTATCAGGAATTCGATACCGGGCACGGCAAGCTGTCGGCCTATCTCGATCTGCGTCAGTCCGCCGACGTGGAGACACTGAAGGGCCTGGTGCGGCGGGCCGACGTGTTTTCGCAGGGCTACCGGCCGGGCACGCTGGGCGGCCGTGGATTGTCGCCGGCGGAACTGGCCGCGATTCGCCCGGGCCTGGTTTATGTGTCGCTTTGCGCCTTCAGCCATGCCGGACCCTGGGCGTCGCGGCGAGGCTTCGACACGGTGGTGCAGACGGTCAGCGGCATCACCTCGCGCCAGGCCGAAGTGGTGCCCGGCAAGACGCCGGGGCCGCAATTCTATCCGGTGTCGGCGATCGACTACTGCACCGGCTATCTGATGGCATTCGGCGCGATGGTGGCGTTGGGGCGGCGGGCGCGGGAAGGCGGGAGCTGGCTGGTGCGCATCTCGCTGGCACAGGTCGGCAGGTGGATCGTGGATCTGGGCGAGGTGGCGGAAACCGCTGCCCGCGACGCACCGGCCGAGTTCACCGCGGGCGAACTGGAGCAATGGTCGATGGTGTCGGAAACGCCGTCCGGTCGGCTGCGCCATCTGCGCCCCGCCGTGGGGCTGTCGGAGACGCCACCCCATTGGGCCCGACCGTCGGTGCCACTGGGCTACAACCGGCCGGAATGGCCGGAACGAGGTCAGGCGTAGCCGCCCGATTCGGGCCACGGCTCCGTCGATCGTCCCGCGGTGCCCGATCATCCCGCGCTTTGGCAATCGCGCGCATGACAGGCGCCGCCGGTCTCCGTTGCGCGGGTGACAACAGTCCCAGCCAGTTCACGGCGTCCATCGCCGCACATGCGGACTGGAGCGTGGATCCGCGCAAGCGCTGGGTTGCGGTTGCGCGTCGCTGCGGCGGGCAATGGCGCCTCGCGCCGCCGTGTCCGGTCGGGGACGTTGCCACATTTCTGCGCCGGCTGCGCGAGGAGGCAGCGGGCGGGCCGGTCGCTCTCGGCGTTGACCTGCCGCTTGGCGTGCCGCGCGCCTACGCCGCGCAACGGCCGGAGCCGGACTTTCTCCACTTCCTCCGCCACCTCCGCACCGTGCCCGACTTCTTCCGAGTCTGCGCCGACTTGGCGGAATTGCGTCCCGAGCGTCCCTTCTATCCGTTCCGCGGCGTTGCCGGCATGACTCGCGCCGCGCACGCCGCGGCACTCCGGCTTGGATCCGCTGATGGGCTATGCCGAGCCTGCGACCGCGCCACCGCCGAGCGCCCAGCCGGTGCACCTTTGTTCTGGACGCTCGGCGCCAATCAGTCCGGCAAGGCGGCCATCGCCGCCTGGCGCGACATGCTGCTGCCGGCGCTCGCAGCGAGCCAGCCGATAAAGCTGTGGCCTTTCGCCGGGCCGTTTTGCTCTTTGCTCGCGCCTCGCGTGGTGGCCCTCGCGGAGACCTATCCCGCTGAGGCTCTTCGCCACCTGGGTATCCGCCTGAAAGGCAGCAAGCGACGGCAATCTGACCGCGCCGCCGTGGCGGCCGGGCTGCGCGACGCCATGCTGCGCCTGGACGTCACCGCGGACCCCGATTTGCAGATCGCCGTGACCGACGGGTTCGGCCGCGATGCGGCGGGCGAGGACCGCTTCGATTGCGTTCTGGGTGTGCTGTGTGTGCTGAATGTGCTGGCGGCCCGTCGGCCGGATACCGCGCCCGACGATCCGTGGATCCGGCATTGGGAGGGGTGGGTGCTTGGGCAGACCGCATTGCCCACCGTTCCGCTGCCGCCGCCCGCTGATGCGCTGGCGCGCGAAGGAACTATCTACCCCGCCGCGATTCCCGCTCCGCCGGCCTGGCCCCTGCCGGCGTCGCCGCCGCAAATCACCAACAAAGCCGACGGCCTTGCCGCCAAAGCGTACGCCTCAAAGCCGGCGGCCTTGCCGCCGAAGCGCACGCTCTCCCGACCTGGCCGGTTGCTGCGCCACCAGGACAGGCCTCGTTTGCCGTAACAGCGACGGCTCAGTGGACCAGCGCCGGCACCATCTCGTGCTGCACGATCGCGGCGATTGCGACGTCCCGGTCAGCCGCCACCGCCATCGGCGTGCCATCCGCCGCATGGATGGCAAATCCTGCCGTGCCTTCGAGGATCACTGGCTTCACGTAGGCAAGCCTTGCCATGCCGAGCTGCGCGAATTGCTCCTGCGACAGCTTGCGCACATCCACCACGAGGGGTGCGCTGGCGGTCATCTCGTTCATTTGCTCAGTCGAATCGATATTCATCGGTCTATTCTCCTCTCCGGCTCGAGCCTCCATCGGGGGGAGCACTCGGCCGTCCTGGTTGCACGGGACCGTTTTGGCTCCCGTTCCGTTGCTTCGCTGCCGAGGGGTCAACCCGGCTCGGCTTCGCTTTCCACCACCCTCGTCCGGACGCTGCCGTTGGTCTTGCCTCCGCCGGCGCGGTTGATCTCGATCGTCTTCACCCGCGGCTCGGGTTGTGGTCGCGACAAGTCGATGTGCAGCAGCCCGTTGTCGAGCCACGCACCCTTCACCTCGATCCCCTCCGCCAGCACGAAGGCCCGTTGAAACTGCCGCGCGGCAATGCCGCGATGCAGGAACACGCGCCCTTGCGCGTCGTCTGCCTGACGGCCCCGGATGACCAGTTGGTTGTCCTCTTGGGTGATCTGAAGCTCGTCCATGGTGAAGCCCGCCACAGCGAGCGTAATACGCAGCCCGGTCGGGCTGGTTTGCTCGATGTTGTAAGGCGGGTAGCCATCCGACGAAGTCTTCGATGCACGCTCGAGCATTTGCTCGAGATGGTCGAATCCCAGGAACAAAGGCGACGTGAACAACCGAGTACTCATTCGGCCCCCTCATTCAGAGCGAAGCGACCGCCGGGACCCAGCGTTGGCATCCCGGCACCGCAACATCTTGGCACCCGGGGCGGCACTTGCAAGGGGGTGCATGATCCACTCCCCATCGCGCGGGATTGATGGTGAACGAACGCTCGCGTTGATCTGGGACCGGTGGAAAGCTACATGGTTAACATGGACGCCATGCCCGTCACCGCGCCAACCGACGCCCTTTACACGCTGCCGATCCTGATCGCGCCGCACCCGGTATTGAAGGCGCGCGCCCGTCCGGTGGCGCCGACAGACGCCGCCGCCGTGCGGGCACTGGTGCCACGCATGTTCCATACGATGTACCGCGCACCGGGCATCGGACTGGCCGCCCCGCAGGTGGGTGAGAGCCTGCGCGTCATCACCATCGACCTGATGCCGGAGGACAAACCTGCTCCGCTGGCGCTGATCAATCCGGAAATCGTGGCGCAAAGCACCGAGTTGGCGACGCGGGAAGAAGGCTGCCTGTCGCTGCCCGGCCAGTATGCCGAGGTGACCCGTCCGGCCCGGGTAAAAGTCCGCTACCTGGACCCGAGCGGCGCGCGCAAGGAGGTGGAGGCCGACGGCTTGCTCGCCGCCTGCCTGCAACACGAGATCGACCACCTCGATGGCATCCTGTTCGTCGACCACCTCTCGGCGCTGAAGCGCAACATCATCATGCGCCGGCTCGCCAAGGAGCAACGGCAGAAGAACGAGGAAAAGCGGGCCGGCTGATGCGGCTGGCCTTCATGGGGTCGCCGGATTTCGCCGTCCCGGCGCTGCGGGCATTGCATGATGCGGGCCACACGATCGCGGCGGTGTATTGCCAGCCGCCGCGCCCGGCGGGACGGGGGCATGCGGTGCATGCCTGCCCTGTGCAACTTGCCGCCGAGGATCTCGGGCTGGAACTGCGGACGCCGGTGCGGCTGCGGCGCGACGAAGCAGCGCAGGCCGCGTTCGCGGCGCTGGACCTGGATGCAGCCGTGGTGGCGGCCTATGGGCTGATCCTGCCGCAGGCAATGCTGGACGTGCCACGCCGCGGCTGCCTGAACATTCATGCCAGCCTGTTGCCGCGCTGGCGCGGCGCGGCGCCGATGCAGGCGGCGATCCTGGCCGGCGATGCCGAGACCGGGATTACCATCATGCAAATGGATGCGGGCCTGGATACCGGTCCGATACTGTTGCGCGAGGCGGTGCCGATCGGTCCGACCACCACATGCGGTGCGCTGCACGACGTGCTGGCGGCGCTCGGCGCGGGGCTGGTCCTGCGTGCTTTGGCTGATCATCCGTCGGCCGCGCCGCAACCTGCCGCGGGCGCCACCTACGCGCCCAAGCTGACACGCCAGGATGGACGGATTGACTGGAGCCGCGATGCGGTAGCGATCGAACGGATGGTGCGGGCGTTCGATCCCTGGCCCGGCACATTCACCACCTGGCAGGGCGCTACGTTGAAGGTTCTGGCGGCGGCGGTCGCCACGGGCGCCGGGGCTCCCGGGACGGTGCTGCACGATCGGCTGACCATCGCCTGCGGCAGCGGCGCTCTGCGGCTTACGCGCGTGCAGGTGGCTGGGCGCAGCGCAATGGCAGCCGACGCTTTCCTGCGCGGGCATCGCGTGCCGGTGGGCACAGTACTGGGATAGGGATTGCGCCGCCGTACCGGCTCTGTGCCGGGCGATGCCGGCGGAGAAATCCGTTTGGCGACAGCCTCTCTCGATCCGGGAGCAATACTGGCGCAATCAACTGCGGACAGCGGCTCTGCCACAGTATCAACCGTATCATGAGACAGTACGAGACAGACGTTTACGCCGATAGCCGGCGGCAAGGCACGTTGCTGCCAGGGCTGGCGACCGGGGAGCGTGTGAATGATGCCGATCTCGATTGGCTCGACATAGCCGAGGAAATCGAAACCGAGAGTCGCTCGGTGTCTTGCGCGGTTGGCCGGTGCATTCCCCACGGGCCTTTTGACTTGAGTAAGCAACGATCAGCATGCCAGGACGGATACGCCAGCCAGGCCCTGACCGATGGAGCAAGCCCGCGTCTTCCTCTCGGCCGTCAGCAGCGAGTTCAGATCGGGTCGTGAAGCGCTGGCGCGTGCATTGCGCAAAGCCGGGTTTCACGTGGAAGAGCAGGACACGTTCGTGCAGCGCGGCGAGGCGCCGCGGCTGCTGCGCACGCTGCACGACTATATCGAAGGCTGTTTCGCCGTCGTCTGCCTGATCGGCATGCGCACCGGCAGCTACCCGCAACCGCCGGAAGCGGCCGAGTTCCCCGGCCTGCTGCCGGTCGCCGCGGCATCCTACACCCAGTGGGAGTATTTCCTGGCGCGGCATTTCGACCGGCGCCTCTACCTCTACGTCGCGGAGGACGGGTTCCCGCGCGACCAGGACGCGTCCGCCGATCCAGCGCAGGCGGAATTCATCGCGCATCTGGTCAGCGACGGCATCGACCTCACGCCGGTCGCCGACGCACCCATGTTCCGCGTGGAAGTGCTGGCGGCGCTGCTGCGCGACCGCGACGCCAAGCCCGGCACGGTGGTACGCCAGACGATCGTGCTGCCCTATCCATCGCTCGGCCGCCTGTTCAAGGGCCGCGATGCGTTCCTGCGCGACCTGCGCTCTGGCCTGGCGCGATCCGCCGGTGGGGCCGCCGCCATCGTGTCCGACGCCGTGCTGGGCGCCGGCGGAATCGGCAAGACGCGGGCGGCGGTGGAATACGCCTGGGCGCAGCGCGCGCACTACACTGCGCTGCTGCTGGTGGTGGCGGACTCGCCGCTGAACCTGGACACCAACCTGGCGGCGCTCGCCGCGCCGCTGCGGCTGCCCGAGGCGGCGGTGGCGGACGAGACGGTGAAGCTGCACGCGGTGCTGGCCTGGCTGCGCGATAACCCCGGCTGGCTGCTGATCCTCGACAACGCCGACACCGAGGCGGCGCGCGATGCGGCGGTATCGTTGCTCGGCAAGCTGACGGGCGGGCATGTCGTGGTGACGTCCCGGCTCGACCGGGCGGCGTGGGACCAGGTGGGGCCGATCGAGCTGGACGTGCTGGCGGCGCCGGACGCCGTGGCGTTCCTGCTGGCGGCGACGGACGGATACCGCGTGCAACCGGCGGATGACGAGCAACGGGCCGCCGCGCTGGCGCGCGAGCTGGATGGGCTGGCGCTGGCGCTGGACCTGGCCGCGGCGACCATCCGCCAGCGGCAATGCTCCTTCGCCGAGTACGCGGCGCTGTGGCGCGATGCGCGGGACAAGGTGCGCGGCTGGAACCGGCGCGCGCTGACCGGCTACCACTCGGCGGTCGGGCAGACCTGGCAGGGCGCGGTGGCGCAGGTGTCTCCCCCGGCGCGGATCCTGTTGGAGCGGCTGGCGTTCCTCGCGCCCGACCCGGTGCCGGGATTCCTGCTGGACGTGGCGGTGCCGGACGCCGACGCGCTCGATGCACGCGAGGCGCTGCTGGAACTGGCGGCGTGTTCGCTGGTCACGCGGCAGGCGGTGGCGGACCGCGTCAGCGTGCATCGGTTGATCCAGGACGCGACGCGGCGCGGGCTGGATGCGGACACAGCGCAGCAGCGGGTGACCGAGGCGGTTGGGTGGGTCAACGCCGCGTGGACGGGCCGCGCCGACGATGTGCGCGATTGGCCCCGGCTGGAGCCGCTTGCCCCGCACGCCGAGGCGGTGGCGTGGGCCGCGGATCGGGCGGGGATTGCCGAGCCGACCGTGCGGTTGATGAACGACGCGGCAACACTGTTCCAGGACAAGGCGCAATTCGCCCGGGCGGAGCCGCTGCTGGTCCAAGCTCTCACGCTACAGGAGGCGCGGTTCGGTCCGGATCACCCGGAGGTGGCCACCAGCGTACACAACCTTGCGCATCTACTGTGGACCACTGGCCGCATGGCAGCAGCGGAACCGCTCCTCGGCCGCGCCGTGGCCATTCGCGAAAGGTCCTTAGGCCCGGCTGATCCCGCTTTGGCGTCAAGCCTCAACGGACTTGCTGTGGTGTTGAAGAACACCAACCGTGCCGAGATGGCCGAGCCGCTGTATCGACGAGCGCTCGCAATCGACCAGGCCAGCCTAGGCGCCGGGCACCCAAACCTGGCACGCGATCTGAGCAACCTCGGCAACTTGCTGCACCAACTTAATCGTACCGCCGAGGGAGTGCCATTGCTGCGCCGGGCGGTAGCCGTCGCCGAAGCGTACTACGGCCCGGACCATCCAAAGGTAGCGCTTCGCCACAACAATCTTGGCGTTTTGCTCGCCGCCAGCGGCAACTTCGCCGAGGCGGAGCAGATGCGGCGTCGCGCGCTGGCCATCGACGAAACGCATTTTGGTCCAGACCACCCGAATGTGGCCCGCGACCTCGGCAACCTCGCTGCGTCGCTTTACAATTTGCAGCGCTACCCCGAGGCCGAGCCGCTGCTCCGCCGCGCCTTTGCTATCCACGAAGCCAGCTTCGGCCCCATTCATCCTGCGGTGGCAACCAACCTCACCAACCTCGGCACCCTGCTTGGTGCAACCGGCCGTGCGGCGGAAGCCGAGCCGCTGCTGCGGCGTGCCCTGATCATCCTGCTGCGGTTCCAGCGCGACACCGGCCACGCCCATCCCGATCGTGATCAGGCCCAGGAAAACTACATCGCCGGACTGACGGACCTCGGCCGCGATCAGGCCGCGATCGAGGCCGCCCTCGCCGACGCGGCACGCGAGGCCGGGCTCGGCTGATGGCACGCCACGCGGCCTGATTTACGGCCTCGCCCCGCGGAGCCTCCCGGGTCGGACCCGCTAACCGCTTTGCCGGCGGACCCAAAACGCGGCAGCCCAGACGACCTGCCGCGCATTTGTCACGGCATTATCTGTACACAATGCAGATACGGACACCGCTCGATGCCCCGGACCAGCCAGCACCCCAAGGACACCAGCTTCAACCTGCGGATCGATCCGGCGCTGAAGGCGGCCTTCACCGCCGCCACCGAAGCCGAGGACAAACCCGCCGCCCAGGTCGTGCGCGATTTCATGCGCGCCTATGTGAAGCAGCGCGAACGCCGCACATTCGAGGCCGAGGCGCGCCGGCAGTCGCAGCTTCTGGCCGAGGCGGCGCGTGACCCGACCAGCGCCGAGGCCGAGGAAATGCGCTGGCTCGCCGCCGTGGTCGACCAGGACGACTTCGCCGGTGAGTGGAAGCCGTGAAACGCGGCGATCTGGTGACGATCGCCGTCGCGGGTGACCACGGCAAACCCCGGCCGGCGCTGGTCGTCCAGGCGGATGCCTTCAATGACCTGGGCTCGGTTAGGGTCCTGCGGCTGACCAGCACGCTGCACGACGCTCCACTCGTACGTCTCACGGTTCGCCCGTCGGCGGAAAACCGTCTGCGTGCGATGTCACGGGTGATGGTTGACCGGGCGATTTCCGTGCCGCGTGACAAGGTCGGCCCGTCATTCGGAACGCCGGACGATGCAACGCTGCAGGCCGTAAGCCGCGCGCTGGCAGTGTTCCTCGGTCTGGCGCAGACGGCCGGCTGACGCAGGAGCGTCGGGCATTCGGCGGCCACCGGATCGCAATACCCCGCCATGGCATCGCCGCTTTGTCCTGTCATCCGCTGAAGGTCAGAGAACTCGCAAAGTGGACCATAGTGGTTGACGACCCGGCGCGAACGAGGCCCGCCCCTAGCGCCCCAGCGCCTGCACGATCTCCTCGGTCATCTTCTTCGCATCGCCGAACAACATCATGGTGTTCGGGCGGAAGAACAACTCGTTGTCCACACCCGCATAGCCCGAGGCCATCGAGCGCTTGACGAACAACACCGTCGCCGATTTCTCGACGTCGAGGATCGGCATGCCGTAGATCGCGCTCTTCGGGTCCGTCTTCGCCGCCGGGTTGGTGACGTCGTTCGCGCCGATCACGTACGCGACGTCGGCGGTGGCGAACTCGTTGTTGATCTCCTCGAGCTCGAACACCTCGTCGTACGGCACGTTGGCTTCCGCCAGCAGCACGTTCATGTGGCCGGGCATGCGGCCGGCAACCGGGTGGATGGCGTATTTCACCTCCACCCCTTCCTTTTTCAGTACATCAGCCATCTCGCGCAGCGCGTGCTGTGCCTGTGCCACTGCCATGCCGTAGCCCGGCACCACGATCACCTTCGAGGCGTTCTTCATGATAAACGCCGCATCGTCGGCATTGCCGCTCTTCACATGCCGTTCGCCCACCGGCCCGGCAGCGCCGCCGGCCGCCGCCTCGCCGCCGAAGCCACCCAGCAGCACGTTGATGATGCTGCGATTCATGCCCTTGCACATGATGTAGGACAGGATCGCGCCCGACGCGCCCACCAGCGATCCGGTGATGATCAGCGCCAGATTCTGAATCGTGAACCCGATCCCCGCCGCCGCCCAGCCCGAGTAGCTGTTGAGCATGGAGATCACCACCGGCATGTCGGCGCCGCCGATCGGGATGATGATCAGGAAGCCGATGGCGAACGACAGCAGCGCGATAATCCAGAAGATCGCCTGATGCCCGCCGGTGACGACGAATGCCACGATCAGCAGCACGATCACGATCCCCAGCACGAGGTTCAGCTTGTGCTGGCCGGGGAAGATGATCGGCGCGCCGCTCATGATGCCTTGCAATTTGGCGAACGCGATGATCGAGCCGGTGAAGGTGACAGCGCCGATCGCCAGGCCGATCGACATCTCGATCAGGCTCTCGGTGTAGATCGCGCCGGGCGTGCCGATGCCGAACGCTTGCGGCGCATTCAGCGCCGAGGCGGCGACGAACACCGCCGCCAGGCCGACCAGCGAGTGGAACGCCGCGACCAGTTGCGGCAGCGCCGTCATCTGGATCTTGTAGGCGATGAAGGTGCCGATCGATCCGCCGATGATGATGCCGATCAAGATCAGGCCGTAGCCCAACCCGCTCATGTCGTGGTGCGCCAGCGTGGCCAGAACGGCCACGGCCATGCCGATCATGCCGAAGCGGTTGCCGGAGCGGGACGTCTCTGGATGCGACAGGCCGCGCAGCGCGAGTATGAACAGTACCGCGGCGATCAAATAGAGCAATGATGTCAGGCTGGCGGACATGGCGGCGTGTCCCTATTGCCGGCGCTTGAACATCGACAGCATCCGGTGCGTCACCAGGAAGCCGCCAAAGATATTGACGCTCGCGAGGGTCACCGCGACAAACCCGAACGCGATCGCCCAGGGATTGGTGCCCAGCCCGGTCGCGAGCATGGCGCCGACCACGATCACCGACGAGATCGCATTGGTCACCGACATCAGCGGCGAGTGCAGCGCCGGGGTGACGTTCCACACCACGTAGTAGCCGACGAAGCAGGCCATCAGGAAAATGGCGAGCAAGAACACGATCGGCTCGACTTCGGGGGCGATGGCGGCAGTGGCGCGCGACAGCGCCTGGGCGTGCTGCGCCAGCGCGTTCGCACGTTCGGCGAGCCGGGCGGCTTCGTCGGCCAATTGGTTCGGGTCCATCTTGACGGTCTCCGCCGCGGATCAGGCGGCCTGGGAGGGAAGGAAGGATGGGTGCACGACGGCGCCGCCACGGGTGAGCATGACGCCTCTGACGATCTCGTCGCCGTCCGGGAGCTTGGGCGCCTTCGCCTCCTTGTCCCAGAACGTGGTGAGAAAGGTCAGCAGGTTCCGCGCATACAGCGAGGATGACGCGACCGGGATGCGGCCTGGCCAGTTGTGCCAGCCCAGAATCGTGACGCCGTTCGCGGTGGTGATGCGCTCGCCGGGGCGGGTCGCCTCGCAGTTGCCGCCCGCGTCGGAGGCGAGATCGACGATCACGCTGCCCGGGCGCATCGCTTCCACCATGGCCTGCGTCACGATGACCGGCGCCCTGCGCCCCATCACCAGGGCGGTGGTGATGATGATGTCGTTCTTAGCGATGGTGGACGCCATCAGCTCGGCCTGCTTGCGGCGGAAATTCTCGCTCATCTCGCGGGCATAGGCGCCGGTCTGGGCGGCGGTCTCCTCGTCCTCGACGCCGACGAAGCTGGCGCCGAGCGACTTGATCTCCTCCTTCGCCGCGGGACGGACATCGGTGGCGGAGACAATCGCGCCGAGCCGGCGCGCGGTGGCGATCGCCTGTAGCCCGGCCACGCCGGCGCCGATGATGAACACCCGGGCAGGCGGCACCGTGCCGGCGGCCGTCATCATCATCGGAAAGCCGCGCTGGAAGGCGGCGGATGCCTCGATTACGGCGCGATAGCCGGCGAGGTTGGCCTGGCTGGACAGCACGTCCATCGACTGCGCGCGGGTGATGCGCGGCAGCAGTTCCATCGCCGCGGTATCGATGCCGGTTGCGGCGAGCGACGGCACAAGGTCGGGTTCGGCGAAGGCGTTGGCGATGCAGACCAGCAGCGCGCCGCGCGGGATTAGTGTTCGTTGCTCCGGCAGCGGCATCTCCACGGCGAAGACGACACCGGCATCGGCGAGCGTGGTCGCGGCATCGGGCGCGATCTCGGCGCCGGCCGCGGCGAACTCTGCATCCGGCATCGCAGCGCCGGCACCCGCGCCAGCCTGGACGGCGACGGTCAGGCCCAGGCCGATCAGCCGCTTCACCGTCTCCGGCGTGGCCGCGACGCGTGTTTCGGAGGCGCGCTGCTCTTTCAGCACGGCAAGGCGCATCTGGGCACCGTCCTTCAGTTATGTGGGCAAACGGGCACGGTCCGCCGCCGCCCCAGGCGAATGTGGCAGCGCACCAATGCACCCCGCACGGTACAGGTGCAAGGGGTACGCCGGTCACAACCACTCCCTAACAGAGGAACCGGCGGAGACCTAGAACCAGGGCCAAGGAAGTGGATGATGCCAGGCGGGGCAGATGCGTTGCGGCGGCGCGTGCCTGCCTTGCTGATCCCCGTGCGAAAGGACACACGATGCGGCTCGTATTGCTCTTGCTCTGCGGTCTCCTGCTCTCGGCACCGTCCGCATGGGCCGCCGGCAGACAGCACCACCTGGTGATCCACGTCGATAGCGCGGACGCCGAGATCATGACCGAGGCGCTCCACAATGCGGCGAATGTCGTTGCGACCGAGCGCAAGGCCGGCGACACGGTGAAAATCGAGGTCGTCGCCAACGGCTACGGGACCAAGATGTTCGTCCGCGAGCTGTCTCCGATAGCCGACGAGATCAGGCGCATCCACGCGGCCTATCCGGAAGTCGTGTTGAGCGCCTGCGGCATTTCGCTGGCCCATACGGAGGCGGCCATGAAGCGGTCGCTGACGGTGCTGCCAGAGGCGCATGTGGTACCCTCCGGCGCGGCACGGATCATGGAGTTGGAGGAGCGAGGCTGGGCTTACCTGAAGCCCTGAGAGCGGCGGCGCCCCAGCCGTGTCTACTGCGCGGCCACCCGCAACCGCTGCGTTGCTCGCGCCCGCCCGATCAGGGGCAGCAGCGCGCCCATGTCCGGTCCGCCGTCTTCGCCGGTCAGCGCCAGGCGCAATGGCAGCGCGAGCGCCTCGGTGCCACGTCCGGTCGCTGCGGCCAGAGCGGCGGTCCAATCGCGCCAGACGGACGCCTGCCACGGCTCCGGCGGCAACAGCTCCCGCGCCGTGGCGAGCAAGTCCGCCTCGGGAATCTCGGGTGGCACGATGGCGCCGGCGACCACGTCCCACCAGCCACGCGCCTCAGTCAGCAGGTCGAGCTCGCCGCGCACGGCCAGCCAGAACGCATCGGTTGCCCCGGCCGGCAGACGGCCCGACACGGCGGCGAAGTCCAATGACTGCAATGCGGCGCGGTTCAGCGCCAATAGCGTGGCGGCCTTGAACGGTGTTGGTACGGGCATGAACCGCGTCAGGTCGAAATCGGTCGCCAGGGCGGCCAATGACGCCAGCTCCAGCGGCAGGCGGGTGCCGATCCGAGCCAGGTAGGCGGCCAGGGCACCGCCCTCCACACCATCCTGGCGCAGGCTGCGCAGCGTCCGCGCGTCCACCCGGCGGGCGAGCCGCTTCTCTCCCGCATCCTCCAGCGGGGGGAGATGGGCGAAGCGCAGGCAGGCGGCGTCACCGCCCAGGGCCTCGTGGAGGTCGATTGCGACGGCCGTCGCTGGCAGTTGCGTGTCGCCGCGGACGAGGTCGGTGACGCCGGTGGCGAGGTCGTCCACGGTGCCCGCGAAGGCACGGGTGGGCTGGCCGTCCGGCAGCAGGACGATCGGATCGGACAGCGACGGCAGCGACAGTTCGCGATGGCCCAGCACCAGGTCGCGCCACTCGACCGTGCGGTTGGAGAGCAGGAAGCGCCAATAGGGACGTTTGCCGCCGGCCTCGGCGGCGGCCCGCTGCGCCGGTGTCAGCGACAGCATCGCTCTGTCGTATACCGATGGTTGCCCTCGCTGCGTGCGTTGCTCGCGCTTGGCGCGCAGCTCGGCATCCGATTCGAAGCAGGGGTACAGGCGGCCAGCCTGCTTCAGCGTGTCGGCCGCGGCCGCATAGCGGGCGGCATGCTCCGACTGGCGCAGCGTCGTGTCCCACTCCAGGCCCAGCCAGCGCAGGTCTTGCGCGATGGCGGCGGCGAAATCCGGACTGGCCTGCGGCGCCAGGTCGGCGACGCGCAACACCACCTGCCCGCCGTGGTGACGGGCGTGCAGGACGTTCAGCAGGGCGATGCGGGCGGTGCCGACAGTCAGTGGACGCGTCGGTATTGCGGCGATCCGGACCAGCATCATTCGTCGGGCTCGTCGTCCTGCGCATCGCGGCGCGGGTCCAGGGCGCGCCAATCGCGCTCCTCCGCGCCGGCGGGAGTGTCGACGAAATCACCGAGCTCGGTGGCGCTGCGCCAGGCAGACTCGCCGGCATCGACAATTTCGGCGTCCTCGCCGAAGGCGAACCAGGCTTCCAGCACCTCCTTGGTGGTAAGGCCCGGCGCACGGCACAGCTCGACCGAATCGCGCACGTAGCGGCGGGCGAAGGCATTGGCCTGCATCAGGGTGGGGAACCCGCCGATCTCTTCCACGACGTTGTCCTGCGCGCCGCCCGAGAGGTCGAGGATGCGCACGCGCCAACCGCCTTCCGGGGCGAACAAGTCACTCATCGGCGCAATGGGGGCGCGGCCGGACGCGAGGGGTGAGACGGTGAGGCATCTGTCATGCGGGGAAGCTAAAGCGAGGCCGTGGTCTTCGCCAGTGGCCGCCGCTGTCGGTCGTGCGTCGGCAGGCCGGAGCGAGCGATGACGCGGATCGTGCTGCGAGGTTGCCAACGCCGCGGCGGGCGAAGCACCGCCACGTCTTTGCCGCGGTTGTCGTGTCGGCTGCGGATGGCGGGCCTTCGCCCGTCTGGGGCGGCCGTCGTCATGAAGACTCTCCTGATCGTCGCGTACTCCCGCACCGGCGGCACGCAGCAGATGGCGGAGGCAGCGCGGGACGCCGCTGCGGCGGAATCCGATCTTCGCACCGTCCTGCTCGCCGCGACGCAGGCGCAGCCGGAGGACGTGCTTGCCGCCGACGGCTACATCTTCGCGACGCCGGAGAACCTTGCCGCGCTGGCCGGCGAAATGAAGGCGTTCTTCGACCGCTGCTACTATCCGGTGCTGGATCGCATCAATGGCCGGCCCTATGCCATGTTGATCTGTGCCGGCTCCGACGGCACCAACGCCGCGCGGCAGATTGCGCGCATCGCCACCGGGTGGCGGCTGCGTCAGGTGGCCGAGCCGCTGATTGTGTGCACTCGCGCCCAGACGCCGGAGGCGATCCTCGCGCCGAAGCGCATTCCGCACGTGGCGCTTGCCCGCTGCGCCGAATTGGGAGCCGCCATGGCGGCCGGGCTTGCCAGCGGCATTTTCTAACGCGAGCCAACGCCAATCGCGCGAGTCCGCGGAATGATCCCGGCATTTTATCGTTGTACACGGCCGCTTGCTGCGAACTTTCGAATTAGAACGTACCATATCAAATGACCAACGAACCGATTCTGCGTGGCAAGGTTGCCACACACGCTGTGCAGCAGATGGCACACGCGCTCACCCATAGGAAATTCGTCGCAAGCCATCGTGTTCATGCGTAGTCCATATCGGCGAAATGTCGGTTCCCGCGAGCGTTCTCACGATACCGTGCTTGCCGTCGGGAAAATATTGGTAAAACGGTTCCGTTGAGATCGTGATCGCCGTCGCCGTCGATTGTGGCGCCGCGCGACATGGTCAACCGAAGTCCCGCATCCACGGGGTCTTCGTCAAGGAGAAACCGCGACCTTCCACCAACGCCGGGCAGGCCCTCCTGCGCGCCTGACCCGTTATCCGGCTAATTAGTCTGGTATCGCAACATATGCGCGATCGCCCCGCGGGGACGATTGCGCCCGCAGCCAAGGAAGAATATCCTAATGACAACGACAACCGCCATCAGCGCCGACGATTTCCTCGGAACCTTGGGGGTCAACACGCATATCGGCGATGCCGGTGCCTACTCGAACACTGCAATGATAGAGCAAGACCTGGAATATCTCGGGGTTGGGATCGTGCGCGACAGCACGGCGAGCGCCGGCGAAATCGCCGTGTGGCAACAGGTTTCGCAAGCCACCGGTGCGAAGTTCGACTTGTACATGCCGGAAGGCGCGCCGGCCTGGGAACAGGATGCGCTGGCGCTGGTGCCGCAGCTGGCAGCGGACGGCATCCTGCATTCGATTGAAGGTGGCAACGAGGAAGACGACTCCTACGCGCAGTCGAACGGCAACTCGCTGTCCTGGACCGCGCAGTTCCAGCAGCAGGTCTACGCAATGGGGCAGCAGCAGGGGCTGCCGGTGATCAACATGAGCTTCGGCTCGGGCTGGACGGCGGCGAACAACTGGGAAGGCGACTACCCGGATGTCGGCGACCTCTCCGCCTATACCGACTACGCCAATGCCCACGCCTATCCGAATGTCGGCCAGACACCGGATGAAACCATCCAGTCGCTGAACAGTGACGCGCAATTGGCCGCAGCGTCACGGCAGGTGATCACCACGGAGATCGGTTGGCAGACCAGCCAATTCAGCGAAGGTCAGATCGCGCAATATGTTGTGGATTCCACGTTCGACGGCATTGCGAATGGCGATGCCGGCATGTGGTTTTATGGCCTGTATGACGATTCGTCGGGCGACTGGGGGTTGTTCAATTCCGACGGTTCGGCGCGCCCGGCGGCAACCGCACTGCACAACCTGACAACGCTGCTTGCCGATCCCGGCAACGGCGCCGGCAGCTTCACGCCGGGGTCGCTCAGCTACAACCTGTCGGGCACGCAGTCCGGCGACAATTCGATTCTGATGGAGCAATCGAATGGCTCGTTCTGGATCGGGCTGTGGGACGAAGCTGGCAGCCAGCACACGGTGACGGTGAACCTGCCGTCCTCCGCCTCGGAGGTTGACGTGTTCGATCCGGTCACCGGGACTTCGTCGATCGCGAGCGCCAGCGACACCAGCAGCGTGTCGGTCAGTCTTGGCGGCGATCCCCTGCTGATCGAGGTGATGCCCAACGCCGGCGCGACCACCGGCACCGCCCCAGCCGGCACGGCCGGCTCCGGCAACGGCGCAACCACCGGGGGTTCGGCCACAAGCACGAACACCAGCGATCCGGCCGCGAGTGGCAGCACGGCGGCATCCGGCGGTGCCGGCACGACCGCCACCGCGGGCGGTGCTGCCGGCACGCCGACCGATCTCGCGGTGACGGTACCGGCATCCACGACCGTGACTGCGGGGGATACGACCGCGCTCTCGGGCATCTCCGTCAGCGATTCCTGGGGCGCCGGCAACGGCGGCGCCTTGGCGCTGAACGCGTGGGACAGCAGCGGCACTCTGACGATCGATGGCCAGGCCTTCGGCCCCGGAGGCGGGCCGGTGGCGAATGGCATGTTCTCGGGCTCGCTGGCGCAGATCAACGCTGACCTCGCCAGCATGACCTATACCGCGCCGGCAGGTGGTGGTGCTGATACGATCACGGTCGATGTGTGGAATCAGGCGGGCGTGGAAGTGGAGGCGACGATCGCGGTGAACGCCGGCTCCGCGGGCAGTTCCGCGGGCGGCGCCAACCCGTCAGGCGCCGGCTCGGCCACCGGCACCGACCCCGCCCCAAGCGGTGCCACGAGCGGCAGCGCGACCGCTGCCCAGGCCGGCACCGGCATCACTATCGCGCCGGATGACGCGGCTCCCGTGGAGATCGTGAACCACACCGCCATCACCGCGTCGTCCGGAGATCACATGCTGTTCGTTGGCGGTATCGGGAATACGGTGACGTTGTCCGGCGGCACCGACACGGTGCAGGCGTTCCAGGGCAACAACACGATCACCGCCAGCGGCGGCAACGATACCATCCAGATTGCCGGCAGCGGCAACGTGGTGAGCGCATCCGGCGGCAATGTCACGATCGACGACAGCGGCGCCAACAACACCATTGCCCTGCCCGGAGCCGGCGATGGGACCGACGACATATTCGGTTATGTGCTGCAGAACGGCGACACGCTCGATTTGCGCAGAGCTCTTACGTCGACCTCGTGGGATGGTAGCCAGGGCACGCTCGGAAACTACCTGTCCGTCTCGACCCAGGACAACAACGCGGTCATCAGCCTGTCGCCGGACGGTGCCGGCAACGGATCGGTGATCGCAACCCTGCAAGGGGCCGGGCAGGTGAGCCTGGCGACGTTGCTACAGCACGCCATCACCTGAGCATACCACCACTGGGATGGATATGCGTTCGCGCCCGGCACGGTGCGCACATTCCGAGGCGGTGGCGGCACAACAGCGTTGCCCACCGTCTGATGTTTCATAACCGATCGCGGTTGCGACGGCGATATCGGAAACCGAGAAGTATCGAGCGATAAGGTTGCTGTTGATTAATGGTTTCGCCAAATATTTCGTCCCCGCCGGTCGTCCGCAATGCGATCCCGCCGATGTGAAGCATTGGCGTGCCGCGCGGCCGAACCAGCGCAGTTTCCCGACATTTTGGCATATGCCGCGGCGGTCACCTGCCGCTCGGGGCGGGCGTGTCGCCGGTCAGACGCCCGACACCGCTCGGGTACCTCTTGGCATCGGTTCCAGGCAGGTCCAGGTAGGATGCGATGCTGCACATCCCGGCCCGATTCCGCCGTTTCGTTGTGCCAATGGTGCCGGCCGGCCCCGTGCTGCGGGCGTTGCGTGAGCTGCCGTTGACCAATGTCCCGGAACTTCTTGGTTTCGATCCTGTTCTTATTCTGGCGCCGCATCCGGACGATGAAAGTCTGGGTTGCGGGGGCCTGATGGCGGATTGCCAGGCCCGCGGCCAACCGGTGCATGTGGTGGTGCTGACCGACGGTGCCGGCTCGCATCCGCGCTCGCGTGAGTTCCCCCCATCCCGGTTGCGCGCGTTGCGTGAGGAGGAAACGCGCGCCGCGCTCGCCGCGGTGGGACTGCCCGAGGATCGCGTGACGTTCTTCGGCCTGCCCGACGGGCACGCACCGATGCGGGGGTTGCCATTGCGGCGGGTGGCGCAACGAATTACCGGCCACGCGAAGGCACGCGGCATCGGCACGATCTGCACCACCTGGCCGGGCGATCCACACCATGATCACGTGGCGGCCTATCGCGCCGCCGCGCTTGCCGCGCCGCTGATCGGTGCTAAATTGTTTTGTTTCCCCGTCTGGGGCTGGACGTTGCCGGCGCACGGCTGGGTACCGCGCACGTCGCCGCGAGGCGGACGCATCGGCATCACCGCCCATGTCGCGGCCAAACAGCGCGCGATCGCCTGCCATAGCTCGCAAATCACCGACCTCATTCACGACGATCCCACCGCATTCCGCATGACACCCGAATTTCTGGCGATCTTTGCCCAGCCTTTCGAGGTGTTCATCGACGCATCGGCATGAGAACAAGGGCAGTACAGAGGCGGTAATGGCGGAAACGGAAGTCCGGGCTTCGATCATCATGCCGGCGTACAACGCCGCGAGGACGCTGGAGCAAGCGATCGGGTCCGCACTGCGGCAGACGGAGCGTCGGGTGGAGGTGCTGGTGATCGACGATGCATCGACCGATGCCACGGCCGACATTGCGGCTGGCTTCGCGACGGCAGACGCGCGGGTGCGGCTGTTGCGGCAGCCGATCAACCGCGGCCCGGCTGCCGCCCGCAATCTCGGCATGCAGGCCGCTCGGGGCGCCTGGACCGCCCTGTTGGATGCCGATGACCAATTCGCACCCGAACGTCTCGAGACTCTGATAGCGATGGGCGAGTCGCACGGCGCCGACATCGTCGCCGACAACCTGCTGCTGTGCCCCGAGGGCGAGCATGAACACGCTTCACCGATGCTTGCGCCGGCGCTGCTGCCTGAGGCGAAGTGGATGTCGGCGGCCGAATTCGTGGCCGGCAATGTCGGCAGCCGGTATACGCCACGGATCAGCTACGGCTTCCTGCAGCCCCTGATACGCCGGCGCTTTCTGCAAACTCATCGCCTGCGCTACGAGGAAAAAAACCGTTTCGGCGAGGACTACCTGTTTGCCTTGAATTGTTTGCTGCGTGGTGCACGATGGTGGATCACGCCGCTGGCTATGTACTTCTACAGGGTGCAATCAGGCACGCTCACTGAAGTACAGTCGGCTGCCGACCTGTCACGCATCGGCGCCTATGAGGCAGCCCTGCTGCGCAGCCACCCGGTGGTCGCCGCCGATCCCAGCCTGGCGGCGGCGCTGCGCCGGCACAAGCGGGTGATGGAGCATTTCTATTACTATCGTGCGTTCACCGACGCCCTGAAGGCCCGCAGCTTCATGCCGGCAGCGAGTCTATTGCTTGAGAGCGCACACAGCTTCCGTCATATCATCGCAGAAAGTGCGATGCAGGCACCACGCGTGGCGTTGAAGGCGTTGCGCGGCGGCTTCCGCCAGTCGCGATCCGCACAGGCAGTACCGGCGGCGGCGGGCATTCCGCACGATCTGCCGGCACCAAAGTAGCGCCACAATTTGTAACATTGAAGCATGTCTCGGTTGTTCGAGTTTATCTCGTCAATTTGACTGCGCCGGTGTTTGCCTGACCAACATGACGTGGCATGCATAGTCTCGTTTGAGACTATGCCGCGCTGAGGCAGACGCATATCGGCGAGGAACGTTCTTCGGCGCCGAGCAACGATGCCCGGATTCGAGGCATCAATCGGCGGTCATGATTCACGTCGGCGCATCGATATTGCGCCCCCGGAGGGGTGAACGCATGCACGCTACCGCCATCAATGTTTCCGTTGTCATGCCCGCCTATAATGCCGCCGGCACGATCGGCGCTGCGCTCCGCTCTGTTCTTGCACAGTCGGAACGAAGACTGGAGGTCGTGGTGGTAGACGACGCGTCCACCGATGACACGGCCGCGATTGCCGCACGGCTGGCAACCGAGGATCCGCGCGTTGTCGTGCTGCGTCGAACGATGAACGGCGGCCCGGCCGCCGCTCGCAACATCGCACTCGCGAAGGCGCGCGGGCAATGGATCGCACCACTCGATGCTGACGACACGTTCGCGCCAGATCGGCTGGAGCGGCTGTTGGCACTCGGCGAGGAGCGGCAGGCGGACATCGTGGCCGACAACCTGTTGCTGTGCGCCGATCAAGGCAGCGGCCGTGGCGAGCCGATGATCCGGCCGGATCATATCGCGGAAGGCAGATGGATGTCGGCCGCCGAATTCGTCAACGGCAATGTCGGCAGCCGTTACAAGCCGCGGGTGAGCTACGGATTTTTGAAGCCGCTGATACGCCGCGCGTTCCTCCAGCGGCACAATCTGCGTTACGACGAGACGAATCGCTTCGGTGAGGACTTCCTGTTGTCGCTGTCGTGTTTGCTGAGCGGCTGCCGCTGGTGGCTGACGCCACAGACGACCTATCGCTATACGGTGCGGGCCGGGACACTGACCGATGTGCAGTCGGCGGCGGATCTGGCGCGCATCCGCCGCCGCGAGGATGATCTGCTACGCAGCCACTGGATGGTGATGCGCGACACCGAACTGGCCGCCGCGCTGCGGCGCCACAAGGCAGTGATCGAGCATTTCTACTATTACCGCGCATTCACCGACGCGCTGAAAGCCGGCACCTTCGCGCCGGCAATCAACCTGCTGCTGGAGAGCCCGCGCGGGTTTCGCCACATCATGACGGAGAGCGCGTTACAGGCGCCGCGCGTCGCGCTGAAGGCGTTGCGCGGCGGCTTCCGGCAAGCGCGCCCCGCCGAACCGCGATCGGCGGTGGCCGCGGTATCCGACGGGCGGTATTAGGCGGCGAGTTTTTCCGCGATCGCCGACAGCTTCGGCACGCGTGAGGCGGGTCCCAGCGCAGCCAGCGTCGGCTTGGCGCGGAATTGCCGCCCCGCGGCGCGCCGCACGTCGTCGGTGGTGACCGCATTCAGCTTCGCCACCGTCTCCGCCGTCGGCACCACGCGGCCGAACACCTGAAGCTGGCGCGCCAATTGTTCCGTCCGGCTGCCGGTGCTTTCGAGTGACATCAGCAGGCTTGCCTTCACCTGGGCCCGTGCCCGTCCCAGCTCCGCCTCGGTCACCGCTTCCTGCACCTTGCGCAGTTCCTCCAGCGTGACGGGCATCAGCTCCTCCGCCTCGCTTTCGCCGGTGCCGGCATAGATGCCGAACACGCCGCCATCCATGTAGGGCGCGCTGAACGAATAGATCGAATAAACGAGGCCGCGCTTCTCCCGCACCTCCTGGAACAATCGCGACGACATGCCGCCGCCGAGCAAGGTGGAGAGCAGGAGCGTGGGGTAGTAGTCGGGTTCCCCGTAGCCGACCGAGGGGAAGCCGAGCACGACATGCACCTGGTCGAGGTCGCGGTCCTCGCGGAACTCGCCGCCGCGATAGCGCCCGGCGACCATCTTCGGCGCGGTATGCCGCGGCAGGTCGCTGAAATGTTGTCCCACCAGTGACACGATTTGCTCGTGGCGGAGGTTGCCGGCGGCCGA
The DNA here is from genome assembly GCA_035508435.1 of Acetobacteraceae bacterium. Classification (GTDB taxonomy): domain Bacteria; phylum Pseudomonadota; class Alphaproteobacteria; order Acetobacterales; family Acetobacteraceae; genus JASHVB01. The sequence continues at coordinate 108,054 of DATJNA010000016.1, read as the reverse complement.
GACCACGACGTTCGACGCCGAATAGTGGGTTTTCATGTACGCGGTCAGCGTGCCACGCGGCATGCTCCGGATGCCGTCCTCGGACCCCAGCACGGAACGCCCGAGCGGCTGCGCCGGGTACGCCGCTTCCTGGAAGTAGTCGAAAATGATGTCGTCCGGCGTATCGTTGGCCTGGCCGATCTCCTGCAGGATCACGCCGCGCTCGCGCTCCAGCTCCTCCGGCTCGAAGGTGGAGTGCGTCAGGATGTCGCCGATGATGTCGGCGCCCAGCGCGGTGTCCTCCTTGAGCACCTTCACGTAATAGGCGGTTTGCTCGCGCGCCGTGTAGGCGTTGATGTGGCCGCCCACGGCCTCGATCTCCTCGGCAATCTCGGCGGCGGTCCGGCGGTCCGTGCCCTTGAACGCCATGTGCTCCAGGAAATGCGAGACGCCGTTTTCCTCGGCGGTCTCGTTGCGGGAGCCCGTGGCGACATAGGCGCCGAAGGAGACGGTCTCCACCCGGTCCATGCGTTCAGTGACAACGGTCAGGCCGGAGGGCAGCCGGGTGAGTTGGATGGCATCGGTCACGGGGTGCGGTGTCCTGCGAGAGGGTAAGACATTGTCATATAGGGCATTCGGGGCCAATGCGTCAGCCCTTCACGTAGCGCGGGCTGGCGGCGGCGGGGCGGCCCTTGGTTGTAGCTCCCACCATTCGGCTGTAGCCGCACACCAAATGGTTGTGGCATCACACTTCTCGGCGTGCCTCACAGCCATCCGAGCAAGATTGCCAATGCCGCGGCCAGCCCTACCTCGCGGTTGGCTCGGAACAGGCGCAGGCAGTTGGCCGGGTCGTCGATGTCCAGCAGCGCGACCTGGCGGCCCAGCAACGCCGCCGGCAGCACGAGTGCCAGGTAGAACCACGGGCTCAGCCCGCGCGCCCATCCGGCGGCGGCCAGCAGCAGCAGCATCGCCGAGTAGCATGCCGCCAGGAACGGCCTGGTCCGTTGCCCCAGAACCAGGGCGCTGGAGCCGATGCCGAGCAATGCGTCGTCCTCGCGATCCTGGTGGGCGTAGATCGTGTCGAACCCCAGGTCCCACAGGATCGCGGCGCCGTACAGCAGCGCCCAGGCGGCATCCAGCCGGCCGGCGCCCGCGGCATAGCCCAGCGGTGCGCCGAAGCCGAAGGTGAAGCCCATGGCGAGCTGCGGCCACCAGGTGACACGCTTGGCCAGCGGATAGAGCGCCACCAGCACCAGCGACGCGACGCCCAACCCCTGCGCCAGGGGATTGAGCTGTAACAGGATCAGCAGGCCGATGGCGAGCAAGACTGCCAGGAACACCAGCGCCTGCCATGGGCGCAGCGCGCCGGAGGCGAGCGGCCGTGCGGCGGTGCGCGCCACGCGTCGATCGATGTCGCGGTCCCACAGGTCGTTCACCACGCAGCCCGCGGCGCGCATCACCAGGCTGCCGACGGCGAACAACAGGATGAGCCGGGCGGTCGGTGCTGGCCGTGGGCCCGCCAGCAAGATGCCCCACAGGCCGGGGAGGAAGAGCAACCAGGTGCCGATGGGGCGGTCGAGGCGGGCAAGCAGGATGTAGGGCAGCCAGGCACGGGGCAGCCGCGCCACCCAGCCATGGGTCACGATATCGGTGTGTGCCGGCATGTTCGCGCGATGCTGCGCCGGGGCGGCCACCCGGGCAAGCAACCCGGCGGGGGTTGCGACGCGGCGGGCTTCGATGCGCCGCAAACCTTGCAAGACATGCCAGCGGTTGGCCGCGATCTACCTGACCGCCGCGGCACCCGGCCGTGGCGGGCATTGTTCCTCAAGTCAAACAGGCAGGAGATCGACATCCTGCCCGACCGATGCCGGGGCTCCCTGCTGCGTGACGACTCGCCGACGGAACATCACGGCGCGAGCAATAGCACCAGCGGCTGGCTGGGCACCAGGCGCGCCCCGGGTGCGTTGGTATTGTTCTGTAGCGACATCGAGGTCAGCCGGGTCGCCGGCATGCCGCCATATAACACGGTGAACGAGCCCGTCAGATGACGCGACGGGCCCATCACGGTGCCGGATGCCACGCCCATTGCCACCCCGGCATTGTCGCCATTGGTCAGTGGCGTGATGGTGGCAAGATTATGGGCCGGCATCGCCATGATCAGCACGACCGTCTGGCTCGGCACCGCCGTCGGTCCCATGGCGATGTTTGGATAGGGGATCGGCACGACGGCCGGCCCGGCCGGAGTCAGGCAGACATCCGGCATCGCCATGTCCATGCCCGCCGTTTGCGTGTTGGCAAACATCACTTCTCCTGTGTCATCGCGCAACCCATCCTGTGTCGTCGCTCAACCCATCCTGTGTCGTCGCTCAGCCCAGCCTGTCTCGTCGCTCAGCCGATAACCCATCCGGTGTCATCGCTCAGCCCATATGGATCTGGTCGGCGTCGACCCGCACGATTGTATCCGCCGTCACGAACGCAACGTTGGCCTGAAGCTGCAACGTGGCCTCCGCGCTATGATCGATGTCGCCTGCCCGCAGCCGATCGCTTTCCTCGACGAAACGACTGGCACGCTTGGTCCGCATCAGCACATGTTCGGCGAACGTCTCGACGACTTCGCCCATCGAGCGCAGCCTGCTGACATACCAACTGGCGCGGCGGCCGATCTGGACCAACTCGTCCAATATGAAGCGCGCCATCCTTGCATGCAGGTCGATTTCAAGCGCCGTGGCCAGGATGCTGGCACGGGCGTCGATCGTGACGGTCCGCCCGGCCGTCACCCTGACGTCGCCGCGGGCGGTTTCGATCTGCAGATCTCCTTCGGACCACAGCCGCGGCGGGGCATCGCACCGGCGCTCCAGCACCGATACGATCCACATCGTGTCGTCCACGCAGCCGACCAGAACGCGATCGCCGGGCTCCGGCTGAACCAGGCAGCCGAACGCGATCCGGGCACTATGCATCGAGCCTTCGTAGATGATGCGCGACTCCCGCCCCTGGCATGAGATCATCTCGGCGGAGCCAAGATCCGCCGGCCACATCGCGCCAGCGAAGGGTTCGTCCATGCGTGACAACGGCTTGCGGCCTGAGGCGCGTGGTCTGTGCACGGGCATGGCAGTCATGACGGGCTCCTCGGATGCGCCGCGGGCGCTGGATGGATGTGCGTGTCAGGCATTGGCATGCTGGGGCCATGCATCTGCCATCGTCCGGTCGGGATCGGCGGCCAACGCCCCCTGACGGGACGGAAACACCGCATCTTGCTCCGAGACTGCGTGGAAGTTGGTGCGGTCCAGCGTGACCCCATCGAGATTGGCCCGATCCAGTGTGGCGTGACTGAAGTCGGCGTTCCTCAGATCAGCGCCGCGAAAGTCCGCGCCGGCCGCGATCAGCCCAGTGGCGCAGCACTGGAACAAGGTGGCATTGCTGAAAATCGCCTCGGTCGCGTCAGCGCCGATCAGGATGGCCTGGGTCAGATCGGCATTCGTCAGATCCGCCTGCTGCATGATCGCGTTTTGCAGAACAGCGCGTGCGAGATTGGCATCCTGCAGCACCGCGCCTGCCAGTCTGGTGCCGAAGAGCATGCATTGGGCGAGGTCGGCGCCGGCGAGGTCGCAGCCTGTGAAGTCGGCATCGCTCAGCGCACAAGCCGCGACGGCAAGCCCCGGCAACGCACGGCCGGCGAAATTGGCGCCGATCAGAGTGGAACGCGAGAACCGTGCCCCCTCCATGCGTGCCGCGCGCAAGTCGGCATTCAGGAAAACCGCCCGGTACCACTCGGTCTGCGAGATATCGATCTCCGCGGTGGTGCATTTCACCAGCGAGCTGCGCTCGAACCGCACGCCGGTGAAGATCGTCCCGCTCAGGTCGCATTCAGCCATGGCCACGTGCAACAGCAGCGTCTCACTCAGCCGCGCCCGCGCCAGATCACATTTGATGAATTTCGACCGCTCCATTTTCGCGCCAACCAGCGAGGCGTCAGCGAGATCGCATTCGACGAAATTCACCCGGCCGAGGTGTGCCGCTGCGAGATTGGCGCCGGCCAGGGTGCAGTGGATGAAATTCGAGCGTCCGAGATTTGCCTGACGCAGATCGGCACCGCTGAAATCGACATGGTCGAAATCGGCGGCCCGGTACGTGCGGCCGGCGAGATTGGCGCCCGCCAGAGACACCTGGCGGACCAACTCGCCGTCATCCACACGTCTTGCGAGTTCGTCCGGGGTCATGCCGGCGCTTCCTGGGGTGGCTCGTAGACCGGCAGGTAGCGCATCCGGACGCGGAACATGCCGCGCCGCGTGGTTGCCTCGTCCAACCTCGCGCGTGCCAGGTTGGCCTCGTACACGGACATACCCGACAGATTGGCGCCGCGCAGGTCGGCGCGCGACAGGTCGGCGTTGGCGAAGTCGGCGTCGCGCATATCAGCACGGCGGAGATCCGCCGCGACCAACTGGCATGCTTTTCCGCGCGCCAGATGCAACAGAGCATTGGACAGATCAGCCTTGGAAAAGTCCGCCTGGACCAGGATCGCGCGGTCCAGGTCCGCGCCGCTCAGTTTGGTTTCCCGCAGGTTCGCCTCCGTCATGTCGGCACCGGTCAGGTGGGCGCCAATCAGCGAACACTGCTTGACGAACACTGCCTTGCGGAGCCGCGCGTGCCCGAGGCTGATGCCGCTCAGATTGCACGCGAGAAACACCGCGCGCTCCAGTTTCGCTGCGGTCAGATCGGCACCTTGCAGGTTGCATTCGACGAATTTCGCCTTGGTCAGCACGATGCCCGGCGCGCGCAGGCCGGGCAGTGACAGCTTCATCGCCAGAATCCCAGGGGCATGAACCGCGCTGAAATTGGTTCCGCTGATCACCGCCTCGCTGAGATCGGCGCCTTCCAGGTCGGCGTTGGCGAGCGACGCGTCGGTAAGGTCGGCACCGGCCAGTATGGTCCGCTTCAAGACGGCGTTGTTGAGCGAAGCACCCTGCAGATGGGCCTTGCCCAGATTGGCGCCGCTCAGGTTGGCGCCATCCAGCACACAGTCGCGAAGGGCGGCGTGGGCCAGGACGGCATTGCTCAGATTGGCTCCGGCCAGGCGCGTGCCGGCGAGATTGGCGCTGTCCAGGCAGATGCCTGACAGATCGAGCCCGGACAGGTCGAGTCCGGACAGATCGGCGCCGTGCAGGTCATACAGCGCGCGGGCGGCTGCCGTGTCGGCAGCGAGCCAGCGGCGAAGCTCCGCGCTGCGTTCCGCGGGCAGCACGTCGGTGGGTTCCTGGAGGTGTGCTGAAAGCCGGTAGCTGTTTCGGATGCCAGCCTCGGCTGCGTCCAACTGTGCCAGGAATTCCGGCGACACCAACTGGTCTTCCAGTTCGTCCGTCAGTTGGCCGAACACCCGCCCGGCGTTGATTTGCTGGGTCAATTGCTCGCGCATGGCGGCAGCGCTGAAGGCCGGGGGACCTTGTGATTTCGGGTTGAGCCGCTGCTGGATTTCCGCGTCCGGCATACCCGCCGCCGCGAGTCTGGCCGCCGCGTCGGCCTTGATCGCCGCCGCTTCCGCTGCAGCTTTTGCCTGTTGCTCCGCGGCTTCCGCCCGCGCCGCCGCGGCAAAGGCGGGCAATTCCGCCAAAGTCGGGGCGGGTCGTGGCGGCGGCGGCGGTTGCGGGTCGAACGTGTTGGGATTCAGCCCGTGTTGCTTCAGCTTCTCCCGCGCCGCCATTTGTTCGCGTTCCGCGCGTTGTCTGGCCCGGGAGAGGGCAAGTTCCGGCCGCGAGGGTTCCGCATCAGGTGCGGCCGCCGCGAGCGCCAGCCATTCCGCCGGCACGAGGTCCGCATCACGCAACGCGTGGATCCCGCCGCCCTTGGTATCAGCCCGCTTCACCATCACGGCGCGGTATTCCTCGGCGGCTCGCAACGAGCCCAACCGGTCGGCACCTACCACCACGCGGCCGATGTCGGCAGCATCCTCCTCGGCCAGGCGAGCCTGTCCATGATGCACCAGCACCAGCCGCTCGCGGTGGGGGAAAAACCACACGGTGGTCAGCCTGAGCGGCACCTCTTCGAAGCCGCCATCGCCGGCTTCGCGGCCGCCGTCGCGGCGTCTGTTCTTTGTCAGAAACAGCCTTGCCGCCATGCCGGGCAGCCGGCCTTGCAGCAGCGGCTGGCGCGGATGCAGGTTCTTGAAGGCATAGGTCTCGTCGCCGTTGAGCGGCTGGGGCAGCCATTGATCGGGCTGCGCCAGGTTGAAGAAGTGCCAGTCGATGTCGCGCGCGAAGCCGGGAAAATCCTGTTTCAGCCAGCTATCGTCGTGTGTCCCCACCAGCCTCGCCCGCGCCGGCCACATCTGGTCCACCGGTCCGTAGGCGACAGGCACACGCGCTCCGTCCTGACCAAGCGCGGGGTTGAGGACGTTCTGCACCGGGAAGGACTGCATCTCCTGTCCTGGTGGGACGCCCTTGCCCACGGGATTATCGGCAAACCCGGCGCCGCCGTAGGTGCGGGTCCAATCGAGCGCCATTTGCGTGAATGGCACCGCCTCGCCGAGCCGCCGCCGACTGCGGTCGAACATGCGGTCGCCGTGAACGTCGAGTTGCTTGATCACCGGGCCAAGCTGGATGCCGGTGTGCACCAGCGGCGCCGCGACGTCGCCTGGTGCATAGCAGTGTGAGATCGCCAGGAACTCCGGCTGCAGCTTGGGAATCGCGGCGTCGAGCGGCAGGTCCGGCGGCAGCTCTTCCGCCAGGAACGACCACATCTCGGTCTCTTTCAAGAGCAGTGGGGTCTCGCCGATCGGCAGGAAGGCAAGCACGGAGATGCCGAGCCAGAATTCACGCCGGAACTCGAACGGTCGGGTCAGCAGGCCAAGCGTTTGCGGCTTGATGATCTTCATGGCCGGAATCCGGTGCCAGGACCGACCTTCAGCGGACTTCCATTCGAGACCTCAGGCAGATGGCACGGCAACGCTTCCCCCTTGCGTTTGATCGACAATCTTCACGCATACATCACATTGCCGGACTGGATGACGTAGTCGCCCGGTTCATGCAGATGAAATCCGTGGTCCTCCAGTTTGATCCCGGATGAGTGAACATCAGCTTCGATGGTCTTGATGCGCGCGACGATGTCGTTGATCTGGGCCTGGTATTGATGATTATCGAGCAACGACTTCGAAAAGCTGAGAAGTGACAGGCTCACGGCGACGGAGGCAACCGACATGTTCAGTCCGCCGACAATTGACTGCTGCGTGACTCCGGTGATGTTGGTGCGGTCGTTTCCCACGAAAGAGAAGGCAATGTCGGCCACCGTTGAAACGGATGAGCAATCGATATTGGAATAGGAGTTGCCTTTGATATGCGAGTTGGAATCGCCGTTTACCCAGGTGTTGTTGTTGGCGTAGACCCAGGTGTTCTTGTTGCCCAGGCTGACTGCGTTGTTCCTTCCCGTTGTAAAGGAGCTGATGTCGCAGGCATCCGCCTTCACGTCCAGGCTGGGCGAGTCGCTCCATGTATACGACGAGGAAGGCGATGATGACGATGAACCTGACGATGGCGCGGTGACCTTGAGTATCGGGCCGGCATCCTGCGTCAGGTCATTCTGGATGTCGTGGGTGCCGCTGCCGTTCTCGTCCTGTATCGGCGGAACCCCCTCTTTGCTCGGATGGCACAGCATGAACCAGGTTTCCCAGACCTCATAAAGTCCGTCAGCATCCTTGTACGGCTCGATCTGGAAACCGTCGAACTGGTCCACCTTATCGCTGAACGTTGTCGGCAAGCCGTACGCCGAAAGCGGGCGGGCGCCGTGCGGTGCGGCGACCGTGGCGACCCGGCGGGGCGATACCATGGTGAAATGTTCTTGTCCGGGCTTGCCCTGCATGATCGTCCGATTGTCGGCGTGATCGCGGGAAATGGTCTTGTGTTTGTCAAGCGGCAGCTCCACCGGCGGCATCGTCAGCGCATTCGGTACCGAGCCGACGATCAGCGGCCGATCAGGGTCACCCTCGAGGAACGCCACGATCACCTCGTGGCCGACATGCGGGATCACCAGACTGCCATAGAACGACCCGGCTCGCGTCTGTGAGACGCGGATCCAGCACGAGCTGCGGTCGTTGCGCAGTCCGCGACGGTCCCAATGGAACTGCACGCGGACGCGGCCGAACGGGTCGCAGTAGATACTTTCGCCCGGCGGCCCAACCACGGTCGCGGTCTGCGATCCGCGCATGACCGGCTTCGAGGTGATCAAGGGCGGCCGGTACGGCGTGGCCGCCGGGATGGCGACGAATTCGTTGTTATAACGGTAACCTTCGGCGCCCGGGCCCGATTCGATGCCGGGCCCGGTGGCATGGTGACGCACCTCGGTCAGCAGATAGACGCCGCCCAGGCTGCCACGTCCGGCGTCGATGCCAACCCGCTGCCCCGGATCGAAGCCGATGCAATGGCCGGCGCCGGACACCACACGATGCCGCGCCTCCTCCATCTCCATGCGGATCCTGCTCAGTCGCGTGCCGTCGTCATGCTGGGTGAATTCGCCGGCCCAGCGATAGATCTCGTGGTTGCGCATGCGCGGTACGTTCAGCGTCGTGGGAGTGCCGACCAGCAGCCGCTTGGTGGGCGACTCGAAATCATAGTCGTTCAACGTCCACTTCCCGGGACGGAACGTAGTACGAAAATCCAGCGATTGGATCTCGCCGCCGACCCGGTTCGATGCCAGGGACACCGACTCGGGTGTGCACCGGCCGGTCGCGGCGTTGCGGTCGCCGAGCATCAGCGTGTGCTTGTCGGCGTGATGCTCGTGCCAATAGAATATTCCAAGATGCTCCATCAGGCGGGAGACGAAATCGAGCGCCGACTCCTCGTACTGCACGCAATAGTCGAGTTTCGGATACTCCTCCTGCACGACCCGGAACGTGAAGTCGGTCAGCCCATGCTCGATGAACACCATGCGCAGAATCTCGGGCACGCTCAGGTCCTGGAAGATCCGGCAGTCGCAGGTGCAGCTCAGGAACCAAAGGCGCGGCACAACCTCAAGCTCAAATTGCCGGTGGCCGTGTACGTCATGGCCCAGGCTGGCCACGCTGCGAACATGGCCATGGATCGGCCGCCTGGATTCCGTGCCATCGTCCATCAGCCACAGGGTGACTGGCTCGCCGACCAATGCCTCGACCGAGGCTTCGGGCACCAAGCCAATGACTTCGACCCGATAGAGAAAGCAGCGCGATAATGCGTCCTCGCCGTCCAGCCGTGTCGTGAGCAATGCGCCAGGGCCAAGCGGGGAGTCGATGGCGAGCGGCCGCTTTGCGACCTCCGATCTGTCTGCCTCGGCGATGTCGTGCGCCATGCCCACGTCGAGGTTGTCCACAACAGCCTCCCCCCGAGACCTAAGTTGTTTCTTCCGTGTATGATTGGTATTGCGGCCACAACTGCGTCAGTAGTCGCACCGGCTGCAACACCAGCCCCGATCTTGCCTAGTTTCTGCCGGAACGACTGCGATGAAGATCACAGTTCACGGAGTCGTGTAACATTCATCCTTTGCACCGAAATTGCTGAGGCGCCGATAACCGTGGGCGCAGCTCTATGGCCGTGTTTTGAGCCTGTGCGTGGTAGCTGTTGCCATCAACCTCCGCTTGCAACCTGGACTGCGTTTCCCCACGCTTCCACGGCCGCATGCTGGCCGTTGCCTCTGCGGCTCTTGCCCCCGCCGCCGCCACATAAAGGCCACCCGACCCGCGCCTCACACGCCACCGCAACAGCACCCGGCGCGCCGATCCGCTCCGCCGCGCAAGATCGGCAGCCCCTGTCACCCCATCGCCTGTCACCCTATCGTCTATCACCCCATCGCGCCGCGCAGAGCCTTCTCGACGCCCGCGGCAATGCAGAACAAGCGCCCGTCGCCCATCGTCTCGCCCATCAGCATCAGTCCAACCGGGGCTTCTCCGGCACGATGGCAGGGAAGGCTGATCGCGCAACGGTCGAGGAAATTGCCCAGCGCCGTGTTGCGCAGGATCAGCAGATTGATCCGGTTGTACTCGCGCTCGTCGTCCAGGTCCGCAATGCGCGGTGCAATGATCGGCACCGTCGGCATGACCACGCAATCATAGTCCGCCGTGCGAGCATCGAAGCTGGCGATCAGCCGCGTGCGCGCCGCTGCTACCTCCAGGTAGTCCGCGGCGCTCATCCGCTCGCCGCGCGCGATGCGTATGCGAATACGCGGGTCGTAGCCGTCGCCCTTCTCGGCCAGCAAGCTGCGGTGCCAGGCGTAGGCTTCCGACGCGGCAAACCCGCCCTTGGCATTCGCCGCCACGCTCGCCTCGAATTCCGCAACCCGGGTGCGGATCAGCCGCGCTCCGGCGCGCTCGAGGACCGACAAAGTGTGGGCGAAAGCGGTCGCCACCGTGGCATCCAGGCCATCCAGCACGAGGTTCTCCGGCACCGCCAACCGTAGGCCGGTAAGCGCGGCCGGCTCGGGCAGGGCGGGAGGTTCGCCGGCGAGCACCGCGTCGATGACGGCGCAGCAGCCGACACTGGGCGCCAGCGGCCCGACCGAATCGAGGCTCGGCGCCAGCGGCAGCACGCCCGCGATCGGCACGCGGCGTGCCGTCGGCTTGTAGCCGACAACGCCGCAGAACGCCGCCGGAATGCGGCACGATCCGCCGGTGTCGGTTCCCAGCCCGGCCACCGCCATCCGGTCTGCCACGGCCACGCCCGTGCCTGAGGAACTGCCACCCGGAATGCGACGCGATGCGCGGTCCCAGGGCGAGGCCGGGGTGCCATGATGTGGATTGATGCCCAGGCCGGAGAAGGCGAACTCGGTCATGTTGGTGCGGCCGACCGGCACGAACCCCGCCGCAACCATCCGCTGCACCACCGACGCATGCGCCAACGCGGGGGGCGCATCCGCCAGCACCGCGGAGCCTGCGGGGGTCGGTTGGCCGGCGATATCGAACAAATCCTTCAGCGCGATCGGAATGCCGGCATAGCGGCTCGGGGCACGCCCGACGCGACGCAGCGCGTCCATCGCTTCCGCCATCGCATGCGCCCATTCCGGATCGGTCTTGATAAAAGCGCGGGCCCCCTCCCCCGACGGATCGGCGATCCGCGCCAGGCACTCCTCCACCAGCGCGCGACTGCTCGTTTGGCCCGCGGCCAGGGCGTTGGCGGTTTGCTCCAGCGTACGCATGATGCCTCGCAGTGATCCGAATGAGGGAGGAAGCATGCCATGACCGACGCATCTGCCAAGCCGGTATTGCTCACCGGAGCCGCCGGCGCGCTCGGGCGCGCGCTGGCGCAGTCGCTGCCCGCCGAGGGCGTCACGCTGCGCATGACAGATATCGCGCCGTTCCCCGACAGCCTGCCGCCGCGCGCCCGCTTCACCCAGGCGGACCTGAACGACGGCGTCACCATGCTGCGCCTTGCCGAAGGCTGCGGCGCCATCATCCATCTCGGCGGGGTCTCCGTGGAGCGCCCGTTCGAGGAGGTGCTTGGCCCCAACATCCGCGGCTTGTTCCATATCTATGAGGCGGCGCGGCGCGAGGGGGCGCGGGTGATCTTCGCCTCCTCCAACCATTCGATCGGCTTCCACGAACGGACGGAGTCGCTCCCCGCCGAAACGCAATTCCTGCCGGATGGATTCTATGGGCTGTCGAAGGCCTATGGCGAGCTGATGGGTCGGCTCTACTGGCACAAGCATGGGGTGGAGAGCGTGTTCATCCGCATCGGCTCCTGCTTCCCCGAGCCACGGGATGCGCGGATGCTGGCCACATGGCTGTCCTTCCCGGACCTGTCGCGGCTGATGCGGCGCTGCCTGGTGACGCCCGAGGTCGGGGTCAGCGTGGTATGGGGCGCGTCGAGCAATGCGCGCATGACCTGGTGGCGTGACGACGATCGCGTCCGGCTGGGCTGGACACCGCAGGACAGCGCCGATCCGTTCGCAGCGCAGCTTGTTGGGCAGGTCAGCGGCGATGCGGTGCAGGAGCGCTACATGGGCGGCTCGTTCTGCGCTATCGGCTTCTCGCGCGGTGCGCCAGCATGAGTTGGCGCCATGGTCGCTTGGCCGCCGCAGGGCAGTGCAACGTGGTGACACAGCGCCAATGTTTTCGCCGGCGGGGCGACGGCCCGATCGTGACACACTATTTAACGGTGCAGAAAGCCGCGCTGATTTAGCATCGCGAGACGGCAATCGCTGGGTCTGGTCAGCGGCGGCAAGACGAGGGACGACGGCTATGCATCGCGTGAAACTACTGATTGGGCTGGCCTCCACCGTCGCGCTGAGCGCCTGCGCTGTGGCACCGCCTCCCGGGCCGAGCGTGATGGCGATGCCGGGACAGGGCAAGAGTTTCGAGGCCTTTCAGCAGGACGACGGCTATTGCCGCGCGGCTGCGACCCAGGCGACGGGTGGGGCATCCCCGGCGGTCGCGGCCTCGAATGCGGGGGTCGGCAGCGCCATTTTGGGCACCGCCCTCGGCGCCGGCGTTGGCGCAGCTCTGGGTTCGGTTGCCGGCGCGGTCGGCGCCGGCGCGGCGATCGGCGGCGCGACCGGATTGCTCGCCGGCAGTGCGATCGGCGCCGGCAACGCGCAGGCCTCGGGCGCTGCCGTGCAGCAGCGGTATGACATGGTCTACGCGCAGTGCATGTCAGCCAAGGGAGACCAGGTGCAGGGTCCTCCCGCCGGCTATGCCGGCGGTTATCCGGGTGCGTATGGGGCTTACCCAGCCTACTCGTACGGTTATGGCTATGGCTATCCCTACTACTACCCATACGGCCCGGCCTGGTATGGCCCGGGTATCGCGATCGGGATCGGCGGCGGCTGGGGCTGGGGTTGGGGCCACGGCTGGGGTGGTGGCTGGGGTGGCTGGCACGGTGGCGGCTGGCATGGGGGCGGCTGGCATGGGGGCGGTGGCTGGCACGGTGGCGGCTGGCATCATTAGGCGCCCCAAGACCACGTTGCCGGCGCCCCGCTGCGGCGTCGTGCCGGCGGCCAGCGCTCTACGCGTCGCGCGTTGCAGCTTCGCCTGGCGGCAGTGACGGTTGATTAATCCTTCCGTTGCATCCTGCACGGATGCCGCAAGCGACGACTAACCCATTTGCCCCACCGGCCCGCCTGCGCCGTCTTCAGATCGAGATCACGACCGGCTGCAACCTGCATTGCGCCGGCTGTCAGCGTACTCTCGGGATGGCGGCCGGGTCCTGGCACAACGCCCACATGCCGCCGGCGCGCTTTGCCGCCATACTGGCCAACGCGCCGCCGGCTGATGTGATCATTCTGCAAGGCATCGGCGAGCCGACGCTGCACCCGCAGCTTCCGGCTCTGGTCGCCGCCGCACGCGCCAGTGGTCAGTTCCAGGCGATCAGCTTCAACACCAACGGGCTGGTTCGTGAGCCCGACTACTATCGTGCGCTGCGCGCCGCGGGGCTGAACCATGTCAGCGTGTCGGTGGACAGCCTGGATCCAACGACCGCCGCCGCCGTTCGCGCCGGCACGGATTGCCCGCGGTTGGCCGATTCCATCCAGGCGCTGCTTGCGTTGTGGCCGGCGGCAACGCTGTCGATCGTGCTCAGCCGGCGGAACGCGGCGGAACTGCCGGGGTTGCTGCGCCGGCTGCACGGTTTGGGCGGGCGCTACATCGAGGTACAGCCGCTGATCAGCTACCACGAGACGGAGCAGCCCTGGTGCCTCGGGGCGGCCGAGTTGGCGGCGGCGCACCAGCAGATCGAGTTGGCGTCGGCCACGCTGTCCGACCTGCACATGCTGCCGGCCGCCGCGCTGGTGCCGAACGGCCGCCGCTGCCGCCGGCCGCTGCACGCTGGCTATGTCACGGTGGAGGGATTCCTCACCCCGTGCTGCGTCACCAACGACGCGTCCTTGTTCGGTCATGCCGATCTGGCGAAAGCGAGCTTCGCCGCGTTGTGGCAGAGCGACGGCGTCGCACGCTGGATGCACGATTATCTCGACCACGAGCCGCCGACTTGCTGGGGTTGTGCCTTCAATCCCGCCGGGGCGCGCCCGCCGTCATTGGCAGACGCCGAGCAATGGCTGCGTGATTGCCGATTGGACGCGGCCGATGCGGGCTTCACCGCCATCGCGGGCGGGGCACAGCAAGCCGCCGCATTGCATGGCCTTGGCCTGGTGCGCGTGCAGCGCGGCGATGCAGCCGGTGCGGTGCCGCTGCTGCAAGCGGCGTTCGCCCTGGGGGCCGAGGCGCGCGCCGGCCAGAACCTCGCGTCCACGCTTGTCATGCTCGGGCGTAACGACGAGGCGATCGCGATCGAGCAACAGGTGATGGCGGCGCATCCGGATTACGTGCCGGCGCAATTGACACTGGCCGGCATGCTGGTCGGCCGTGACGACGCACGTGCGGCCGCGCTGTTTGCGTCGCTGTGCGAGCGCGCGGTGGCGGCGCAGCGCTTCGACCTGACAGAGCAATGCGTGGCACGTCTGGCCGTGCTGCCGGTGAATGCGGAGATGCGCCTGCGGCTGGCCAACCTGCTGCGCGGCGCCGGGCGGCAGGACCTGTCGCTGCATTTGCTGGCGCCGGCGCTGCGCAACGACCCAGACGACATTGCCGCGCGTCTTGTGCACGCCATGAGCCTGCTGGCAGCCGTGCATGCGACGGAGCAGGAGATCGTGCTGCGGCGGGCGCGATATAGCGAGGCGTTGACAGCGCTCGATGGCTTGACCGCGGCCGCGCCGCACGAGCGACTGGCTGCCGCCATTGACCAGGTGGGCAATGCGAAGCCGTTCTTTCTTGCCTATCAGGGTGAGGACGATCGGGAGCTGCAACAGGTCTACGGCCGTGTCATCAGCCGCATTGCCTGCGCCGGGCCGGAGATGCCGGCGATTGTGAAGTGCGGTTTGGGCGACCGGCTGCGGGTCGGTTTCGCCACGGCGTATTTCCATCTGCATTCCGTATCGAAATTGTTCGGCGGCTGGCTGCGGCATTTGGATCGCAACCGGTTCGACGTATTTGGCTATCAGTTCGGCGCCGACCGTGACGCGACCAGCGCCGCGCTCGCGTCATGCTGCGTCGCATATCGCCACGGCATGGCGTCTGACCGGAAGTGGGCGGAGCAAATTGTCGCGGACCGGCTGGATGCGCTGATCTATCTGGAGATCGGCATGCATCCGCTGCCGGTTCAACTGGGCTGCCGGCGGCTGTCGCCGTTACAATGCGTCGCATGGGGCCACCCGGTGACGACGGGGCTGCCCGAGATCGATGTGTTTCTATCCAGCGCCTTGATGGAGCCGCCGGACGCCGAGCGCCACTACACCGAACGATTGGTGCAACTGCCGAACCTGTCGATCGCCTATGCGCCGTTGCCCGATCGCGGGACGCTACTGACGCGCCCGGCACTCGGCTTGCGTGACCACGCCGTGGTGTATCTTTGCTGCCAGTCGCTGCCGAAATACCTGCCGCGCTTTGATGTGGTGTTCGCCGAGATCGCGGTGCAAGTGCCCTCGGCGCAGTTCGTCTTCATCGCCACCGCTACCGCCCCGGCGGAGGCATTGCGGCAGCGTCTGGAGCGTTGTTTTGCCGCGGTGGGTCTGGATGCCGGCCACCATGTGCGCTTCATTCAGCCCGTCCCGGCCGAGGACTTTCCCGCGCTGCTGCGCTGTGCCGACGTGTTTCTGGACAGCATCGGCTGGTCGGGCGGCAACACCACGTTGGAGGCGATTGCCTGCAGCCTGCCGGTGGTAACGCTGCCGACCGGTCTGATGCGGGGGCGACACAGCGCGGCGATCCTGCGCCATATGGGAATGGGCGACCGCATCGCCGCCGATCTCCGCGATTTCGTATCCCGCGCCGTGCAGCTTGCCGATGTCGGGCAGCGAGACGCGTTCCGCCAGGGGATCGCAGAGCAATGCAAGCGGCTGTATGATGACCTTATGCCGGTACGGGCACTGGAGAAGTTTCTCCTGGATGCGACGACAGTACCGGCGCGATGTGCCGCCGGAAAGCCAGGCGAGACCGCCGGAAACAACGACCGGCAAACTCGCTGAATGAAGCCGGACGAACGCGACTGGCTGCCCGGCTTGGGGAGACACCACATCCGGACGGGGCTGGATTGTTTCGTGCGGGCCTGCTGCTGGTTTGCGGGCGATCCAGACCGAGCGGGCGCGACCGGCGCCGGGGTGTCGGCACCATGATTGGCGCCATGATTGGCCCCATGATTGGCGCCATGATTCAGGCGACACCGTCGTGGCGAGGCGGTCTCGAGATCGGCGGGGCCCGCGAGCGGAGGGCCGCTCCGGGGCAGATAATTTTATCTTAAATCTATTGTAGGTTGTGGCGTTTCGATCTATATTGAGATTCTAGCCGCGAGCACGGAGGCATCCCAGTCAGGCACGGTCGTCGTGCTGACTGGGCCGCGCGCGGCTGGCTGCACCGCGCGCACAGGCAGTTGCTGGCATAGTACTACAACCTGAAGTAGAGTATAGCAATGTATTGCAATCCGGTTGTCTAGAATGTGGTATCCGCGCAAATCCCTGAAATCAAACCGCGCTTCACCGGCGGCCCTCGTTGCGGTCTTGCTGGCCCGCTTGCACGCCATGACCAAACCTGCGGCGTTACGACGTCCTGATCCTGAGTTTCCCAGCCCGATGGTAATGGAAGCCCCGATGGAAATTGAAGCTCCGATGGTAATGGAAGCATGGTGTTGGAATGTTGCGATAGCCGCCGGTATCGTCAATGCGACGTCAATACTTGCCGCGATTTCCGGCAGCTTCATCTTGCCCTCGGGATCAATCAGGCTGCGCCATGCGTCTTGACGGTGTAAGCGTCGGGCGCCGATGGTTACGCCACCGCAATTCGGGCGGCGGATCAGGGAAATCGCAGCCAAATCCCGATGCTGCATGGCATTTGCCATGGTTGGCTGACGCCGAAGTCACACCTGATCGGGCGGTCATGGCCGCGCATCCAGGCCAGGCGACGGCAGATTCACGGCGGCGCGGGACTGGCGGATTGGCGGAGAATCTACGGTGAATTCACTGCGGTATCCTTGCTGCGGGAATTCCGCAGCCGTTATATTTGCCGCAGCTTTGCGGCAATCGCGCCAGCAAGCGTCGTCGGCGACGGCGTGCTGACAGATTGCTGCCATCGTGAAATTGCGGCCCGAAACGTGGCCGCAACTGCAGTGCCGCTATCCGGGCGGAACGACCCGGGAATGGCAGGGAATCCGGGGTCGAGCATGAAAGCAGAGGAGCGATGGAGGAAGCGAGAACGTGGACCGACCGCGCGATCCGCCGCCAGATTGACCTGTCGAATCTGACCGCCGAGCGTGAACGCCACCTGTTGCGCATTGTCCATGCCGGCGGCAGCGAGCATAGCCGCGAGGCCGCCCTGACCGAATTGTGGGAAAGCCATAGCAAGCTCGTCGTTGCCATCGCCAGCCGCTATCGGCACCTGAACGTCGACCTGCTGGACCTGGTGGGTGCGGGCCATCTCGGCTTGCGCGCGGCGATCGGCCGCTTCGATCCAGACCGGTTCGAAAGCCGGCTCTCCACCTACGCGATCGGCTGGATCCGCTGGTTCATCCAGGACTATGTCCGACGCAACACGGGGCCGGTGCGGCTTCCCGCCTCCAGCGCGCATCGCCAGCTCATGCAGTTGCGCGGCCGTCTGCTCTCGGAAGCGCGGCGAAGCTGCCAGCGCGAACATGTCGAGCCGACCGAATCCGAACTTTGCGAACGCATCGGCCGCCGCATCGGCCTGTCAGGCCAGGAGGTGGCGCGCAGCATGCGCCTGATGCAGGGCGGCAGCCTGAGCCTGCATGCCGACAAGCCCGGCGAAACCGGCGCGTCGAACCTGCAAGACACCCTCGCCGACGACGCCGCATCGCCGGAGGACGACGTCATTCTCCGCCTCGATCATGCCAAGGCCCGCAAGCGCATCGCCGTCCTGGTGCAGGAAATACTGGGCGAGCGCGAGCGCACCGTGTTCCTTGCCCGCTGCATGAACGACAGTGACGACGTCACGCATCTTGATGCCCTTGCCGAGCAATTCGGTGTCTCGCGCGAACGCGTCTACCAGTTGGAGGCGAGCGCCAAGCGCAAGATCGCCGCCGCGTTGACCCAGGAGGGCTACGGCGATTTCGCCCGCAACGGCGTCGGCTTCCGCCTGCCGCAAGTGCGGGCAAAGCGCCGCGTGAGCGCCCTGCCGCTGCGCAAGGACCCGGGCTGCGCACGAACAGCCGCCCGGTCCTGAACCCTCGCAAGGCGCGGTACTGTCGGCACGGGCAGCGGGCCAGCACGACTGCCGCCCAAGCCTGAATCCGCTCAGGCGGTGGGACGCGCCGTCCTGCCTGCTTCCAAGACCCCGATCAGGGCGCCTCGGAGCCGGCCAGCGCACAGGCAGCGCCGGCCGCCTGTGCCTGATGGCAGAACGCCAATGCCTGCGCTTCATCGGCAAAGCCACCCGTGCGCAGACGCCAGAACACCTGGCCGTTGCGCTCCACCTCGACGAAAACCGGCTGCCGCCCGGAAACCAGGGTTGGCATCTGCTGCTGCAGATGCTGCCAGGCCGCCTGTGCCGCCGCTTGGGTGGGGACGGCGGCGAGCTGCACCTGGACCGGACTCGTCGTCGCCGCCGGGGGTGCCAGGGCGATGGCCGACTCGGTCGCGGGCGGTGTCACGGCCAGCGCCGCGGGGCCACCGGATCGAGCCGCGGCATAGGCATCAAGCGCCTGTTGCACCTGCGCCGGCGACAGGTCGGCGCTGAGGATGCGCGCGGCCTCGGGACGATTGCCCGCCATGGTCAGCGCCGCCGCCAGGTCGTGCTGCATCTTGCGGGAGGCTCCCGGCGCGCTGGCCAACGGCCGCAGCATGTCGACTGCCTCGCCGGCGGAGCCGGACATTGCCATGGACAAGGCCAGGTTGACTTCCGCGGCGGTATCCTGCGGATTGATCCCCAGCGCCTGGCGATACGCCGTCTGCGCACCGGCATGGTTGCCGCGCAGGTCGCGCGCCACACCGAGATCGTTCAATGCCGTGGTGTTGCGGGGATCGCGCTGCAGCGCTTCCAGCAACAAGGCCTCGGCCTTCGCGGGATCGCTCGACAAATCCAGCCGGCCCAGGCCGATCTCGCCGCCGACCGACTCGGGATTGCTCTTCAATGCCTCGGTGTAGCTGATCCGCGCATCGTCGACCCGGCCGAGCTCGGTCAACGCATCGCCCTGAACCACGAGGGCCGCTTCATTGCCTGGTGCGGTTTGCAGCACGTGACTGGCAATCTGCAGCGCGGTCTGCGGCGAGCCGCCGCGCAGCGCCGCCTGCGCCACGTCGACGCCAGGCTGCAAGGCAGACATATCGGAGGCCGTGCGTCCGCAGGCGGCCAACAGGATAAGCAGGACCAGGGGCCCGCGACGCATCCGCGAATCGGGCATCAGTGACTGAACGTCCGCATGACTTGGATCATGGCAGGGCCGCCCGCGATAATAAAGACACACGGCAGGATAAACGCGATCGTCGGCATGGTCAGCAGCACCGGCAAGCGGGCGGCCCGCGCCTCGAACCGGGTCAGCATCTCCTGCCGCATCTCGGACGAGAGCACACGCAGGGCGTCGGAAAGCGGGGTGCCGTACTGCAGGGTCTGCGCCAACGTGGTGCCGAGCCGCTTCAGCGATTCGAGGCCGGTGCGGGTGCCCAGGTTGAGAATGGCGACGCGGGCGTCGGCCATGACCTGCAGCTCGTTGGCGGTCTTTTCGAACTCCATGGCGATCTCGCGATAGGCGTGCTGCAACTCGGTGCCCACCCGGATGATGGCGGGACCAAGCCCGAGGCCGGCCTGGGTGCAGATCACCAGCATGTCCAGCGCGTCGGGCAACCCTTGCTCGATCCGCGCCAGATAGCGCTTGCGCTGGTTGCCGATCAGCCAGTCAGGCAGCAGCAGTCCGATCACCCCTGCTCCGGCGGGCAGGATGGTGGCAATCATGCCGTGCATGCCCCAGTGCCGCACCAGCAGCCAAAGGAAGGCCGGCAGTGTGACCATCAACAGCAGCTTGCCGCCGATGAACAATCCGACGCCCTGGGCGCCACGCAGGCCCGAGGCGGCGAGTGTGTTCTCCACCTCCGACAGCGTGCCGGCCGAGACCATGCCGCTGCGCAGGATCGTTTGGCCGATGGCGGAGATGGCGTTGAGCACCACGGCGCGGATGGCCTGCGGCTCGGCCGTCTTACGCGCCTTTGGTGCCTGGCCGTGGATCAATCGGACGCGGGCCGCCAGGCGTTCCTCGCGACGGATCTCGCCCATCATCCAGACCGCGGGAATGGCCAGGAGGAGCAGGAAGAGGAAGCCGCCGCCGATCAGCAGATGCTCGTTCATGACAGGCTCTTGCGGATGATCGTGCGAATCAGAAAGATTCCGGTCGACAACGACAGCACCGCGATGCCGAACAGCATGCGGCCGGTTGGATCGGTGAACATCATGTCGACATAGCTGGGATTCAGCGCCCAGATGCCGGCGCCGGTGACGATCGGCAGCGCGCCAAGCACCATCGCGCTGGTGCGCGCCTCGGAGGCGAGCGCCTTGCCTTTGGCGGCCAGCGCGACGCGCTTGCGAATCACCTCCGCCAGATTTTCCAGGGTCTCGCTCAGTGTGCCGCCGGTCTGGTTCTGCAGCGATAAGGCGGTGGCGAAGAACCGGTATTCCGCCAGCCCGCAGCGCTCGGACATCTCCATGACGGCTTCATCCAGCGAAACACCGATCGACACCTGGTCCACCAGCCGGGCGAATTCGGGGCCGGTCGGTTCCGGGGTCTCGCGTGCCACGGCGCGGACCGCCTCCATCACCGGGATGCCCACGCGCACGGAGCGGACGATCATCGCCAGCGCATCGGGGAATTGCCGCAGCAGAGCGACCTTACGGCGGGTTTCGGCAGCACCGAAGATGTAGCGGGAGGCAGCGACCCAGACGACGGGAAGCGCCAGCCAGGAGATGCTGCCGACCAGCCCGTTGGCCAGCGACTGCACGATCTTCGCCGCCACGAAGGTGATCAGCAAAATGATCCACCACTTGAGCGGATGATGCTCCGGCTTGTTGAGGTCGAAGCCGAACACCGAGGCCATGAGGTCGGGCAGCGACCGGTTGCGCTTCGGCGGTGCGCGGATGAACGCGGAGACAAACTCGGGCGCCGCCTTGATATGCGGCGACGACACGGCATTCATCCGGGCCAGGCGCTTCGCCTTCACCGTCTGCGCTTTCGACACCATCATGCCGCTGACGCCCAGTCCCGCCAACGACAGGCAGGACATGATCATCAGCACCCATAACAGGCCGTGATTCTGCATCATGGCTCCAGGTCGTCCATGGCGGCCTTCCAGGCCTTGTCGAGCCCGAAATATGCCAGCCGCCGCTGAAACGACGGCGGCGTGCGGCTGGCGTTGTAGCGACCGAACAACTTGCCGTTCTGTCCTTCGCCCTGGACCTCGAACTGGAAGATGTCGTTCATCGTGATGACTTCACCTTCCATGCCGCAGACTTCGGTCACCTGCGTCACGCGGCGGCCGCCGTCGCGCTGGCGTTCCACCTGCACGATCAGCTCGATGGCGCTGACGATCTGGGTGCGGATGGCGCGTGACGGCAGGCCCATCTGGCCCATCTGCACCATGTTCTCGACACGCGTCAGCGCGTCGCGCGTGGTGTTGGCGTGAATGGTGGACATGCTGCCGTCGTGGCCGGTGTTCATGGCCTGCAACATGTCGAACGCCTCGCCGCCGCGCACCTCGCCGATGATGATGCGGTCTGGGCGCATACGAAGCGCGTTCTTCATCAGCTCGCGCTGGGTGATCTCGCCCTTGCCTTCGAGGCTGGCGGGCCGGGTTTCCAGCCGCACCACATGCGGCTGCTGCAAGCGCAGCTCGGCGGTGTCCTCCACTGTCACGATACGTTCGCCGGGAGCGATCAGCCGGGACATTGCGTTCAGCAGTGTGGTCTTGCCGGACCCTGTGCCGCCCGAAATGATGACGTTCAACCGGGCTTGCGAGCCGATCTCCAGGATCCGGGCGACCTGGCGGGACATCGCCTTCCACTCGACCAGCTTGCCGAAGTCGATGTCCTTGCGGCCGAACTTTCGGATCGAGACGTAAGGCCCGTCGAGCGCGAGCGGCGGGAACACAATGTTGACGCGCGAGCCGTCGCGCAGGCGGGCATCCACCATGGGGCTCGCCTCATCGATGCGGCGGCCGACCGCCGCGGCGATGCGCTGGCAGATGTTCGCCAGATGCTGGGTGTCGCGGAATCTCACATGCGACAGCATCAGCTTGCCGCTGCGCTCGATGAAGGTCTTGTCCGGACCGTTCACCATGATTTCGCTGACGGTCTCGTCTTCCAGCAGCGGTTCCAGCGGGCCAAGGCCGAGGATGTCGTCGACCAGCTCACCGGCAAGCGCACGTTGCTCGCGCGCATTGAGCTGAATGCGGCGTTCGGTGGCGATCTCCGAGATCAGCCGTTCCACGTCGGCGGTGAGCCGGTCCTCCGGCATGGCGGCGACCGCGGCGGGATCGAGACGCGCCAGGCAGATGTTGCGCAGCTCGATGATCGATTCTTCCGGTGCGCTGCTTGCCGGTGGATAGGGCGGCGGCGGCGGCTCGGACTTGGGCGGCGCGTGCGGCCGCATCGGGATCGGTGCAGGGGTCATGCGGCGGCCGAAGGAGTGATTTGCGCTCATGCGTCGCGTCCAAACAGTTTCCAACGCTTGCGACTGCTTCCGCCGGCAGCCTGAGCGCCGGTGGAAATCAGGGCGGTATCCAGCAGGCCGACGAAGGCGACCTGGCGGCACACCTCGTGGACACCCGCGCGGAAACCGCTGGAGGTGGTCATCGCCGGTTCACCAAGCGTTGCCGCGTTGCCGACCTGGCGCGGCAGGTCGGGTATCGCGATATCCACTTTCATCTTCAGCGCGTCTTCCACCTGCTTGCGTGTCAGGCCGCCGGGAATGCCGACCCGGTTCAGCACGATGATGGCGCGCTGCGCTTGTTCGTCCGTGCCGGGCAACGCGAGCAAGCGGAGGGTATCGCGTACCGCCGCCAGGGTGGGCTCCATGACGAGTACGCGCTGATCGACGAGGTCGAGCAAATCCCGGTACAGCGGCACGGGGGCATAGGGCACATCGGCGACGATGAAATTGTAGCGGCTGCGCAAGGCGTCCAGCAGCACGCGCGCGGCGCCGGGCGCGGGGTTGGGGTGGATCGCCACCGCCTCTTCGCCGGCGAGCACATGCAGACGATCGGCGGCGGGCTGTGCCGCTCGCTCGGCCAGCAGCGAGTCGAGTCGTTCCGGGGCTTCCAACGCGACACGCAGGCCGGGTCCCGGCTGCACGTTCAGCAGGAATGCGGCGCTGCCACGCTGGATGTCCGGATCGAGCAATACGGTATGCCGCCGCATTCCCACGCCGAAATTCCAGGCGAGGTTGACCGCAAGCGTGGTGGCGCCAACGCCGCCGCGCACACCGGTGATGGAGATTGAGCGTCCACCCAGGGCGGCCTGCGATGCCGGGGTCTTGCCGCGCAGGAAGGCGGAGAAGTGCCGGGCGACGGTATCGCGCGTCAGCGGCTTGGCCAGATAGTCCGCCGCGCCGAGTCCGCGCGTGACCTCGCGATAGAAATCGACGTTATTGGTATCGCCGATCACCAGCACGCAGACATCCGGCTCCACCACATGGGCGAGATCGCCGAGCGCGCTCAGCGGCTGGTCCTCGCCGCTGACATCGACCACCAGCACCTTCGGCGTGGACGATTTCTGCATTGCCGTCACCGCGGCGCGCACCCCACCGCGGCGGATGTCCAATTGCTCGATCGTGACTTCGCCGAGGCCGTCACGCAGCGCCTCTTCCGAGCGGGCGTCGGTGACAAAGCCAGTCAGCGACGGACGATCATAACGCGCCGACGCGGCGTCGTTGAAATGATCGAGGCCCTCGGGCGGGACGGGCAGGCTAGCATCGTCAGGCATGGTCAGCTCCCCTAACTGCCGCCGCCGGAACCGCCGCCCGACCCGCCGCCGCCGGAGCCGCCGGAGGTGGAACCAAGCGGCTTTGGCTGGTCGCTCCAGATGTGTCCGACTGCGAGAGTGGGTTCGTGCGAGTCCTCGGCGCCGCCGCCGTGGCCGCGTATCAGGTCCTGCGGGTTGGCGACCATCGCGGCGATGTTGCCGGCATTGGCCCCGGTGGGATTCCACACGTCGGTGCGCAGATAAGGGTCGCGCGACTGGCAGCCGGCGAGCACCAGCAGGCTGGTTCCGACGAGAAGGCATAAAGCGCTTGGATACGACATCCGGTACCTCACTGAACGATGAACCCAGCCGCGCCGGGAATGCGCACCGGCACTGCCGCTGTGCTGTCGGAGACCTGCTTCATCAGCAGCAGACGCTCGAGATCGGTCGGCGGCGTGTAGTTGTCGGTCGGCAGGTGCAGGGCCGCGGGATTGTCTACCGGCCGCACGATGTACGGGGTCACGATGATGACCAGCTCGGTTTCCGTGCGCTGGAACTGGTTGTCGTGGAACAACGCCCCCAGCACCGGCACATCGCCGGCGCCCGGAATGCCGGAGGTGTTATGAGCCGTGTTTTGCTCCAGCAGTCCGGCGATGGCAAAGCTTTGGCCGCTGCCTAGCTCCACCGTTGTTTCCGCGCGGCGGACGTTCAGGCCGGGGATGGAAATCGACAATCCGCCGTTAGCGACCTGGATGGCGTTCGCCGTGTTGAGGTCGCTCACTTGCGGGGCGACATGGAGATTGATCCGGCCGTCGCTGAGCACCGTCGGCACGAAGGACAGCAGTACGCCGAAATCCTTGTAGGTGACCGTGATCTGATTGCTGTTGCCGCTGGCAACCGGGATTGGGTACTCGCCGCCGACCTGGAAGCTCGCGGTTTGGCCGCTCATCACGGTCAAATTCGGCTCGGCCAGTATCTGTGCTAGATTGTCGTTTGCCAGCGCGTCGATCACGCCGAGGATACCGACGCCTTTGGCCGTGGGTGAGGGTGGCGTGATGCCGGCGCCCGAGGCGCTGTAAGATATCGACTGGAGGATGCTGCCGATCTGACCGAACTGTGTCACGGCCGACCAGTTGATGCCCATGTTGCGCACGACCTCGCGCGACATTTCAGCGATGCGCACGCTCAGCGTGACCTGCACCGGCGCCATGATGTTGAGTTCGTTATCGACGGTCGGGTTATCGCCCACATAGTCCTTGGCGATGGCCGCGGCCTGCGCCGCGTCCTGCGGGGTGGCCACGGAACCGGTCAGCATCAGCCCCTTCTGTTGTGCATTCACCCGCACCTGGCTGCCTGGCAGCAGGCGCGCGATCATCGCCTGCGCCGCCTGGGCGCCGTACTCGGAAGGCTGCACCGTCAGATCGTACTGCGCGAGGACATGACCGGCATTGTCCATGGCGGCAACCGTGGTGTTGCCGGGCGTAATGCCGAACACGAACAAGGTCGATGCGCTGGCCGGCCGCACTTCGGCGATTTTCGGATCGGCGACGAAGATGTTCGTCGCGGGACCATCCAATTTCACGACCTTGCCGTTGCCAGCCTGCAACACCATGACCTGCTGTGCAGGGGGTGCAGGCTGAGCGACGGGCGGCGCAACCGCCGGCGCTTCCACGGCCTCGGCGCAGGGCGCGCCAAGCAGGATCGCGGCGATGCAGACCTCGGTGATCAATCGCGGGACAGATTTGATCATGGCCGGAACTCCCTCACGTCGCCACCACCCTGATAGACATGGACCACGTCGGCGGCCGCCGGCGGCGTGGCGTCGCCGAGCGCCGGCGAAACATCGGCAGCCCAGACGGTCTTGCCGTTGCTTGATGGCCGGGAGTCCTGGTTCGCTACATCGGCCGAGCGGACCGACAGCGACAGCCGCCCCAGCCGTACCGCGACCGAGATGCGCTCGGCCTGGTCCTCGCTGCATTCCAGCGTCACTGTCTTGGCCAGCTTGTCAGGCGTAGCCACCGCGCCCTGGATGATCTGCTGATCGATCGCGATCACCCGAGCATTGGACAGTACGGTTTCGGCCGCGACGTTGTGGCCGGCTGCCAGGTTCGGACCGGAGATGTTCTCGGTCAGGATGACGTCGACATGGTCCCCGGGCCAGATCAATCCGGCGGAGCCGGAGATATCGTCGACGGCGATGGTCACGGCCCGCATGCCCGGCGCCAGAACGGCGGCGAGGAAGCCATGGTCGCCCGGCCGCATCACGTCGCCGTTGCGTACGATGTCGCCTTGCGAGAGGCTGCGTCGGACCATGGCCCCGACTAGGCCGCGGCGTATATCAGGGGTATCGTCATTGGCATCGGCGAGCCCGGGACCGTGGATCGGCATTTGTTTCGCGGCCAGATCCTCGGGTTTCAGCAGAGACCCGGCTGGAACCGCGCGCGCCGCGACCAGCACGGTTCTGGTGACCGGCGGTGGCGGCGGCTGATTGGCCGCGGCGGCCGCGGGGGGCGGTGGCCGGGTGGAGATCCAGGCGACGGTGCCGAAACCAAGCAAGCCAACGGCCATCAGGATGAAGAACGCAAGCCGCAGGACCATGGCACGTTCCTAGAGCAAAATGATCAAACCGCCCGCGGCGATGGCGCAGGCGTAGGGGAGGGGACCGCCGCGCCGGATGCGCCAGCGTTCGGCGCGCACTGCGCGCGCCAGCAGCGAATGCGGACGCTCTGTGCCGGGTGGGGCGACGAAGCGGGGGGCCAGCAGGTAGCCGAGGGAGAGCACGCCGCCGCACAGCGCGACGGCGGTGACGAAGCTCAACGCGAGAGCGGGCGGCACCACCAGGGCGGTGGCCGCGAGCAGCTTTACATCGCCGCCGCCCATCCAGCCGCGGCGCCAGCAGACGGCGGCCAGGACGAAGACGATGACGCCGACCAGTAGGCCAGGGAGAAGGCTGCCAGCCAGAGCACGCAGCGCAATCCCGACAAACGCCAGCACGGCCGTCAGGCCGTTGGGTACCGTTCTTGCAGCAAAATCATGCAACGCGGCCGACAGCAGCAGGCCCGCGCCAGCGAAGACCAGTCCCGATGTGAGCAGTGACGGCCAGGTCATTGACATCGTGAGCCTTGTTGGTTGACCGCGGGAGCGCCGCGAGAAACGGAGGATGCGGCGGCGGAGGCCGCCGCCGCATCGCGTTCCTACGCAGCTCTCTCCAAGGAGATCAGAGCGAGCTGGAGATGGTCTGGAACTTGGCCTCGATATTCTGGCCCATCGTGACCACGGTCGCCGCGATGACGGCGGCGATGGCGCCGGCAATCAGGCCGTATTCCAACGCGGTGACGGCGCGGCGGTCGAACTTCAGTTCCAGCCAAATCTTCAGGAGTTCAAGCATAGTAGTGTTCCTTTCCATTACCTCAGAGTGATTGCTGCGCAGCGGACCAGCCGGTTGCTTCCTTCGCGCTGCCGAACGCCAGCGAGCGGAGAAAACCATCTGCGGAGTTAAGCGGCGGTTTCATTTTGCATTGCAGTTCAAAAATTCGTGCGGGTCATTTCGGTTGATCGTGCGGCGCTTGTCGCAAGTTAATGCGTGCCGGGCGTTATGACGTGCGGCAGTGCCGATGGAAGTGACGCGCTTATGGCGATGACCTGCGGCGTCGCCGCCGCAGGCGAAGGTCCCCACACATGCACGCCGGCGATGGCCGTGAACTGCACGGTGGAAACCAGCGATTCGGGCATGCCGCCGGACCATGCGGCAAAAACGCGTTGCTGGTATGCGACGCCTAGGTCTGGCGTGGCCGAATGATAGGCGGCGACGGCATCCTGCCAATTGCCCAGCCTGGTTTGCAGCGCGGCAAGGAATTTCGCGGCATAGTGCGCGTTGGCCTCGGGATCGAATGCCTGCGCCAGACTGGCAAATGCGTCGGGGTGGTAGCCGAGATTGATCTGAAAGCAACCGACGTCGATATTGGTCGAGCCTGACGCGCGCAGTGATCGCACCGCAGCGATGGCGTCGGCGGCGTTATCGAAAAGTCGGCCTTGGCCGCCGGCATCGATTGACCACGGCCACGGCACGACGCTGCCGGTCCTTACATCCCAACGGCCGCTCTCGACCTTGCCGATCGCGAGCAAAAGTCCAGATGGCAGCCCGAAAGTTTGCTCCGCCGTGCGGCCAGCCTGCTCGCATTCCGTCGCGGAATCGGCATGCGCGGGACGCTGTGCCGCGAGCGCGATGAGGGCGCACGCCGCAAGTCGCGACACAAGGCGAGAAGGTTTCGTCACGCTGTTGCCTGCTTCGACATCGTTGTTGCAGATGCGACGAAGCAATTCTACCGCATGAACGGGATTGCTTCGCCCCGCCACGCTTCGCTCGCGGTTCGCGCAACGACACGAAGCGCGGTCTCGCCATCACATCGCGTGCTCACTCGCAATACTGCTGAACGCTGTTTCGCGGCGACACGAGATTCTTGCGATGGCCTGCGACGCATCTGCGCGAATGGCGGATGCGCCTTCGGCTGAACTTCAAGCTGCCGCGGCGACCTGTGTGGCCCAGACAGGCGGCATGCTCACCACCACTTCCGGCGCAATGCTCGGATCGCGGAGGATGTAGCCGCAGCCCCACACCGTATCGATCAGCGTCGGTACTCCCGCCACTGCCAGCTTCTTGCGCAGACGGCAGATGATGACGTCGATCGTCTTCATCTCCGGCTCTTCCATTCCGCAGTACAGATGATTGAGGAACGCCACCTTGTTCAGTATCACGCCCTGCTTCAGAAACAGCAGTTCGAGCACGGCGAATTCGCGACGCGACAAGTGAAGTTGCTGACCGTGCACGCGGACCTCGCGACGGTCCAGGCTGAGTTCGACCGGGCCAAGCCGCAGCAGGGAATTGGCATGGCCCTGGCTGCGGCGGACGATCGCGCGAACGCGGGCGAACAGTTCCTCGGGGTCGCAGGGTGTGGTGACGAAATCGTCGGCGCCCTGGTCGAGCGCCTTCGCCTTCGCCTGGACCGTGGCGGTATCGGCCAGCATCACCACGGGAACCTTGAATTCTGCGGCGCGCATCATGCGCACGACCTCATGACCCGGCATGTCGGGCAGATGCAGATCCATCAGCACGAGGTCGTATTCGTACAGCCGCAGGAACTCGAGCGCCTCGCGCCCATTCTCCGCATGTTCCGCGCGCACGGCGTAGTGGCGGAGAACGGCAGGATCGTTACTGCCACGACCGAACGATGACTTGCCAACCCGCAACACCAGCATATTGAACTTCCTCTCGCGCATTGTTGATCGCTGTGAGGGCTATAATCCGCTAAAGTGACGGTTGCGGACAATTCCGCCAGAAGGCCGAGCCGTTTCGATCCGCGGGCCTAGGCCATGGCCGAAGGGAGTAGGCCATATGGCCTAGGCAACGCGGCCGATCGGAAAATCCGCTGCGCTGTGCATAATGTTCGGCAGTAGCAGCGGTAGATGGGCTGGTTGCCGAAATGACAAAACCTGGCTGGGCGGGCTGGCGCAATGGATTCCCGGGCGGCTTGGGCCGTGCAGTACGGATGCTGTGCCATTGGAGCAAACGCAGATCGCGAGCTGTCGCGGCGGTCGAGTTTGCCCTCACATTCCCTGCGGTGCTGTATTTTTTTGCCGGAGTGACGGACTTCGGCCTGGTCTACTCCCGCCAGATCGGACTTTCCGCAGCCGTCGCGGCGGGAGCGCAATATGCGGCGCTGACGGACCAGGGCCAGGTTGGCGTCTCAACCGCGAACGTCCAGACGGTGATGCAGAATGTCGCGGCGCAGACGATACCTGGCGCTTCGGTAACCGCGTCCGCGGCCTGTTATTGCATCACGGGCGACGCGACGACGGCGTGGACCACCAGCAGTCCATCGGCAGTCTGCACCGGCAGCGGTACCGGTGCTTGCTCCGGTACCGGCAACCCGCCGAACACGCTGCGATACATGCAGGTGAGTCTGAGCAGTACTTATAGTGCAATACTGCCCGTGTTCAGCATGGTGGGTTCGCCGACGCTCAGCCAGACGACCTGGATCCCGCTGCCATGAGGAGCCGTGCCGTGCGGCGTCTATGCTCGGACCGCCGGGCCGCCACCGCCGTGGAATTTGCCTTGGTAGGGCTTCCCCTGCTCGCGGTGTCGTTCGGCACGCTCGATCTCGGCCTGATCCTGTGGACCAAGAGCGCGCTACAGGCGGTGGCGGCCGATGCTGCGCGCTGCGGCGCGATCAGCGGCTCCGCCTGTACCGGCTCCAACTCGATCACAAGTTTCGTCCAGACCGAGGCCTCGCAGCAGGCGCTTAGCGCCGTGGTCAACAGCGCGACCTATCCGCTGACGGTCAACGTCAACAGCAACGCCAGCAGTTCGGCGTGTCCTTCGATTACCATCGGGACCTATGAGACGGTGGAGATCACGACGTCGTATCTTGCCTCGGGCTGGCTCCCGCCGCCGTTCGGCAATTACACGATCGACGTCTGTGCGTCCTACCCCACGTAATTAGGGTGACTGTATACTTGATGTCCGTATCCGGTTAGCGCAGGCGGACCCGGCCGCAGTCGGTGCATGACCGTCAGGGGTTGGCAGCCTGTGCTAACCGGATAGGGACAATACTTGAAGCACTCGCCACAATTGATCGGCGCAGTCTGTTGGCTTTATGTGGCGAAGTCACCTGAATGGAGGTCTATCGTGGTTCGGGTTGTCATGGCAACTGATGCGAAGGGCGGCCAAGCCGTTCCGTATCGGGTTGCCCGCACCGATGAGGACGTGAAGTCGCTGCTGGAAAAGGCTCGCAGCGAGGGGTTGCTCGCAATGGAGCCGCCCAGTACGACCTGACCCGATACTGGCAGGGCGTCAGGTATATAGCTGCCCTAATGAGCGCAATCGTCGCCGCCGCCGGTGATCAGTTCACCCGCTCGGGCATCTGCATGGTGGACGGTGCCAGCATGGTTGGCACGGCGAAGCCGCCGCACGCCTTGGCCATCGCCTCCATGCGGCTATGCGCACCGAGCAACCGGTAGATCGCGGCCAGATGCACCTTGACGGTGCCGACGGCGAGATCCAGGCGCCGCGCGATGGTCTTGGTGGCGCAACCCTCGGCCAGCAGGCGGAATACGTCGCGCTGCCGGTCAGTCAGAGTTGCCAATATCGGCTCGAGGGGGGCCTCTTGTCGCGGCGCCGGCGCGGCCGCACGCAGCGGCACACCGGTCAGCGAGGCCGGGGCGAACACGCCGCCGGACAGCACCGTGTCGAGCGCGCGCAAGAACTGCGCCGGGTTGGCGGACTTCAGCACGTAGCCTTGCGCGCCGGCCGTGAGGCAGTCGAGGATCGTTTCGCGTCCGTCGGTGTCGGCCAGCATCACGATGCGCTGCGCGGGGCACAGCGCGCGCAACTGGCTGAGGCCTGGCGCCCCGCCCAGCCCGGGCAGGTCCAGGTCGAGCAAGATCAGTTCGAGCCTGCTGTCGTGAACATGCGACAGCACCTCATCGAACGTGGCGGCTTCTGTCAGGCGCCAGCCTGGCCGGCTTTCCTGCAGCAGCGCACCCATCCCGCGGCGAAAAAATGCCAAACGATCGGCAATCAGGACGCCGATCTCCGCGAAGTCCTTGTCCATGGCCCGAGCATTCTTGTTGTGACGTTCGATCCAGCTGCGCCGTCAACGTTGCGTTCACGGCTGAGGGCTTGCCGTTCCGCCTTTGCCACGTCTGGGTCGCACGGACACCCAGTTAGGCGCCGTGAAACCTAACTGAAGGCTCGGATTCAGAATCTTTTCACCCCGGTCACGCTTTTCGGGGGGTATGGCCCCCCGGCCTGTTCCGCAGGTTTCACGGGTTTCTACCGCGATCGGCAATAAATTTGCCATATCGCAAGAATGCTGCTGCGCGCGATTGTCGCTCCGCAAATCCGGTGGAACAGCGGTGCGGGCTGTCCGGTCTGTGCCACCCGGTGGTGGTTTCAGAACAGTGACAACTGCGCCTGGAGCCCATCCGCGGCAATTTGGCCAGGCACCATGAACTGCCCGCAATCCAGACCCTCGCGCGCCTCGTCGAGCCCCCACTGCCGAGTTGCGCGGGCGAACCGCCGAAGGAGCAGATCGGCATACACTCCCTGACCGGCCATACGGTGGTGGAACCGCGGCTCCGACAGCGCGCCGCCGCGGGTTTCCCGGATCAGGCTCAGCACATGTTTCGCCCGGTCGGGGAATTGCGTGGCCAGCCAATCCTCGAACATCTGGCGCAATTCGTGCGGCAGGCGCAGCAGCACGTAGCCGGCGTGGCGCGCCCCGGCCCGGGCGGCGGCTTCGAGGATCTTCTCCATCTCGGCGTCGTTAAGCCCAGGGATCATCGGCGCGGTCATCACGCCGCATGGCACGCCGGCGCGGGTCAGCTCGGCGATAGCGTGCAGGCGGCGCGTCGGCGTCGCCGCCCGCGGCTCCATCACGCGTGCCAGCGCCGCATCCAGCGTGGTGATCGAGACATAGACCCGGGCCAGCCGCCGTGCCGCCATCGATGCCAGGATATCCAGGTCGCGCAGCACGCCGGCCGACTTGGTAACGATGCTGACCGGATGGTTGAACCGGTCCAGCACCTGCAACACTGTGCGGGTCAGCTTCAGGGTCCGCTCCACCGGCTGGTAGGGATCGGTGTTCGACCCCAGCGCCAGCGTCCGCGGCACATAGCCCGGCTTGCGCAGCTCCTTGTCGAGCAGCTCCGCCACGTCGGGCTTGAACACCAGCTTGGTTTCGAAATCCAGACCGGGGGAATATCCGAGATAGGCATGTGTCGGACGCGCGTAGCAGTAGATGCAGCCATGCTCGCAGCCCCGGTACGGATTGACCGCCCGATCAAAACCGATATCGGGCGAACTGTTCCAGCTTATGGCTGATTTCGTCGCATCGCGGATCAGCGACGTGGCCAGACGCGGCAGCTCAGCGAACTCGGCGGTCAGCGTCTCCCACCCATCATCGAACGGGCTGGCGGTCTGCGAATCGAACCGCACCGGCGGGTTGAGCGTGGCGCCGCGGCCATGCCGGGCCGGTGACGGCAGCAGTGCGCGAGGAGCGGGTTCCGGCAAGCCGGCGCGGTCGAGTGCCGCGAGCGCGTCCGCGTCCTTGCCCGGGTCGGCATTTGCGCGCATGCTGAGGTTCCTCATTCGTTCGTGCTCTGCACACCATGGCAAAGGCTGCTCGGTCGCGTCAAGAACAGAATCAGAACATCGACGGGCCGGATGCGCCGGCCATGGCGGGTGCGGCCGGGAAAGCGGCGTAGCGGTGACACCTCGTGTCGCCGTGGTGATCCCGACGCTGAATGCGGGCCACACCTTGGCGGCAACAGTCGCGACCATCCCCTGGGCCGACGAGATCGTGGTGGTAGATGGTGGCAGCAGCGACGGGACGGTCGCCATCGCGACCGCGCTTGGCGCGCGGGTGATCGCTGCGCCACGTGGACGCGGAACGCAGCTTGCCGCCGGGGTTGCGGCGGCGACCCAAGCCTGGCTGCTGCTGTTGCACGCGGACACCCGGCTGGGGCCCGCAGCCAAGCCCGCAGTGCGCAACCACACAACGCAAAAGCAGGACAGCGCCGGATATTTCCGCTTCGCGCTCGACAGTGCCGAGCCACGGGCCCGCCGCCTCGAACGGCTCGTCGCCTGGCGCTGCCGGGTTTTCGCTCTGCCCTATGGCGACCAGGGCCTGCTGATCCATCGCGACCTGCTGCACGCCGTGGGTGGCATCCGGCCGCTGCCGCTGATGGAGGACGTTGACCTGGTCCGTCGGCTGGGCCGAAGGCGACTCGCGCCGCTAGAGGCCAGCGCAATCACGTCCGCCGCCAAATGGCAGCGTGACGGCTGGACTCGCCGCTCCGCGGGGAATTTGCTTAGTCTTGGATTATGGTTCGCTGGCCTGCCGCCGCGCGCCATTGCCAGGTTTTACCGATGAGATTGGCCACGACCGGCAGAAGCCAATCCGCAACCAGGCGGTGAAAGGAAGCCGATGGCGCGCGACGTCGCGGTGGTGTTTGGCCGCGCGCCGCGGCTCGGCACGGTGAAGCGCCGCCTCGCCGCCGAGATCGGCGACCGCGCCGCACTGCGCTTCCATGCCATCACGATGCATCGCCTGCTGCGCATGCTCGCGGCCGACCGCCGCTTCGATACCGTCCTTGCCGTGACGCCGGACCGCGCCTGGCTCCGCCTGCCGCGACGCGTGCGGCGCATCAGCCAGGGCAGCGGCGATCTCGGGCGGCGCATGCACCGCGTATTCCGCGGCTTCCCACACAGCCGCGTCGCCATCATCGGCTGCGACATTCCGGAGGCAAGCGCCAACGACCTCGTCGCCGCGTTCCGGGCGCTCGGGCGCGCGGAGGCTGTATTCGGCCCAGCCGCCGACGGCGGATATTGGCTGGTTGCCCTGTTGCCGCGCCGACCGGCGCGGCCGTTCGCCAATGTGCGGTGGTCCACCTGCCACGCGCTGGCCGACACATTGGCTAATTTTGCCGATCGGCGCGTCATCTTGTTACGTAGTCTGCATGACGTGGACACTGGGGCCGATTGGCGTAGGGTGCGCGGAACATGCCCCTCCTGACCTACCGAGCGCGCACCCGACTGCGGCGTCTGATCCGCTCGCCCGTTGTCTCTCCGCGGCAATGGCTGCGGCGCGTGGTGTTCTGGGCCGGCGCGGTTCTCGTCGCCATCGTTGCCATCGCCTTCGCCACCCTGGCCGACCACGCCAGTTCATGGTTCGTCGCCGTCCAGACGCCGCGTCCCTGGATCGGCCTCATCGTCTGCCCCCTCGGCCTGACCGTATCGTTCCTGCTGACACGCTACGTCTTCCCGGGCGCCCAGGGCAGCGGCATCCCGCAGGTCATCGCCGCCCAGCACATGACGGACCGGGGGGCCATTGCCCGCGTGCTGTCGCCGCGCATCGCGGTCGGCAAGATCATGTTGACGCTGCTTGGGTTGTGCTGCGGCGCCTCGATCGGCCGCGAGGGACCCACCGTGCAGATCGGCGCCGCCATCATGCATATGCTCGGACAGGTGGTGCGCCTGCCTCGGCTGGAGCTGGAGCGCGCGCTGGTGTTGGCCGGCGGCGCGGCCGGCATCGCCGCCGCGTTCAATACGCCGCTCGCCGGGGTGGTGTTCGCCATCGAGGAACTCAGCCACTCCTTCGAGGCGAGAACCTCCGGGACCGTGCTGACCGCCGTGATCGTCGCCGGGATCACCACGCTGGCGCTGGCCGGCAATTACACGTATTTCGGCCATACCTCGGCGGTGCTGGATTTCGGCCGCGGCTGGATCGCGGTGGTGGCCTGTAGCGTGGCCGGCGGGCTGGGCGGCGGCTTGTTCAGCGCCGCGCTGGTGCGGTTCGCGCGCGGCTTCTCCGGATGGCTCGGAGCATGGCTGGTGCGCTATCCGGTCGTGTTTGCTGCGCTGTGCGGGCTGGCGCTGGCGGCGATTGGCATGGCCTCGCACGGCCAGACTTACGGCACCGGCTATGCCCAGGCGCGCGGCATGGTCGAGGGTACCGCCACGCTGGGAGCGTCCTTCGTGGCGCTCAAATTCGCTGCCACCGTTATCTCCTACGTGAGTGGCATTCCCGGCGGCATTTTTGCCCCGTCGCTGTCGGTGGGAGCCGGCATCGGCGCGTACCTCGCGCAGTTCATGCCGGAGGCACCGGAGGGCGCCGTGGTATTGCTCGGCATGGTGGCGTATTTCTCCGGTGTGGTGCAGGCGCCGATCACGGCCGCGGTGATCGTGATGGAGATGACCGACAACCAAAGGGTGACGGTGCCCCTGCTGGCGGCATCGTTCCTGGCTTTCGGTGTCTCCCGGCTGGTCTGCCGCAGGCCGATCTACGGCGCGCTTGCCCGCTATTTCCTGGACGCGCAGGCGAAGAGCGGGGCCGAGCCAGCCGTCCCCGAAACCGAGCGTGTCTGACCTCGCGGTGACCGCTGTCGGTGTGTCACTCCGGGGGCGGTCGATTGAGAGTCGAGCAACCTCGCCACCGTCTGGTTCTGTCTGCCGCGAGGTTCCTTGCTGCGTTTGCCGGGAGGTTCCTTGCGGCGGGGTGGGACGCGGTTGGCTGCTTTGCGAAACCCGTTCACGCGGCCTGGCCTGCGTGCGGGTTCTGTCGCCGAGGCTTTGGCCGTCACCCGGGCCACGGCTCGCTGGACCATGTGCGCCCCGCCCGGTCCTGGGCGAGCCGACGCCTACTCTGCGGCCGCCTGCGCCTGGGCTTCTGATTCCCCCACTGCCGGCGGCCGCCGTACCCGCACCCGCCTGATATGGCGCGGGTCAGCATCCAGGACACGGAATTCCAGCCCCGACGGGTGACTAACCACCTCGCCCTTCGCCGGCACCCGCCCGGCCAGAGTGAAGACCAGGCCGCCAACCGTATGGATATCCGCGTCCCGCTCGTCCTCACTCAGCACCGGCCCGAGCTTCTCCTCGAAGTCCTCCACCGGCAGCCGGGCGTTCACGTCCAGGGAGCCGTCCGGGCGTTCGGTGACCATCGCCACCTCGGCATCATCATGCTCGTCGTCGATATCGCCGGTGATGGTCTCGACCAGATCCTCGATCGTCACCAGCCCATCGATCCCGCCATATTCGTCCACCACCAGCGCAAGGTGGACGCGTTGCAACCGCATCTGCGCCAGTAGGTCCAGCACCGGCACCTGGGGCGCGATCAGCAGCGGCTTGCGCATGATCGCCTCGATCGAGAACGCC
The DNA here is from genome assembly GCA_035508435.1 of Acetobacteraceae bacterium. Taxonomy (GTDB): domain Bacteria; phylum Pseudomonadota; class Alphaproteobacteria; order Acetobacterales; family Acetobacteraceae; genus JASHVB01. Next base: position 71,473 of record DATJNA010000016.1, on the reverse strand, counting down.
TCCGGCCGCCCGACATAGGCGAAGACGTCCTTCAGGTGGATCATGCCCACCACGTCATCCAATTGCTCGCGATAGACCGGCACCCGAGAATGGCCGTCGGTGCGGAACAGCTCGATGGTCTGCGCCAGGGTGGCATCGGCGCTGATCGCAATGATGTCAGCGCGTGGCACCATCACGTCGGCCGCGGTGGTCTCCCGCAGCCGCAGCACGTTGGCGATCAGCAGCCGCTCATGCCGGTCCAGCTCTGGCGGTTCCCCGGGCAATGCGTGAGCCTCGGCCGCCTCCTGCACCAGCTCGGCGATCGATTCGCGCAACGATTGTTCACCGTGGCGGCGCCGCACCAGCGAGAGCAATCGCGTCCACAGCCCGGGACGGACAGCGACGCCGCTCATGTTCGTTTCCATGGGTTGGGCACGCCGAGTCGGCGGAGGATACGGGCTTCGGCTTGTTCCATGCGGCGGGCGTCACCAGCGGCGATGTGATCGTAGCCAGCCAAATGCAGGGCGCCGTGCACAACCAGATGCGCCAGATGATGGGCCGGATTGCGGCAAGCCGCGGCGGCTTCCCGCCGCACCACGCCTAGCGCCAGAATCACCTCCGGCGCGGGTTGCAGGTAAGTCAGCACGTTGGTGGGTTTGTTGCGACCGCGGTGGCGGGCATTCAGTTGTCGCACCATGCGGTCGCCCGCAAGTACGACTGTGCCTGCGGCACCGGCCGCACGCGCCGCCCGGGCAGCCACCGCCGCCGCCCGCGGCACGAACCGCTGCCACGCCGGCTCGGCGACGATCACCTCAACGCTTGGGTTCCCCGCTTGCGCGGGGCATGTACTTCCAGGTGGTTCCATTGTCCTGACGCTGCCGCTACCGGCGCGAGGGGATTGTCTGCCCCCGCTACGATGGCACCAAAAAATTCAACGTCTCCCTCTCGCTCCCTTGCAACACTGCTGCCGAAACCATGGAGTGCGAGGCCGCAAGGATCGGGCCGACCATCCCAGCGGCAGCCTCATTTCCCTTTGTCCTCCGCCCCGTCCCGCGACCGCCGCGCCTCGCGCCGCTTGTCGCCTTGTGCTGCAGCCCGCTGGTCGTAGGCGTCCACGATCTGCGCCACCAACGGATGCCGCACCACGTCGCGCTTGTCGAACCGCACTACGGTGATGCCCGGAATTCCCTCCAACGTTTCCAGCGCATCACGCAGCCCCGACGTCACGCCGGGCGGCAGGTCCACCTGGGTCAGGTCGCCGGTGACCACCATCCTGGTGCCTTCGCCCATCCGCGTCAGCCACATTTTCATCTGAACCGCGGACGTGTTCTGCGCCTCGTCAAGGATCGCATAGCAGTGCGCCAGTGTGCGTCCACGCATGAACGCCAGCGGCGCGACCTCGATCTCGCCATTGTTCATCCGCCGGATCACTTGCTCTCCCGGCAGCATGTCATGCAACGCATCATACAGCGGACGCAGGTAGGGATCGACCTTCTCTTTCATGTCGCCCGGCAGGAAGCCCAGACGCTCGCCCGCTTCCACGGCCGGGCGCGACAGCACGATGCGGTCCACTCGGCCCGCTTGCAGCATCGCCACGGCCTGCGCCACCGCCAGGTAGGTCTTGCCGGTCCCGGCCGGACCGACGCCGAAGACCATGTCGTGGGTCGCCAGCGCTTCCATGTACGCTGCCTGCCCCGCGCTGCGCGCCGCCACCGAGCCGCGGCGCGTCCGAATCGCCGGCAGGTCCGAGAGCGGCAGCCTTGGGTCGCTGTCCGCCTCCGCCAACCGGATCGCGGTCTCCACCTCGGGGCGCCCGACGCTTTCCCCGCGCTCCAGCCGCCGCCAGAGCCCTTGCAGCATGCTCTGCGCCGCATCCACCCGCGCCGAGTCCCCCGCAATCGCCACGCGATTGCCGCGGCACGACATGCGCACCCCGAGCGCTTGTTCGATGCGCACCAGATGCCGGTCATGGTCACCGAGCAATAGCGGCAGCAGCGTGTTGTCTGCGAACTGAAGGGTCACGGCCTTGCCGCCGGACGCGGGAGGGGTGGACGTCGCGATGAAACTGCTCTGGCTCAAGCGCAGGCTCGCTCCTGTACTAGGGTTGCAGACAGAGAGTTGGGGAGCGCGGCGGCGATCGTCACCTCCGCTTCGGTGCCGACCATCCCTGCCGGGCCGATTACATGCACAGGCTGAAGAAACGGTGAACGGCCGACCACCTGGCCGGGATGGCGTCCAGGTCCGGTGAACAAGACCGGCAGGGTCAGTCCGACGCAATCGGCATTGAAACGTGCCTGCTGTGCCCGCAGCAGGGCCTGTAGCTCGGCCAGCCGTCGCTCCTTGTGTTGCTCCGGCACCTGGCCGGCCGCGCCGGCCGCCGGCGTGCCGGGACGGCGCGAGTATCGGAAGCTATAGGCCTGCGCGAAGCCCACCTCCTGCACCAGCCTCAGCGTGGCGGCGAAATCCGCCTCGGTCTCGCCCGGATGGCCGACGATGAAGTCGGACGACAACGCGATATCCGGCCGTGCCAGCCGCAGCTTCTCCACGATCCGCAGGTAGTCGGCCGCGCTGTGCCTGCGGTTCATCGCTGCCAGCACTCGATCAGACCCGGCCTGCACCGGCAGATGCAGGAACGGCATGAGCGTCGGCACGTCGCGGTGCGCATCGATCAGCTCATCCGTCATGTCGTGCGGGTGCGACGTGGCGTAGCGCAGCCGTAGCAACCCTGGCAGTTCCGCAAGCGCGCGGATCAGCCGGCCCAGGCCCCAGGTGCTGCCGTCCGGCGCCTCGCCGTGCCAGGCGTTCACGTTCTGCCCGAGCAAGGTGATCTCGCGCGCGCCTTGGGCGATCAGGCGGCGGGCTTCGGCGATCACGGCGGCCGCGGGGCGGCTTTGCTCGGCGCCGCGGGTGTAGGGCACCACGCAGAAGCTGCAGAACCGGTCGCAGCCCTCCTGGATGGTCAGGAATGCGGTGACGCCCTGTGGCGCCGCGGCCTCGGGCAGCAGGTCGAACTTTTGCTCCGCCGGAAAGTCGGTATCGATCACCGCGTCGGCCGCGCGCGATGCCCGTGCCACCATTTCGGGCAGGCGGTGGTACGTCTGCGGTCCCAGCACGATGTCCACGTAGGGTGCGCGCGCCAGGATCTCCTCGCCCTCGGCCTGGGCCACACAGCCGGCGACGGCCAGGATCATGCGCCCGCCTTGCGCCGCCTTCGCGTCCTGTAACCGGCGCAGGCGGCCGAGTTCGGAGAACACCTTCTGCGCCGCCTTCTCGCGGATGTGGCAGGTGTTCAGAATCACCATGTCGGCGCCATCCGGCACCGGTGTCGGCGCGTAACCCAGCGGCGCAAGCACGTCGGCCATCCGCGCGCTGTCATACACGTTCATCTGGCACCCCCAGGTGATCACGTGCAGTCGCCTTGGGCCAGTAACAGTCGGATTGCCACGCTCCGTCAGGGACATCACCCAAGCTCCGCCCAGCCCGACCGCTCAGCCACGGTACGGGGAGCAGGAGGAATGTTCGCCCAGGTCGGCACGGTCAAGCAGCGCAGCGCGGGAATGCCCTCTCAGGTTTCCGATCCTACTCTGGCAACAAGCAATGGCGTCGTGTCAAGCGAGCGATGATGACGGTTGTCGGAACGGAGCGGTGGGCTCGTCGCTTGCGGTAGCCGATGCCACCTGACCCAGCCCGGCTCACTGCGCGCTGACATCGATCGACTGCCGGCGGTGGATGAGCGCTACGCGGGGTTGGATCGCGTGACGTGCAACATGGCCATCGGCGTGCCGGTGAACGTGGCGCTCGAGCAATGGCAACGCTTCGCCGAGGCAGGTCGCGCCGGCCTTCGCGGCAGCACGAACGCCTACTTCCGTTCTGCCTGGCGGGCGGGCGGGCGAGGCACCCCGGGCGGAATGAAGGCCCGGCCGTGCATCGCAGCATCCAGACTAAGCGCGTTCAGCCGCTCCACCATGTGGTCGCCCGTCGCCGCCTCCGAGCGCGGGTGCGCCACGACTCTCGTCGATGCGCCAAATTTTGCCGTTGGATGCCATAGATGCTCGGCAGGCGCCGGCGTCGCGACAGCAGCTTCCGTCACGGTTCGCGCCAGGGGCACGGCCGTCGCGCTGGCGGCGTCCGCCACGGTTCGCGGCAGGGGCGGGGCCGTCGCGGCGGCGGCCTCCGTCACGGTTCGCGCCAGGGGCACGGCCGTCGCGCTGGCGGTGTCCGCCACGGGCTGGGTGCCTTGTGAGACAGCCATGCCCGTCTCACGCCCGTCACTGTCGCCCACGGCACGCAAAGATGCCGGCGTGGCGGGTGGCGAGAGATTTCGGGCAGATGCGGCGGCGTCAGGAGTTTGCGCCACGGTTTGATCGGCTGCCGGCATCACCGCAGCGGCGACAGGCGTCACCCGCGGCGGGGGCGCATCTACCGCTACGGACGGCGTCACCTGGGAGGCAGAGAGCAGGGGTAGTCCCGCCGCGACGGGCGCACGCGATTTGGGCGTCGCGGTAAGCTCCACAGCCGCGGCCGCGACCGCCGCCACCCGCGGCGTTGCCTCGATGGCGTGCGATGGCGTCGGTGGACTTGCCTGGGTCGCGGGTGTGATTGCCGCCGGGCCGGCTACCGGATCGCTCTGCCTTTGCGACGCGGCGGCCTGGGCCGCTGCGGAAAGTGCCGGGGCCGGCACAGGCGGTTTGGCATGCCCGGACGCCGGCGCCGGCACATTGGCCGAGGGTTTCGCGGATGCCGCGGGTTTCGCCAGTACGGACGATACAGCAACGTTTGCCACCTGACCGGCCAGCGTCGGATTGGGTTCCGGGGACCTGTCCGCGAACCTTCGGATTGAGTTCGGCTGGGGACCCGATCCCCGGCCTGCAACATCGCCGCCAGCATCGCGCGGTTGTTGCCTGACGGGCGCTAAGGACGCCGACCGGGCGGTGGCAGGAATGAACGCTCGCGCGACGTCAGTCTTGTTGTGAGCGGGTGGTTGGGGCGCTGTCGATGCGCCGGCGCGCGCGCCGCCTGTCCGCGCCTGATCCAGGACATTTCGGGTCTCGGCAACTGCGGCAACCGGCGGCGACGCGACGCGTGAGCCAGGTGCATGGGCAGCCGACCCGATCTGCAACGGCGGAACCTGGGTCGATGGCGAACGCGACCCTGCCTCGACGCCCGGGCTCATCGCTCGATGCAGCGGATCAGTCGCCAGTAGCATGACCGCTGCAACCGTCGCCACGGCCACCGCGCGTCCCCACCCGCCATTGCTCTCGGCATCGTCGCCTGAACTGGCAGGGTCCTCGCCGGCGGCCGATGGGCCTTGGCGCTCGTCGATCACCTCCGTCACCATGATTGCCGGCAAGTCGGTGTTGTCCGCTGCATCTGGTGCGGCTGTATGCCGCGGCGGCAGGCGGGTGATAGGCACGACGGGTGGGTTGTCCCCGTTAGGCACGTCGCCCGTTTCCGGTAGCGGGACTTCGCTGTCCCGCCGCGCCCTTTGCTGTGCGCCGAGGATCAAACGCAGCGCATCCTCAGGGGCGGTTCGCGTCGCATCCTCCGTTCGCGGCGGCGGCAGCGCCCGTGTCCTGACGGCATGCGGCTGCCCCGGTGGGAGTTGGCGCTCACGGTATCCCGGCAGGTTGCCTGGCGTCGGCGGCGCTGGCATCCGGTCGAAGTCCAGGCGCTCGGCCATGACGTGGATGCGGCCGCGGATGATCTCGCGCCGTGCGGATTGATCTTGCCGGCGACGTGCTCGCAGGCTCTCCAGCCGCCATCGTTCAACGCCGGTTGGCGTGGCAATGAATGCCGCGCCCCCGGATTCGGTGCGACGCACATAGCCGCAGCGCAGCAGGCGCACGAGCAAAAAAGGCTCCATGTCGTCCTGCGACACGGCTTGGTCGCGGCTGGCGACGATGCGGCCAAGCAAAGCGATCGAGTCACGCCCCAGATGAGGTTGTCGGATCGCCACATCACCCATTGTCGCAGTCTCCGCTGCCGCGGGCTGAAGCATGGCCGACCGCCGTTGTTACCGCCAGTAACTCACGCGCGACGTACCGTTGCGGGGAGCGGCTGCGCCGCGTACACGGCGCTCAATTTCAGGAGACCCATCGATGCCGCAAGAGGCGAGTGTGGTTACCCGCCGCGACGGGCGGGCGGGGCGGATCTTGTTGAACCGCCCGCAGGCGCTGAACGCCCTGGATTTGGCAATGATTCGCGTGCTGACACGCGCACTGAGCGAGTGGCATGATGACCCGCACATCCACCTCGTGGTAATTGAAGGCGCCGGCGATCGCGCGTTCTGCGCCGGCGGCGACATCCGCGCGTTGCGCGACGCGCAGCTTGGCGGCAATCGCCCCGCGGCCGACGCATTCTTCTCCGAGGAATACGCGCTGAACCGCATGATTGCCACCTATCCGAAGCCCTATGTCGCGCTGATCGACGGTATCTGCATGGGCGGCGGCATCGGCGTTTCCGTGCACGCGCCGTATCGCGTGGCGACAGAGCATGCGATGTTCGCAATGCCGGAGACGGCGATTGGGTTCTTTCCGGATATCGGCGCCACGTTCTTCCTGCCGCGGCTGCCGGGACGGATCGGGTGCTATCTTGGGTTGAGCGGCGCGCGCATGCAGGGCGCCGACGCTGTGCATGCGGGATTGGCAACGCATTTTTGCCCCCGCGCACAGCTTGCCGGCCTGTCGCAGGCGCTGGCGGCAGATGGCGCCGGCGCGCTGGCGGAATTCGCGGCGCCATTGCCGGCGTTTTCGCTGGCGGCCGAACGGGCGGCGCTGGACCAGTGCTTCGGCGCAGATACGGTGCCGGAGATCCTGACGCGGTTGGCCGCCGAGGATACCGCCTGGGCGAAGCGCACGCTGGAGATGCTGCGCGGCGTGTCGCCGTCGGCGCTGTGCTGGACACTGAAGGCGTTGCAGCGCGGTGGCGACCAGACATTGCCGCAGGCGCTGGATGACGAATTCGCGCTGACCCATACCACGATGGCGCACCCGGACTTTGCCGAGGGCGTGCGGGCCATGGTGGTGGACAAGGACCGCCGGCCACGCTGGCAGCCGGCGCAGATCGAGGAGGTCGATCCCGCAGCGATCGTGGCGATGTTCGAGTATCGGCCAGCGTGACTACATTTTTTCTTTAGTGCCGTTCCGGATTTTCCTTGGTGCCATGCCGGATCAGCCGCCAATTCACCGGGCAGGTCGTGGCAAAACCCAACACCATGGCGATCTGCATCATGAACCGGCAGGTCCGGGTGGTTGGCGGCAAACCCGGGTACAGCCAGGCCCGATAGCCCATCCAGGCGAACATGCCCGCCTGATAGGCAATCAAGGACAGTGTATCGATCCTGCTGGCGGCGATCAGGCGGTTCGTCAGAGTCAGATGGCGCATTGGCGCCAGCGAAAAAAATGGCAAGGCGATACCGAATAGACAGGCCGGCACGAAGGCAAGCAGGTACTTGCCGCCCGGATCCGATCCGAGAAACTTGAAGCCGATGACAAATGCGAGCCAATCGCCGATGCAATCGCCGCGCGCGCATCGGGCGCCGCAATGCGTCGCGCCAGCGAACGTGGTCTGCCACATCGGGCGATCAGTCTTGCGATCGTCATGACCTTTGTGATCGTCATGCGCGCTGCCTTGCCACGTCGGAACGCCACGCCCGAACCAGAGACGGGGCAGCAGGCCGGGTGGCCCCCAATACAGCATGGTCAGCGGCCAGACGGTCTGCATGATGCCGATGTGCTGACGGCGGCCGGCCAGGTGGCTGTCTGCCGGCATCGGCAATGCGGACGCCATCGACAGCGGCAGATAGATGCCGGCGAGGAATTGCAACCACGCTGGGGGCATATGCGCACTCCAATCATGGACCAGGGGTTGAGCATCGTGATGCTCCCCTCCTAAAGTCCGCCTGGCAGGCCGGGGTTGCCCTGGCCGCCGCTGCTGCCATCGCAATGACGGCATCCCGGTCTGGACCCGCCGGGAATCCATGCGACACTGTTGCCCTCCTTCGGACCGCGGAGGCTGCCATGCCCGCTTTCATCTGCACCACCTGCGGCACGCAATATCCCGAGAGCGACCAGCCCCCGCCCGGATGCGCGATCTGCCAGGAAGAGCGGCAGTACGTGAACCCGCTCGGCCAAAGCTGGACCACGCTCGCGGCCATGCGCCGCACCCATTTCAACGCGTTTCGCCAACATGAACCTGGCCTGATCGGCATCGGCACCACGCCGTCCTTCGCTATCGCGCAACGCGCACTGCTGCTGCGCCACCCGGCCGGCAACATTCTGTGGGACTGCATCAGCTTCATCGACGACGCGACGATCGAGATTGTTCGCGCCCTGGGTGGGATCGCCGCGATAGCGATCTGCCATCCGCATTATTACGCCTCGATGGTAGAATGGAGCCGCGCGTTCGACGACGCTCCGATCTGGCTGCACCAGGCGGACCGCAAATGGGTGATGCGGCCTGATCCAGCCGTCATGTTATGGGAGGGCGAGACGCGCGAACTGGCCTCCGGGGTCACGCTGATCCGCTGCGGCGGTCATTTCGCCGGCGCTACGGTGCTGCATTGGGCGCAGGGTGCCGCCGGCAAGGGCGCTCTGCTGTCCGGCGACATCGCCACGGTGACGCCCGACAAGAACGTGAGCTTCATGCGCAGCTACCCGGACCTGATTCCGCTGGATGCGAGCACGGTGCAGCGCATTGGCGATGTGCTGCGGCCATGGCCGTTCGACCCGGTCTATGGCGCGTGGTGGGATCGCATCATCGCGACCGGAGGCAAGCAGGCAGTGGAATTTTCCGTGCGCCGGTATATCGCCGCCGTCACCCGTCCGCCGGTGGAGGACTGAGACCGTCGGCAACCGGTAGACATGGATAACCCCCCGTGCGACAGGCGGTCCTGGTCCTCGGCATGCATCGCAGCGGCACGTCCGCCATAGCCGGCATCAGTTGCCTGCTTGGCGCGGCCGCGCCGACCGGCGTGATGGAGGCGGCATTCGATAATCCCACCGGGTTCTGGGAATCGCTGCCGATTGCATCGCTGAACGAATCGATCCTCCAGATGCTCGACGCCCACTGGTTCGACTCGCTGCGCTTCGATGGCGCTGACATCGACGTCGCGACGCGGCAGACGTTGGGCGCCAACTGCGTCACCGTGCTGCGGGACGAATTCGGCGACACCCCCTGCTTCGTGGTGAAGGATCCTCGCTTCTCGCTGTTGCTGCAGCTCTGGCTGCCGGTGTTCGAAGTGATGAACGTCATGGTGGCCCCAGTGCTCGCGCTGCGGCATCCTGCCGAAGTCACAGCGTCACTGAAGCGCCGTGACAACATGCCGATCGAGGTCGCGGCACCGATGTGGCTGCACTATTCGCTGGAAGCGGAACGGCTGACGCGTGACCGGCCGCGCACGCTGCTGTCCTACGACCGGCTGCTGCGGGACTGGCGCGGCGCCGTTGCACGCATCGCTACCGAGACCGGGCTGGCCTGGCCGGTCGCGCCGGAAACGGTCGGCGCCGTGGTCGACGATTTCCTGCGGCCGCAAATGCGTCACCATCACGCATCGCCCGCTCGTGTCGCGGCGGGAAAGCCGCCGCTCAACGGTTGGATCGCGGAGACCTACGACGCGCTGCGCGCCATTGAAACCGGCGCTGACACCAGGCAATTCGAGCGCCTGGACCGCATCCGTGCCGCGTTTGCGGAATGGCGCGCCGACACGCCGCACATCACCATGGAAATGGCCGGCGGCCGCCAGCCCGTGCCGCCAATCCGGTAAGCCTTTCCGGCCTCAACCCGCGTCAGTGCAACGGCTGCCCGGCAGGCAATTCCGCAAGCTCGATCAGCACATTTCCCGTCGCCGAGGGATCGATGAAGGCGATGCGCGAGCCGCCATGACCCGGCCGCGGCGTCTCGTCGCGCAGCTTCACGCCTTTCTGCTTCAACTCGGCCAGCGCTGCGTCGATGTCCGCCACTTCGAAGCAGATGTGGAAGAGGCCCGTGCCTTTCGTATCGATCCATTTCGTCACTGCGGAATTGGAGCCCTTGCCCTGCAACAGCTCCAGATATGTCTCGCCGATCGGCAGCATCGCCAAATTCGTGGTCGGCCGCTGCTCTTCGTATTCCACCTCGATGCCGAACGTGTCGCGCAACATGCGGGCCGTGTCCGCGATCGAATCGACCGCGATTGCGATATGTTCCACCCGCTTGATCTTCATGCCTGCCCCCTCGTGCGTCGCGCCGTCACCCGGCCAAACCCATCATCGCACCCATAGCGCCCTGGGCAAGCCTGGAGCCGTCTCATAGGATCATTGCCTCGTGACCGTCCCCCGCCACCGCGCGCAAGGAGCTCCGCCATGCCTTCTCCCCCTCCCATGACCGCCGGCGTCACAGAGCATGGCAGCAGTGTGGACGGCCTGGTCTGGCACATCCTGGGCCAGACCTATACGCCGCTGAGCCTCACCGAAAGCAGTTTCTCGTGGCATGCGCTGCTGCCGCCGGGGACGTTCGTGCCGCCGCACATCCATCCGACCCAGGACGAGTTCATTTACTTGCTGGAAGGCCGCTTCGATCTGATGCTGGATGGGCAGGGCGCCAAGGCTTCCGCCGGCGATCTGATCCGCCTGCCGCGCGGCATCCCGCACGGGCTGTTCAATCACAGCGAGGCCAACATCACCTGCATCTTCTGGGTCTCGCCCACGCGGCGGCTGTGGGACCTTTTCCAGGCGATCAACAATGTGCCCGACCCGGCAGAAGTGGTGCGCCTGGCGGGTTTGCACGAGGTGAACTTCCTGCCGCCGCCTGGGTAGCGCCCGTCAGTCCATGCCGAGCGCGAAGCGTGCCGTGTTCGGTCAGCGGCGAGCGATGCCGGCCGGTCATTGCGAGGCGTGGAGCCCCGCAGCAAGCGCATTCGCACGCACCTACTGATCACCGGGACAGCCGCAACGCTTCGCGCCTCGCACTGGCAGATGGGGGTACATCACGCCTGGCAATGAGAAATGACGCTCACCCTGCCTCGTTCACCTGCTCCTTGGCGAAACCAGCCATCGTGGCATAGCCGCGCACGATGGCCTCCCGCTCGGTGTGGGACGCCACCGCCTCGACATCGGTGAAGCCGTGCGGCGCGCGCTCCTCCAACACATCGATCACGCGCTCTGGGCCACCTTTGCGATTGTTCAGCACGATCTCGGTGGTCATCGGCCGCCGCTCGGCGTCGTATGCGGCCAGGGCCTCGGCCACCGGCGCGCCGCTCGCCAAATGCCGCGCCAGCGAGCGAGCATCCAGCACCGCCTGGCTGGCACCATTCGACCCGACCGGATACATCGGATGTGCCGCGTCACCGAGCAATGTGGCGCGTCCGAACGACCAACGCGGCAGCGGGTCGCGATCGCACAGCGGATATTCATAAAACGTGCCGGACGCTGCAATTAGCGCCCGCGGATCGACGAAATCGAGCCGAAAGCGGTCGCGCATGAATGGCTCGATGTCGTCCCACTCGCCCGGACGGTTCCAGTCCTCGCGCCGCGGCGGCGGCGCACCGGCGGGATCGGCGAGCTTTGCCATGACAGCCCAGTTGGTCAGCCGCTGGTCCGGCGCGGTCGGATCGAAATGGATCGGATAGAACACGAATTTTGCCGCCATGCCGCCGGAGATCACCATGGTGCGGCCATCGGCGTAGACCGGCCAGTCCGCCGCACCGCGCCATAGCATGGTGCCGTTCCACGCCGGCGCTCCCTCACCCGGATAGCACATGCCGCGCAATGTCGAGTGGATGCCATCCGCTCCCACCAGAACGTCGCCATCGGCGGCGAAGGTGCCGCCGCCATCGCGTTGCTCGAACCTGGCCTCGATGCGGTCGTCGTGATTGGTGAACGCAATCAACCGGCAGCCGCTGTGCACCGCCGCCGGGCCCAGCCGTTCGCGCACGGCCTGCAACAGCACGCCGTGCAGCTTGCCGCGATGAATCGAGAATTGCGGCGTGTCGAAACCGGCATCGGTACCGCGCAGCTCACGCCACACCACCTGCCCGAAGCGATTGGCATAGATCAGCTCGCGGGTGCGTATGCCGGAGCGATCGAGCGCCGGCAGCAGCCCGAGCGCCGCCAGTTCCTTGATGGCATGCGGCAGGGTGTTGATACCGACGCCGAGCTCGCGCAGCTCCCGCACTTGTTCGAAGACGGCGCAGCCGATTCCGGCCGCGTGCAACGACAGCGCCGTCGCCAGCCCGCCGATGCCGCCACCCACGATCAGCACATGCATCCTGTGGCTCCTGGTTCAGGCCGCCACTGCGGGGCGATGCGCGGCCAAAGCATCAGCGGCGGGCGGTCAGGGACCTGCCATCGCTGGATCCAGCCGCTTGACCGCAGGTTGCCCCGGCTGGCGCCGAATTGCACGCGGTTGAGCAAAGCCGATCGGCATGCCATGTCCGACCTCGCATGGATTGACAAAAGGCACCTGCCATGGCGGGTGGCGCGAAGCAACGCGGCGCGGCCGATATGACGTGGTTGGTTTGCGTCGCAACGCGTCCGGCTTCGTCCCCGTCACCTGATTGTCATTGCCACTGTCCCATGCCCACCGGCTTCTGAGTGGACGCATTCCGGGCCGTCGCCGAGCATCGGGGCCTGCCAGGCCGGGATTGCGCCATGGACCCGTTCGTAGATCGCAGCCGCCTCCGATCCCTCACATTTCCGCGTCTGCTACTGGCGGCTCTACTGGTACTGCTGTGCGAGCCGTCCTCGGCGCGTTCGCTCATGGCGGCGCCGATGCTGGCGCCCGTCACGCCCGCCTGCATCTCCTCACCATTCGGTGCGCGCATATTGCCGGCACGGCCGTTGGCAGGCACGTTCCATAACGGCATCGATCTGCCTGCCCCGGCGGGCGCGCCGGTGCGCGCGACCACGGCGGGCGTGGTCATCCGGGTGGAACGCCGCGGTCCCGGCGGGCTGCAGATTCTGGTGCAGCATCCGGGCTTCATCGGAATCTACAGCCATCTCGGCATGGTCGCGCCGGCCATCGCGGAGGGGCAGCGCATCGTCCGCGCCGGTGAGAAGCTCGGCGTCGTCGGCCACAGCGGAGTGACCTACGGCATGCATCTGTTTTTCGGCATGATAGTGGACGGAACGGCGGTCGATCCGGCACCCTACCTGGCGCTGAGCCAATGTCACGCGGTCCATCGCACGCTCGCCGACATGGTGGCATCCGATGGCAAAATCCCGCCGACCAAATCCTACGCGATGGTGAGGCACGTTAATCACGCCGAGATCGCTTCGGCGCTTCGCCCCTCGCGATGATCGCCTCGTTGCGCTCTCCACCCTGACAACGCGATAGCGCATTGCCGTGCGGCGCCTTAGTTCAGCGCGACATCCACGACGTCTCCATGCACGTTCAGCCGCGTGCCGAAGGCAGCGCTCCGCTCGACAATGTCCGCCAGTTCCGCTTGCTCTGCCGCGAGCGTGCAAGGCACCGTTTCGTTGCGGTCATTGTGGCGGACGAAGCGGAAGCCGACCGTCGCCAGCCCGTGCTCGGCGAATTGCGCGGTTGCCATCATGCCAATCCAGTCGCCATGACGGCGGCCGCCATGGCCGGTGTGGAAACTGAAGCTGCCAAGGCCATAGAAGATAGGCCTGCCGCGATACGCCTCGACCGCCAACGAATAATGCGGGCCGTGGCCGAATACGATATCGGCGCCGGCATCGATCGCGGCATGGGCGATCTCGCGCATATAGGCCAGCACCTCCTTGTGCAGGCCCCAATGGCAGGACGCCACCACCACGTCAGCCTGCGCGCGCAGCGCTGCAATATCGTCAGTGAACGCTCGCAGATAGGCTGGGTCGGCCCAGGTGATGATGACCGGCGGAATGCCGGGGCGATTCATCGGCGGCATTTCGGGCCGCGTCTTATGCAGCGGCACCTGATAGGCGGTATGGCCGCGGATCACCGCGATGCCGGGATCGTGCGGTCCAGCCTCATGGTTGGTGGGCCAGTAGACCGAACTGCGTTGCAGGAAGCCGAAACGCAGTCCGCCGCGTTGCACAATCGCGGGCGCTCGCGCCGCGTCAAGGCCGGCGCCGGCGCCGGTATGCTGCACGCCGATGGCATCCAGTTGCGCGATGGTGGCAAGGATCGCTGCGTCGCCGTAATTCACGTTGTTGGCTATGCCGACCGCCGCGATGCCGGCGTCGAGCAAGGCCTGGCCCCCGATGGCAGGATCGGCGAAGAAGCCCTCATTGTGAAACGAATGTCGTTGCGGCGGTCGATACAGGCAGCATTCGAGATTGGCAAACACCAGATCGGCGGCGCGGAACATGTCACGCACGCGTGCAAACGGCACGGCTGGATCGTCCACGTTCATCAGATTGACATCGCCGAGCAAGAGCAGGGTCGGCATCTTTGCGCTCCGTCCGTTTTGTCGTTGTGCTTTATGACAGCGCGGCACCGATTTGGCGCATTACTCCGCCACCCCCGCCACCGCCAGCAATGTCGCCAGCCCGGCGGCCATGCCGCGCAGGCTGGCCTCCGGCTCCACATCGATCCATTCCTCCAGCGAGTGCCCGCGTCCGCCGGAGCCGCCGGAGCCGATCTTGATCGCCGGAATGCCGAGGCTCATCGGGATGTTCGCATCGGTGGAGGACGCCTCGAACGTCGGCGCGAAACCGTGCGCCAGCAATGCCGCCTGCGCGAGACGCACCATCTCGTGCGCCTCATCGGTATGGCCCGCCGGACGGTCGCCGATCTTCGCGACGTCGGCGCTTATTTCGCCGGTGCGGGTCGAGCGCGCGTGGTTCTCCGCCGCCACCGCCTTGTCCACGATCGCCAGGAAACATCGCTCCAGCCTGTCAAGTTCCTCCGGCGACTCGGAACGCAGGTCGAATTCGGTCCACACCGCGTTGGGAATCGAGTTGATCGACGTTCCGCCGCCGGTCACCGACGCACTGAACGTCGTCTTCGGCCGCGCCGGCACCTGCACCTGTCCCAGTTGGGAAATTGCATCGGCCATCGCGTACATCGGGTTCACCAGCCCGAACGCGCCATAACTGTGTCCGCCCGGCCCCTTGAACGTCACGCGATAACGCTTGGATCCGACCCCACGGGTCACGATGCGTTCCATGTTTGGACTGTCGACCGTAATGAAGCCGCTGATGCGGTCCTGGTAGCGGCCCTTTTCAAACAGATAGCGCATGCCACGCAGGTCGCCCGGACCCTCCTCGCCGACGTCGGCGACCACCAGGATATCGGCGCGCGTGCGGATCCCGGCGGCATCCATCGCGCGCAGCCAGGCCAACAGCACCGCCAGGCTGCGCGTATCGTCACCGATGCCGGGCGCGAGCAAGCGTGTGCCATCGCGGCGGACGGTCAGGTCGATGCCGGGCGGGAACACCGTGTCCAGATGTGCGGCGATGCAGATCAACGGCCCGTTGCCGACGCCACGGCGCAGGCCCATGACGTTGCCTTCGGCGTCGGTCTCCAGTTCATGCAGGCCGTGCCCACGCGCCATGTCCCGCCATGCAGCGGCGCGATTGCCCTCCTGGAAGGAAGGCGCGGCAATCTGCGTCAACGCGACGATGTCCTGCACTGTGCGGTCATGCTCCGCGCGAAGCGTGGCGCAGGCGGCCTTAAATGCCGGGCTGTCGATGATGCGGCGGATTTCTGCCGTGGCCTGATCGCTCATGCTTGCCTCTCGCGAATGATCCCGTGTTCTCTGGACGGGCGTGAGGCGCGCGGCAAGATGGGCGCCGACACCGGGAGGGATCAGCATGGACCCGATCACGCTGCTGACGACGCTGGGACTGCCGCGGTTTCTCGGCATGACGGTTACTGTTGCGGAAAAGGACCGCGTGGTCGCCGAGTTCGTGGTCGCGGAGGAGCATTGCACCGTCGGACACACGATTCACGGCGGCGCGATCATGGCGTTCGCCGACACGCTGGGCGCGGTCGGGACGGTATTGAATTTGCGTGATGGCCAATCCACCACAACGCTCGAGAGCAAGACCAATTTCTTCGCTGGCGCGCCAGTCGGCAGCCGCGTCACAGCCGAGAGCGTGCCGCTGCATCGCGGCCGCCGCACGCAGGTTTGGGAAACCCGGCTGAGCGGAGAAAACGGTCGCCTGCTGGCGAAAGTGACGCAGACTCAATTGGTAATCTGACCAGCGCAACGGGAAGTGATGGCGTCCCGTCGCGGCCTTTCCCACGTTGATTGCAGTCCCTGGCTCGACGCTGCCGCAGGTAGCCGGCGCCGGGACAAGGGCATTGGGAAGGAGGAGCCTATGGGTGAAGGACGCCTGCTGGGTTCGGTCTGCGCGCTGGCGCTCATGTTTGCCGGACCGGCCTTCGCCGCGACGGGCGATGCGAGTTCGGGGAATTCGGTTGACCAGGCCGCGAGCCAGAACAACAGCGCCGAAATGAACGGCAATAGCACGGGGATGACCAGGCCAAACCCGACCGCCGGCGCCACGAGCGGCGTGAATGCCGGTGGCATGGGAATGAACAACGGGACGTCGCCGACCGGCATGGATACGACCGGCACATCCATGGGGTCGCAGCCCGCCATGAGCAACGGCACCAACGCGGTCAGCAACGGTGCGCCTGGCGGCGGCCACATGAGCACGGCCGGGTCAAATGCAAACATGGGCGGGATGAACGCGAACACCACCGGAATGAACAGCGGCCGGCCCGGCAATGCCACCAGCGCCCAAAGCAACTACCGGCATGACCGGGCGCACCACGCGATGCGTTCGTCGCGCAACGAGCAACGCGACACGTCGCAGAATGGCGAGGTCGATCGGCTAAACCAACAAAGCCTACAGGCTGCCCGCTCCGGCCAATCGTTTTCGATGGGCTCCGCGGAGGACGGCGGTGGCAGCGGCAACAGCGTGCGGTCGTACGGCGGCGGCGGCGGCGCGGCGCAGCCACCAGGCTCCGGTCCGATGAACGGTCAGGGCGCCGGCGGGGCGGGCAACGGAACGTCCGGCGGCCAGCACATGTGATGTGAAACGCGAGCCCGCGTGTGATGTGAAACGCGAGCCCGCGCGGGGGCGCAGCGGCGCGCCGCGCGCCAGTTCATTGCGCGGCCGGTGGCGGGCATTGTCTCCGGCTGTCCGCTGCCATGATGTCACGGAACGCTGCGCGTTGGCTGTCTGGGCCTTGCGGCGCGGCTCCGCCTGGCGGGTCCGCTTCGTGGAGCGGCTGGCTGCCTGATAGCACTTGCGGCACGGTGGCAGCCGCTTCCGGTTGCGTTTGAAAGTCGTGGTGACGTCGCATCGATCATCGACGACATTGGCTGATGGGCGGTGACGGGATCGAACCGCCGACCCTCTCGGTGTAAGCGAGACGCTCTACCGCTGAGCTAACCGCCCAGGGAAATGGCCACTGAGCCACGGTAAACGCTGTGACACGAATCGATCAGTCGGACTACGCATTCCACACCCACGGTGGCGCTACTGCACTGCGTCCTTCAAGCTTTTCCCAGCCTTGAAACGCACGGTGGTGGATGCGGGAATCTGCATCTCTTCGCCTGTTCGCGGGTTGCGGCCCGTGCCGGCCTTACGCTGCGCCGTCGCGAAGGTGCCGAAACCGACAAGTCGGACCTCGTCCTGCTTTTTCAGCGCTGTCTCAATGGCATTAAGGACCGCATCGACAACCTCTCCTGCCTTGGTCCGCGATAGCTCGGTCTCTTCCGCTACGGTAGCGATGAGATCCATTTTGTTCACAGTTAAGTTCCTCTCCTCCCGTGGGCATGACAGGCGCGAGGCCGGCCGTCTCCAAGTTCCAGAGCCGCCGCCACACCGGACAGTAGTTGTGCGGTTTCGCTCGCGTCAATACTCGCGATCAATCAAACAACCAGTTTCGCCGTTGCGATGAGGATAACTATGGCCATTGCCGAAATGACAGCGGAGCAACGCGTACGATTGCCGCGGCGCCGCTGTCATCTCTCCGTAGCCACCAACGTGCGCACGACTGCCGGCTCAGCCGGATTTGTCTGATCAAATCGATCAACATGCCTGCAAGTCGGGCGCACAGCCCAGAACCCGTACGACAAGGCTTCAGTGCGGCAGCGAGGCCGATGCATGGTCCGTGGTGGCAGGCACCACTGGTACGGTCACATCCTCCGGCGGCTCCTCCCATTCGATCGGCTCTGGACGCCGCACCAGCGCCTGGGCGATCACTTCATCCACGTCGGCCACCGGGATCAGCTTCAGGTTCTTCTTCACGTTGTCCGGGATTTCCGTGAGATCCTTCTCGTTCTCCTTTGGGATGAATACCGAGGTTATCCCGGCTCGCAACGCGGCCAACAGCTTCTCCTTCAGCCCGCCTATCGGCAGTACGCGGCCGCGCAGCGTGATCTCACCGGTCATCGCCACGTCGCGCCGCACTGGAATGCCAGTCAACACGCTCACGATCGATGTCGCCATCGCGATGCCGGCAGACGGTCCGTCCTTTGGCGTCGCACCCTCCGGCACATGCACGTGGATGTCGCGCTTGTCGAACAAGGTAGGCTTGATGCCGAAGCGGATGGAGCGACTGCGCACGTAGCTGAGCGCCGCCGACACACTCTCCTGCATGACGTCGCCCAACTTGCCGGTCTGCTTGACGTTGCCTTTGCCGGGCAAGAGTACCGATTCTATGGTCAGAATCTCGCCACCCACCTCGGTCCAGGCCAAGCCGGTGACGACACCAACCATGTCCTCGGCCTCGGTCTCGCCGAAGTGGAACTTCTTCACGCCAGCGAACTTTTCGAGGTTCTTGCGGGTGATCGTGACTTTCTTGGCGCCCTTGTTGGTGACCAGCTCCTTCACCGACTTGCGTGCCAGATTGGCAATCTCACGCTCAAGATTCCGTACGCCGGCCTCGCGGGTGTAGTAGCGGATCATGTCGCGGAGCGCGTCATCCGAGATGTGCCACTCTTCGGTTTTCAGGCCGTGCGCTTCCGACTGCTTGCTGATCAGGTGGCGCTTGGCGATCTCGACCTTCTCATCCTCGGTGTAGCCGGGGATACGGATGATCTCCATGCGGTCCATCAGCGGCTGCGGCATGCGCAGGCTGTTTGCCGTGGTCACGAACATCACGTCCGACAGATCGTAATCCACTTCCAGGTAATGGTCCTGGAACGTCGAATTCTGCTCGGGGTCCAGCACTTCCAGCAGCGCTGATGACGGGTCACCCCGCCAGTCCGCCCCCAGCTTGTCGACTTCATCCAGCAAGAACAGGGGGTTGGAGGTCTTGGCCTTCTTCATGCCCTGGATGACCTTGCCGGGCATCGAGCCGATGTAGGTGCGCCGGTGGCCGCGGATTTCCGCTTCGTCCCGCACGCCGCCCAGCGACATGCGCACGAAGTTGCGTCCGGTCGCCTTGGCGATCGACTTGCCGAGCGAGGTCTTGCCGACGCCGGGCGGCCCGACCAGGCACAGGATCGGCCCGCGCACCTTTGGCGAGCGCGCCTGCACCGCCAGGTACTCAATGATCCGCTCCTTGACCTTCTCCAGGCCGTAGTGGTCGGCTTCCAATACCTTCTCGGCAGCCACCACGTCGTTGCGAATCTTGCTGCGCTTCTTCCAGGGGATGGATAGCATCCAATCCAGATAGTTGCGCACCACTGTCGCTTCCGCGCTCATGGGGCTCATGGTCTTGAGCTTTTTCAGCTCTGTGAGTGCCTTTTCGCGCGCTTCCTTTGACAGCTTGGTCTTCTTGATTTTGGCTTCGAGTTCGGCGTTCTCGTCCTTGCCGTCCTCACCTTCGCCAAGCTCCTTCTGGATGGCCTTCAATTGCTCGTTCAGGTAGTATTCGCGCTGCGTCTTCTCCATCTGCCGCTTCACGCGGTTGCGGATGCGCTTCTCCACCTGGAGTACGCCGATCTCGGACTCCATGTGGCCGAAGACCTTCTCCAGGCGCTCGCTGACCTTGGCGATCTCCAGCAGCTCCTGCTTCTCAGGGATCTTCAGATTCAAATGGCTGGCGACGGTGTCGGCGAGTTTTGACGCGTCCTCGATCTGGTTCAGTGAGACCAGCACCTCCGGGGCAATTTTCTTGTTCAATTTGATATATTGCTCGAACTGGGTGACCACGGTACGGCCGAGCGCCTCCTGCTCTTTCGTCTCCCCGGTCACGTCGGGCAGCGGCGCGGTGAACGCCTCGAAATAAGCTTCGGTCTCCTTGAATGCGGCAATCCTGGCCCGCCGGCCGCCTTCCACCAGCACCTTCACGGTGCCGTCGGGCAGCTTCAAAAGCTGGAGGATGGTGGAGACCGTGCCGACGCGATAAATATCGTCGGCCGACGGGTCGTCCTGCGCCGCATTCTTCTGCGCCACCAGCAAAATCTGTTTATCGTCGTGCATCACCGCTTCCAGCGCGCGGACGGACTTTTCACGGCCAACGAACAGCGGCACGATCATGTGCGGGAAGACGACGATGTCGCGCAGCGGCAGGACCGGCATCAAGTCACCGCGCGGGGCTTCCGCGCGTGCAGGCCCCTCCGGTCTCGGCCGATCAGAATCTGTCATGGTGGACCTCCTTATGGACAGCCGGCGCAGAACCCGCCCGGGCGCGGCACGGGTTCCGCCAACCCGGCTCCAGCGGGGCCGGGCATCGTACCACGATATCGGCAGCCAGACGACACGGCGCAACCCCTTGAAATTCGCGGTAACGGTTCCGCCAGCGCGGCGCCGGGCCGCGGCCCGCGGTCAGGCGCTGCTTTCCGCCCGCTCTTTGCCATACAGGTAGAGCGGGTTGGCGCGAGATTCCGCGACCTCTCGATTGATGACAACCTCTTCGACGCCATCCAGGCCGGGCAGCTCGAACATGGTTCCGAGCAAGATGGCTTCCATGATTGACCGTAGCCCGCGGGCGCCTGTCTTACGGGCGATCGCCCGGATGGACACTGATTTCAAAGCGTCCTCGGTGAAAGTCAGCTTCACGCCTTCCATCTCGAACAGGCGGCCATACTGCTTGATCAGCGCGTTCTTCGGCTTGGTCAGAATCTCCATCAGCGCCGCTTCGTCCAGGTCGTCCAGCGTGGCGACCACGGGCAACCGACCGATGAACTCGGGAATCAGGCCGAATTTCAGCAGGTCCTCGGGTTCCACCTCACGCAGAATGGCACCCATGCGCCGGTCGTCCGGGGACCGGACTTCGGCCCCGAACCCGATGCCCGAACCCTTGCCCCGAGCGCTGATAATCCTTTCCAGACCCGAGAAGGCGCCACCGCAGATGAACAGGATGTTGGTGGTGTCGACCTGGAGGAATTCCTGCTGCGGGTGCTTGCGCCCTCCCTGCGGCGGCACCGAGGCGATGGTGCCCTCCATGATCTTCAGCAGCGCCTGCTGCACGCCTTCGCCCGACACGTCGCGGGTGATGGAAGGGTTGTCCGACTTACGGCTGATCTTGTCGACCTCATCGATGTAGACGATGCCGCGCTGGGCACGCTCAACGTTGTAGTCGGCCGACTGCAACAATTTTAGGATGATATTCTCAACGTCCTCTCCGACATAGCCGGCCTCGGTCAGCGTCGTCGCGTCCGCCATGGTGAACGGCACGTCCAGGATGCGGGCGAGGGTCTGTGCCAGCAGGGTCTTGCCGGACCCGGTCGGACCGACCAGCAGAATGTTGGACTTGGCGATTTCGACGTCGTTGTTCTTTTGCCCGTGTGCCAGCCGCTTGTAATGGTTGTGGACCGCGACCGACAGCACACGTTTGGCGTGATCCTGGCCGATCACATAGTCGTCGAGCACCTTGCAGATCTCGCGCGGGGTGGGGACGCCGTCGCGCGACTTCACGAGATGGGTCTTATGCTCCTCACGGATGATGTCCATGCAGAGCTCGACACACTCGTCGCAGATGAAGACAGTCGGCCCGGCGATGAGCTTGCGCACCTCGTGCTGGGACTTGCCGCAGAACGAGCAGTACAGGGTGTTCTTGGAATCGCCGGATTTACTCATGCGTCAGCGCACTCCTGGCCTGGGCAGTCCCACGGCCTCATGGTCAATGTAATCCTCGACGGCCGAGGCGACAAGCAAAGCCTGCCTTATACTACAGCAGGGTGACAGATGGTGCAGGAAAGGTAAGGTGAACGCAGTCCCCTGCCTGGGGAGCCGGTGCCGGCGGTTGCCCGGCGGATCGAAACGGGCAGCCAGGCAGGGGATTTACCCCCGCCGCCCCAGGGCTCGACCCCCCTTGCGGCGAGGTGTCGTGGGTTATCCCGGCCGCTCAGCCCCTGCTGGATTCGTCCGTGACCGGCGGACGGTACTCCACGACCTCATCTACCAGGCCGAAATCCCGCGCCTCCTCGGCCGAGAGGTAGCTGTCCCGCTCCAGCTTCCGCTCGATCGCCTCGATCGGCTGGCCGGTATGCCGGACATAGATCTCGTTCAGCCGCTTGCGCAGGGCGAGGATTTCCCGCGCCTGGATCTCGATGTCCGTCGCCTGCCCCTGTGCGCCGCCGGACGGCTGGTGCACCATGATCCGGGAATTCGGCAGGGCAAAGCGCTTCCCCTTGGCGCCGGCGGCCAGTAGCAGGCTGCCCATCGAGGCTGCCTGGCCGATGCACAACGTGCTGACCGGGCTGCGGACATATTGCATGGTGTCATAGATCGCCAGGCCGGACGACACCACGCCCCCAGGGCTATTGATATAGAAGGAGATTTCCTTGCTGGGATTGTCCGACTCCAGGTACAGGAGCTGGGCGCAAATCAGCGAGCTCACCTGGTCGTAGACCGCCCCCGTCAGGAATATTATCCGCTGCTTCAGCAACAGCGAATAGATGTCATACGCACGCTCGCCCCGGGCGGTTTGCTCAACCACCATCGGCACAAGGCTATTGCTGTAGATCTCGACGGGGCTGCGGTCGGACATGTCGCACCTTCACGGCGGGGGGAGGCTCACACGCTCTTAAATAGTCGGTTCGGTGGCGGAATCCAGTCGGCCAGGAGAAACCGCCGGAAACTGCCACGCCCCCCGGCGTGAGACCGTCGCCCGGGCTCGCAACCTCAAGCCAACGTTTCCGCCGGCGGCTCCGTCGCGTCGGCGGCAGCCTCGGGCGCCGGCTCGCCGCCGTCCATCGATCCCGATCCCGATGCCGCTGCCGATGCCGAAGATCCGGGGTCGGTTGCGGCAGACAAGGGTGGTTCCTGTGCCAGCGCTTCCGGCGTGACGGTTTCCTCGGTCACCTGCGCCAGTTCAATCACGAAATCGACAACCTTGTCTTCGAAGATCGGCCCGCGCAGTGCATTCTCCATCTGCGGATACTTGCGGAAGAACTCCATCATCTGGGTCTCCTGGCCGGGATAGCGCGCCGCCTCCACCCGCTTCGCGCGCGTCAGTTCTTCCGGCGAGACCACAATGCCGTTCGCCCGCCCGATTTCCGCCAACACCAGGCCCAGTTTCACCCGACGCTCGGCAATGGTCCGATAATCGGCCCGCAGCGTCGCTTCGTCCTTGTCCTTGTCGTCCTCATCGAGTGTGCCGTCCTTGCGCGCCGCCTCCAGCCGCTGCCATATCTGGTCAAATTCCTGCTCCACCATGCCCTCCGGCGCCGCGAACGTGGCCTGCTGCGCCAGGGCGTCGAGCAAATCGCGTTTCAGCCGCACGCGCGACAACGCATCGTATTCGCGGCGGATACGCCCCTCCATCATGGTGCGCAGTTCGGGGAGATCCTCGAACGCCAGTTTCTTGGCCAACTCGTCATCCACCGCCGGCACCACCGCGCGGGAGAGTTTCTTGACCGTGATGTCGAAGGTAGCGGGTTTCCCGGCCAGGTCCTGGTTCCCGTAGTCCGCCGGGAAGGTGACGGAAATCGTCTTGTTCTCGCCGGGCTGCATGCCGACCAGTTGCTCCTGGAACCCGGGGATGAGGGCGGTGGGGTTCCCCACCTCGACGTTCTGGTCGGTGGCAGAGCCGCCGGCGAACGCCACGCCGTCGATCTTGCCCACGTAATCGATGGTCAGTACCTCGCCTGCGGCGGCTCCCGGCGACTCGGTGCGCACTGCCAGCGCCTCCGGCGCGATCTCCTCCAGTGTTCGGTTGCGGGCGGCAAGGTCCTCGAGCGCCTTGTCCACGATCTCCGATGCGACCTCAGCCTTCCGGCGGATCAGGGAGATCTGACCGAAATTCGGCAAGGCGATGTCGGGCAGCGTCTCGAATTCCAGCTTGAACTCCAGGTCCTTCGCCGCTCCCGCGCCGGTATCGAGGCTCACAACGTCGATCCTGGGCGGCTGCGCCGGCCGCAGATTGCGTTCGCTCAGCAAGGCCTGTGTCGCCTGGTTGACCGACTCCTCCAGCACCTCGGCCGTTACCGCGGTGCCGTAACGCTGGCGCACGATCGGCAGCGGCACCTTGCCGGGGCGAAAACCCGGCAGACGCAGCGTCCGGCCCAGGTCGGTCAGCCTCGCGGTGCGGCGGGTTTCGATTTCTGTCCCCGGCACCACGACGGTGAATCCGCGTTTCAGGCCGTCGGCCAGGGTTTCGGTCACCTGCATCAGTGGGACAATCCTCCTAAACAAGAGTTGCGCCAGCGAGGCTGCGGTGGTGCGGGCGGAGGGACTTGAACCCCCACGGCTTGCGCCACCAGAACCTAAATCTGGCGTGTCTGCCAATTCCACCACGCCCGCCAATTCCGCCACGTGCGCGCGAACGGCTTGCCGGGCGTCGCGACCGTGAACGCGGCGCTTTAGCGCAGGGCGTACGGCGCCACAAGGCTGCCAGCTTTGCCCACCGGCGCCCCCGATCGTACTTGCGCCCGGGCCCGGATTCCGCGTAGCAGGATCGCCGTTCGCGGCATGCCGCGCGCCGGTTCCGGTGAAAACGCGAGTGCGCCCCGGCGCATTGGAATTCCCAAGCCCCATTCCACAAGAGCCCTGTCAACCCATGCCGCCGCCTCGCGACCAATTGCCGAATCCCGATTTGCTCGAACGCATCCCGCTATCGGCACGCGTGGTCCTGGACGTGGGCTGCGGCACCGCTGCCCTCGCCGCCGCCTACCGCAAGCGCAACCCCCGGGCGCGTCTGTTGGGGATCGACAAGGATCCCGACCTCGCCGCGCTGGCCGCGGAGCGGCTTGACGAACTCGCAACCGTTGATGTCGAGGACGATCCACTGCCGTTCGACCTCTCCGAGGGGATCGACTGCATCGTCTACGGCGACATCCTGGAGCACTTGCGCGATCCATGGGCGGTACTGACTCGCCAGGCGGAAGCCCTCACCCCGCACGGGGTGATCGTGATGTGTGTGCCAAATCTCGAGCATTGGAGCTTCGCCGACAGGCTGCTGCGCGGCGTGTGGGACTATGAAGAGAGCGGCCTGATGGACGACACGCATCTGCGCTGGTTCACCCTGCGCAGCATGCATGAAGGCTTGGCTCGGCGAGGCTTTGTCCTCTGCGATGTAAGCCCGCGCGTGTTCCCATACGACCGTGAGCCGGCCGCCAATTTCACCCGGTCGCTCGCGCCTGCCCTGACATCCCTGGGGATCAGCAGCGATGACTACCTGCAACGCGCCTTGCCGCTGCAGTATGTCTGGCGCATATGCAAGGCACCGCAGCAGCGGATGATGATAGCCGGCAATATGCTGCGACCGGTTGGTGGCGTGTCGCATGTGCGGATCGTGCACCCGCTGCGGGCCATGGCGACGGATCCAGTGGTGTCCACCATGATCACATCATCGGTCGATGCCAGCAGTCGGGACGATGGTATCGCCCGTATCTTCATCCTGCACCGGCCGGCACTGAATGGTGAGGAAGGTCGCAGGATGATCCGATTTTTCCAGCAGGCCGGTTGGCTGCTGGTAACCGAATTCGACGACCACCCCGATTTCTTTCCGGTTCTGCACGACTCTCAACAATTGACGTTCCGGGGTGTCCACGCCGTGCAGACCAGCACGCGCGCGCTCGCGGCGGTGCTGCGTCAGCGCAATCCGGAGGTCGCGGTCTTCCCCAACGCGGTGGTGGAGCTGCCGGAAATTCGCAACTTCGCCGACCCCAATGTCCTGACCATGTTTTTCGGCGCATTGAACCGGGAGCAGGATTGGGAGCCGCTGATGGACACGATCAACGACGTGGCAGCGCAGGCGGGCGAGCGGCTGCGGTTTTCGGTTGTCTACGATCAGGGCTTTCACGATGCCCTGCAGACCCCGCACAAGCAGTTCACCCCGCTTTGCGAGTATGACACCTATATGGAGTTGCTGGGCCGTTGTGAGGTGTCGCTGATGCCGCTGTCGGACGGCAGCTTCAACCGTGCGAAATCCGACCTCAAATTCATCGAGGCCGGTGCCTGCCGGGTTGCGTCACTGGCCAGCGACGTTGTGTACCGCGAGACCATTGAGGAAGGACGCACCGGCCTGTTGTTCCGCGATGCGGCGGAGTTGCGGGAAAAGCTGACACGGCTGGTGGCCATGCCGGACCTGGCACGCGAGCTGGCCGACAACGCACGCGATTACGTGTCGCAGAACCGCATGCTTGCGTATCAGGTGGCGCCACGGATCGCCTGGTACCGCTCGTTGTGGGCACGCCGGGAGGCACTGACCACGGCGCTCGAGGAACGGCTGGCAGCCATGCCAGAACCGGCGCTGTGATTCGCGAGGGGTCGAACCGCCGCGAAGAATTCTCCACGCTCCATGTCGCGCCGGCCTACCATGCGGCCTCGCAGCAGACAGGGGACAGCCATGGGCGTGAAACCGGTCTCCGGGCCATCGGGCACGAAACCCAGGGTCGCGCTGATGCTGCAGGGCGGCGGCGCGATGGGTGCCTACCAGGTCGGCGCCTACCAGGCGTTGGCGGAACACGACCTGCATCCGGACTGGGTCGCGGGCATCTCGATCGGTGCCATCAATTCTGCGGTCATCGCCGGGAACCGACCGGAGGATCGTGTCGCACGGCTCACCGCGCTATGGGAGGCGATCTCCTGGCCTGATGTGCCGGCGCCGCTGGCGCTGACCGCATTGCAGACGCTGCATAATATGGCGAGCAATGCCGAGGCACTGTGGTTCGGCCAGCCGAATTTCTTCACGCCGCGTCCGCTGAACCCCTATCTGCGCCCCGCGGCGCCACCGCAGGAGGTAAGCTTCTATGATACCTCGCCGGTTCTGGCCACGCTGCGGCGCTTCGCCGATTTCTCGCTGATCAACGATCGCAAGCTGCGGCTGAGCCTGGGGGCGACGGACATCGCTACCGGCAACGCGCGGTTTTTCGACAACCACCGCCAGCGTATCGAGCCGGAGCATGTGCTGGCCAGTTGCTCGCTGCCGCCAGGTTTCCCGGCCACCCTGGTGGAGGGGCGGCTGTACTGGGACGGCGCCTGCGTCTCGAACACGCCGCTCGATGCCGTAGTGGATGAACCGGGCCATCCGCATCTGGTGGTGTTCCTGATCGACTTGTGGGATGCGGCCGGGCCTCCGCCGGAGACCATGAACGACGTGCTGTGGCGTGCGAAGCAAATCCAATATGCCAGCCGTACGGCACATCATGTCGATGCCGTGGCGACCAAGGTGAACCTCCGCCATGCGGTGGGGCTGTTGAAGGCGCGCGACCTCCCGGAGGTTGCAGCGGTGCCCGACGATCCGGTGCTGACGGAACGGCGGTTGGACATCGTCCACATCATATATCACCCGGAGGCGGGGCAAATTCCGAACAGCGACGCGGAGTTCTCGCGCAGTTCGATCGCGGCCAGGAGGGCCGCGGGATATCGCGATATGCAAGCGGCGTTCGCCGCGGCGCCGTGGTTGCGCGTTGAGAAGCCGGCGCATCTCGGTGCACTGGTGCATCGTGTGGCGCGGCAGGCGGTCACGACCTGGCCGGAACCGAATTTGCACACGACGACGGACCGGACAGCGGCGGCATGACAGGCGCCTGCCGGTGTGCTGTACGGCGTGCCGCCCGCTTCATAGCGGACGGCACCACACAGGCGGCCGCCGGTCGGTATCGGACCATCAGGTCCCGATGCCACCGACCGCAAGATACTTGATCTCGAGATACTCCTCGATCCCGTATTTCGAACCCTCGCGTCCCAGGCCCGAGAACTTCATCCCGCCGAACGGCGCTTCGGCGGTGGAGATGATGCCCTCGTTGATGCCGATCAGCCCGTATTCCAGCGCCTCGCCAACGCGGAAGATGCGGCCCACATCGCGGGCATAGAAGTAGGCTGCCAGGCCGAACTCGGTGTCGTTCGCCAGCTTGACTGCTTCTTCTTCGGTCGTGAACCGGAACAGGGGTGCCACGGGCCCGAACGTCTCCTCGCGAAAGATCATCGCGTCGCGCGGCACGTTGGCGAGCACGGTGGGTTCAAAGAACGTGCCGCCCAGCTTGTGGCGATGGCCGCCGGTTACCACGCTGGCGCCCCGCTGCAATGCATCGGCGATATGCTCTTCCACTTTTTTCACCGCGTCGGCGTTGATCAGCGGGCCCTGCGACACGCCGGGCTCCATGCCGTTGCCGACCTTCATGGCCTCCACCGCGGCCTTCAGTTTTGCGGCGAACGCGTCATACACGCCGTCCTGCACCAGCAGCCGATTGGCGCAGACGCAGGTCTGGCCGGTGTTGCGGTACTTGCTGGCCATTGCGCCCTGCACCGCGGCATCCAGGTCGGCATCATCGAACACGATGAACGGCGCGTTGCCGCCCAGTTCCATGCTGGTCTTCTTGATGGTCGGCGCACACATCGCCAGCAGCTTCGCGCCGATCTCGGTCGAGCCGGTGAACGACAGCTTTCGCACCAACGGATTGGCGGTGAGTTCCTCGCCCATCGGCCCGGATGGCCCGGTAAGCACGTTGCACACACCCGGGGGCATGCCGGCGCGTTCGGCCAGTACCGCCAAAGCGAGTGCGCTGAATGGCGTTTGCGACGCCGGACGGATCACGCCGGTGCAGCCGGCCGCCCAACCAGGGCCGGCCTTCCGCGTAATCATCGCTGAGGGGAAATTCCATGGCGTGATCGCGGCGAAAACGCCGATCGGCTCTTTCAGGACAAGGATGCGGCGCCCCTTGGCGTTCTGCGGAATCGTGTCGCCATAGACCCGCTTCGCCTCGTCGGCGAACCAGTCGATGAAGCTGGCGGCGTAGGCGATTTCGCCCTTGCTTTCGGACAGCGGCTTGCCTTGTTCCGCGGTCATGATCACCGCGAGGTCTTCGGTGTTGGCCAGCATCAGGTCGGAGAGTTTGCGCAGGATCGCTGCCCGTTCTTTCGCCAGCATGGCGCGCCAGGCGGGATAGGCGCGGGCGGCAGCCTCGATGGCGCGGCGGGTTTCGGCGGAGCCCATGGCCGGGACCTCACCGATGGCTTCGCCGGTGGCGGGGTTCTTCACCATGATCGTCTTGCCGTTGTCGGCCTCGACCCATTTGCCGTCGAGGCAGTTGGCCTGGCGGAACAACGTCGGGTCCTTCAAGGGCAGGGGAGAGGTCGGATTGAGCATGCTGAAGGTCCTCTTTGCCTCGGTTGCCACAGTCGGCGGGATGCGGACGTTGGCCGGAAGATAGGGCGGATGGCGGGGTCTGTCAGGGGATGGGGAATGACGCGCCCACCGTGCGCAGGATCGCCAAGGTTGACGAACCACCCGGTCATCCAGTCATACTCACTGGTATCCCACGCCCAGGAAACGGACCCACGCCATGAAACTGCTCTGGTTCCACCTGATGCCCTACACCGAGCTGCCGGACGATTTCCGTGACCAGCATCACTCGGTCTGGGTGGATGTTCACTCCACCCTGTTCGAACCGAAGCGCGCGCATCTCATGTACAACGACTTCATGGATGAGATGGAATATGCCGCCGAGTGCGGCTTCGACGCCGTGTGCTGCAACGAGCATCACTCCAACGGCTACGGCCTGATGCCGTCACCCAACCTGATCGCCTCCGCCATGTCGCGCCGCACGCGCGATACCGCGATCTGCGTGATGGGCAATTCCCTCGCGCTGTACAATCCGCCGACCCGCGTCGCGGAAGAATTCGCCATGATCGACGTGATCTCCGGCGGCCGGCTGATCGCCGGCTTCCCGGTCGGCACGCCGATGGACACCTGCTACGCTTACGGCCAGAACCCGTCCCTGCTGCGCGACCGCTACTACGAAGCGCATGACCTGGTGATGAAGGCCTGGCAGGAGCCGGAGACCTTCGCCTTCAACGGCCGCTATAACCAGCAGCGCTATGTGAACATCTGGCCGCGTCCGGTGCAGAAGCCGCACCCGCCGGTGTGGATCCCGGGCGGCGGCTCGGTCGAGACCTGGCAGTGGTGCGCGAAGATGGACTACGTCTACGCCTACCTGTCCTATTTTGGCTACAAGGACGGCAAGGCGACGATGGACGGATTCTGGAACGAAATGGCGCGCCTGGGCAAGGACCGCAACCCATACCGCGCCGGCTTCCTGCAATTCGTCGGCGTGGCGGAGACGCGCGAGAAGGCCTGGGAGATGTACAGGGAACCCGCCGAGTATTTCTATGGCCGCTGCCTGCATGTCGACCCGATGTGGGCGACGCCGCCCGGCTACATCACCGAGGCAACGCAACGCGCCGGCATCGAGAGCCAGATCGGCCGCGCCTCCGCGTCCGGCGCGCGGTCGCGGATGCGTGCCACCGAGATGAAGGACATCGTTGATCTGGGCTATGTGATTCTCGGTTCGCCCGATGAGGTGGTGGCGCAGCTTACCGAAGTCGCAACCGAGTTGAATGTCGGCCACCTGATGCTGTTGCTGCAGTTCGGCAACATGGGCAAGGAACTCGCCAAGTACAACACCAAACTGTTCTCGGAGCAGGTGTTGCCGAAGCTGCGGCCGCTGTTCTCGGAATGGGAGGATCGGTGGTGGCCGCAGCCAATGCCGGGCGCCGAGCGGGCTGAGGTGGCGGCATTCACACCGCGTCTGGCGGCGGAGTAGGCGAAACCAAACGCCACCGCCGTATCGAGGGCGTCGTTGCAAGCAGCGAAGCGGCACAAGCCCGGTCAGGTGCGCAAGCGTTAGCCGCCTGACTTCGAGCGGGTGGCCTGGTCGCTATGCTGATCGCAACGACGTGTGTGTGGGCCGGCGCCTGCGGACTCAGAACAAGGAATACCCGCCGTCGATGACGAACGTATCGCCGGTATGATAGCGCGACGCGTCGCTCTGCAAGTACACTGCGATGCCGGAAAAATCCTCGCCGGTGCCCCAGCGGCGCATCGGCACGCGCGGCGCCACCTTGGTGCGGAAGCCCTCCGTGGCAAATGCGTTGGCGGTCATCTCGGTGGCGATCCAGCCTGGCAAAATCGCGTGTGCGCGAATGCCGTGGCGGGCAAACTCCACCGCCAGCGCCCGGACCATGGATATCATGCCCCCCTTGCTCGCGGCATAATGCTCCGACCTCGGTGCGGCCTCTACGGCGGCGAGCGATGCCGTGCCCACCAGCACCCCGCCGCCACCGCGTTGCGCCATGTGCCGCGCTGCCGCGCGAAAGGTATGGAACGCGCCATCGAGGTTGACGCGGGTCACGCGATGCCACTCGGCGCTGGTCATCTCGAGGAACGATGCAACGCCACGTCCCCCCACGCCGGCATTGGCGAAACAGCCGTCCACCCGACCGAAGGCCGCGAGGGTCGCGGCAAACGCGTCGTTCACCGCGGCTTCATCGCCGACATCGCACTGCCACGCCCGCACACGGTGTCCGTGCCGCGCGATTTCGGCGCAGGCCGCTGCATTCTTCGTCGCGTTGGTGCCCCAGACCGCGATATCGGCCCCCGCCTGCGCCAGCCCGACCGCCATGCCCAGGCCAATGCCGCTGTTGCCGCCGGTGACCAGCGCGACCTTGCCGGTGAGATCAAACGGATGAGTGGGCATGCTTACGTCTCCCGTTGCACGGTCATGGCGAGGAGCAATGCGCCAAGGCAGCCGCGGCCGTGGCGCCGGCAGACTGCGCCTCGCTCTATCGCGAGCGCTGCGCTCCCCATGACAGCGTAACTCGAATGCTAAGCTGCCACCACGCGTGCCACGTCCCGCGGCGATTGCATCACCAGTGCGTCGTAATCCTTCATCAGCGTCTCGGTGATGCGCCCAGGGGTGTAGGTTCGCCCGGCGATCTCGCGCACCGCCGTGACTTCCGCCGCGGTGCCGGCCAGGAAGCATTCCGTCGCGTGATCGATCTCCTCGAGTTCGATCGGCCGCTCGATCACTGTCATCTGGCGGCGCCGCGCCAGGCTCATGACGGATCGCCGCGTGATGCCGTCCAGGAAGCAATCCGGCACCGGCGTGTGAATCTCGCCGCCCATCACGAAGAACACGTTCGCCCCGGTGCTCTCGGCCACCCTGCCTCGCCAATCCAACATCAGCGCGTCGTTGTACCCTTGCTCCTCGATCTTATGCTTGGACATGGTGCCGATCATGTAGAGGCCGGCCGCCTTCGACGCGGTGGGCGCGGTGTCCGGCGACGGGCGCTTCCACTCGGCCATTCCCAACCGGATGCCCTGCATGCGCTCGGCGCCAAAATAGCTTGGCCAGGGCCACGCCGCGATTGCCAGATGGATCTTCGTCTGCTGGGCGGAAACCGCCATCATCTCCGAGCCGCGCCAGGCAATCGGCCGGACGTAGCCGTTGGTCAGGCCGTTTGCGGCCAGCACCTCCTGGCAGGCTGCGTCGATTTCATCCGCCGTGAACGGAATCTCGAAACCCAGAATGCGGCCGGAATTGAGCAATCGGTCAGTGTGGTCCCGCAACCGGAAGATATTGCCGCCGTAGGCCCGCTCGCCTTCGAACACCGCACTGGCATAATGCAGTCCATGCGACAGCACGTGCAGCTTGGCATCGCGCCAGGGGACAAGTTTGCCGTCCCACCAGATCCTGCCGTCGCGATCGTCGAAAGGAACAAGCTCCATGACGGTGTCCTCCGCAATATCGTTGCTACCAGCCCCCGCTTTGTAGAATGAACGGCGGAATACGTCAATATTACTGACTTAATTTTACCCCTGCTTACGGAATACCTGTCATGCTGCAAACCGAGGGCATCAAGCTCGCCCCGCATCGAGGCCGCCAAGCCCAGAGGCTCCCGCATGACGCCTGACGCCAAAGCCGATGTGGCCTTTCCGCGGGAGAAAGACATCCGGGTGGCGCAGGATTTACTGTTCTTTGCCTACCGCGACTTCACCAATGCGGCCGACGTCATCCTCGAAGAGATGGGGTTCGGCCGGGCTCATCACCGCGCTTTGCATTTCATCGGCCGCAACCCGGGAATCACCGTCACCGACTTGCTCGGAATCCTGCGTATTACCAAGCAGTCGCTCGCCCGCGTGCTGGGCGCGCTGGTGGATCGGGGCTATGTGGCGCAGGCGCAAGGGCATGAGGACCGCCGTCAGCGTCTGCTGACCCTGACCCCCGAGGGCGCGGCGCTGGAACGCCGCCTGTTCGAGCGGCAGATGGCTCGGCTGGCGCGCGCGTATCGCAGGGCCGGTGCCACCGCTGTGGCGGGCTTCCGCACGGTGATGGAAGGCATCATGGACGACGAGGCTCGACGTGACGTCGCCGAGATTCATGGCAAGGGATCCGATGGAGGCCGCGCCTGATGGAGGATGCACACATCCTGGTGGTGGACGACGATTCCAGACTGCGAGGGCTGTTGCAGCGCTATCTGGCCGGCGAGGGCTTCCGCGTCACCATCGCCGATAACGCCGCCGACGCTCGTGCCAAGCTGCGTGCCATCAATCCGGACCTGATGGTGCTGGACGTGATGATGCCTGGCGAAAACGGCCTGGATTTGACGGACGCATTGCGCAAAGAGCAGGGGCATGAGCTGCCGGTGCTGCTGCTGACGGCGCGTGGCGCACCCGAGGATCGGATCGCCGGCTTCGAGGCCGGCGCCGACGACTACCTCCCCAAGCCGTTCGAGCCGCGCGAGCTGGTGCTCCGGATCCGCGCCATGCTGCGCCGCGCCCCGCCGCCGATGCCGGAATCGCCCACCGGGCCGGTGCAGCTTGGGCCGCTCAGCTTCGACCGCGACCGGCAGGAGCTGCGTGACGGCGATGGTCCGGTGCGCCTGACCGGCGGCGAAGCCGCACTGCTGGCCGCCCTTGCCGCCAAGCCCAACGAAGTGCTGTCGCGCGAGGATATCGCGGCCGCCCTCGGCATGGACGATTCCGGCGAGCGTGCCATCGACGTGCAGGTCACCCGCCTGCGCCGCAAGGTGGAAGCCGACCCGCGCGAGCCGCGCTTCCTGCACACCGTGCGCGGCCGCGGTTATGTGTTGAAACCGGGCGCGTAGGCAATGCACGCCCGCCTCCCCGGCACCCGGATCATCAAGCGCATCTTGCCGCGCTCATTGCTCGGCCGCAGCCTGCTGATGATCCTGGTGCCTCTGATCTTGCTCCAGGCCGTGGCGTTGCAGATCTTCTACGGCAGCCATCTCGATCTAGTGTCGCGCCGGCTTTCCGCCGGCATCACCAACGAGATCGCCTACACGCTGGACTTGCTGCATCAGTTCCCCGACGACGCCGATCAGGAATGGGTGCTGCGCGACGCCAATATTCGGTTCGATCTGAAGTTCCGGCTCGATCACGGCGCCACCCTGCCGAACGTCAGGCCGGTCAATATTCTCGGTCCGATGGACGATGATCTGACCGCCGCCCTGAAGCAGACCTTCACCCAGCCATTCACCACCGACTGGGTCTCCGATCCACAATCCGTGCTGATCCATTTGCAGATGCCGAACGGCGTATTGACTGTCGTTGCTCCCCGCAAGCGCCTCTACACCGGCACGATCTACCTGTTCGTTGCCTGGCTGGTCGGCACTGCCCTGCTGGTGTTCGGCATCGCGGCGCTGTTCATGCGCAATCAGGTGCGCGGCATCCGCCGTCTGGCCGCAGGCGCCGACGCGTTCGGCCGCGGACGCGACCTGGGTCCGATCCGACCGGAAGGTGCCACCGAGGTGCGGCAGGCCGCCACCGCCTTCAACCGCATGCAGGAGCGGACGCGGCGCTTCCTGGTCCAGCGCACCGAGTTGCTGGCCGGCGTGTCGCATGACCTGCGCACCCCCCTGACGCGCCTCAAACTCGCTTTGGCGATGTTGCCCGCGCAGGACGAAGTGCGTCAGGACGTGGCGGAGATGCAGGCGGACGTGGAAGAGATGGACCGCATGATCGGCGGCTATCTCGCCTTCGCCCGTGGTGAGAGCACCGAGCAAGCCGAGCCTGCCAACCTGAGCGCCGTGCTGGAGGAAGTCGCGGCCAGCGCCCGTCGCGCCGGCGCCGATGTGTCGCTCGATACGCCGGCGGCGCTGACCTTGTCGCTGCGCGTCGATGCGGTGCGGCGCGCCATCACCAATCTGGTCGATAATGCCCGCCGCCATGCCCGTCACGTGGCACTGGCCGCAATGCAACAGGGGCGCGCCGTACTGGTGACGGTCGATGACGACGGGCCGGGCATTTCACCCGAACGGCGGGAGAGCGTGTTCCGCCCGTTCGAAAGCAGCGAGGCGGGTGGTACCGGTCTCGGCCTCACCATTGCTCGCGACATCGTGCGCGCGCATGGCGGCGAAATTGTGCTGGAGCAAAGCCCGCTGGGCGGCCTGCGAGCGAGGATCAGGCTGCCGGTGTGATCTTCGCCTTACGTTGGGGCTGCGACCATCGGCTTGCTGCGACCGGTGGCTTGCCAAGGCCACCGGCTTGCCGACGCGTTATCGCTTCGGTGGCGACGCCACTGCATCTCGGGCCGGTTTCCGCACCACCGGCGACGGAATGCTCTCCACCATCACGTTGATGCACGCTGGCTTGCCACTTGCCAGCGCGCGTTCGATCGCAGGCGCCATGTCGTCCGGCCGCTCCACCAGCTCCCCGTGCCCGCCCAAGGCGGCAGCGACCAGGTCATAGCGCGCGGCCGTCAGTTCGCAGCCCACTGCCCGGTCGCGGCCGTAGTCGCGCACCTGCAGATTGTACTCGGCGTTCCACCGCGCATCGGTGCCCACCACGGCGACGAACGGCAGCCCTCGGCGCGCGGCAGTCTCGAACTCCGCCATGTGGAAGCCAAACGTGCCGTCGCCGAGCACGGCGAAGACCGGCGCCCTGGGTTCCACCAGCCGCGAGGCGATCGCCATCGGCAGCGAACTGCCGATGGCGCCGGTAACGCCGTTGATCATGCGGCGCGGCGGGACGGGCAATACGCTCTGGCCCCATTGCGCGAACTCACCGCCATCGCAGATCAGGACGGTATTCGGATCGCGTGCCACGAACGGCTTCAAGGCGCGAAACACCTCGATCGCGTGGAGCTTGCCCGGCGTGTTCGATGCGAGCTGCGTCCACGACGCCGGGCGATTGGTGAACTCAGCTTGCGCCTCCGCCAGCCAGGCCTCGCGGTCAACGATGCGGCCGGGGGCGCGGCGCAACAGCGCTGCCCCGGCGGGGTACGTGTCCGCCACGCAGCCGAACGCGAAGCGGGCGCCGGTTTCGCGCGCAGCACGCTCCACCAACGTGCCTTCGGGATCAATCGAGACGACGCGACAGGCGGGATCGATCCACGGCGCCGCCGCGAATTTCAAGGTGAAGTCGAACGCCTTGCCGAGCAATACGATGAGATCGACGCGGCGTATCAGCTCGTTGAACGTGCCGAGTGTGGCGTCGTTGAAGCCGCGTGGACTTTCCATGATGCACGTCGGCACCTGCAACCCCTGTTCCAGCCGCGCCAGCAATGTCCGGCCGGGAGGATTGGCCAGATGCGGTCCGGCAATCAGCAGCGGGCGCGCCGCGCCTGCGATGATTTCCAGCACCGCGTCTGCCGCCGCATCGTGCAACGCGATCGGAGCGGCGATGAAATCGGATTGCTCCGGCCAAACCGCCGCGTTGTCGGCGACATGCGCATCCAACAGATCCGAAGGCAGGCTGAGATGCACCGGACCGGGGCGGCCGGAGCTGGCGATGCGGATCGCCTTGGCAATGTCGGTGCCGAGCGTCTCGGCCGAGCCCGCGGTCCATGACGCCTTGCTGACCGGAGCGGCCATCTCCGCCTGCCGCAGTTCCTGGAAGCCGCCGCGGCCAAGCTGCGTCGTTTCGGTGTGGCCGGATAGCAGCACGAGAGGCGATTCCTGGCCCAATGCGGTCATCAGCGCCGGAGTGGCATTGGCATGGCCGGGACCGCCCGTGACCATGGCGATGCCGGGCCGGCCCGTCAGGCGCCCCCAGGCATCCGCAGCGTGTACCGCCGCAGCCTCATGGCGCGTATGCACCAGGTCGATCGACGTGCCGATCGCGGCATCGAACAACGACATGATGTGGTTGCCCGACAATGTGAAGATCGTCTTGTGGCCGGCTTGTTCGAGGCAGCGCATGACGATATCGGCGCCGCGAAGAGGCTGGGACATGGACTTCCTTTCCAGATTGCAACGCGTGCCGTGCGCATCATGTCGATCAGGCAAGGGGGGAAGGTTCGCTACCGGAACGCCCGCAGGCCGCGCGTGTCAACCTCCCGCATCGACCGCCCCGGTCAACGAGACACTGAGCGCCCACAGGCGCCGGCGCGCATCGGCATCGTAGGCCTGCGCTGCCGCCCGAGCCTCGCGCAGACCGTTGAAGTAGCGGCCGCTGACGCCTGCAATCTCGGGCGCGACCGCAAGCTGCCAGATCGCCTCGGCGCCTTCCTCCACCGTACTGATCGGCGTGACGCCCGCGCGACGCACCATCGTAGTGTCCATGTAGGTGGCGGGATGCAGTGCGTTCACGATCACCCCGGTGCCTGCCAGCGCCTGCGCCAGCTCCATGGTGAACATGATCTGAGCCAGTTTGCTCTGGCAGTAGGCGCGTGCGCCGGAATAGCCGCGTGTCAGCATGACGTCGTCGAAATCGATCGCCTGTTGCCCTGCCGATGCGACATTGACGATGCGGGCAGGCGCGCCTTTGCGCAGCGATGGCAGCAGGCGGTGCGTCAGCAGGAAACCCGCGAGGTAGTTGACTGCGAAGCGCAACTCGTGGCCGTCGGCGCTGGTCTGGCGGGATGCGCCTGCGGTGCCGATGCCGGCGTTGTTGACCAGGATGTCGAGCCGATCCTCTGCCGCGATGACGGCATCGGCAAGCCGCCGCACCTCCGCGAGCGAGGCGAGATCGGCGGCAAGGAACCTGGCGCTGCCGCCGGCCTCGGCGATCTCCGCCACCGCCCGGGCGCCGCGTGCCTGGTCGCGCCCGTGCACCAAAACGCGCGCGCCAGCGGCCGCGAGCCGTAGAGCGACCACCCGGCCGACGCCGTCGGTCGAGCCGGTGATGAAAGCGGTCTTGCCGCGAAGTTCGTTCATGGCCGCGGGTGTCCTCCCAATGATGGCGGACCGCTGTCCGGACCACGCCAGAGCATAGCGCCGGATGTCGCCACGTTAGCAGCCGGCTTCAGAGCAGTACGACATGGACCACCCTCGGTCATTGCGCGGCTCCGGAGGGACCGAAGCACATCCAGGTCGAGGTGATGCGCGAACGTCCGTGGGCCCACGCGAACACGGATGCTGCGTCGCTGCGCTGCCGGCGATGACACGATTCACGCGGCTCATTCCCATGGCTGTCGATCGATGCAAGGCGTCAGTCAGCATGAGTTTCGCTGCGGAGCACTCGCCCGACCTCGTCAAGCGCGGCCGGGTCTTCGATCGTCGGCGGCACCGGCACGGTCTCGCCATCGGCGATGCGGCGGATGCTGGCACGCAGGATCTTGCCCGATCGCGTCTTCGGCAGCCGCGGCACCACCCGCGCATCGCGGAACGAGGCCACCGGGCCGATGCGCTCGCGCACCATCGCCACCAACTCGGCACAGATGTCCGCCTCCGGCCTGTTCACACCGGCTTTCAACACCACCAGCCCGATCGGCGCCTGCCCCTTCAGGGTATCCCTCGCTCCGACCACCGCGCATTCCGCGACATCGATGTGAGACGCGAGCACTTCCTCCATCTGGCCAGTGGACAGGCGGTGGCCGGCGACGTTGATCACGTCGTCGGTGCGGCCCATCACGGAGACATCGCCGTCGGGATCGATCACACCGGCATCGCCGGTGCGGTACCAGCCGGGGAAGTCGGCGAGGTAGGCGGCGCGATAGCCAGCATCGTTCTGCCACAGCGTCGGCGCGCACCCTGGCGGCAACGGCAGCTTGACACACAAATTCCCGCTCTGGCCGCGCGGCATCAGGTGGCCGTCGTCATCCAGCACTTGCAGCTCGTGGCCGGGGCAGGGCCGCCCGCCGGAACCCGGATGGAAGGGGAACAAGCCGAATGCTCGGAAGCCGCTGGTGATTGCCCAGCCAGTCTCGGTCTGCCACCAGTGATCGACCACCGGCCGACGCAGCAGCGCCGCCGCCCATTCGGCGGTGGGCGGGTCGCAGCGCTCACCGGCCAGGAACAAGGCCTCCAGTCTTGCCAGGTCGTGTCTGGCGAGGAACCTGCCCTCCGGATCCTGCTGCTTGATCGCGCGCATCGCCGTGGGCGCCGTGAACAATACCTTGACGCCGTGCTGCGCGATCACGCGCCAGAATGCGCCGGCATCTGGCGTGCCGACCGGTTTGCCTTCGTACATGATGGACGTGCACCCGCGCAGCAACGGCGCGTAGACGATGTAGCTGTGGCCGACCACCCAGCCGACATCCGACGCTGCCCAATAGACGTCGCCGACGTCGACACCGTAGATCATGCGCATCGAGTTCCACAGTGCGACGGCATGCCCGCCATTGTCGCGTACCACGCCTTTCGGCCGGCCGGTGGTTCCCGAAGTGTAGAGGATGTACAGCGGGTCGGTCGCCGCCACCGGCACGCAATCGTGCGGCGCCCCGGCAGCCTCCGCTTCCGCCAGGTCGATGTCACGGCCCGGGGCCAATGCGCAGGGTGATTGCTCGCGTTGCAGGATCAGGCAGGCTTCCGGCTTGTGCGGCGACATGGCGATCGCGGCATCGAGCAATGGCTTGTAATGCACGACGCGGCCGGGCTCGAGACCGCACGACGCTGATACGATCACCTTGGGGCGCGCATCGGCGATGCGGCTGGCGAGTTCCGCCGCGGCAAAGCCACCGAACACCACCGAATGGATCGCGCCGAGCCGCGCGCAGCCGAGCATTGCGACGGCCGCCTCCGGCACCATCGGCAGGTAGATCACCACCCGGTCACCACGCCCGACCCCGAGCTTCGCCAGCGCGCCGGCGAATTTCGCGGTACGCCGCTGCATTTGCGCATAG
Organism: Acetobacteraceae bacterium; assembly: GCA_035508435.1. Taxonomy (GTDB): domain Bacteria; phylum Pseudomonadota; class Alphaproteobacteria; order Acetobacterales; family Acetobacteraceae; genus JASHVB01. The sequence continues at coordinate 31,410 of DATJNA010000016.1, read as the reverse complement.
GTGAAGGTCTCGATCCGCCCGGTCATCGCGCTGTCCCAGATCAGCGCGAATTGCTCGCCGCGGCCGGCGGCGACATGGCGGTCGATGCAATTGTAGCAGGTGTTCAGCCGTCCGCCGGCGAACCACTGGCCGTACGGGCCGAGCGAGGCATCAAAGACGCGGTCCCAGCGCTTGTCCCATGCGACGCCCGCGGCCGCGGCGGCCCACCATTCTCCGGGATTGCGCTGCCACGCCGCATAGGATTGCTCATAGGACATCGCCTCGGCCATCGGAGGAGTCCTCCACTGTCAGCGCCACGGTGATGCGGCGCAATTGATCGAGGAAGGCAGGCTTGTCCTGCCCCAGGATGCGGTCAAGCGTCGCCTCGCTGGTGTTGATGCGGTCCAGCATGCGTTGCAGCAGAGCCGCCCCTGCCGGCGTGATCGCCAGCAATGCCGCGCGGCGGTCGCGGATGGTGCGGGTCCGATCGATCAACCCCTGGTCGAACAGGGTGCGCAGGATGCCGGTGACGCTGGAACGGTCCCGGCCAAGCGAATCGGCGACCACCGACGGGATGGTGCCGGGATTGTCGTTGATGAAGCCCAGCACCTCGGCGTGGATCGGCAGCAGTCCGATGTCGGCCAGAGCCGCCGAGGCCTGTTGCTGCGTCAGCTCGTGCGCGCGGCGAAGATGGAAGCAAACGCTGTCGGCGAACCGGCCGAGCTGCGTCGGTGGCAGCCTGAGCAAGGTCATGGTCGATACGATGACGCGGCTTCGTGACGGGCGCAAGCTGGTTGTGCGGCAAACTAATGCGCGGCCGCGCGACCGCCCACCGCCACCGGTGGGTCGGAGCCTGGATTGCGTCCCCACCTGCGAAATGACAGGAGGAAGCGCAACGGCAGGACGGGAAGGAGACGCTGATGCTTCTGCAAGGACAGGCGGCGGTGGTGACCGGCGGCGGCTCGGGCCTGGGTGCGGCGACGGCGGCGTTGCTGGCGGCATCGGGTTGCCGCGTTGGCGTGCTCGACATCAGCCGCGATGCCGCCACGGCGACCGCGGCGCGGATCGGCGGCGCGGCCGCGGCCTGCGACGTGGCCGACGCCCAGGCAGCCGAAGCAGCGCTGGAAGAACTCCGCGCCGCCAACGGCATCGAGCGTGTCCTGGTCAACTGTGCCGGCATCGGCACCGCCGGGCGGATCGTCGGGCGCGATGGACCGTCGCCGCTGGAGGCGTTCGAGCGCGTGATCCGCGTCAACCTGATCGGCACCTTCAACCTGCTGCGGCTGGCGGCGGCGGCGATGTGCGCTCTGGACCCGCTGGAGGACGGTGAGCGTGGGCTGATCGTCAATACCGCGTCGATCGCGGCCTTTGAGGGACAGGTCGGGCAAGCCGCCTATGCGGCGTCGAAGGGTGGGGTGGCGAGCCTGACGCTTCCTGCCGCGCGTGAGTTGGCGCGGTTCGGCGTGCGGGTGGTGACAATCGCGCCCGGCTTGTTCGAGACGCCGATGGTGGCGGGGTTGCCTGTCGAGGTGCAGCAGAGCCTGGCCGCCAGCGTTCCGTACCCGCCGCGGCTGGGCCGCCCCGAGGAATACGCGACGCTGGTGGCCCATATCGCCGCCAACCGGTTCCTCAATGGCGAGATCATCCGCCTGGACGGCGCGCTGCGGATGGCACCGCGCTAGCTAGGCGGCTGTCATGGTAAGCCGCCGCAAGAGCATTGCGCCCCGCATCCGTTCGGCCAGGCCGGCCGACATCGAACCCATCGCTCGCTTGTTCCGGCTGGTGCGCGAGACGTGCCTGCCATATCTGCCCCGCCTGCACAGCCCGGCCGAGGAGCTTGCATACTTTCACGACCGCGTATGGCCGAACAATACTGTTTGGGTGGCAGGGGAAGCGTCGCTCGATGGATTCTGCGCATGGCGGGCCGGCTGGGTGGACCATCTGTATATTCGCCCCGACCGCCACCGCGCGGGGCTCGGAACCGCCCTGTTGTCTCAGGCGATGGCGGGACAGGCAGCGCTCCGCCTGTGGGTATTTCAGCGCAACGCCCAGGCGCTGCGCTTCTACACCGCACGTGGTTTCCGCGCCGTGGAGCATACCAATGGCAGCCGCAACGAAGAGCGCGAACCCGACACACTGATGGAATGGGTGCGGGGCGTACCCTGAACGACGGTCAATGGCGCGCGCGGCGGGGCGGGAGGGAAGCGGCGCAGACGCATCGGGACGGCAGGGACGCAGAGCTTCGGCGTGGTCGGTGGAAATTTTTTCCGGCGCTGCCCCGCCACTCTTGTCAGCGGAAACATTCTCCCACTACCATGGTCCCGATGGCGACCGTGGAAGACATTATCGACCGTCTCGGTGGCGCGGACGCGGCGGCGCGCCTGACCGGCGTATCGACCGAGGCCGTGCGCAAATGGCGACAGGCGGCCGCGGTCCCCTCGCGTCACTGGAGCGCGGTTATCGCGGCCACCGGCCTGACTCTGGCGGACCTCACGGCCGAGCCGCGCGGCGAAGCGACAACGGAGCCGGCCGTCTGTGCTGGCGAGGCGCCGTCCGGCGCGACCGCCGCCCTGGTGCTGAGCGACGGCAGCGTGTTCTGGGGCCGCGGCTTCGGCGCGCATACCGGCCCGACCCCGCCGGTCGGAGAAGTCTGCTTCAACACCGGCATGACCGGCTATCAGGAGACGTTGACCGATCCTTCCTATGCCGGCCAGATCATCACCTTCACCTTCCCGCATATCGGCAACGTCGGCACTAACGGCGAGGACATCGAGGCGGCCACGATCGCAGCGCGCGGCCTGGTGGTGAAGCAGGACGTGACCGAGCCCTCCAATTGGCGCGCCGCCCAGCATCTCGACGCCTGGCTGCGGGCGCGCGGCATCGCCGGGATCGCCGATGTGGACACGCGGACACTGACCGTGCGCATCCGCGACGGCGGCGCGCCCAACGGCACATTGGCCTATCCCGCGGACGGCCGCTTCGATTTGGCGTCGCTGCGAGCACAAGCGGCGGCATGGCCCGGGCTCGAGGGCATGGACCTCGCCAAGGAAGTATCGTGCCGCCAGACCTACGTATGGGATGAGACGCGCTGGACCTGGCCCGATGGCATGGGACGGCAGACCGCGCCGAAGCACCACGTCGTCGCGGTAGATTACGGGGCGAAGCGCAACATCCTGCGCTCGCTGGCGTCCGCTGGCTGCCGCGTCACCGTGGTGCCGGCGACCGCCACCGCCGAAGACATCCTGCGCCACAAGCCGGACGGCGTATTCCTGTCGAACGGCCCCGGTGATCCGGCAGCCACGGGCGAATACGCCGTTCCGGCGATTCGCGGCGTGCTGGACGCGGGCGTTCCCCTGTTCGGCATCTGCCTGGGGCACCAGTTGCTGGCGCTGGCGCTGGGGGCGCGGACCTTCAAGATGACACGCGGCCACCGCGGTGCTAACCAGCCGGTGCAGGACCTGACCACAGGCAAGGTGGAGATCACCAGCCAGAACCACGGCTTCGCCGTGGACCCGGAGACCCTGCCCGAGACGGCGCGGGTGACGCACGTCTCCCTGTTTGACGGCTCGAATGAGGGGCTGACCTGCACCGATCGCCCGGCTTTCTCCGTACAGTACCATCCCGAGGCGAGCCCCGGCCCCTCCGACAGCGGGCATTTGTTCCAGCGGTTCGTCGAAATGATGCAAACGCGGGGGTGAGATGGACGCAGTCGGACCATCGCCTGCCGTCGCCTGCCGGCACGTCATCAATGAGCCGAAGGGCGTGACGGTAGAACGAGGGTTGCCGGCGGGTAGGCCCCGCATGGACGACTGTGCCGAAATCTAGCACGCCTGCTGCATCGCAGAACTCAGCCATAGACCATCGTCGCCGGACACTGCCTCACCCATGCCCCGCCGCACCGACCTCTCCGCCATTCTGATCATCGGCGCCGGCCCGATCGTCATCGGTCAGGCCTGCGAGTTCGACTATTCCGGCGCCCAGGCCTGCAAGGCGTTGAAAGCCGAAGGTTATCGCATCATCCTGGTGAACTCCAATCCCGCCACCATCATGACCGATCCGGGCCTGGCCGACGCCACATACATTGAGCCGATCACCCCCGAGATCGTGGAAAAAATCATCGCCAGGGAGAAGCCCGATGCCTTGCTCCCCACCATGGGCGGGCAAACCGCGCTGAACACCGCGATGCATCTGGCCAAAAGCGGCGCGCTGGAACGCCACAAGGTGGAACTGATTGGTGCCCGAGCCGAGGTTATCGACCGCGCCGAGGACCGCCTGAAGTTCCGCGACGCCATGGCGGCGATCGGCATCGAATCCCCCCGCTCCGCCATCGCCCACACCCTGGCGGAGGCACGCGACGCGCTGGTGGTCACCGGCCTGCCGGCCGTCATCCGTCCCAGCTTCACGCTCGGGGGCACCGGCGGCGGCATTGCGTATAACCGTGAGGAATTCGAGCAAATTGTCGCGGGGGGACTGGAAGCGTCGCCGGTGACGGAAGTGCTGGTCGAGGAGTCTGTCCTCGGCTGGAAGGAATTTGAAATGGAGGTGGTCCGCGACCATGCGGACAACTGCATCATCGTTTGCTCTATCGAGAACGTCGATCCGATGGGCATCCATACCGGCGACTCCGTCACTGTTGCGCCGGCGCTGACGCTGACCGACAAGGAATATCAGCGGATGCGCGATGCCTCGATCGCCTGCCTGCGCGCGATCGGCGTCGATACCGGCGGATCCAACGTGCAGTTCGCGGTGAACCCGGCCGACGGTCGCATGGTCATTATCGAGATGAACCCGCGCGTCTCGCGTTCCTCCGCCCTGGCGTCGAAAGCGACCGGCTTTCCCATCGCCAAGGTCGCAGCAAAACTCGCTGTCGGCTACACGCTGGACGAGCTGGCGAACGATATCACCCGGGTCACGCCCGCCAGTTTCGAGCCCACGATCGACTATGTCGTGGTGAAAATCCCGCGCTTCACCTTCGAGAAATTTCCCGGCACGCCGGCCCTGCTGACGACCTCGATGAAATCGGTGGGCGAGGCGATGGCGATTGGCCGCAGCTTCACCGAGGCCCTGCAAAAGGGCTTGCGCAGCATGGAAACCGGCCTGAACGGCCTCGACGAGATTGAACCACCCGGCGACAACGCCGACGCATTCCGTGCCGCGCTCTCCGCCCCGCGTCCTGATCGCCTGCTGATGGCGGCGCAGGCGTTGCGCGCCGGCCTCGGCATCGAAGACATCCATGACGCGACGAAATTCGACCCTTGGTTCCTGCGCCAGCTCGCCCGCATTATCGCAGCGGAACGCAGCGTCGCCGCCGATGGGTTGCCACCGGACGCCGGGGCGTTCCGCCGCCTGAAGGCGCTCGGCTTCTCCGATCATCGGCTGGCCGAACTGACCGGCCGCAGCGTCCACGACGTGGCGAAACGCCGTACCCAGCTCGGCGTCTTCCCGGTCTACAAGCGCATCGACACCTGCGCCGCCGAGTTCGCCTCCGTCACGCCCTACATGTATTCCACTTATGAAGGCGGCTACGGCGTACCGAATTGCGAGGCGGACCCCAGCGACCGGCGCAAAGTGGTGATCCTGGGCGGCGGGCCGAACCGCATCGGCCAGGGCATCGAGTTCGACTATTGCTGCGTCCACGCCGCCTATGCGCTGAAGGACGCCGGCATCGAGACCATCATGGTCAATTGCAACCCGGAAACCGTCAGCACCGACTACGACACGTCCGATCGCCTCTATTTCGAACCTCTCACCGCCGAGGATGTCATCGGTTTAGTACGCAAGGAGCAGGAGAAAGGAACGCTGCTGGGGTGTATCGTTCAGTACGGCGGGCAGACGCCGTTGAAACTGTCGCAGGCGCTGGCGCGCGAGGAAATTCCCATTCTGGGAACCAGTGCCGATGCGATCGACATTGCGGAAGACCGCGAGCGCTTCCAGCAACTGCTGAAGCGGCTTGGCCTGCGCCAGCCGGAAAACGGCACCGCGCGCTCCACCGCGGAAGCCGAAGCGATCGCCGACCGCATCGGCTATCCGGTGGTGATCCGCCCCAGCTATGTGCTGGGCGGGCGCGCGATGGAGATCGTCTACGACCGCGCCGGGCTGCAACGCTACATGCGCGAGGCGGTGCGCGTCTCCGGTGACAACCCCGTGCTGATCGACCGCTACCTGAACGACGCGATCGAAGTGGATGTGGACTGCATCGCCGACGGCGAAACCGTCTACGTTGCCGGCGTGATGGAGCATATTGAGGAGGCTGGGATCCATTCCGGCGACTCGGCGTGCAGCCTGCCGCCCTACACGCTGTCGCCCGCGACCGTCACCGAACTGAAAGCCGAAACCGAGGCGATGGCCAAGGCACTCGGGATCGTCGGCCTGATGAATGTACAGTACGCGATCAAGGACGACGTGGTCTATGTGCTGGAGGTCAATCCGCGCGCCAGCCGCACCGTGCCGTTCGTCGCCAAGGCCACCGGCGTTGCCGTCGCCAAGGTGGGCGCGCGCGTCATGGCAGGCGAGAGCCTCGCCGGTTTCCACCTGGACGACCAGGCGGTCGCACAGCACGTCGCGGTCAAGGAAGCAGTGTTCCCGTTCGCCCGTTTCCCCAATGTGGACACCATCCTTGGTCCTGAGATGAAATCGACCGGCGAGGTGATGGGCCTGGACGCCAGCTTCGAACGCGCGTTTGCCAAGTCGCAGCTCGGTGCGGGCGTGATTCTGCCGACCACCGGCACGGTGTTCCTGTCGGTGAAGGACGCCGACAAGAAAACGCTGCCGGCGCTCGCCCGGCGGCTGGTGGACATGGGGTTCCGCATCCTGGCCACGCGCGGCACCGCCGTCCGCATCCGCGAGGCCGGTCTGCCCGCCACGGTGGTGAACAAGGTTCTGGAAGGCCGACCGCACTGCGTCGATGCCATCCGTTCCGGCGAAGTCCAGTTGGTGGTCAACACTGCCTCGACACCACAATCCGTGGCTGACAGTTTTGCCATCCGCCGCAGCGCGCTGACCCACGGCATCCCGCACTACACAACCATGGCCGGGGCAAGGGCCGCGGTGCACGCCATCGCCGCTTTGCGGGCGGGGACGCTTGAAGTCGCCCCCCTGCAATACTACTTTCGCAGATCGTTCTAGCCGCTCGGTCGCTCCCGGGTTCCGTCCGGAAGCGGCGAGGGGCGTTCGCCATCAACCCACGCACATGTTGCGCCTGCTGATCGAAGGATGTCGCCGTGCAAAAGTTCCCGATGACTGCTCCCGGCCTGCGGCGGCTGGAGGATGAGCTTCGCACGCTCAAGTCGGAGGAGCGTCCGTCCATTATCCGCCAGATCGCCGAAGCGCGTACGCACGGCGATTTGTCGGAGAATGCGGAATACCATGCCGCGCGCGAACGACAGTCGTTCATCGAGGGCCGCATCGCCGAACTGGAGGAGATCGTCTCCTCCGCCGAGGTGATTGATCCGGCTGGCCTGTCGGGCGAGCATGTGAAGTTCGGTGCCCAGGTGCGGCTGGTGGATGAGGAGACCGAGAAGGAATCCACCTACCAGATCGTCGGTGTGCATGAGGCGGACATCAAGACCGGCCGCTTGTCGGTTTCCGCGCCGCTGGCAAAAGCATTGATCGGCAAGAAGGTCGGAGATTCGGTATCGGTGCCGGCACCCGGCGGCGATCGGTCATACGAAATTCTCGAAGTCAGGTTTGCCTAAGTCCGTATCGGTGTTTTCATGTTCCCCGTCATGGCCGGGCTTGACCCGGCCATCTGCGCACGATCGGGCAATTCTAACGCCCCGATCGCACGCATATGGCCGGATCAATGCCGCCCATGACAGGTGCCACCGGCTCGCACGATGATCGACCTCTCCGACGTGCGGGCGGCTGCCGAGCGCATCGCCGGGCGGGTACTGCGCACGCCGGCGATGCCGTCCGATGCAGTGTCGCGCGGCGTCGGCGCCACCGTGACGTTGAAACTCGAGAACCTACAGGTCACCGGCGCCTTCAAGGAACGCGGCGCCGCCAACCGTCTGGCAATGCTCCGCGAAGACGAGAAGGCGCGCGGCGTCATTGCGATGTCCGCCGGCAACCACGCGCAGGCAGTGGCGCGGCACGCGCAGCTTGCCGGCGTCGCGGCAACGATCGTGATGCCGACCTTCACGCCCTCTACCAAGATCACTCGCACCGCCGCTTGGGGTGCGTCGGTCGTGCTGCATGGCGAGACGCTGGCTGAAGCCGCGGCGCATGCCGAGCAATTGGCGCTGGAACGCCAACTGGTCTTTGTCCATCCGTACAATGATCTCGCCGTCATGGCCGGGCAAGGTACAGTGGCGCTCGAGTTGCTGGAAGACGCGCCCGACCTCGATGCGCTGGTGATTCCGGTAGGCGGCGGCGGTTTGCTTGCCGGTTGTTTGGTTGCGGCGACCACGCTGCGGCCGGGCATTGCCGTCTACGGCGTGGAGGTGGAAGCCTACGCCGCCATGGCGCAGAAGCTGGCAGGCCGCACGGTATCCGTCGGCGGCCCCACCATCGCCGAGGGCATCGCGGTGCGCGATATCGGCGAACTGCCATTCGAACTGGTGCGTCGCCGCGTCACCGATATGCTGGTGGTGCCGGAACGCGCGGTGGAGGAAGCGATCGGCTTGCTGGCGGAAGGCGGCAAGACGGTGGTGGAAGGCGCCGGCGCGGTTGGCGTGGCGGCGCTGCTGACCTTCGCCTCGCGTTTCCGTGGCAAGCGCGTCGGCGTTGCCGTCACGGGCGGCAATATCGATGCCCGCATCCTGTCCAACGTATTGCTGCGGAATTTGCTCCGGGATGGGCGGTTGTTGCGGCTGCACCTGCAGATTCCCGACCGCCCGGGCGTGCTGGCCGACATCGCCGGCAAAATCGGCGCGAGCGGCGGCAACATCATCGAGGTGTCGCATCAGCGCTTGTTCGCCGCGGCTTCCGTGCAGGCGGCGGAACTGGAAGTGATGGTTGAAGCGCGCGATCCGGCCCATGCCGCGGAAATCATGCAGGCGCTGGAGCAAAGCTACGTGGTACGCAGGGTGTAAGCGGGCATTCGGTCGGGGCAACGCATCGCGCTGTGGGATAATATCGGAACAATGCACAACGCCGTCGCCGACTACCTGCCGGATGAGAATCGCTACATGCGTCGCCTGCAGGTAATGGCCACGTTGGACGACGCGGCATTGGCAGGATAATGCACACAGGCTGGCGCGGAATGTATCACTGAGCGTTGCCCACCACATTGGTGGGCGCCCCGCGGCGTTGCGCCGACAGTCATGGCAACGGCCGGATGGCACCCACCGGCACCCCGCGCCACATTGCCTGTCATGAAAGACACCCACCCCATCGACCGTCTGTCGGACGAGCATCTCTGGCAGCAGGTCCTCGCCCGCCAGCCCGGCGATTTCCTCTATGCCGTCACCACCATGGGCGTCTTCTGCCGACCCGGCTGTCCCTCGCCGCGCCCGCTGCGCAAGAACGTCCGCTTCTTCCGCGGCATCGCCGAAGCCGAGGCCGCCGGCTTCCGCGCCTGCAAGCGCTGTGACCCGAAGGGCGAGCGCGCGGCCATCGCCCAGGCCGTGGTACGTGACGCGTGCACCGCGATCGAGGCATCGGATGAGATCCCGTCGCTCGATGCGTTGGCGGCCCGCGCCGGCTACTCGCGATTCCACTTTCTGCGCTTGTTCCGTGACCACACCGGGTTGACCCCCCGGGCCTACGCCGAGGGGATACGCGCCCGCAAGCTGGGTGCCGCGCTGGCCGAGGGCACGCGGGTGGCGGATGCCGTTGCCGGCTCAGGCTTCGGCTCGGAATCCCGCGTCTATGAGAAAACCGGCGCGTTGCTCGGCATGACCCCCGGCGCGGCCCGCCGCGGCGGCGCTGGCGAAACGATCCGCACTGCCTTTGCCGATTGCCTGTTCGGTCGGCTGTTGGTCGGCGCCACGGACAAGGGCGTATGCTTCATCGGTTTCGGCGAACCCGACCAGGCGCTGTTGGCCGACCTGAAGCGGCGTTTCCCACGCGCCTCGCTCGCGCCGGACGACGTTGCCCTGGCCAGCACCGTGCGCGCAGTACTCGATTTCCTCGCGGAACCGAAGCAGGCGCCGGGCCTGCCGCTCGACCTGCGTGGCACCGCTTTCCAGCAACTCGTCTGGCGTACGCTCGCCCGTATCCCGGCAGGTGAGACCCGCAGCTACAGCGAGGTCGCGGCCATGATCGGCAATCCGCGTGCCGTGCGCGCGGTCGCGCGTTCCTGCGCCACAAACCCGGTGGCGCTGGCGGTACCGTGCCACCGGGTGGTGGGCAGCGATGGCACGCTCGCCGGCTATCGCTGGGGCGTCGCGCGAAAGCGCGCATTGCTCGCGCGTGAGCATGCAGTAGCACAGCCGTAGCAACGCCGCCGCCGCGCGGGGGGGACGTGCGGCGGCGGCATTTGGCGCGGCAAGGGGCCACCGCGCCGCCGGTCACGGCCCGCCTTGGGGCACGCGCCGGCCAACCCTTGTACGAGACAACGCCGGTTCCGGCCCGCCGTTGCGCCAGAACGCCTCACGTTGGAGTTGCCAGCCCGTCGGAGTTGCCAGCCGGTCGGAGTTGCCAGCACGTCGGAGTTGGCAGCACGTTGGAGTTGCCAGCCCGTCGGAGTTGCCAGCCCGTCGGAGTTGCCAGCCCGTCGGAGTTGCCAGCCCGTCGGAGTTGCCAGCACGTCGGAGTTGGCAGCCGGTCGGCGTTGGCAGCCGGTCGGAGTTGCCAGCACGTTGGAGTTGCCAGCCCGTCGGAGTTGCCAGCACGTCGGAGTTGGCAGGGCGGGCATGCGTCGGTAGCCGAATGGGACCGGCACGGTTACGCGGCCGCGGTCTCCAGTTCCGGCTCCAACGTCGGGCGCGGCCACGTCCGCGGATGCACACGGCCTGTCTCCATTCCATGTGGCCGCGCGGTCCCGACCGGTACGATGCGATTTGTCAGCCGGGCATAGAGGGCAGCATAGACCGCCGCTGGCTCGTCCCAGCCAAAGCGTCGTGCCATCGCCGCCCGTTGCATCGCCGTCAATTGTGCCGCGTCGTCGAATGCGTCAAAGGCGCGCATGCAGGCGCCCACCAACCCGTCATGCGTAAGATCGGAGAACAGGAAGCCGGTGATGCCATCCTCGATCGTGTCAAGCAGGCCGCCGGTGGCGTGCGCGATCGGCAGAGCACCGTAATGCTGGGCCTGCATCTGGGTCAGCCCGCACGGCTCGAACCGCGACGGCATCAGGGTGAAATCGCTGCCCGCGATGATGCGTCGTGCCATCGGTTCGTTGAAACCGACCAGGACGCCGATGTCATCCCGGTACTGTCGCGCGACCTTGCTCAACATATGCTCGATCTCGGGGTCGCCGAGGCCCAGGATCGCGATCTGACCGCCCAGCCCGACGATGTCGTGGGCCGCCGCGGCGACAATGTCCAAACCCTTCTGGTGCACCAGCCGTGAGACGATGCCGAACAGCGGGCCATCGGACGGGCGGAGGCAGAGGCTGACACGCACCAGGTCGGCATTCGCGCGCTTGCCGCGCAGATCGTAGGCATCGAAATGATGCGGCAGATACGGGTCGCGCCCAGGATGCCAACTCTCGTCAATGCCGTTCACAATGCCAGACACCTGGGCCTGAGCGGCACGGCCCGCGATCAACCCGTGCAGGCCGCACCCGGCTGCTAGCGTGGCGATCTCGCGCGCATAGCTGGGACTGACCGTGGTGACGTGGTCGGCATAGAACACGCCGGCCTTCAGAAACGAGAGCGCACCGTTGAATTCCACCCCGTTGATGTGGAACGCGCGCTCCGGCACGCCCAGACCGTCGCACAAGGATGCGGGAAAATTGCCCTGATGTGCGATGTTGTGGATGGTCATCACCGAGGGCAATTCGACTCCGCTCCAGCGCAGATAGGCGGGCGCCAATGCGCCCGGCCAGTCGTGCACATGCAGCAGGTCCGGTGACCAACCCAGGCGGCCACGCCCACGGACGATCTCGGCAGCGGCCAATGACAGGCGAGCGAAGCGCAGGTGGTTGTCCGGCCAATCGCGGCCGTCCGGCGTGCAATAGGGGCTGCCGTCCCGGTCATACAGCGTCGGGGCACCGACCAGATAGAGAATCGTGCCGTTCGGCAGCTTCGCCTCGCCGATCCGGCAGCCCGGAAGCACGCCGCGCCCCGGCAGGCGGCCAATCCACGTCACGTTCGGCAATTGTGCCAGTGCCGCACGATAGGCAGGCATCAGGACGCGCACATCGATGCCGATACCGCGCAAGGCGGCCGGCAATCCGGCAGCGACGTCCCCCAATCCTCCCGCTTTGGCTAGTCCTGCGAATTCACTGGTGACGAAGAGAACATTCATGAGAGCGCAGGTTCCGGGGCGGCAGGCATGAAGCGGGCGCAACCGAGAATAGCACAGTACGCGCACAACACAACTGTACCGCGCGGTGATTCTGCTGGCGCTCGCTGAAAGTGCCACTATCATCGCCGCCTGATGACGGTCCGGCAAGCAAATCTTCTGCTAGTGTTGCACGCGGAGTTATAACGGCAGCCACATAATCGCGCGGCCGATGGTCGAGAGAATCATGTAATGACGGGCCTTGGTTGCCGTTGAGACGAAACGTTCCGGCATTCCTCCCGCGGCTGCGCAGAGTAAGCGGTGCGATGAATACTTGGTGAAGCCTGTCTTGCGGCATGTTGGCCTGCCGAGGCGGCGCCCGGCAGGCCTTGGGCGACCGTTACCGCCAGATTGGCCGTCCGAGGTTTATGTCGTGCGGGTTGGTTGCGGCACCGCCGATGGCGCCGACAGCCCCACCGATAGCGGCGCCAACCAGGGGCGCGCCGCCGGTCGCCGCGGCGATCGCTGCCCCGGTGCCCGCACCAATCAGCCCCCCCGAGGCTGCCCGGTCGCCTGGACTGTAGCCACAGCCCACCAATGAGAACGCCAGGGCTGCCAGCACCAGGCTCGTTGCCGCCATGCGACGCATTGTCGTGATACCTCCATTGCCAAACTGGTTAATCAGGAACGACGGTCCGCGCCGGCTGGGTTACCGTGGCGCGGTCAACGCACCGCCGACAGCGCCGACGCCGCCGCCGATCAATGCGCCGGTCGCCGGGCGGCCGCCCGTCAAAGCGGAGACGCCGGCACCCGCACCCGCGCCAAGCAGTCCGCCTGAAACGGCACGTTCGCCTGGCGTATCGCCACACGCTGCCAGACCCACCAGCATGCCGCTCACCAGCGCACCCACGATGATCTTGCGTACCATTGTTCTGGAACCTCCATCGTTGCTCCGCAGATGGGAGCTTGCGCCGGAACGGGAAGTCTCCGTGGCCGGATTGAGGCGAAGCCGAGGCCGCTGATCACCCCCTTGTTAACACCTTGCCCGAGGGCTAATCCGGGCGCCCTCCCGCCGCAAAACTGTCCGTGTAAGGGTTGTGCTGAATGTTCGCTCGCATGCTCGGCTTCATGTCGGCCGACATGGCTATCGACCTGGGGACCGCCAACACCTTGGTGTATGTCAAGGGCCGGGGGATCGTGCTCGCCGAGCCGAGTGTCGTCGCGATCGCCGATGTACGCGGCAAGAAGCAGGTCGTTGCAGTGGGAGAAGAGGCGAAGATGATGCTGGGCCGCACGCCCGGCTTCATCACCGCCAGCCGGCCGCTGCGCGACGGCGTTATCGCCGATTTCGAAGTCGCGGAAGAGATGATCAAGCATTTCATCCGCAAGGTGCATAACCGGCGCGGGTTCGCCTCGCCGCTGGTCATCGTCTGCGTGCCGTCGGGATCCACCGCGGTGGAGCGCCGCGCCATTCAGGAAAGCGCGGAGAGTGCCGGCGCGCGCCGTGTGCAATTGATCGAGGAGCCGATGGCGGCGGCAATCGGCGCCGGCCTGCCGGTAACGGAACCCTCCGGCTCGATGGTGGTGGATATCGGCGGTGGAACCACCGAAGTCGCGGTGATCTCGTTGGGCGGCATCGTCTATTCGCGCAGCGTCCGCGTCGGCGGCGACAAGATGGATGACGCAATCATCAGCTATATCCGCCGCAATCATAACCTGCTGATCGGGGAGTCATCCGCCGAGCGGATCAAGATGGAGCTGGGCGCCGCCAGCGCGTCGGATGACGGCGACGAAGGCCCCTACCGAGAAGTCCGCGGCCGCGACCTGTTGAATGGTGTGCCGCGCGAGGTCATCGTCAGCCAGCGGCAGATCGCCGAGAGCCTGGCGGAGCCGGTCGGACATATTGTCGAAGCGGTTAAGGTGGCCTTGGAGAATACCCCGCCGGAGCTGGCCGCCGACATCGTCGACAAGGGCATCGTGCTGACGGGCGGCGGTGCCTTGCTGTACCGCGTCGACCAGGTACTGCGCGATGCGACCGGGCTGGCGGTGGTGGTGGCCGAGAACCCGCTGCAATGCGTCGCCCTCGGCACCGGCCGCGCGCTCGAGGAGCGCAAGCGCCTCAGCAATGTACTCACCAGCATGTATTGATCGCTCCCGCCGTCTGGCGTGCATGTATTGACCGCTCCTGCCGTCTGGCGTGCATGTATTGATCGCTCGCGCCGTCTGACGTGCATGTATTGACCGCTCCTGCCGTCTGGCGTGCCCGCCGTCCGGCGTGACTGGTTTCGGCTGTCGCTGCCCGCGAAAGGACCGGTTGGCGAAATCAGTTGATCGTCCCGTACTGTCCCTGCCGAAACCCGCCACGACGTCATGGTGCAGCGTGGGCATCAGGGCCCGGCGCGGGCGAGGCGGATGTTCTGGCAATCGGAGCGACGATTGCCCGGCGATTGCCATCGCTCGCGGGTGGCCACGGCGGCTCGCAGGGGGTATTTTCCCGCCATGGCCGACCGCCCCTTCTGGCAGACCAAGCGGCTCGAAGAGATGACCGACGCCGAGTGGGAGTCGCTCTGCGACGGTTGCGGGCGCTGCTGCCTGCACAAGCTGCGCGACGACGACACCGCCGCGCTGTCTTTCACCAACGTCGCCTGCCGCTTGCTGGACCTGCATTCGTGCCGTTGCAGCGACTATGCGCAGCGGCGCCGACGTGTCCCTGACTGCGTGCGCCTGACCCCCGCCGAAGTGCGCGAGATCGACTGGCTGCCGCCGTCCTGCGCCTATCGCAGGCTGGCCGAGGGCAAGGGCCTGGCGTGGTGGCACCCGCTGGTCTCGGGCGATCCCGACACGGTGCATCAGTCCGGCGTATCCGTCCGCGGCCGCGCCGTCAGCGAGCGGCGGGCCGGGCCGCTCGAACATCATCTCGCCGACTGGCCCGGCCGGATTCCGCGCCCGCGACGGCCCATCAAGGAGACCCCGTCATGATGCAGGATGCCCTGTACGGCGGCGTGAATGCCGCCGTACTCACGCCGATGAACGCCGACCTCTCGGTCGACCTCGACCGCATGGCGGCGCATTGCCGCTGGCTGATGGCGAACGGCTGCAACGGGCTGGCGGTGATGGGCACCACCGGCGAGGCGAACAGTCTGGGCATCAGCGAACGCATCGCCGTGCTGGAGGGGTTGGTGGCGCGGGGCATTCCGGCAGCGAAGATGCTGCCCGGGACCGGGACAACGGCGATCCCCGATACCGTGCTGCTGACCCGCAAGGCGGCCGAACTCGGCTGCCGCGGCGCTCTGCTGCTGCCGCCATTCTATTACAAGAACCCGTCGGATGATGGACTGCTGGCCTACTTCGCCGAAGTCGTGCAGCGTGTCGGTGGCGGCATCAGGCTGTATCTCTATAACTTCCCGCAGCAGTCGGCGATCCCGTTCAGTGTCGACTTCATCGCTCGCCTGCTGAAGGCGCAGCCCGGTGCATTCAAGGGCATCAAGGATTCCAGCGGCAGTTATGAGAATGGCCTGGGCTACGTGAAGAACTTCGCGCGCGACGGGTTCGAAGTCTATGCCGGCGACGACACACTGCTGTGGCCGTTGCTGCAACAGGGTGGCGCGGGCTGCATCACCGCCGCGGCCAACGTGAATTGTGCCGTGGCGGCGCAACTTTACCGCGGGTGGAACTCGCCGTCCGCCGAGGCTCTGCACGCGACGCTCGCCGCCACGCGCAAGGTAGCGACCTCGGTGCCGCTGATTCCGGGCCTGAAGGCCCTGGTCGCGCGCAACACCGGCGATACCCATTGGCACCACATCCGCCCGCCGCACCTGAAGCTGACCGAAGCACAGCAAACAGCGTTGTTTTCGGCGTTCGATGCCTGCGGCGTGGAACTCGCCAAAGCCGCCTGACCCCGGCACTGTCATTGCGAGGAGCGTAGCGACGCGGCAACCTCGGTCATATGCGGACGGACACTCAGAGCCCCGCCTGACCGGGATTGCTTCGCAGCCGCATTGCTCGCCATGACGGGGCGGGCGTGTCGCAGCTACCGCCTCGTCCGGTCCGCGGTTACCTTTTCCAACCGAAGGGGCAACGCATCATGTCTGAGTACGACTATATCGTCGTTGGCGCCGGTTCGGCCGGCTGTGTACTTGCCAATCGCCTCACCGAGGACGGCCGTACTCGGGTCCTGCTGCTGGAAGCCGGTCCGGTGGACGAGTCCATGTGGATCAACATCCCGGCCGGCTTTACTAGGCTGTTGAACGATCCGCGCTACAACTGGAATTTTGTGGCGGAGCCCGAGCCCAACATCAACGGCCGCGCCATCCCAATTCCGCGTGGCAAGACGCTCGGCGGCAGCAGCTCGATCAACGGCATGCTGTATGTCCGCGGCAACCCGCTCGACTATGACACCTGGGCGCAGTTCGGCAATCGCAGATGGTCGTATGATGCGGTGCTGCACTACTTCAAGAAGGCAGAGCATTATGAACCCGGCGGCGACGACAGCCGCGGCATTGGCGGGCCGCTCAACGTCGCGGCGATGCGCGAGCATGCCGAGCTGACCGATGCTTTCCTGGCTGCCGCCGCGGCGGAGGGCTTCCCGCGCAACCCGGACTACAACAACGGCAATCAGGAAGGTTTCGGCTATTACCAGGTGACGCAGAAGGACGGCCGCCGCTGGTCCGCCGCGCGCGCGTATCTCGACCCGGCGCGCCGCCGTCCCAACCTCCACATCGAGACCGAGGCGCTGGCAACGCGCGTAGTGTTGGACGGCAAGCGCGCCGTTGGCGTCGGCTATATGCAGCGTGGTCAGGCGCGGGAGGCGCGCTGCGGTGGCGAAGTGATTCTGGCCGCCGGCGCGGTGAAGTCGCCGCATCTGTTGGAACTGTCCGGCATCGGCCAACCCGACCTGTTGCAGCCGGCGGGGATCGAGGTCCGCCACGAACTGCGCGGAGTCGGCGAGAACTACCGCGACCACTATGCCCCGCGCATGAACTGGCGCGTCAAGCTGCCGGTGACGCTGAACGAGCAAACCCGCGGCGTGGCGCTGATGAAGGAGGTGGTGAAATACTACACCCAGCACCGCGGCGTGCTGACCTTCACCGCCGGCATCTGCTACGGCTTCGTCAGGACGCGGCCGGAGCTGGCCGTGCCGGACGTGCAATATCACTTTGCCCATGCGAGCTACGGCAATGCACAGACCCGTATCCTGGAGCATGAGCCCGGCATGACGCTGACCAGCTATCAGTGCCGGCCCGAATCGAAGGGTTCGATCCACGCGCGTTCGGGCGACCCGGCGGCCGCGCCAATCATTCGGCCGAATTTCCTGGCAGAGGAGCTCGACCAGCGGACGCTGGTGGCGGGGATGAAGCTCTCGCGCGCCATCATCAACAATCCAATGCTCGACCGCTACCGCGCGTTCGAAATGAATCCGGGCGAGGCCTGCCAGACCGACGATGAGTGGCTGGACTTTGCCCGCCGCACCGGCCAGACCACCTACCACGTGGTCGGCACCTGCAAGATGGGCCACGACGCGATGGCCGTGGTCGACGACGAATTGCGCGTGCGCGGGATCGGCGGCCTGCGGGTGGTCGATGCATCGATCATGCCCACGCTGGTGTCCGGCAATACCAACGCGGCGGTGATCATGATCGCGGAAAAAGGCGCCGACCTGATCAAGGCGGCCGCGTCGCGAGAACTGAAGGCCGCCGCCTGACGCAGGTTACCTCTCCCGCGACGCGGGCGAGGGAACTACAGTCACGCCATGCGCTACATCTCCACCCGCGGGCAGGCGCCCGTGCGCGACTTCGCCGGCGTCTTGCTCGCGGGACTGGCCGAGGACGGCGGCCTGTACGTCCCTGAATCCTGGCCCCGCTTCACGTTCTCCGACTGGCGCGCCATGCGCGGCCTGCCATATCCCATGCTCGCCTGCCGCATCCTCCAGGCGTTCATCGGCGAGGTCATTCCCAACGACGTACTGCTCCGCTTGTGCTCCGACGCCTATGCCGGCTTCGGTCAGCCCGCGGTCGTTCCGCTGCAGCAGCTTGAGACCAACCTGTTCGTCCAGGAGCTGTTCCACGGCCCCACGCTCGCATTCAAGGACATGGCGCTGCAGATCGTCGGTCGATTGTTCGACCACATGCTCGCCGCCCGCAATGAACGTGTGACGATTGTCGGCGCCACCTCCGGCGACACCGGCTCCGCGGCGATCGAGGCGTGCCTCGGCCGCGAGCGCCTGTCAGTCGTGTTTCTGCACCCGCACAACCGCGTCAGCGAGGTGCAGCGGCGGCAGATGACCACGGTGCGCGCGCTGAACGTCGGCAACATCGCCGTGCAGGGCACGTTTGACGATTGCCAGGACCTGGTGAAGGCGATGTTCGCCGACACCGCGTTCCGCGCCGACCTGCGCCTCTCCGCGATGAACTCGATCAACTGGGCCCGCATCGCGGCGCAAGTGCCGTACTATGCCGCCGCCGCACTGGCGCTCGGGGCACCGGATCGCGAGGTGGCGTTCAGCGTCCCCACCGGCAATTTCGGCAACGTGCTCGCCGCCTGGGTCGCGCGGCGCATGGGGCTGCCGGTCGCGCGGCTGATCGTCGCGGCGAACCGCAACGACATCCTCGCCCGTTTCCTCACCGCCAACGACATGTCCATGGCGCCGGTGGAACCTTCTCTCTCCCCCAGCATGGACATCCAGGTCAGCTCCAACTTCGAGCGCCTGTTGTTCGAATTGCTCGACCGCGACGCGGTAGCCACCACCGACGCGATGCAGGCGTTTCGCCGCACCGGGAAGATGCCGGTTCCGGACATGGCCTGGCGCCGTGCTCGCACCCTGTTCCATGGCTTCCGGCTGGATGACGACGCCACCGAGGCGGAGATCCGCCGGGTCTACGAAACCACCGGCTACCTGCCCGACCCGCACACCGCCATCGGCATTGCCGCCGCCCGCGCTCTGCCGCCGGCACCCGCCGTCACGACGGTGGCCGTGGCCACGGCGCATCCGGCCAAGTTCCCCGATGCGATCGAGCGGGCGGTCGGGTGGCGGCCGCCTTTGCCACCGCGGCTGGCCGACCTCTCCAGCCGGGCAGAGCATTTCCTGGTGTTGCCGAACCAACTTGGCGCCGTGGAGGCGGCGGTCCGCGCGCTCACCCGGCGCAACGCGGCCTGATCCGGCGGCCGCCGTGCCCCAGGGTTCGGCGCGCCCCAGGGTTCGGCGCGCCGAAGGGTTCCGCGCGCCTCAGGGAATAGTGATGCCGATGCTGATGCCGGGCGCCACCGGCGGCGGCGCGTAGTAGCCATACGCCGGCGGCGCGACCACGACCGGCGGCGCATAATAGCCGCGATCGTGATGGCGCCAGTCGTGATGATCGCGCATGGCATGGAAATCGCGATGATGGTCGTCACGCTGGGCATAGGCGGGCGCACCGGCGGACAGGACAAGCGCTCCGCCAAGTGCCCCGAGCAATACGCAACGGAATCGCATGGTTTGCCTCCTTGCAATGCACCGAACCCGGTGCGTCGTGTCCGCGATGTGGTGGACCTCCGTGGCAACACGCGGGCGAATTGCGGCATTTCGGTTCACCCCTTTGGGAGCATGCGGTATGCTGGCCGCGACTCGGAGGGTGAAGGATGGCGTTCGCGCGAGACCTGAAGCGCAGGGTCAAGGCTTCGATCGCACCATTGGTATTTCTGGCGATCACCGGCTATTTCGGTTGGAGCGCGACACAGGGCGCACACGGCCTCGTCGCCTACGCGCAGCGCCAGACGCTGTTGCAGGAGGCCCAGGCCGACCACGACCTGGCCCAGGGCGAGCATGACATGTGGGCGCGGCGTGTGCAGGCCTTGCAGTCCGATAGCCTCGATCTGGACACGCTGGATGAGCGGGCGCGGGCGATGCTGAACCTCGCCGACCCCACCGACGTGATCGTCCCCTACGGTCCGAAAGACCGTCTGTTCTGAAGCGCCGAACCAGACTGCGACGGGCCTCGATTGCCGGCCAGGGGTTGCAGTGGATGGACGGCATGCCATATCCGCCCATGCTGCATCGCAACAACCGAGGCCTGTTATGCCGCTGACCCCGCCCGCGGCCCGTGACCCGCTGCACACCCGCGCCATCCGGATCTGCGGCTATCGCCGCGCCGACGGGTTGTTCGACATCGAGGCGGAACTCGCCGATACCAAGAGCTACGGCTTCGTCAACCAGGACCGCGGCTACATCGAACCTGGCGAGAGGCTGCACGGCATGGCGCTGCGACTGACCCTGGACGAGACGATGACCATCGTCGCCAGCGAGGCCGCGACCGACCATGCGCCCTATGCCGTCTGCCCCAGCGCCGCTCCGGCCTTCACGAAGCTGACTGGACTTCAGATCAAGCCCGGCTTCCTGCGCGAGGCCATGCACCGCGTCGGCGGCACGATCGGCTGCACGCATCTGCGCGAACTGTTGCAGCAGATGGCGACCGTCGCCTACCAGACCATCAGCCCCTACCGTGCCTGGCGCGAGGCACGGGAAAACGGCGAGGCGGAAGAGCCGGGCAGCGACCGGCTGGATGCACGTATCGCGCAGAAACTGCTGGTGGGGCGCGGCTCGATCGTGAACACCTGCCGCGCCTATGCCTCAGATGGGGAGATCGTCCGGCGGCGCTGGCCGGAGCTTTACACCGGCTCGCGGTGACCTGCGAGGCCGCAAGCGTCGCGCGGCCAGTCGTTTCGTATACGGATGTATAACCTCGAATCGAGCGCGGCGGGGCCGGCCGTCGTCCGGTCCCGTGCCTGTGGCTTTGAATGCGCAAACCAAAGCGATCAGGGCAGTCTTTTGGTGTCAGCCTCCCGGGCCGGTGTCGGCGAGACCGGCCAATCCACGGTTGGCATGCTCTCGGCCTGCTTGGTACAAAATGCCTCCCCCGTGGCCGCGCGCCGTTCGGCTCCGGGCGATGGGCATGTGGATGCGTATTCGTTCGGCGGCCGGCTCGTGACTGCCGTCGCGTCCGGCGGCATGTGCGCCGGTGGCGTAACATGTGATGGCATGGCAGCCTGTGGCTGTGCCTGTTGCTCTGGCGGCTTCTGCCGCCGTTTTCGTAGCCGCCGCTGTGATTGCTCCTGCAATTGCCGGCGCCGCTCGTCTTCCAGCAACTCCACCGGCCAGTCCCCGTTTGCCGGCGGCGGTCCTTCCGGCAGCGATTGCTCGCCAATCACCCCAAGCCGCCGGTACACGGTCCGCATCAGGCGATTGTGGGCGCAGCCGCCGCCGCAGCGCATGATCGGCCCCAGCAGTCGCCACCACAGCATGCCATTGTTGTGGGCGCACATGCCGAAATCCAGGCAGATATCCGCCAGAATTGCCCCCATTGAGCGGCGACGGACTTCGTCCGCGGCCTCCGCCTCCGACGGCAGGTAGGAGAGGTCGCCGCTGCGCCACCACCTGGAGGGCGCTGGACGCACCTCGGCGGGCGCATCCCTGCCGCGCGGTTTCGGCCCCGAATCCCGGGGCGGCGGCGGCACGTCGAGGCCGCGTGCCTCGCGGCGGGCCAGCATCGCGTAGAGCGCCCTGATGCGGATGATGCCGCGGCGGATGCAGATGGCGATCACCTCGAGGTCGCTGCTGCCGAACAAGCGCGCGGTCCAGGCAAAGCCGGGTTCCGCGGCGCTTTCGCGGAGATGGAAGGCGAGTTTCCGCCCGTGGACGAACAACTGGAACAGGGTGGCGAGAAGACTGGGGAGGTTGAAGTGGGACGAGCGGACGCCGGCTCGCCCCCCTCGGGGCGCGGCTGGAGTCGGGAGACCGGCGATGACTTCTGCTGCTGCTGCGGACATGGGACGCGGGTTGCTGCTGGGTTGAATGCGATGGAGGCGGTTGGCGCTCCGGCACGGGTTGTCTACCACGAAGGCGGCGCTATGTCAATCATATTAACTGGAATCAGTTAATTGCCTGACCAACGCCCGCGCCCCCTGATTGGGGTCACCACACGATCTGTCGGAAATCGTCCGCCAGGCGGCCGATCGGATCGTGCCGGCCTTTGGTAGCGGTTCCGGTAGCGGGCTCTGCGAGGAAACCGCCCGGGAATGACAGCAATGCGCCGCCGCCTTACCGCTGCAACGCCAGGCAATCCGGTTGCCAGCAGGAGGACAGCAACCGGCTCTGGCACATCACTGGGAACGACCGTCAGCCAGGTTGCGGCAGCCGCGGCCACAATTCCAGCTCGTACCGGACGATCATCATCGGTCTGATGTCGCAACAGCATGCGCGGGATGCCGACGCCACGGCCGCCGCACAGCTATGCAGTCCAGCGGCGTGGCTCGGGCCAGCCGTGCCGCACACCACTTTCGAATTCCGGGTCAGCGCCGCAGTGGGCGACAACGCACACATTGTCATAGTTCAAGTTCGTTGCGATCACTGCCGAAACCCGGCACGGGCCCAGCCTGGAAAGTGGCCGCCGCCGCCATGGCGGGACTACGATTTCTGGTGCTCCATTCAGCCACCGAAGGCCGGTGAGAGACGTTCGCGGAAGCAGGAGGAGGCCATGTCCGAAACTCGAACCCCCGTTGCGACCGGCGGCTGCCAATGCGGTGCCGTGCGTTATGCGTTGTACGCCATGCCGGAGGGCAGCGTCTGCCACTGCCGCATGTGCCAGAAGGCGGTGGGCGGGCCATTCGCCGCCCTGGCCAAGCTGGCCAAGGCGGACGTGGTCTGGACCCGCGGCACGCCGGCGGCGTTCCGCAGCTCACCTTCCGCCTATCGCGATTTCTGCGCCGCCTGTGGCACGCCGCTGACCTTCCGCTATCCGGACGCGGCGCATATGGAAGTGACCATCGGCAGCCTGGACAATCCCGCCGCCGTGCCGCCGCGGCGGAATTTCGGCGCCGAAAGCCGGCTTCCCTGGATCGCCGAGCTGATGCCAGGGCGGTTGCCCGACACCACCTCCGATCAGTTGCCGGCGCGGAACCGGAGCAACCGGCAGCATCCGGATCACGACACCCCGGAAGGCTGGAGTCCCCCTATAGTAGAGGGGTAGTTTTTGACCGGAGGTCGCCATGGCGCTGCGCGAGCAATTCACCGAGGCGCTGAAGCAGTCGATGAAGGCCGGCACCGCGGCGCGCACTTCCACGCTGCGCATGATCCTCGCCCGGCTGAAGGACGTCGACATTGCCGCCCGTCCCAAGGGGATCGACAAGGTGCCGGATGACGAGGTCGTCGCCATGCTGCGCGGCATGGTGAAATCGCGCCGCGAATCCGTCGAGCTGTACCGCCAGGGCCACCGCCAGGACCTGGTGGACAAGGAGGAAGCCGAGATCGGCGTGATCGAGCACTTCCTGCCGCGCCAGATGGACGCGGCCGCGGTGGCGCAGGCGATCGATGCGGCGATGGCGGAGACCGGCGCGGCCAATATCAAGGACATGGGCAAAGTGATGGCGGTGCTGCGGGCGAAGCACGGCGCCACCCTGGACATGGCCAAGGCGGGGCCGCTGGTGAAGGCGCGGCTATCGTGAGCGTGGCTGGCCGTGCCGGGACATCGCCGTCTGCGGTAGGGCGCCTGCGCCATGAGGTTTGTGCCGCGCCAGTGCCAGATGGTCGCGCGCAGGACATGGCGCTGGCCTGGCGACCAGTGCGGCGCGCGGCGCCGCAAGAAAGAAGCAACGCAAATGCACGCAAATGGCGGCAAATGAACGCCAATGGGCCACGGACCGATGGCGTTGCCTGGCTGGCAGGCAACCAGGCGAACAAGCTCCCCGGCCCTGCCGCTCCGGAGCCGCTGGTTCATCCAACCGCGGGTCGGCCGTCAGGACGGTGGCAACCCGCAATCAGCGATCAGCCGGCTGAATGCTCGCGGCGTCATGCCGGGCGCCGGCCCGCTCGCGTTCATTTGCAGCCATCTGCGTGCATCTGGGTTGACTCTTGCCTTGGCACGGCCAGCACATCGCTGCCTGGCGGCGCAAATTGTCGTGCCACGCCAATGCCCCTCCCGGCGCAAGGCACAGCGACGCGGGCCGTGGGCGGTCCGGGCCTCTGGGGACGGTAGGCGGCGCATGGCCCTCTCACCCGGCTTCCTGGAAGAGCTCCGCAGCCGCACCCCGCTCGCGGCGGTGGTCGGGCGGCGGGTGAAGCTGGCGCGGTCCGGGCGGCAAATGAAAGGCTGCTGCCCGTTCCACAACGAGAAGACGCCGAGCTTCTACGTCTACGAGGACGGCTACCATTGCTTCGGCTGCGGCGCTCATGGCGATGCCATCACCTTCGTCATGCAGACCCAGGGCGCGGGTTTCATGGAGGCGGTGCAGCAGCTTGCCGCCGAGGCTGGGTTGCAGGTACCGCTACCGTCCCCCGAGGCCGCGGAGGTCGAGCAACGCCGGCACGACCTGGCCGCGGTGTTGCAGGCGGCGCAGGACAGCTACCAGCGCCGGCTTTATCTGCCGGAAGGGCGGCACGCGCTCGCCTATCTCCGCGGCCGCGGCCTCAGCGAGGCGACCATCCGCCAGTTCGGACTCGGCTGGTCCGGCGAGGGGCGTGGGGCGCTGGCGGCCGGCCTTGCCCGCGACGGCATCACCGCCGACCGGCTGGTCGAAGCCGGCCTGATGCGACGCGATGATGAAACCGGCCGCATCTATGATCTGTTCTACAACCGCGTGATGTTCCCGATCCGGGACCGCCGCGGTCGGGTGATCAGCTTTGGAGGCCGTATTCTCGGCGATGGTCAGCCCAAATATCTCAATGGTCCGGAGACCGACCTGTTCTCCAAGCGCCGCAATCTCTACGCGCTCGACCTGGCGCGGGAGGCGGTGCGCGGCGGCGCGCGGCTGGTGGTGGTCGAGGGCTATATGGACGTGATCGCCCTGCACCAGGCCGGGTTCGGCGGCGCCGTCGCCCCGCTGGGCACCGCGCTGACAGAAGAGCAATTGTCGGAACTGTGGCGTATCTCGCCCGAGCCGGTGCTGTGCTTCGACGGTGACGCCGCCGGCGCCCGCGCCGCCGCCCGCGCTGCCGAGCTTGCCCTGCCATTGCTCGCGCCTGACCGCACGTTGCGGATCGCCACGCTGCCGGGCGGTGAGGATCCCGACACGCTGGTGCGCCGCCAGGGCCCCGGCGGATGCGAGGCCGTGCTGACCGCTGCCCGCCCGCTCGCGGACGCGCTGTACGACCTGCTGCGCGAGGCTGCCGGCGATGCCACGCCCGAGCAACGTGCCGCCTTCCGTACGCGGCTGGACCAGGCAGCCCGTCGCATCGCGGACAAGGCGCTGTCCGACGAATACCTGAATGCGTTGCGCGGCCGGTTCTACGCCGACCGCCGCGCCGGGCGTGTGACCAAAATCGGCGGCGCCTATCGCTCGGCGCCACCTCGCAGCATGCCGCGCCCGCGCCCCTCGGCGAGCGACACCGACCACGAGCGCGCCCGCATTCTCACGGCGATCCTGCTGCATCATCCGGTGCTGTTGCCCGACGTGGATCACGCCTATGCCGCGATGGCCCTGCCGGCCCCGCTGGCGCGGCTGCGCGAGGCAGTTCGCGCCTGGGCCGATCTGGCCGATGTGCTTGACTCCCGCGCCTTGATCGATCACCTCACGATGTCTGGATTGCAGGCGGAGATGGCGCAAGTCCTGGCAGCCGCTCCTGTGCCGCTGCCCGCTTGTGTGCTCCCCGCCGCGATGCCCGCGGAGGCCGAAGCCGGATGGTGGCACATTTTCGGGTTCCTCAACCTGGACCATCTGCGTGAAGAGGTGAAATTGGCCGAGACAGAAGCCGCAACGAACCTCACGGAGGAAACCCAACGCCGGGCCCTGTCGCTGAAAGCGGCCCTCATCAAAGTCATGGCCGGCGAACCCGACGGGGTGGAACTTGCTGCGTGATCCAGGAGGCAGCGCGCCCGGCGCGGCGCCTCGACGACTGAAGGAGAGCCTCTAGCGATGGCGACGAAACCCTCTGTTGCCGCCGATACCGTCACCGCCGAGCAAGATGTGGAAGCCACGCTGCTGGATGTGCAGACTGTCGCGGTCAAGCGGCTGATCGCCCGCGGCAAGGAGCGCGGCTACATCACCTTCGACGAGCTGAACGCAGTGCTGCCGCCCGAGCAAAACAGCTCGGAGCAAATCGAAGACGTGATGGCGAATTTCAACGAGATGGGCATCCAGGTCGTTGAGGCGGAGGAGGCGGAGGAGGGCGAGCCTGCCGCGCCCAAGGTCGAGAAGGCGGAGGAGACAGAAGAGGAAGAGCCGACCGGCAATGTCGATGAGGCGAGCCTCGGGCGGACCGACGATCCCGTGCGCATGTACTTGCGCGAGATGGGCAGCGTCGAATTGCTCTCCCGCGAGGGCGAGATCGCCATCGCCAAGCGCATCGAGGCTGGGCGCGACATGATGATCGGCGGGCTGTGCGAAAGTCCGCTGACCTTCAAGGCGATCATCAGCTGGCACGACCAGCTCAAGGCCGGGCGGATGCTGCTGCGCGATATCATCGACCTGGAGGCGACCCAGGGCGCCGGCGCGCCCAGCGGCGACGGCAGTGCGCCGCCGGTTCCCGCGGCAAATGGCGGTCCCCCCGCGAGCGATGGCTTCGACGGCAGTGGCGACGACATGGACGACGAGGACGGCGAGGGCCCCGGCATCTCGTTGTCGGCGCTCGAGGAGAAGCTGAAGCCGGAGGTGCTGGCGACCTTCGAGGAGATCGAGGGACTCTACAAGAAGCTGCACAAGATGTCGTACCGCCGGCTGGAGACGATGACCAGCGGCGAGGAGGTCAGTTCGCGCTCGGAAAAAACCTATGAGAAGTCGCGCGAAGAGCTGGTGCAGAAGGTCGGCCAGGTGCGGCTGCACAACAACCGTATCGAAGAGCTGGTGACGCAGCTCAAGCAGCTCAATCAGCGGCTGACCACGCTGGAGGGCCAGTTGCTGCGCATGGCCGAGGCCTGCAAGGTCAGCCGCGAGGAGTTCCTGAAGAATTACCGCGGCGACGAGCTGGATCCGAACTGGATCGACAAGGTGATGGTGTTGCCCGGCAAGGGCTGGAAGCCGTTCGTTGCGCGTCATCCCGACGACATTGCCAATATCCGCGCGCAGATCGCGGCGGTGGCGAATGACGCCGGGCTGTCGATCAGCGAGTTCCGCCGCGTGTTCCAGACGGTGAGCCGCGGCGAGCGCGACAGCGCGCGGGCAAAGAAGGAGATGATCGAGGCCAACCTGCGTCTGGTGATCTCGATCGCGAAGAAATACACCAATCGCGGACTGCAATTCCTGGATCTGATCCAGGAGGGCAATATCGGCTTGATGAAGGCGGTGGACAAGTTCGAATACCGCCGTGGTTACAAGTTCAGCACCTATGCGACGTGGTGGATTCGCCAGGCGATCACCCGTTCGATTGCCGACCAGGCGCGTACGATCCGCATCCCGGTGCACATGATCGAGACGATCAACAAGCTGGTGCGCACGTCACGCCAGATGCTGCACGAGATCGGACGGGAGCCGGCACCGGAGGAACTGGCCGACAAGTTGGGCATGCCGCTGGAGAAGGTGCGGAAGGTTCTGAAGATCGCCAAGGAGCCGATCTCGCTGGAGACGCCGATCGGCGACGAGGAAGATTCTCACCTCGGCGATTTCATCGAGGACAAGGCGGCGGTGATCCCGCTGGACGCGGCGATCCAGGCGAATTTGCGCGAGGCGACGACGCGGGTGCTGTCGAGCCTGACGCCGCGCGAGGAACGCGTGCTGCGCATGCGGTTCGGGATCGGCATGAACACCGACCACACCCTGGAAGAGGTCGGCCAGCAGTTCAACGTGACACGGGAAAGAATCCGGCAGATCGAGGCGAAGGCGCTACGGAAGCTGAAGCACCCGAGCCGGAGCAGGAAGCTGCGGAGCTTTTTGGACGATTAGAGTGAGGCTGAACCGGTTGCGCTGACGCCTGCCGTTGCAGAGGGGGCTTGTGGTGCTGCTCCCCTCCAGATGGACCGCCGGAGCCCGAGATTGCCAAGGGCGATCATTGAGTGCTCGGGCCGAGGCGGCGTCCGCAGGCGGCTGGAAGATGCAAGTGTCGGAATTTGCTCCGCGCGGATAGAATAGTAAGTGATTTAATACCAGGTCACATAAAGATTGACTCATGACGGCTCGGCTAAACGTTTGAAAAGCCTATCAGTTGGTGGCCGCGTATGAGTCAACCTTTACGCGGGTTGGTATAAGATGAAGGGAGACTCGGCTTACAAATGCGAAAATTCCGACGCAAAGTATTCCAGCCAGTTTAGCTCCTATGCTATTTCCGACCGGGAAGCACGCCAATGATTGGTAGTGCGTCATTTTGAAAATCCCAAGAAGGAGACCAGCTTGGCCGGACGCTTCCCGCTACGTGTGGCTTTTGCTATGCTTGGCGGTAAGCAACTTGTCAGGTGAGCCATGGCCATACGGCGAGCAGACGATCCGCTTGAGGCTTGGGTGGAAGAAGCAACGAGGCGGTGCGTAGCAGCAGGCTGCCACGGCGGGCGTTTCGAGCAGATGCGCGCCCTCCACGGGACTGTCGGCGCGATGGAACGTTTGATGCATAGCGCAGAAATCCAGAGTGGCTTTTTACGCCTCTTGCGCGCGGGGTTGAAGGGTTGGTCGCTCGAAGCTGGAGTCCTGGGATTTCCCGACCGGTTCACCGAACACGCCCGCGCGAGCGCTAAATTCCGGCTAGACAATGCCAATGATCCTGCATTGAGGGCCAGATAATGCCCCGAGGCCCCCGAGGCGAGCGCCGCCCCGCCGATGTGATCGGCAACGCCGTGAAGGTGATGCGCATCCTCACGGGCGAGGAACCGGAGGACCTGGAGGACGCGCCCGCGCCGTCACCTGCCGCCCAACTCGGGAAGCTCGGCGGGGCGGCTCGCGCGAAGGCGCTGACGGCCGAGCAGCGGAAGGAGATCGCCCGGAAGGCGGCGGTGAAGCGGTGGGAACGAAATTAGAGACCTGTGCCCTGGTCAGCATCCGGCTGATAGTCCAACGGAAGTCGCATCTGATCGTCATAGCGGGGATGGCGATGATTTAGCTTGGCCATAAAATCGTGCCAGTCCTGGCTAAACGACATAATCGTTACGACGGACCCCAGCAGTTCCCGGAGCTTCGGATATCCTTTATTTGATGTGAGGCGCTGAAACAACCTGTCTTTATGAAGCCCACTCTCAGACCTTGGTGTGATTTTCTTTAGTTCTTCCAGGACCCCTGGTGCTAAACGCTTATACACTATGTCGTTCGTCAGAACACCAAAGTATTGTGGCCGCTTAACCGAACCGGTTGGATAGTCAAGGCCCCGTAGACGAAATATCTGTTCGTAGTACTCGGATGGGAATGTTGGAACATATGGCTGTAATTCCTTCGTAATGAAGGCGGCTAGTATTTTCTCCAGCGCATCTTTAGCGCGGTCGCGCTGATAGCCTGTAGCTTCATCAACAAGCGCGATGATACCAACTCTAGCGAATCCACGCACGAGTGTTTCCGATTGATCGGCGATATGTTCTTGTTGTTTTTGAAGCGCACCAGCCTTTCTCGCTGCCAGCACTGCATCACAAATATCTGCCAAAATCGTAGCTGGATACCCGAAGGCGAGGTTGCCGCCGCCAGGATGCCTGAACCTTATCGGATTGCCGATCAGCGCCAGCAACTCGCTGGAAACAAACGGGGAAATGCGACTTCCGCTCAAAAATCCGGTGAGACGATCAGCGCCACCCACCCGGGACCCGTACCGCATACCTAATCCGCCGACGACGCCGCGCTGCGACAGAACTCTCGTCCCGTCCTCAAGCACATAACAGGGAATCTCGATTTCCCCGATTTTAAGGGGATGGTCGTCTGAACCATGCGTCGCTCGCAGCGCCGGGCCGTGCCATCGAGCAGCGGCGGCTTTTTTGGCGATGTCTGCCCGTGCTGCTGGGGTCAGCTTGTCCGCGCGCGCTTGGCCGCCACGGGCGCGGCCCTTGGGTTCTGGTTTTTCGCCTCGTATGCCTTCCATTACTCACTCCTGCCATATGCGATGCTTGCTTTATGGCTGGCTCCCGTGGATTATGCAAGCATGTTTCTTGTTATGCATGCAATATTCCCTTGACGCCAAGCATGGGATTTCATATCATGGGCGCCATGAACAAGCTCCCAGCGACCAAGCGCGCCCAAATCCTCAGCATGCTGTGCGAGGGGTCGTCCATGCAGTCCACGGCGCGGGTCTGCGACGTGTCATTCAACGCCGTCGCCAAGCTGTTGGAAGATGCCGGGAAGGCATGCGCCGAGTTTCACGACAAGACGGTGCGCAACGTCCGTTCTAAGCGGGTCCAATGCGATGAGGCATGGTGTTTCGTTCACTGCAAGCAGCGGAACGTGGCGACCGCCAAGGCCGCGCCGGAAGGCGCTGGCGACATCTGGACGTGGATGAGGCTGGACGCGGACAGCAAGCTCATCATTGCTTATGCGGTCGGTGGTCGGGATGCGGAGTATGCCAACGCCTTCATGCTGGACGTTGCTGATCGCCTTGCCAACCGGGCGCAGATGACCACGGACGGTCACCGCACCTACCTTGAAGCGGTTGAGGGCGCGTTCGGCGCGGACATCGACTGCGCTATGCTGGTGAAGCAGTACGGCGAAGGTCCGGCTTCTCCTGGCCGCTATAGCCCGGGCGTTTGCGTCGGCGCCGAAAAGCGCCGAGTCGAAGGCAAGCCCAATCCTGACCATATCAGCACGTCATATGCTGAACGCCAGAACCTGAATTTCCGGATGGGGATGCGCCGCTTCACCCGGTTGACTAATGCGTTCAGCAAGAAGGCCGAGAACCACGCCCACATGGTCAGCCTCTATGCCGTGTTCCACAACTTCGTTCGCATCCACAAGACGCTGCGCTGCACCCCGGCTATGGCAGCGGGGCTGTCTCCGACCCTCTGGACCATGATGGACGTCGTAGCGCTGATCGACGCAGCCGCGCCAGCCGTGAACCGGCCACGCGTCTACAAAGTGAGAAATTCAAAATGACGCACTACCCAATGATTTTGCTGATTGCTCGGTGCTGTGGGTCGTTGCGAAATTCTTGAGTTCCGCACCCCGGCCGCCGGCGTTTCCCCTACGATATCACTGCCGGCGCCAATTCGACACTGAGACGCGGCGTGACAAAATGCCACGCGGTCG
>DATJNA010000015.1:0-48465 GCA_035508435.1 Acetobacteraceae bacterium | reverse complement strand
GTTGACGAAGTACCGCTGCGGGCAGTCCGCCCACTGCGGCCAGGACGCCTGGGGGCGAACCTCTGACGGCGACTGCGTGGTCATGACCATCCGCGCTGTTTGCTGCCCATCACGATCGGGCCACTTACCAGAGGCGGAGGCAACGCACCAGTTAATCGCCCACGCCGAGGCCGGATTCGACTTTGGCTGGACGCCGCCTCGGCGGGTGGTCTAATGCACGCGCACTTCAGCGCAGCGCCGCGGCGGTGATGCTCGCCTCTCGCTGTCGCATCGGATCGGGAAGGTGGTCGCATCATGGCACGCTGGCAGGAAATCGGCCGCTCGGTCCCCTGCTGTCACAGCATCGACCGTCCGATCCGCGCCGGCGCGCCGCGGCCGCGATGCGCCCGGAGCCCGGGGGATGTCTGATGCACGCACGGCAGGCGGCGGCCGGGGATGCGTGACACCATGAACGACAGCCTTGACACGGCGATCCGCTCCTGGTGCCTGGCGGAGCTGGCGCTGTGGCGGGCGCGGCGCCTGAGCTACGCCGATATCGGCGCGGAATACCGGCGGCTGAACGAAACCCGGCCGTGGTGCTTCATATTTCAGATCCGCGATGGCCAGGTATCGATCGCGGAGAAGCCGCCCGACCTGCCGCCGCACCGTGAATCCCAGCACCGGGCGCGCCTGTACCTCAAATTCATCCAGGACACCGTCACCGCGCACCGGTTGGACGTGGACACCAGCTTCGTCATCGAGGTCAGCGACGGCGGCCACCGCAGCGATGCCGCGCCGATCTTCGTGTTCCAGAAGCAGGCCTCCAGCAACGCCGTGTTGTTCCCCGATTTCGACTTCCTGGGCGGGAATTTCTACGTCGAGGGCGATGTGGTCGATCGCTTCGACTACCTGCAAAAGTCGGCCTCGGCGATGTTCGTGGGCTCCACCTCGGGCGCGATCAATACCGAGAAGGTGGTGCGCACGCTCGCCTCGCCCCGCATCCGCGCCGCCGAGTATTTCCGCAACAGCCCGCATGTGCGGTTCATGCTGCCGGTGATCGTGCAATGCGACAATCCGGCGACCGAGGACCTGCTGCGGCAGATGGGTTACGGCAAGGGCGAGCGGGTGCCGTGGAAGCTGCAGATGATGCATCGCTTCATCATCTCGATGGACGGCAACGGCGCCACTTGCTCGCGGGTCGCGATCGCATTGAACAGCAACTCGGTATTGCTCAAATACGATTCGCCGCACCGGCTGTATTACTTCTCGCATCTGGTGCCATGGCGGCACTACATCCCGATTACCGCGGATGCCGACGTCGACGGCATTGTGCGGATGGAGCAAGACCAGCCGGGCATGTTCCGGTTCATCGCCGATGAGGGTCGGGCATTCGCCCAGCGCTATTTGACCAGGGAAGCGGTGAGCGCGTATGCGGCGGCGCTGATTCGCTGCCATGCCGAATCGTTCCGCCGCGACGGCGCGGTTGCGATGCCTGCCGCGCCGGCGGCTGCGGAGGCGGAGGCAGGGGCGGGGGCGGGGTCCGCCTCGACCGCGGCGGCTGAGCCCGCCGTCGCGGCGGCGGTGGTGTTCGACTGCATGGGCCACATCCAGAACCGCGGCGACGTGTGGGTGCCAGGCGGCACGCGGCTCGGCGAGGCGGGCAGCAGGCTGCAGATCGAAGGCATCATGCTGCTGTGGACCGCCGACATCGGCGACCTGTCGTATCAGGGCGTGCTGCGGGACGGCACGCTGACCGATGCCGCGCATCGCGGCGAGTTCTGCGGCACCAGGGGGCGCAACACTGCGCTTGCCGGCGTCCGCATCGTGCTGAGCGGTGCGGCGGCGGAACGGCTGGAGTGCGCGTATGCCGCGACGTTCACCGATGGCTCGTTCTGTGGTCCGGTGCCGGCGGGGCAGGTCTGTCAGGCCAGCACGCTGGCGCCGCTGGAGTCGCTGGAGATTGTGCTGCGGCTGCGGGTGGCGGGGCAGGCGGCGGCGGTCAGCGCAGAGTCGGATTGATCCAGTTGGCCAGCGCCTTGTGATTGGTGGTGCCGGGCTGCGCCATCGCGGTCTGCAAAGCGATTCGATGCGGCCCTTGCAGCGGCGGGATCGCCAGCGTCCATAGTACTTGCTCGTCGGCGTCGACGCACCGGTCCGCACGGAAGATGACCGCGTCGTTGTCGGGCACACGGATCTCCAGCAGGAAACGGACCGCGAAGCGCAGGGGGTTGCGCACGCTCAATTCCGTCTCGAACTGAGATTGGCCGTCACCATCGACGACCGTTGAGACCTCGGGCAGGTCGTCCGTGCCGGAGGCCGGATGAATCTGGCAGGAAGTACCGCCGAACAGGTAGAAGCCCCAGGATGCGCTTGGCACGTTTCGCAACGCGATTGGGCGCAAGCCCTTGGCAGGCCGGAGCAGAGTGATCGACGGCAGCGGCAGGCTCGTAGTATCGGCGGCGCGCCGTGTGAACAGATCCAACTCACCCAGGCGAGTACGCAGGAAAACGTCCGGGTCGAAACAGGCGGAGACGACACTGCTGCTGCCCGGAACCGCATTGTCGTGGGTTTCCACGGCACAGCAGGCCGCCATGCCGCCGATGCTGTCGCGCGCTTCGGCAAACACGCTGGCCTCGGCGCCCTCGATGTCGCATTTGATGAAGTCCGCGCCGTTCCAGTTGCGGCTGCGCAGGATGTCGGGAATCGAAAGAGCCTGCACTCCGGCCTCTTGCCCCGGGGTGTCCGCAAGGTGGCCGCCCCAGTCCTCGGCATTGTTAGGTGCAATCGCAAGGCGGCGGGATGATCCCCAGACGGCCGCGTTCAGTATGTGGATGTTGCTGTAGGCGGCCGTATTGAGTGTGGGCATGCGGAAATTGTCCGGCATCGGCTCCAGGCCGATGATTTCGATGCCGGGGTAGCGTTCCGCCATATAGACCGACACGTACCCGACGTAGGCACCGAGATCGAGCATCCGGCGCGGCGAGTAGGGCAGCGGAAAGGCATAGCCGCGCGAGATGAACACCTGTTTGAAGCTCCAGATGTCCGAGGAGCCGCAGCGGAAGTAGAGCGGATAGGTGACAGCAGGCCAGCGGAACGCAACAATGCCTGTGCTGCTTCGATTGATCGCCTCGAGCGTCCGCAGGTAGGCGCCAATGGTGCCCGCGTCGTCGTCGCCCTTGACGATAGAAGCTTCCAGCGACAGCTTTTCCGCCCAGGCGAGGTTTTGTTCGGCAGGCTGCTGGGTCATCAGTCCGTCTCCATTACGGATGTGGCAGTGATCATCCCACGAAACGTGTGGGATTTCCAAGCTAACGTGCCGGGTGTGGACTGGTTGTCTGAAGAGCCTTCAGCGCGTCCTCGAGTTGGTCACGGCCAGGTCCGGAAGCCAGCCTGATTGCTCCGGTCATGGCCTCAATCGCATTGTCGATATCGCCAAAATAATGGTAGATATGTGATAGCCGCTGGTAGAAGAATGGCTGGGATGGATCGAGCTCAATTGCCCGGCGCTGGGCCGTGACCGCACACTCCTTAGGCCCGCCGCGCCTTACAACGTAGCCAGCGAACAGGTCCCAGCCTCTCGCGCTTTCTGTCTGCCGAAGCAGCGTCTCCAATTCATCGAGCGACATCGTGGCAGACGCCTGCTTCTTCCAGATCAATGTCACACCTGTCGCCATTTCTATTCGGTCGATCTGCGGTGTTAGCCGGAGGCCTAGGTCTGTCATGTTGTCCCGTCCGATCCGACCATCCATGAGCTGGCGCGCAATCGGTACAACGTGGTCCTGGGGACTGAATGGCGTTGATCCACGCCACCTAGCGAGGTCTGGTCCCGCATGAACAAATGTGTCTTCGATCACGTAGCACCCGCCCGACAATAGCTTCGGAAACAGCGCCTCCAGGGTAATCCCTATGTGCTCTGCTATATGAGAGCCGTCGTCTATAACGATGGTGGGCGGGTAACGCTCCGCGACATCAACAAGGAGAGCTTTGTCAGTCTGCGATCCGATCTCGATTCTGACCCGATCCTCCTCGAATTGTTTGCAGTCCGGCTTGATGTCTATGCCGATGATTTGAGCGCAGCGGAAATACCGTTTCCACATACGGGCTGAAGCACCATTCATCACACCAATTTCGATCAGGTTGATCGGAGAATCACGCCACTGTGCAAAAGCGCGGTCATAGTGACGAAGATAATCATGGTCTAGTCCACATTTGTCCGTCGCCTCCTGCATGCCCAGTTTGTCCAGGGAAAGGATTGCGTCGACTGTCGCCATTGGTCTTGCTCCTGGCGGAAGATAGCTTCAGCTCACGGACCTCGGGGCATCACTCGCAATCCGCCGGTGCCCGGTCGAAAAATTCCTGCACCGAGGCCGCCAGGCACCGGAGAGGGCGCACTGTGTTGGCTGGCCACCGGGGCATCGGATTAGCCAGACCTGCCAATGTGGGGTTACGCCATCTCCGGTCATTTTGTGAACCGAGCCGCGTGTTCGTCACGAAGCGCGCCAGCGGCGGCGCTGTTCCCCGCTGCTGCCAACGCGTCCGCTCCGTAACGGTAACCCTCCTCGCGCTGAGGGAATTGCCGTCGCATCACTTCCCACCGCTCCGCCGCGACGGCATGGTCGCCGCGACGTCCCGCATGGCCAGCGTATCTGATAAGCCAGCTAGGCTCGTCCGGGAACCGGTGAACAGCATCGGCCAAGACCTGGTCGATTTCTGCCTCTGCTCCCACCTTCTCGAGCGCTCTGATCAATCCGTCGTAGCCGGGAACCCATGTTGGGAACCGAGACAGCACCTGCTGCCACCGCCCGACGGCCGCGGCGAGATCGCCCTGATCTTCGGCGATCCCGGCATACTCGAGCGCTGGCAGCGGGTTCAGCGGCGCAGATATACGCAGCTTCTGGAACAGGCCTTCGGCCTCATCAAATCTCCGAAGCCTCCGGCAGCACATGAAAACGCCGATGGTTCCGAACTGATTGGCAAGTGTCGCCTCATCCGGCCACTTGTCGCGGAGGGCCTGCCATCTCGTCAGTGCCGTTTGCCAGTCGGCCTGCGCCTCCGCAAGGCGCGCGTATTCCATGTGCAAGTGCCACTGGCCGGGAAGCCTTCCGAAGGCACTCTGCAGGACCTTCCCGGCGTCGGCAAATCGGCCAGCCTTAGCGAGCGAGGCGGCGCCCTCGGAGTAGCCCTCAACCATCAATGGAAATTTCTTGCGAAATGCGTTCCAACGGGAAATCGCCTGGTCGACGTCACCGCGTCGCTGCGCGACCCGCGCAAGGCCAATTGAGTAACGCGCCTCCCTCGGTCGGCGTGATTGCGCCTCACGAAAGAGTTCTTCCGCCTCGTCGAACCGCCCCATGTCCAACTGGAGATCGAGCGCGTCGGTGGAGTCTGGGATGAATTTGCGGTACCGCCGCAGTATATTGTCCCAGAACTCTCGTAGGGACCGTTGGTCATTACGCGCGTAGGCGCTCCTCGCCTCCTCGACCGCTCCTTTGAATTGCCATTTATCGAGTTCGTCCTCATTGCGGCGTACGCGACGCAAGTCCTGCATCACCGCGCGACGATGCCACCACGTCTGAAGACTCTCAAGCATCATCCGACGCTCCCGATATTTTGGGGTGAGCGTGCGGCGCGGTGCAATGCGCCTGACGGCAGTCGCAGAGGAGTCATTGGTGACGCCATGCGTGTGTCCCCAACAACAATCATTGCTGGTGTTGGGAAGTGACTACACATGTCAGCCCGAGAGGACAGCCAGTTCACCCTACTCACTCCGCAAAACGAAAGCATTGCGGCACACCTCAAGCCAAGATTGAACGGGCAATGCTAACCGCTCGAATGACGGTGTTATCGCGAACCGATCCATGTAACCGATTATCAATCCTGACCGGGGGGAGTGAACTGTTCCGTCACCATGTGACTCATTGGAATATCGAACGTACAGTAGAGTGTTGTTACCATAAGACCGCACGGCCTCACAGAGCTCGTTGAGTTCATCATCGTCGAGATTCCGAGTGGCATTTCGATAGACAAAGATTTTCTCGCCACTCTCAAGGTCCTCTATCGTTTTCACCTGCAGGAAAGTAAGGCGCTTACATACCCTACGCAGCATCTCGTCGAACGGGATATCAGCGGCAGATGCAAAGCAATGCATGGTCATGCGATATCGCCTGTCCGCTGCTTGGTACTCTTGCCCCGGATCGTCGCGTTGGACAAATACCTCTGTGTTCTCAGAAGCTCCGACGCCTTCGAACCGTGACCGGAGCAGGTCCGTTAGGACTCCTGGCTCAAGGTTTGTCCAACGCAATAGGTCCAGTGGCTCGGCACCAAAGTGCCTTTGCACGAGCCCGAACTCGCAGCCATACCCCGTCCCCCCAAGACTAACGAATTGGAGGACCAACGCGCGGTAATCCTCGGGCCCTGCAGCGCTCCCTTTGGCCTCTTCAAGCGACGTACTGTCATCACCAATATCATAGTCAGCTTCTGCCACTCGCATCTGGGCTTCGAAGGCCTTCGCACTCAAATGGTCCGCGGTGGGGAAGCGCTGCTGAACCGCCTTCCACCGCCGGAGCGCTTCAGGCCATTCCTGCCGCCGCATGGCGACTTCGGCGTACTCGGTGAACGGTGAGAGTGTGGAAGGAAACCGATCCATCGCGCCCAGGAGGATCGCCTCGCCTTCATTGTGGTAGCCCTGACATGACAGGGCGCGAGCCAACCCCACGTAGCCCGACATCTGATCAGGAAAGCTCTCCGTAATCCGCCGGTAGCGTGTCACCGTTTCGGGAAGGTCCAGGCGGTCCTGTGCGATCGCAGCATAATCCATCGCCAAGCCCACACTGCGTGGCAGATGTTCTATCGCGCATGCCGCTAGAGTTTCGGCGTCTGCGAGACGGTTCGCACTCACAAGCAGCTTGATCGCATCACGATAGGCCGCCTCGGAGTCAGGTGACTGTACAATGGCCTCCTTGGCGCCTTCAATCTCCCGCTCAATGAGAAGCGCCGAATTAGTTGGGGCGCGCGCTAGCCCATCTGCTATCAGTCTCCCGGCTTCCCACAGCCGGTGCAGGCGACGAAGTGCTGCCGC
Organism: Acetobacteraceae bacterium; assembly: GCA_035508435.1. Classification (GTDB taxonomy): domain Bacteria; phylum Pseudomonadota; class Alphaproteobacteria; order Acetobacterales; family Acetobacteraceae; genus JASHVB01. The sequence goes on along the minus strand of DATJNA010000015.1, from coordinate 41,408 downwards.
TCCTCCAAGATAACCCGCCGGGTCATCCGGGAATTTCTCTCTTAACGTACGAAAGCGTTTGTTTGCCTCCTCCCACTGCCCCCTGCTCAACGCCAAGTTCGAATATTGAGAGGCAATTTCGGCATCCGTCGGAAAGCGCACGAGAGCAGCAGCCAGGAGCGCATCCGCGTCGTCGTCGCGTCCCAGTTCAATGAGCGATCTTGCGCCATCGTAGTATGCCTCTACCAGATCCGGCTGCAGGTCCCTTACCGCCTCCCAACGATCAGCAACCGCTTGCCAGTCGCCGCGCATACGAGCCAGGCGGGCGTACTCGGTCCAGATTCTGGCGTCGCGCGGCAGAATGTTAACGCCTGACTTCAACAATGTTTCGGCATCGTCGAGTCTGCGGATCATGAGCAACGGCTGCAGCGCACCCAGAAATCCGTCGGCGTCCGCAGGGAAGTGGCTCCGGAACTCGTTCCACCGGGCGGTTGCCTCCGAAAAATCCTGGCGAGCATGCGCAAGCCATGCCAGCTCTCCAAGAATGCTTCGACGGTTCAAAAAATAGCCGCTCGCTTGCTTCAGCGACGCTTCCGCTTCGTCATAGCGTCGTGCCTCTCTCAGCACGGCTGCGTGCATGACGTACTCGCTCTCTGTCGTGTCTGGGAAGCGGCGATGCACGTCCTCCCATCTGCGGGCTGCCTCCCCAAGGTCCCGGCGCCTATGCGCAACGTGTGCATACTCAACATAGGCCGCCCGATTGTCGGGCATCTTCGCGATCAGCTCGCGCAACAGAATGTCAGCATCATCGTACTGTCCACAGCGAGACAGTGCTTCCGCGCCGCCGATGTATCCCGCTGGAGCGTCGGGGTAGTGATCGCGTACCAGTGCCCAGCGCCGCGTCGCGTCAACAAAATCTCCTTTGAAATTGGCTACCTGGGCAAACTCGATGAAGTTCGACTGCGAAGGATAATCCTCTACTGCGGCCTGCAGCGTTTCCTCCGCCGCATCAAGGTCCCCCGCTTGTCGGAGTGAAGCAGCGAGACCGGCGGCAGCCTGTTCTGGGAACTTCGCCTGGAGCATCCGCCATCGCCGCGCAGCCTCGGCCCAGTCTTCTCGTCTATGGGCGCACCAGGCGAATTCTGCCGCCAGCGCGAAATCGTCCGCGAACCGTTCCGTACCCTCGGCCAGCAGTGCGTCCGCCTCGTCAAGCCTGCCGGCGCTGCGGAGAGCATACACCGCCGGGGCATATCCAGCATAAGGCGATGAGGATGCCCGTACAGGCGCCCAGCGCCGCGCTGCCTCGGGCCAGGCCTGTAGGTCCGTGGCGATCTGCGCGTAACTCTGCAGCAAATACACATTCCCAGGCAAACGCGTTATCCCATTCTCGAGCAAGGCGTCGGCCTCGGCGTGACGTCCCAGCTTGCACAGCGCCGCCGCACGGCGCCCGTAGGCCGTGGCGTCGTGCGGGAATCGTGAACCAAGTGCCGCCCAACGCTGCTCAGCGGCAGCCCAATCACGATCTTGCTCCGCCACCACGGCGAACTCCATCAGCGCGCCGAAGTCGTTTGGGTGCCGCGCCACCAACTCCTGCAGCAACGTCTCGGCCGCATCCAGATCGCCGTTCTCCCGCAGCGCCGCCGCACCACCCCAGGCACAGTGGTTGGGAAACCGCTCCCGCACCTGGCGCCAACGCGCGATCGCCTCCACCCAGTCCTTGCGCCGATTGGCGGTCCACGCATGCTCTGACGCCGGCCAGGCATTGTCCGGGAAGCGCTCCACCGCGTCCGCCAGCACCGCCTCGGCTTCCTCCAGCCGGCCTTGCTCGCGTTGTGCCACCGCACCCATCACGTAGCCGGTTATCTCGTCGGGGAAACGCTCGCGCAGTGCCTCCCAACGATGCTCTGCCTCCGGCCAGTCGCGCCGCGCGTGCGCCACCCAGCCGCGCTCCCGCGCCACGCCGTCATCCTCGACACCATGCTCTCGCGCCGCCTGCAACACGGCCTCCGCCTCATCGAAGCGCTGGGTGTCGCGCAACGTCACCGAGGCGCCGACATAGCCGGACGCATGGTCCGGGAACGCCGTGCGCAGGTCCGCCCAGCACGTGAGCGCCTCGTCCCAGCGCCGGCGACGATGCGCCAGCCAGGCGCGGTCCGCGGCGAGGCCCAAATGGTCCGGACATTCCGCATGCGCCTCATCGAGGATGGCCGCCGCCTCATCGAGCCGGCCCAGCTCCTGCAGCAGCGCGGCGGCACGCTGGAACGCGGGCGGCAGCTCAGGGTGATGCGCGCGCGCCGCAGCCCACAGACGCAGCGCCTCATCGTGGTCGCCGGCCTGCCGCGCGGTCTCGGCTTCGGCCAGCAACGCATCCGCCGCGGCGCGTTCGGCGGCGGCATCGCGCGCAGGCTCGGTGCCGGCGTCCGAGGGTTGTCCTGGCGCGGCAGCCTCCCCCTGGTCGAAGAGCACTGCCGCGGGGCTCTCGGCAACGGCCGCCGCCGGCTCTGCATGCGGCAGCGCCGCCCCGTCATCGCCGAGATCGTCATCGCCGAGATCGTCATCGCCGATATCGTCATCGCCGATATCGTCATCGCCGATATCAGGCGCCATCGCGGCGGCCGGCGGTGCGAAATCGGTGTCGCGTTCGGCGATCGTGTCGGGCACGGCCGTGAGGCCGTCGCCAGCAGGGCGCTCGGCCTCCAGAAGCTCGGCAGGCTCGTCTCGCGGCGCCCCCGCGGCGGATGGCGCGGTCGGCGACAGGTCGGCCTGCGGCGGCTCAGGCGCCCGGACCGGAGCCGGCGGCGGCCGGTCTTGCTCCGCGCTGACAGGCCGGTCGGCAGTGCGCCGGCCCCAAATTTTGTTCCGAAACAGTTTCAATTCGTTGCCTACCTGGAGGATTGCCTGATTGACGTCCATGGTTCGCCGCCAGCGCAAATCGCGCCAACAGCTACCGTGCCGCGCTGCGACTTGTCCAGCAAATCGGCAGTTGCATGCCGCTGGAATGCCTCGGTACGCGCTATGGCGAGCAAATGTAGTTATAACGCGCACGCTGATGCACCGGATTAACGATTGTCAGCGCGGTGGTTGACGCTACATAACCGGTCAGCGGTGCGCCATCCGGACTGCTCACGACACAGGTCGGCGGCGTGGGGAACGGCGTGACGAAGGTCACCGTGCAACCGGTCGCACCCTCGCCTTCGGTGAGGCTGCCGTGGGTATCGCCGGAATGCGGTGCGATCGCGGGGATCCTGCCGCATTCCGACAGATGGCCGTAGTCGACGCCGTGCGACCACGGAATGCCGCTCAGCCACACGCGGTCGATCGACGACGGGTCGATGCTCAGCCAGTCCTTCGGCAATTGCGCGTTGCCAAGATACGGTGCGACGATATTCCAGTGCGACACCAGCGGTCCCACCCGGAATGCGGGGCCCCACCCGATGTTCGGGGCGATGATCGCGCCATAGGAGCCGGGTTGCGCCGCGCCGGTCCCGATCGCCACCGCCAGTCCGCCGCTCGCGCGCGCGGTCACCGCGACTGCGCTGGTCTGCGGCCAGTAGATCGTCACCACGTTGCCGCGCACCGCCGCGGCGACGCGGGCAGCGATGAGCACCTGCCTGGCATCGATCGCCTGCGCCAGCGCCAGCGCGACACGCTCGCGCGTGTCGCCAGGGACGACGGAATAGTCCACGCTCACCGGCGAACCGGGAATTCCCGCGCCGGCCACGCTGGCGGACACCGCGGCGCCTGGCGCCACGTTGCCATTCAGCGTGATGGTCGTGGGCTTCGCCGTCGTGCCGCCCAGGTTGAAGGCCGCCACCGTCGAGTTCCCAACGGCGGCGGCGCGGATCATGACTTCGCCCACCCCTTCATCGCTGAATGAGGTGTCGAAGCCGTTCAGATAGACGTCGTCGGTCGAGGTCTCGCTGTCATGGTTGATCCAGCGCACACCGACCGCGCCGGTGATGCCATTGCCGATGCTGGACTGCCACTCGAAGCCACTGTTCGCCACCTGCGCCACGCCGGTGTTGTTGAATACCAGGCCGTTGGCCCACATGAAACTGAACACGCGGGTCAGCACGCTGCCGGTATTGCCGTCATGCAGGTTGAATGCGATGCCCGGACGCGCCCAGGCGCCGGTGGTGACGCGCGTTCTCAGCGCATAGAACGGTTCGAACCGCACATCGTCGATGTAGTAGTTGTCGCCGCCGGCCGAGGTGTCGACGCCATTGTAGCAGTCGCCCTCGACGCGCTGGATGGAGAACCGGCCGACATAGGCCCGGATGCAGGTGTTGAATCCCTCGATGAACAAGCCGCGCAGTGTCTGGCCGCCAATGTTTTGCGGCAGCGTGACACCGGCGCTATGCTCCGTGCCCCATTGCTTCACCGCCGCCATCACTTGCGCCGGCGTCGGATTTGGCAGCAATCCATCCCGCAACACCGACAGGTTCTCGAGCTGTGCCCCACGCCGCAATTCGACTGTGTGGGGCACCGCAATGGTGAATCCTTCCGACCGCTCGAACGGCGATGCATCGGGACTGCCGAACGGCGAAGCCTCGCCGGTCAGTCTGATGCCGGCGGGGACGACCAGATCGCCCGAGGCGATGCGATAGAAATGCCCTGCCGGAACCGTGACGACCGCGCCATTGTGCAGACTGGCGAGATATTTGTTCACCGCCGCCGTGTCGTCGGTCTTGCCGTCCCCTGCGGCACCGGATTCTGCCAGGGAGGCCGGTTGGCGGCCGGTCGTGTCGGCGACGGCGCTGTGCGTCGGCGCCCACAATCCGAGCGCGCCGGCGATGACAACGGCCAGCCACGCCGCGCCGCGCCGGACGATGCGCAATCGATCGTCCGTGGCGCTGGGGCCGTCGCCGGTGCCCATGACATCGCGCCCGCCGCCGGCGTCCATGACATCGCGCCCGTCGCCGGCGTCCATGACATCGCGGCCGCCGCCGGCGTCCATGACATCGCGCCCGCCGCCGGCGGCCCGGGGCTCCATCCGATGCGCGACGTTCGCCTCAGACCGTCGGGTTGGCAGCCACCTCGCGTCCATAGGGGCCCACACCCTCCGGCTTGCCATTGAGATAACGGAACGCCGCCGCAACCACTCGGGCACTGCGCGCGATCTCCCGCTCATAGGTCAGGCGCTCCGCCAATGCCAAACCGCCTTGCCCGATCCGCTGCGCCGCGCCGTCGTTCCTCGCCAGCCAGCCGATCTTGTCCATCAGGTCGGACAGGTCGGGCGCGATCGGCACGTAATTCCCCCATGGCACCAGCTCATCGTAGAACCACTGCTGCAACGCGCGCGAGGACTCCACCTTCAGCACCACACTCCCGGTCAGCAGCCGCTGGAACAGGTTCGACCACGGGCTGGAATTGCCGTCGATGTCGATCAGGTATTTGTACTGCCCCCACTGTTGCCAGGGCACCGGCCCCAACATCAGCCCCGCCTCCTGAATCTCCCGTGCCACCGCCGGGTCGGCGAACTGTATCACGGAGCTGATCCCGGCATCGATCAGCCCGGTCTGCGCATGCCGGCGCGCCAGCTCGCACAGCCGGATCCGCTCCAACGTGCGCCAATCACCTGGCACCGCCGGAATGCCGGTCGTGGCGCCGCGCCAGAACGCGACCGGCTTCCGCTCCTGCCACGGCATGGCGTTGGCCCGCAGCACTTCCCGGGCGTAGGCATAGCCCTTGGTCGGCACGAAGATGCAGTCGGGCACAAGGAAATAGTCGGGCCGGTTGTCGCACCAGGCCAAGCCCGGGGTCTGTCCGATATCCTGCTGGTTGATGATGACGCCGCCCGTCTCTTGCTGCGGCTGCGCCGCATAGTTCGCATAGACCGGGAAGGCCCACTGGAACGCCAGGATCTCGATGCGCGTGTTGTCATTCTCGAACGCCTTGGCGTCGAACGTGAACCGATGGATGCCATCAGGCAGAATCTCCCAGCGCACGCGCCCGAGCCCCGGCCCGTCGCGCCGGGCAGCGAGCTCCAGCGGCCGGGCAAAGCCATAGCGTTGCCGCAACAGCCCTGCCAGCACGTCGAAGCGCTGCAACACGAATGTTGCGAACAATAAACTGATGAAACTTTCGCTGCCGCGTTCGCATTCGGCAAGGTTCTGCCGCACCAGGTCCAGGATCGCGACCTCGGCCTCAAACGACCGGCCGTCCGCGCACATCAGCAGCAGCGGCGCCAGCAGCCGATCGACCGGCGCCGCGGTCGTCAGCTCGCCGCGCGCGACCCGCCGCAGCTCTTCCCGTTTCCCCGCCGACCAGACGATCGGGATCCGGCCGCCGTCGGACACCCTTCGCTGCAATGCTTGCAGAACCTGTTCCATCCTCGTCCCGGCGGCGGCTATGGGATTTCGTGGGCCGGCCACGCACCGCAGGCCGCCACAACAGACCTTATCGAGCGGCGGCGCGCCGCGGGCAAGTCTCCGATATTGCTGTCCAGCAAGCAAATTTCGACAAACCCTTGCACCACGAGCATCGTCTCCGATAACACATGGCCTCGCTGGCCGCCCAGCGGCACAGTTGCAGGGCCCCAGGAGCGACCATGAACGACATGCCTCTACCCACCGCCAGCGGCGACAGCCTGGAGTTCGAGCTGGCCGCGGCGCAGCGGGCGCTCGCCGCCGGGGACCAGCCGCGGGCGTTGCGCATCTGGGAGAGCCTGAGGCAGCGCTACCCCACCCATCCCGCAGCGTACCGGCTCGCCGCCGACGCCCTGACGAAGTCGGGCCGGCTGGACGAAGCCGACGCCGTACTCGGCGCCGGTCGCAGTTGTGTACAGACCGATCGGGTGCCGCTCGCGGTGGAGCATGCCCACACCGCCATGCACCGCGGCGACAAGCCCGAGGCGATCCGCCGGTGGGCGACCATCCGCACCGAGTTCCCTGACCACCCGGTCGGCTACGTGGGTGGCGTGGAGGTGCTGCGCGAGGCGCGGCACCTGGACGAAGCCGACATATTGTTCGCGACGCTGGCCGAGCGATTCCCGAAGGAAAGGGCCATCCCGCCGCTGCGTGCGAGCCTGGCCGACGCGCGCGGCAACTGGAGCGACGCCATTACCTTCTGGCAACAGGTGCGCGACCGCTCGCCCGACGATGCATTCGGTTACGCGAAAGGTGCCAAGTCGCTGCAACACGCCGGTCGCCTGGATGCGGCCGAGGCCTTGCTCTCCAATGCCGCGAAACGCTTCGCCGACAATACGGAAATCGCGGTTCAGCGCGCCGAAGTGGCGATGCTGCGGCGCCAATGGCCGGAAGCGGCGGAGCGCTGGGCGCTGGTGCGCGAGATGCTGCCCGGGCACCTGCTGGGCTATAGCCAGGGCGCGACCGCCTTGCGCGAAATTGGGCGGCTGGACGAGGCCGAGGCGCTGCTGGCCGAGGCTGCGCGCCGCTTCCCGGACCGGCCGGAGATGGCCGGGCAGCGCGCCCAGACCGCCGATGCCCAGTTCCGGTTGGCACGCGCCATGATCGCGGAGGATCGCCTGGATGACGCCGAGGCCCTGCTGCGCAATGCGACCGCGCGTTTCCCCGACCACGCGCCGCTGCTGATGGAATACGCCCGGCTGGCGACACGGCGCCATGATTGGGACGTCGCACTGCGCCGTTGGCAGGATGCGCATCAGCGCTTTCCGAACCTGGAGGAGGTACGGCACCGCTTGTTCGAGGCGCAGATGCGCGTGGTCGAAAGCGCCCCGCCGGAACCGCAGGCGGCCGAGGCCGCCGCAACCCTGGACCAAACCAACACGCCGCAAGACCGGTCGCCGATGCGCGATGTGATCATGCAGTTCGAAAGCCTCGGCGGGACGCTGCAAGGCTGCGAATTTGGCCTGGTGCAGCGCACGTTCGGCGCCGAACCGTTGGGCCTGCTGCGCTGGACCGAGATGGCGCCGCAGAACGTCATCGACGCGCTGGAAGCCGAGTTGGACGGCGTTGGACTGCCCGAAAACACCGAATTGGGCAGGCACGAGACGCCGGATGGGCCAGAGTGGTTCACCACCGACAAGCGCTTCCTGATGTCGATGCACACGTTCATGCGTGCCAGCGAGATTCCCTATGAGAAGATGTATCCGCAGTGTTGCCGCCGTCTGCAGTTCCTGCGCGACAAGCTGCTGGAAGACCTGAGATCGGGCAGCAAGATCTTCGTCTACAAGATCACCTGGCGCCTGATGCAGCCCGAGGAGCTGGAGCGCATGCACGCCGCACTGCGGCGCTACGGCGACACCACATTGCTCTATGTCCAGCGTGCGCTGCCGGACAAGCCCGCGGGCACCGTGGAGTTGATCAAACCCGGCCTGATGATGGGCTACATCGAGCGCTTCAATATTTCCGAGACCGGCGAACATCTCGGCCCATCACACGAATTATGGGAACCGATCTGCCGTCGCGCATTGGCACTCTGGCGGAACTCTCAGGCGCCCACCGCCGTCCCGGCAGCGGATGGTGATCAGCACAATACTGCGGAAGGTGATCGGCACCATGCCCGCGAGGCACCAGCACCCGCGCATGCGCTCGACACTACCGGCATTTTGAACGGCACGGACAAGAGTTCGCTCCGATGGGACTACCTGCGCCACTACGAGGAGCTGCTGGGTTCCTGGCGGGATGTTGCATTCAACCTGCTTGAAATCGGCATTGGCGGCGGTCACTCGCTGTTCACGTGGAACGAATTCTTTACCCGGGCCACCATCATCGGCATCGACATCGAAGAGCATGCGCGCCGATGCGCCGGAGGGCGGATCGTGGTGGCGATCGGCTCGCAGGCCGATGGCGCCTTTCTTGCCGACCTGTGCGACCGATATCCCCCCAGCATCATCATCGATGATGGCTCGCATCAGGCGCAGCACATCATGTTCTCGTTCCACGCCTTGTTTCCACGGCTCGCGCCCGGCGGCTGGTACGTGATCGAGGACCTTTCGATTACCGGCGGCATGGACCAGGTGGCGCTGACGCCACACGATTGCTTCGCGCAAACCGCGCTCGCTCTGATGCACCGCAAGCCGGGCAGTCACCCGGCCCCCGACATCCTCGACCAGATCGACCGGATCGACCTGGCGCCCGGCGTCGTGTTCATCAGAAAGAAGGACCTTGCCAGCCGGAGACAGCGATTGGAGGACGCCGCACAGCTCGCCGCGCGCACCAGTCATCCCAACAACTACCTGTGGGTATCCGAGGCTTTGCTCCGCGATGTCGACGATCTGGAGCGCGCCGAGCTTGCCGCGCGGAAGGCTGTCGCGCTGCATCCTAAAGCGGCCATCTATCACGTTGGGCTGGCGGATGTCCTGGAGCGCGCGGGCGATCTCGCCGGTGCACTCGACGCGGCACGTGCCGCGGTCGCGGCCGAACCCGGCAATTACCAGTGTCATCTTCGTCTCGCCGAACTGTTTGCGCGCTCAGGCGACCTGCGGGCGGCGTCGTCGTCTCTGCAGACGTCTGTCAACACGGCTCCAACTGCCATAAAGTCGTTCGTTGCGGACGAAGGGGGCCGCATCCTTCGACAGACTTCATGATATCGATACAACGGTCTGCCGCCGACCGGTTGCGCTACACCGTTGGAATCCGACAAATCGCGGGCCGACTGACGGACGCTGGGCTGGATCGTTCGCACGGAGTGACACGGGCACGGCGACAATCTGCTGCTCTCCGTTCGCCATGAAGCCCCGATCACAGGAATCGGGCGCATCGGCAGTGCACGGGGACGTCCGCCTCTGGTAAAGAGGCTCCGGCGCATCGTCGGCGATGCCCACACTGCCCACGGCTGGCGCCACCCTCCGTATTGCTTATCGCGGTATCACTGTCATGCCGGATCCGGGAATGATCGTAGGGCATCGCATGCTCACAGCCGCGCCGATCATCGGCTTGCTTTTGTTTGCGGCATGGAAGGACCTCGCCACACGCACCATTCCTGACGCCATCGCCATCGCGGTCGCGGCACTGGGCGCGTTGGACCGGCTGTTCTCGGGCCTCCTGCCGCTTGCCGTCTCCGCCAGCATCGCACTCGGCTTCGGCCTGCTGCTGGTCGTCATGCACGCACGCGGCTGGCTCGGCGGCGGCGACGTCAAGCTGGCCGCGGCCATCTCACTCGGCCTGTCCGCCGCGGGGACCTATCGTTTCATCGTCATCACCGCCATTGCCGGCGGCATCCTGGCACTGGTGCACCTCGCGCTGCGCGCCGCATTGCACCGCATATCCGCCAGCACGCCGCCCCAACGCGCGTCGCCGTTGGTCAGAATCTATCGGGCCGAACGCTGGCGGATCGCACGGCACGGACCACTCCCCTATGGCATCGCCATCGCCGCCGGCGGGATCTGCGCCGTGCTTGGCGCTTGAGCGCCGTGGCGTTCCATCGTCCATCTCGCCATTTGCTCAATCGCGGCCGCTGTGGTCGTCGTGCCGTTCGCCTGCTGCCCGATTGTGCGGACGCGGGCCACTGCATGCCAGAGGTCCCCTGGTAACGATTGGCCAGTCTGATCGGCGCGGCCGCCGGCATCGCGGCGAGTTCTCTCCCCGCAGGGGTGGCGAGGGCATAGACGCCGCATGCGCCTCGGCCGGTTCCGGGCAACCCATCGACGGCATGTGATCATCACGGGCGGTCCGGTCAGGCCCAGCGATAATCATCACGGGCGCTCCGGTCACGCCTAGCGACCTTCGGCTCAGGCGACAGATCGGCTCCATCCGCCGGTTCGGCGCACACGATTGCTCTGGTCCCACGGCCCTCGTGATGACACCTGTGCCACTGTCACGCCATCAGGACGGGCGATCCTCCAACAGTGACCATGCCTCATCCGGACCGGCAAGGATCTCCACCAGGCGTACCTTGTCCGCCATTGTGAAGTCGCGATTGACACCCACCGCCTTGATGGCCTCCGTCGTGTCGCGCAGCAGCCCGGTATAGAGGGTCGGACTGCCGACGCGCGTCGCCTCATCGGCGAGTTCGCGCAGTCCGCGTGCCCCCTCCTCCAGCCGGCGCAGGAGTGAGGCATCCGGCTGGGTGGCCGGGTCTTCCAGGATCCGGAGGAAGTCGGCCTGCAAGCCCAGCGTGAACCGCACCCGGCAGCTTGCGTCCAGCCGCTGGCGCATGCCGCTCAGGCGCCGTCGCCACGCGGCATTGGCGTCGTCTGCGGCGACACAAGCCATCAGCCGAACCAGGCGTCGCACCTCTGCGCCGGCGTCCTGTAGATGCGTCGCAAGGATTGCCGTTTCGATGCCGCTCGGCGCCTCCAATCGCTCGACGAGGTTCGCTGCTGCGGTTTCCATCGCGGTACGCATCTCCACGGCGACGGAGCCGCCGATTTCCGCGATCGCGCGCCGCAACGCGCCCGCCGCCTGCGGCAGCCGGGCCAGCACCAGCGCCTGCACGACGCTGAGCGCCTCGGGCCGCAGGCGGTGCACCTCCAGCAACATGTTCTGCATCGCGCTGGTGCGCAGGGCGCTGCCGGTTTCCGCCTCGGCGCGCCAGGTCTGTAGCGCGAGGACCTGGCTGAATGCGGCCGCCGCATTGCCGGCGATCGCGCCGAACAAGCCAACCGGCAGCCTGGTAGTTTCGGCCCACAGCGCGGGCGCCGCGGCCTGGGGCAGGGTCTCGGCAGCGCCGGTCCAGAGAAGCGGGCCGGCTTCGGCGACCAAACGGTGGTCATGCGTGGTGCGCCCCGCGATCATCTCATCGACCGTTGCGGCACGCGTGCCCATGCCGGCGCGGACTGCCTCGGCCATCGGCCCCAGCGCGCTGCGCGGGATGGACGGCGCCTTCGCCTCCCACGCGGCGGATGGCACGATCAGCGGGTTGAGCGGCAGGAACAACAGCCGCGTGAAGCGCAGCGGGCGGGCGGGACGCAACTGCGCCATCCGGGTGCGGAACGGCGCGATCAGCTCGTCGCTGGCGCCGCGGCGCTGCACCGCGTCGACAATCTCCAACAGGCGCGGGATTTTCTCGTCATCCACACGCGCCAGCGTGTCATGCAGCGCGGCGAGTTCGGCGCTTGGCATCCAGTCCCGGGAGGTTTGCATGATAGCGGGCATTGGCGCGATCTCGCGGCACGGCATCAGGCGGATAGCGCGCGCAGGTCTTCGTTGCGCGCGACGAAATCGACCAGCGAGGTGGTGCGCCAGTCCTCATTCCTTTGCACTCTGCGGCGTCCCTGCGGCCGGGCGGGGCTTTCGCTGGTGACGCGCCAGTCCTGTCGCACCAGGACCGTTTCGCGATAGGTGAACAGGCTCTGCACGCGGATGGTCGTGTGGGCCCACTCGCCGGTCTCCTTCGGCAGCACCGGCACCAGCGCGGCGATCTCATTGAGGGCCGCGGCGCGCTCGGCATCGATCTCCGCCGTGCGCCAGAGCTGGCAGATTTGCTCCCAGCCATCGAGCAACCATTCGGGACGTTCGGCCTGCGCTGCCACCATGGCATGATTCGCGGGCCATTGTTGCAGCAGCGCGGCAACGTCCCGGGTGGCCAGGCGCGCCTCCCGCGTCGCGGTCAAGGCACAGGTCAGCGTCGCCCCGGCGACCTCAGCGACCATGCTGCCGAGTTCGCCGCTGCCGGCGGGTTGGCCCTTGCTCCAGGCCGTCAGCTCCTCATGCATCCGCGTGAGGGTCTCGAGCAAGTTCAGGATCCGGGTGCGGTGCTCGGATCGATAAGGTCCGACCTGGGCGAACACCTTGCCGGCTTGCTGCAGGTGGAGGGGCAAGGTTTGCGGCGCGAACCCGAGCTGCGCGGCGTGCGCGACGACCGCTTGTTGCGCCTGATCGCAAAACGCTGGGGTGGCAGCGAGGCGCCGGATTTCCTCCACGGCATCGGGCCGCAATTGTTCGTAGAGTGCGAGCATCAGCGAGCCGGAGGCGATTTCCTGTGCGCGCCGGTCGAACTGGATGGCGGCCTCGGCGGCGCTTTGCGCATGTCGGCCGGCCAGGCCTTCCAGCGCAACCGCGCGCGCCACCTCGCGCACCGATCGCGGTGCGATAGTGTCGACCTTCTCCAGTCGCTGGAGCAGGCGGCGGTCATGCACCGTGGTGCGGCAGAGCTGCGTCACGCCGCGACGCTGGAACACGTACATGCCCGCGCCGCCGGACGGCTTCGGTACCATGACCTCGGGGCCGGCCTGGCCGGAGCGGGCGCGCGCACCCGCCAGCAATGGGGTGGTGAAGGGAACCAACACCCCGCGCTCGGCAAACGTGGTCGGCAGATAGGCCTTGAGCTGGGGTAGCGGAAAGTCCGACATGACAGCGCCCTGAGCGGGCACGTTATCAGCGGAAGCTGAACAAATCCTTTAGCGGCTTGGAACAAAGCGGCCCGCGAAAGCCACGTCAGGGCCAGATGCGCGAAAGGCCGGCTTTGCGCCGGCCTCTCAAGCGATAAGCGGGGCGCCCGCGGATCAGCCGTTGGACGGGAAGTAGCTGAACGCCGGCGACGGCAGATGATTGCCCACGTTGTTGATCACTTCCTGCGCGGAAGCGACACCCATGCTCAGGGTCAACGCGGCGAGAACTGCGAGAGCGATCTTTTTCATGACTCACCCCTTTGTATGACCCCCTCCATTGAGGCGGGTCGGTTGGTGCCGGCTGGGTCATCGCCTGATCGGCCCATGCCGGCTGACAACCTGGATGTAGGCCCGGCGATGCGTCGCCGTAATCCGGCATCTGCGAGCAACTTCTGTGCGGGGAATGGACAGATGGCGACCAGCCTGGCGCCGGGAACGGCGTTGCGCCCGCGGCTAGCGTCCGCGTCCGCCTCGGGGCGTTCGCCTCTGGCCTGCTTGGAGGAGCGGACAAGGCGCCTGGGAGGCGCGGATGACGGTGGGGGGCGGTGCGCGCAGGTCGTTTGGGTCGCTGCGGCGTCCGGAGCGGCGCTCACACCGAGAGCCGCGCGCGTTGCTTTGGCGCGGGTTCTGCCAATGGGAACGTGGCCGATGGGAACGTGGCCGATGGGAACGTGGCCGATGGGAACGTGGCCGATGGGCACGCGGCCGATGGGAACCTGGCCGATGGGAACGCGGCGCGGTGTCGCGATGCTGCGGGTCAGCCGAGCGACGCTATTTGCCGAAATGCCGCCGCAGCCGCGCCATTGCCTCGTCCAGCACCGCCTCGCGCTTGCAGAATGCGAACCGCGCGTAATGGCTTGGTGCATCAGGCGCATCGTAGAACGCCGAGACCGGGATCGCCGTCACCCCCGCATGCTGCGTGATATGCTTGCAGAACGCGACATCGTCGCCGTTGAAACGCAGCGGTCGGAAATCGGTGGTGATGAAATAGCTGCCCTTGGTCGGCAGCACGTCCAGGCCAAGCGCCGCCAGGCCGGCCGCCAGCCGGTCGCGTTTGGCCTGCATCGCCCCCGCGAGGCCGGCAAAGTAAGCATCGTCCTTGGCCAGCCCGATCGCAACGGCGCGTTGCAGATTGGGCGCCGTGGTGAAGGTCAGGTTCTGGTGCGCCTTGGCGACGTTCACCGCCAGCGCCGCCGGCGCGGTGACGTAACCCACCTTCCAGCCGGTCAGCGAGAACGTCTTGCCGGCGCTGCCGATGCGCATGCAGCGCTCGCGCATTCCCGGCAGGGTCATCAGCGGAATGTGGCGCGCGCCGTCGAACGTCAAATGCTCGTAGACCTCGTCGCAGATGGCGTAGGCGTCGTGGCGCCGCAGCAGCTCGGCGAGGAACTCCAGCTCTGCCTGTGAAAGCACCTTGCCGCACGGGTTCATCGGCGAGTTGATCATGATCGCCTTGGTGGCAGGGCCGAACGCTTCGGCCAGCGCGGCGCGGGGCAGCGCCCAATCCGGCGGTTCCAGCCGCACCAGGCGCGGGATCGCGGCCAGCATGCGCACCACCGGCACGTAGGTGTCGTACAGAGGCTCGATCAGCACCACTTCGTCACCGGGGTTCAGCACGGCCATCAGGCAGGCGGTGATCGCCTCGGTGGCGCCGGAGGTCACCACCACTTCGCTCGCCCAGTCCACCTCCAGCCCGTAGAAGCGCTGGTTGGCCGTCGCGACGGCCTGGCGCAGTTCCGGCACGCCGGGCATCGGCGGGTATTGGTTGCGGCCATCAAACAACGCATCCGCCGCCGCCTGCACCACGTCGGCGGGGCCGTCGGTGTCCGGGAAGCCCTGGCCGAGATTGATCGACTCATGCTCCAGGGCCAGCGCCGACATCACGGTGAAGATCGTGGTGCCAATCGATCCGAGTATCGCGTTGTGCGGCTTCATGCTGGCACGCTCATCAGGATCGTGGTGCCGCTGCCGGACGGCGGGGTATTGGCGGGCTTCACGAGGACGATGTCTCCCTGGTGGATAGGTGGAACCGCGGGCGGCACAGTATGAAAGGCGGCGACGGTGCATTCAACCGCCGGGCGACACTGCCGGGCTGGACCCGATGAAACGAGCGTTGTCGATATGACCATCCATCGACGGACGCTGTTGGCGGTGCTGCCTGCCGCGCCTGTGCGCCCGGTGCTGGCGGCGGACGAAACGACTGCCCGCGCCACCGGGATTGCCGGCACGATTGCCGCGCACGAGCGGTCAATTCGTGGCCGCATCGGAGTGTTCGCAATGAATCTGGCCACCGGTGCGAGCATCGCCTGGCGCGCCAACGAACGCTTTGCCATGTGCAGCACGTTCAAGGCGTCACTCGCGGCGTGCGTTCTCGCGCGGGTGGATCGCGGCGAGGACGCGCTGGATCGTGTCGTCAGCTACGGGCAGGCGGACATCCTCGCTTATGCGCCGGTCGCCAAGGCGAACCTCGGCAAAGGCGGGCTGTCCGTGGCAGAGCTCTGTCAGGCGGCGGTCGAGCTGAGCAATAACACCTGCGCCAATCTGTTGTTGCGTCGCATCGGCGGGCCGGCGGCATTGACGGCGTTCTGGCGCGCGACCGGCGACAGCGGATCGCGGCTCGACCATATCGAGCCGGCGTTGAATCGGACACGGCCACCCGATGTGCGGGATACCACGACCCCCGCGGCGATGGCCGGCAGCCTGCGCCGCTGCATGCTTGGCGCCGTGTTGTCGCCGGCGTCGCGTCAGCGCCTGATCGAGTGGATGCTCCGCTGCAAGACCGGCGCCGATCTGTTGCGGGCGGGGTTGCCCGGTTCCTGGGGGGTTGGCGACAAGACCGGCAACAATGGCAACGATGCGCTGGGCGATATCGCGGTGGCCTGGCCGCGGCCAGGCCGGCCGGTGATCATTTGCGTCTACACCCAGGGCGGGTCGGCGCCGGCATCGCGGCTTCACGCGGCGTTCGCCGATATCGGGCGGCTGATTGGGCAGCGGCTTGCGTAGTGGCCGCCGCGGCCATAACGCCGCATGAGACATTGCCTGATCGGCGGAGGGAACCGCATGCGCGTCGTTGTGGTCGGGGCAGGCGTGCTTGGTGCCAGCGCCGCGTGGCATCTGGCGCGCGCCGGCGTGGAGGTTCTGGCGATCGACAATGCGCAGGAAGGCCGCGCGACCGCTGCCGGTGCCGGCACCGTCTGCCCATGGGTGTCGGATGACCGCGACCGGCCATTCTACCAACTCTACACCGCGAGCGGCCGGTATTACCAAACCCTGGTTGCGGCATTGGCCGAGGACGGCGAAACCGATCTCGGCTTCCGCCGCAGCGGCGCGCTGATCGTGTCGGACGATGCGGACGACATCGCCGTCTATGCAGGCATGCTGCGCCGACGCCGCATGCGGACGCCCGAGATGGGCGAGGTCCAGCAACTTTCGGCCGCCGATGCGCGTGCCTTGTTCCCGCCGCTGCGGGACGACCTGGCGGGGGTGCTGGTATCCGGCGGCGCCCGGGTGGATGGGCGCCGGCTGACCGCCGCGTTGCTGCGCGCCGCGCAACGCCATGGCGCGACGCTGCGGCACGGCGAGGCGACGCTGGACACGGCCGGCGACAAAATCGGCGGGGTTCGGGTCGGCACCGAGCAAATCGCGGCCGACCTGGTCGTGGTGACTGCCGGCGCGTGGGCGCCGCGGCTGCTGGCGCCACTCGGCATCGTGCTGCCGGTGCGGCCGCAGCGCGGCCAGATCCTGCACTGCCGGCTGCCCAATCAGGCGACCGAGCCATGGCCGGTGATCTTGCCGCCGGGCGACCACTACCTGCTTGCCTTCGAGGACTCCCGCATCGTCGCCGGTGCCACGCGCGAGGACACCGCCGGGTTCGACCACCGCGTCACCGTCGCCGGCCAGGCAGAACTATTGCTCGACGCGCTGCGTATCGCCCCAGGCCTGGCCGACGCGACGGTGATCGAGACGCGCGTCGGATTCCGGCCCGCTTCGGTAGACGGCCGACCCTTGCTCGGCGCCATTCCTGGCTTGGCTGGGCTGCTGATCGGCAATGGGCTGGGTGCCGGGGGGCTGACGATGGGCCCGCTGGCGGGGCGAGAACTGGCGAAGCTGGCGCTGGGCCAATCGACCGAGCAAGACCTTCGGCCGTTCGCGCCGCTGCGAGCTTCGCCTGTTGCCGCGCAATTGCGGCCGCTGCGCTAAGCTGCGCGATGCACAATGGCCGGTCATGGACCGTGAGTTCGAGCGAGCATATCGGCCTGGTCATGATATCCCGAGCCGAGGCAGGCGACGGGCGCGCGAGCACTACCGGCACGCTCGCCAGGCCAGCATTGGTGTTATCCGCGATCCGGCGCGTCGGAGAGTGTCATCGGACGGTGTGTGCCGCGCGCGGCGCGGCCCCGGCCTGCGCGCGACCAGCCGAGAAGCCGCCGTGCCCCTGATCTACCTCATCGCGGGCGAATCCAGCGGCGACCTCCTTGGCGCCCGCCTCATGCGCGCCATCGCCGCCCGCCGCCCGGACGTGACGTTCGCCGGCATCGGCGGCGACGCCATGGCCACGCATAGCCTGACCAGCCTGTTCCCCATGCGGGAACTTGCCCTGATGGGCCTGCTGGAAGTGGTCCCCCGCCTGCGGCATCTGACTGCCCGCCTCGCGGAAACCGCCGCCGACATCGCGGCGCGGCGCCCCGCGGTGGTGGTCACGATCGACTCTCCCGGCTTCACGCTGCGCGTCCTGCGCCGCATCGCTCCGCTGGGGATCCCGCGTGCCCACTACGTCGCCCCCCAGGTCTGGGCCTGGCGCGAACGCCGCGTCCGTCACTATCCCGGCCTGTGGGACCGCTTGCTCTGCCTGCTGCCATTCGAGCCGGAGTTCTTTGCCCGCCACCGCCTGCCTGCCAGCTTCGTCGGCCACCCGGTGCTGGAAAGCGGTGCCGACACCGGCGACGCCGCCCGCTTCCGCACCCGCCACGCCATCCCGCCCGACACGCGATTGCTCGTGGTGATGCCGGGCAGCCGGCGCACCGAGGTGTCGCGGCTGCTGCCGATCCTCGGTGCCACGCTGCAACGCATCGCCCCCGCCGTGCCTCGGCTGCAAGCGGTGGTTCCGGTCGCAGCCCCGGTCGCCGAGGCGGTGCGCCAGGGCACCCGCACCTGGCCCATCCCGCCGGTCCTGGTAACCGACACGGACGACAAGCACGACGCCTTTGCCGCCGCGGCCGCCGCGCTGACCAAGTCCGGCACTTCCACGCTGGAACTGGCGCTGGCCGGCGTGCCGATGCTGGTGGCCTACCGGGTGAACCCGCTCACCGCCGCCATCGTCCGCCGCAGCGTGCGCGTACAGTACGCCTCGCTGCTGAACCTGCTGGCAGGGCAGGCCATCGTGCCGGAACTGCTGCAAGAGCAATGCACGCCCGACCGCCTGGCCATGGCGCTGGTCCGTTTGCTCACCGACCATGCGGCCGCCACTGCCCAGCGCACCGCCTGTCACGAGCAATTGGCGAAGCTGCGCCCGGCTCAGGGGCTGCCCTCGGAAGCCGCCGCGGCGGCAGTGCTCGGCCTTATGGGCGGGCCATTGTTCTTCGAGTGATGCGGTCTCGCAGAGTAATGCGGTGTCGCCGAGGAATGCGGTGTCGCAGAATAATGCGGCGTCGCCGAGTGATGCCGTGTCGCCAAGTCATGCGGTGTCGCCGCGGCGGTCTCGCTTCGTTTGCGCAGCGATCCCTGGGCCCGGTCAGGACGTGGCGGCCGAGCCAGCACCCCGACCAGGTGCGTCGGTCGACCCGGCGGCTTGTTGGCTGAATACCAACGCCCGGCCCGACTGCTGCGGCGAAGGCGACCCAGCTCCTGCGATTGCGGTCGGAGACAAACAGGACTCCGCGGCCTTGAGGACCGACGTCATCTCGGGGTCGTCGGGGTATTGGGATGCGGCCTGCCGCACCTTTCCCACCGCCTCGGCAATTTGGGCGTACGGTTCATGGGCCTCGCTTCTTGCGAACGCCACCAATTGCCAAGCGATCGCGGTATGCTTTTTCAGCTCATCGCTGGCTGGAAACAACGCCGCAATGCCGGCGACCATGCGAGCGATTTCCTCGACCAGCGGCTGGTCTTCGACACGACGCCATCGCGCGAACGACACCTGGTTCCAGGCGAACGCACGACAGATCTGAAACGCTTCGTCGCGGCGATGCAGGTCGGCGATGGCATCGACACGCCTGGCTGCGTCCTCTGCCATCCGGACTTCGCCCACCCGGCCCGCCCACGCGTACGCGCATTGAGCCCAGGCGCCGGCAATGAATGCCGCCGTTAGCGCGTCGTCGAGAAACCGCCGCCCGATCCATGCCGCACGCCGCGCCGCCTCGTCCACCCGGATTGGGCGGTCATCGGCCCACCGCCGTGCTGCGGCGAGCGTTCGCCACGCGCGGACCCGTGCGCGTTGCAGGCCGAGATGGTCCGGCCACGGCGCGGCGAGGCGATCGGTCCGCCGCGCGATGGCCTCCACTTCAGTCAGCTGCTTCGGCTCCCGAACCAGGTGCTCGCCTGTGGTCGCCCACGCGTTGGCGCGGGACCACTGCAAGTCGGCAACGCCCGCCAGGCGGATGCCTGCTGCCTCAATCCGCCGCCGCGTTGCCGCCACGCGCTCCGAACTGTCGGGCAGGGGCATCGAGGCCTCGAGCAGATTCTGCCAGCCGACGCCCAATGCACTTTGCACGCCAGGATCATGTGGGAACGCGTCGTCGAGCATCCCGAATGTCGCCGCTGCCCGGTCGAGGTGCTCCCGATCGTTGGCCTCCGGCCTCGAGGTCATGACGGCATATGCCCACGCCCAGGCGTCCTCTTCCGCTATCCGCGGATCGTCGGCAAAGCGTGCCCGCATCGCATCCACCGATTGTGCATGCTTGGCGATGCAGATGTGATCAGCGCCGGACTCGTTCAGGCTTCTCGCCAGGTGAGCGCGGGCCTCGCGGTGGCTGCGCTGTACCAAGGCGGAATCCGGGAAGCCCGATACGATCGCGTCGATCTCGCCACTGACCTCTTTGACCGTCGCTGGATCGGCCCGCTGACGCACCAGGGCAGCGGCATGCCGAACTCGCATTGCGGCCCTGACCACCGCGGCCTGTTCCGGGGTGGCGCCATCCGGCAGGAGTTCGTCGACAATTCGCTCTTTTCTACTGATTTCATCGAGCGCCAGCGCGGCTTCCTCCGGGTTATGCTCGGTACGCCGGGACAGCGCGGCAGCGCGGAACAACTCGTGGAACGCCACGGTCCAATCGCCGCGGAGGGGACGATCATGCGTTTCGGCCAAGGGCCAAACCAGCCACTCGTCGAGCAGCGGACGCCGAATGTCGCCAAAGTAATAAAGCTTGCACAATTCCTGGAACTGGCCATGCAGATCATTCAAGGCGGTACTCCCCTGGAACACGCCTTGACAAAGGTTGCGGTATCCCTGCCGCAACGGATCGAGGATTGTCGCCGGAACGTAGCGGAGGTCGCTGCCCGCCCGCCGCGTCCAGGCCTCCCACATGGCAAAGAACCGCCGCCACTCATCGGAGCGCAAGTCAGGCCGCGTACCGAAGCGCCGTTCTCCCAGCCGCATCACCAGCAGCAGCCCCACCACACCGTCGGGCACGCTGTTGCCCGCGATGGTCCCGACTTGCTCCACCTGTCGCAGGGCATCGGGCAGCACGGCCGCCGGCAAGGCGTCCAGCAGGCGCATGGCCTGTGGCACCGCGTCACGCGATGTCCATAGCGCGCGATACGCCGCGCTGATGAACAACTGGCACTGGAGTGCCGGGTCCGCATCAGCGCCTTGCTCGGCTTCGCCGATGATGCGCACGATTTCGCTTGCCAGCCAGCCGCCGCGGGTGAAGGCGCGCGTCACGCCCACCGGGTTGGCGCGGTAGGCCTGCATCACCAGCGCCTCCAGGCGGAACTGCGGCAAGTTGGCCAGCACGGCCTGCACATAGGCCTCGGACACCGGCCAGGCCCCGGGCGGCGGGATCGTCGCGTCATCGCCATGCGGCAATATCAGCCGCAACTCGGGCAGGCTACGCATCCCCTGAGCGTTGGGAAACGCCGCCAACGGCACCCCGTGCGCGATGGCGGCCGCGGCAACCGCCGCAACGAAATCGTGCCTGTCCAGCCGTTCGCTGCGTTCCAGATCGAGGTGGCTGTTGAGTAATTCGTCGATCCGCTCACGCAGGATGCGGTGAACGATCTGCCGGCGGAAGGCCTCCCGCTCCGGATCGGTAAAGGCTTCCAGTTCGACCCGTTTGCCGGCGTCCTCTTGCAGCAGCAGGTTGATCGAGCGGAACGGCCGTTTGGCGAGCCAATGCGCGGCTTCGGCGAGCATGAGCGGATTGCCGTCGAATACCTGGCAGAGGCGATCCATCTGCGCCTCGTTCCAGAATTCCTTGACCTCCGTGGCCGGCTCAAAGGTGACGCGATGCGTGCCGGGATGCCGCGGGTCCGCTGCCATGAGCCACAGGCCGCCAGCGGTCGCCGCGATGAACTGGCGCGCGGTCCAGCGGATGTCGCCGATCGCGATCACCGGAACCGGCCGGTCATGGTCGTCGCGGTATTGGTCGCCGGTCTTCGACAGGCACAATCTCGCCGGAATGAACTGATCGACGACCACCAGCCGCACCGAGTACCAGTATCGGCCGCTGTTGCGGTCGATCGCGGCAATGACTTCGCCGGCATAGGCGCTGTAGGGATCGTCGAGGATGAGGACGGTCGGAGCGGCGGGCATCCATTCGTCGATGCGCTTCGCCCAATCGCCCACCACCAGGACCTCTCCTGCATGCCACGGGTCTTCCGGATGTCGGCTGGTAAGAGGATTGATCCGACGCCACGTCGCGTGCAGCCAACGCCTGCGGGCCTGCCATTTCGCCCGCGCTGTGGGACCATGTATCGCGACCGGCTGACGCGGTGCCGTGAACTCCTTGGCGATCTCACGCACAAGCTGCGATTTGCCGATCCCGTTTGGTCCCAGCAGCAAGGCGAACCGGACCACGTTCGACCGGTTCAACGCGGGCCGGCCGCGCCAGATCCATTCCAGCGGCCATCGCCCATCGTGCACATCCTCGGTGACCCAGGCGCGGAGCCTCGCCGCGGCGTCGAAGGCGGGGCTGTCGCGGATGGCGACCCAGCCGAGCAATCCGGTCTGTGCGCCAATGCCCTGCAGCGTTTCGTCGTCGAACCAGGGGAACAGGTGAAATTCCAGGGCCTTGATCCAGGTGCGGCTCGCCAACAACCAGGCAAGCAGCGCCACCGCCAGCAGGAACGACCGCAAGCCCACATGATTGACGAGTTCAAGCCATTCCTTGAATGGCCCGGCCAAGGCGATCAGTTTTTCCAGATCGTCGCCGACAGCCCGGCGCAGACCATTGAGGGCAACAATCAGGCTGGCGGCGGTGACGACGGCCATGCCATACCGCCGTGCGCGCGCCTGCGACCGGTCCTCGCCTGGATACCGGAACCCAGTATCGCGCCGGCCTGCCGCTTCCGCCATGCCCTGCTGCGGGCCTCCCTCCGCGCTTCGATTAACGGATGATTACAACATGGGCACGGGACTGCGGCGGCGCAACGACCTGCGGCGCAACGACCTGCGGCGCAGTGGCTGCACGGAGGGGCGCCCCACAAGCCGCCCGGCGCGCCGCGTGCCGGCAGCAAGTGGCGAAGCTGCGCCCGGCCCAGGGGCTGCCCTCGGAAGCCGCAGCGGCGGCAGTGCCTGGGCTTATTGGAGGCGCGCCAATGTAGGTTGGAGGCGCGCCACTGTAGGACTATGCTGTTGCACTGCCTTGTTTCCCCGCCGGCCACAGAGGAGGCCTGCCGCATGAGCGTCGGCCAGTTCCCCGCCACCCGCATGCGCCGCAACCGCTACGACGCCTGGACCCGCCGCCTGGTGGCGGAGAATGCGCTCAGCGTGGACGACCTGATCTGGCCGGTTTTCATCATCGAGGGCAGGGGGCTCACCACCGACGTCGCCTCGATGCCCGGCGTGCAGCGCGTCACGCTCGACCGTCTCGCCCGCCACGTCGAGCCAGCGCTGCAATACGGCATCCCCGCCGTCGCGTTGTTCCCCGCCACG
This sequence comes from Acetobacteraceae bacterium, assembly GCA_035508435.1. Lineage (GTDB taxonomy): Bacteria > Pseudomonadota > Alphaproteobacteria > Acetobacterales > Acetobacteraceae > JASHVB01. The sequence continues at coordinate 18,084 of DATJNA010000015.1, read as the reverse complement.
CCGCCGGAGAAGAAGGACGCGGAAGGGACGGAAGCGACCAATCCGGAGAACCTGATGTGCGCCGCGGCACGGCTCCTGAAGCGCGAGTTCCCCGACCTGGGCCTGGTCGGCGACGTGGCGCTGGACCCCTATACCGACCACGGCCATGACGGCGTGATCCGCGATGGCTATGTGGCGAATGACGACACGCTGCGCGTGCTGACCCGCCAGGCGGTGAACCAGGCCGAGGCGGGCATCGACATCATCGCCCCCTCCGACATGATGGACGGCCGCGTCGGCGCCATCCGTGCGGCACTGGACGAGGCGGGGCTGATCCACACCCGCATCATGAGCTACGCCGCCAAGTATGCCTCGGCGTTTTATGGCCCGTTCCGCGAGGCGGTCGGCTCCGGCGCCTCGCTGAAGGGCGACAAGAAGACCTATCAGATGGACCCGGCGAATTCCGACGAAGCGTTGCGCGAGGTCGAACTGGACCTGGCCGAAGGCGCCGACATGGTGATGGTGAAGCCGGGCCTGCCGTATCTGGACATCGTGCGGCGGGTGAAGGATCGGTTCGGCGTGCCGACCTTCGCCTATCAGGTGTCCGGCGAATACGCGATGGTGATGGCGGCGGTGCAGAACGGCTGGCTGGAGCATCATCGGGCGATGCTGGAGACGCTGACGGCGTTCAAGCGTGCCGGCTGCAACGGCGTGCTGACCTATTTCGCGCCGGAGGCGGCGAAGCTGCTGCGGCGCTAGCCTGCACTCCGCACGGGCCGAGCGGACGGCAAGCACCAGGCTGGTCTCAGCAGGCGGAGCATTCGGATCAGGCAACGATCGGCCGCCGGGATCAGTTGCAGGGAACTGGCTGCTGCGGGCTCGCGGTGCAGGATCGCAGCCAGCACCGAGCCATCGGCGGCAATCGCACCGGCAGGCCGTTTCCGTGGTCAAGATCGGCATCGGTCGGGGGCGTGCGGCCGTGCAGCCGGGCGGCGCTGCCGAGACTGATCGTGGCCAACGCCCCGTAGCGAGCATGGAACTCCGGCCTGGCAACCGGACGGTGCCCGGACGCCGGCGGGGATAGACTCGGCGCAGAATGAATTGCCACCCCGGACGCGGAACACCCTCGAGTGGCCGGCGCCGGTCCTCGGTTGTCACTGGTAGGGACAGTATGAACTTCAACCGTTTTGTAGTGATCTCCGGTTGCTCTGGCGGCGGCAAGTCGACGCTGCTGAACGAACTCGCGCGACGCGGTTATGCCACCATGGAGGAGCCGGGGCGGAGAATCGTCAAGGAGGAAATGCGTGGGGCAGGAGTCGCGTTACCCTGGGTGAACCATGTCGCCTTCGCACGGCGTGCCGTCGCGATCGCTCTCGCCGACCGCGCCGCGGTCAGCAGTGACGCCGGTTGGGTGTTCTTTGACCGGGGCTTGATTGATGCCGCCGCCGCGCTCCAGCATCTGACCGGCGAGCCGGCGCTGACAAACCTGGGGCAGGTGCATCGCTATCACCGTAGAGTTTTTCTCGCCCCACCTTGGCCGGAAATCTATGTGACGGATGCCGAACGGCGGCATGGCCTCGATGATGCCATTGCTGAATATCAGCGTTTGCTGGAGGTGTATCCTTCCCTCGGCTATGAGGTGACGATCCTGCCCAAGGTCGGCGTACGCGAACGCGCTGATTTCGTTCTGCCCGCCCTCGCCGGGTAGTCGCCCAGAGTATGCGGATGGCCTGTCGCCCTGGGTATGGGGATGGCCTGTCGCTCTGGGTATGGGGATGGCCTGTCGCCCAGAGTATGGGGATGGCCTGTCGCCCTGGGTATGGGGATGGCCTGCCGCCCTGGGTATGGGCATGGCCTGCCGCCCTGGGTATGGGGATAGCCTGTCGCCTTGAGTATGGGGACAGCCTGTCGCCTTGAGTATGGGGACAGCCCGTCGCCCTGAATGCGGGACGCAACGCGAGGCGGCTCGGTGACCGGCTGCATGGTTCGATGGTTGATGTTCGCACGCCGCCAGACCGCGATGACCGATCACGTGACTTCGCCATGAGCGAGAGTGCTAACAGGACAGTCTCGCCCGGAGTCCTGATCCTGCGAACCACCGAGAACCACCTTCTGAATGGCCGCATCGCCTACACCCAGCCGGCGGCCGGCTTCCGCACCGGTATCGAGCCTGTATTGCTCTCCGCCGCCGTGCCCGCCCGGCGCGGCGAGCGCGTCCTGGAGGGCGGTGCCGGGGCTGGTGCCGCTTTGCTCTGTCTCGCCGCCCGCGTCGCGGCACTGCAAGGCGTCGGCATCGACCGCGATGCATCGCTGGTGGCTCTCGCCGCCGGCAATGCCGCAGCGAATGCGGCCACCGGCCTCCGCTTCCTGACGGCCGACCTCACCGCCGCGCCGGTTGCCGGCACGTTCGACCACGCCATGGCCAATCCGCCTTACCACGCGCCGGAGGGCACCGCCTCGCCGCTGCCTGCCCGGGAGCAAGCGAAGCGCGGCGGCCCGGAGCTGCTGGCTGCCTGGACCCGGGCACTGGCCGCGCCGCTGCGCCACCGCGGCACGCTGACCCTTATCGTGCCGGCGGCAACGCTGCCCGAGTGCCTTGCCGCCATGAACGCCGGCGGATGCGCCACGCGCGCGATCTTGCCGCTGTGGCCGAAGCCAGGGCTGGCCGCCAAGCTGGTCATTGTCCAGGGCGTGAAAGGCGGTCGCATGCCGCTGCGGCTGCTGCCGGGCCTGGTGCTCCATGGCGGGCACGGCGGCTACACCGAGGCGGCGGACGCCATCCTGCGCGGCGGCGGCGCGCTGGCGCTGCAATGACCATGACCCTGTCGGGCCTGACTCAGGTGCGCGATGCGCCAGGATCGAGCATCGGTCGCTTGCCGGCGCGGTGAATGGGGGCGGCGATCACATGGCCTCAGTTCGTCAGCCGCAGCTCGATGCGCCGGTCCTTGGCATAGGCCGCGGGCGTGTCGCCCGGCGCGAACGGCTGGTACTCGCTGAATGCCGCGGCCGCCAAATGCTCCGGCGGGACGCCGTCGGCAATCAGCAGCTTCACCACCGTGATCGCCCGCGCCGCCGACAATTCCCAATTGGACCCGAACTGTCCGCCCTTCACCGGCTGCGGATCGGTGAACCCGTCAACCTGTAAGACCCAGTGCAGATCAGGCGGAATCTCGGTCGCGATATCCTTGATGGTGATCGCGAGCGCGGTCATCTGGGCGACGCCCTGCTGCGTCAGGTCGGCGCTGCCGAGCGGGAACAACACCTCGCTCTGGAATACGAAGCGGTCGCCGACGATCTGGATGCCGGGCCGTCCCGCCAGCACCTGGCGCAGCTTGCCGAAGAACTCACTGCGGTATTGCTGCAGCTCCTGCACCTTCGCTGCCAGCGCCGCGTTCAGCCGCTGGCCGAGATTGGCGATCTGCACGTCCTTGGCCTGGCCCTCCTTCTCCGCCAGATCCAGCGCCTGCGACACCGCGGCAAGTTGCTGCTTCAATTGCTCCACGTTCTGGTTCAGCAGCGCGATCTGTGCCGCGGCCGAATCGCCCAGCTTCTTCTCGTTCGCCAACTCCAGCGCCACCGCCTCGCGCCGCTGTTGCTCTGTCATCGCCCGCGCCGCAGCGTCCTGCGCCTGCCTCTCCAACTGGTCGCGCAGCGCGGCGAGGGCCTGCACTTGCTCCTGTAATTTCGCCAGGTCCGACAGCCGCGCCTGGATGGTCGCCTTGTCGGCAGTCACGGTCTTGTCCAGCTCCGCCATCTGCTGCTTCATGTCGGCAAGCTGCTGTTGCGCCGCGGCGAGCTGCTGCTGCGTGTCGACGAGTTTCGTATTCGACTCGCCGAGCTGCTTGGTGGCGGTCTCACGCTGCGCGCCAAGCTGCTGCACCTGCGACAGCAGTGCGTCGCGCTGCGCCAGCAGGTCCTTCGATTGCGCCTGCAAGGCGGCCAATTGGCTCGCCAATGTGGCACGCGCCTTGGCACTGGCGGAAAGCTGGCTGTTGAGCTGCGTAATCGAGGCCTCCAGCGACGTGCTGTGACTGCGCTCCAAAGACAGCGCGTCGCTGAGCTGGACAAGCTGCTGCTTCACCTGGTCCAGCGCCTTGTCGCGCCCGGACAGCACGACGGAGAGGAACGCCTGGGTCAGCACGAACACCAGCAGTACGAAGATGATGACCATGAGCAAGGTGGACAGCGCGTCCACGTAGCCCGGCCAGGCCTCCAGCCCGTTGCTGCTGTACCGGCGCGCACGGATGGCCATGTCAGTTCCGCTCCTCGGCCAGAGCCGCAACGGTACGGGTCAGCACCCGCAGGTCGTTGCGCAGCTCCGCCAGGCTGTGCGCCCTGCCTTGCTCTGTCTCCGCCAGCAGCCGCTGCAAGCACAGCTCGATATTGCGCAGGTGGGCGCGTGCCACGTCGTCGCCACCATGCAATTCCTGCAACGCCCGCAGCGCCGGCCCCAGCGCGGCCTGCGTCTCGGCGATCCGCAGCATCAATTGCTGGCTGGTGCGCATCGTGTCGGTCAGCGTGCCCATGCGCTCGTTCAGCGTCAGCACCGCCTGGTTGGCCTGCGCGCGGCCGTCCTCGCTGCGCACCATCACGCGCTGCAGCGCCTCCAGATTCTCCGCCGTTTGCTCCAGCAGCGCCTGCACATAGACCGGCACCGAGCCCTCGCCTTCCGCCAGCACACCGGAGCCAAGCCGGGTCTGGCCCGCCAGCCATTCCTCCAGCTCGTTGAAGAACCGGTTATGCGCCTGCCCTGCGGTCAGATCGAGAAAGCCCAGCACCAGCGCACCCGACAAGCCGTACATCGAAGCCGAGAACGCGGTTCCCATCCCGGCCAGCGGCCCGGCCAGCTCCGATTTCAGCGCCTCGAACATCGTGTTCACGTCGCCGCTGCTGATCGACATGTGCGCGATCACGTCGGACACCGCGCCGATCGTCTTCAACAGTCCCCAGAACGTGCCGAGCAAGCCGAGGAAGATCATCAACCCGGTCATGTAGCGCGACAGCTCGCGGCTTTCGTCGAGGCGCGAGGCGATGCCATCGAGCAGGCTGCGCATCGCCGTGGCGGACAGCGTCAGGCGGGCATGCTCGCCGCGTGCATGCTCTTCGCGCGAGGCGAACATGCGCGCCATCGGCGCCAGCAGACGCGGCATCGGCAGCGACGCCAGCCGCGCACGCGCGGTCTGGAACGTCTGCAGCCAGGTGACCTCCGGCGACAGGCGCATCACCTGCCGCAAATTCCACGCGATGCCCAGCGCCATCACGCACAAGATGAAACTGTTCAGACCCGGATTATGTTCAAAAGCCGCGATCAGGACTGGCGACAGCACCGCGGCCAGTACGCCGACCGCGACCAGGAACACCACCATGCGCACGAGATAGACGATCGGCCGGGTCATCGCTGCGCCGCCGTTGCATTGTCGCCGAGCACGCTGATCTCGACGCGATCGGGCGGTCCGCCTTCGGCCGGCTCGGAACCCAGCGCGCGCAGGAAAATGCGCGCCGACGGCACGCCATCCGCCATCAGGGCCGACCGCACGGCGATGGCGCGCGACAGCGACAGGCGCCGCGCGACGGAAGGATCGTCCGCATCTCCGGATGCGTAGGCCTGCACGTTGTAGGTCGTGCTGTCGCTGTGCGGCGCTGCCTGCACGAGCAACCTGATCGACGCGGCGCTGGCGGGGGTGAGGTCGGATTGCGCCTTGTCAAATGTCAGGCGCAACGCGGCGGGCATGGCGGCAGCGGTCGTCCCGGCATTCGACGTGACCGGCGGCGGGGGCGGGGCCGGTGCATTTGCCGGCGATGGCGGCTGCTGCACCGGCGCGATCATGGCAACCGGCGGCGGTGCGGCGGCGAACGTCGCCGGCGGCGGTGGCGCCGGCGCATGCGGCGGTGGCCCTGGTAGCGCCGCTGGGTGCGGCGATGATGCTGACACCGGGGCCGCGGCGGTCGCTCCGGTTCCCGCGTTCGGTGCCCCCGCCGTTGGCGACGCCGCGGCCGAGGCACCTGGTGCGCGTGACGCTGCCGGCGCGGACGAAGGCTGCGCCGCGGCGACGGCCGTGTTGCCCGCGGGCGCGGCGGGCCGGGTTGCCGCGGTGGCCGGTGCCTTCATCGCAGGGATACGGACCACAGGACGATGCGGCGGGGACCCCGGCACGTGCGGCAGCGCATCGAGCGCTCGCAGATCCACGGTCACCTGCGCCAGCGCAGGCGCGGCGGCAAGGCAGAGGATGCCGAGGGAAAACAGCAAGGGGCGCATGAGCGGCGCGACCCTAGCCGAGCAAGGCTGACGGCTCAATGAAGCAAGGCGGCCGGAGGTGGGCCGGTCGCGAGCATCAGACCCCATGATAGGTTGAATTTCCTATAAACCGACCGGCACGACGGCGAAAGCGGGTTCTCTGTCCGGGTTGGCGGGTAATTGAAACCCCGGACAGCCGTTTTGCTTCGCGGCCGGGGAACGGCTGGAGCGGCGGGAGCCTCCGGGCAGGTGTCGAGCCGCCGGCCGCTGCCATGCGGACATCCGCGCCGCCGAAGACGGTGAGATCAATGACCGATCCCCGGTCATTGGTTCGAGTCAACCGGCGCACGGGGCCGCAAGCAGGCGAATGACGGCAATCAACACAAGAACAATCCAAACTTCGGCCAATCGCCCGCGAGGTGGCGCACGCCGAGCGGATAGAACCGGTGTGCGCGACCGATGGCAGGCGGCAGGTTGCGCTGATGCAGATCACCGGGGCCAATGACAGCCAGCAGCCCGGGTGAAACCACTGACAGCAAGGCCTCGGCGCGGTCGAGGTCATGCTGGATCGTCGCGGGGTGTAGATTGACCAGTGTCAGATCGAACTGCCTGCCGCTGAGACGGACTGGCAGTGATTCACGGTCGGCCACCAGAGCGATGTCGTCGCGTCCGGCGAAGGCCGCGACTCTCTCGGCCGCATTCAGCGAGTCTGCGTCGTCACAGATGGCAACCACCTGTGACGCGGCGCCGGGCGGCAGCGTGATGGCGAGAAAGCCGTCCTTCACGTTCAGCATCAGTACACGCGCGTCGGGCTGCGATGCGATGATCGGCAGCAGGATTTCCAGAGCCGCGGTCGCGATATACGAGGCCGCCACCTTTTCGGAACGGATTGCGTTTGCCGGGATGACGTCCGCCTCACACCAGACCCGCGTGTCGCCACCGGGCGAAACCGGGAAGGCATAAACGTGCCGCCATGCCGCGCCGGTGCGCGTTGGCAGATCACGGTCAACGACACCGAGATCGGCAAGCGCATGGAGCACTAACGGCAGCGCGTCCTCGCTGAGGTGAGTATCGTCATTGTAGGCCTTTGCCGCCAAATCCCGACGCAATGCGCCGTTGGCCGGGTCGACCACCTGATCCCAGATGTCAAGAAAACGGATTCCAAGCTCGCGGCAGATGCCCCTGGCAAGGTCGTTGAGCACGACGGCCAGCGCGTTTCCAACCGCATCATAGGTCGGCAGGACGTTGAACAAGATCAGGCGGCCGGTGATGCGATCGCGCACCTGGCGCAACAGGAGCTCGTATCGCTGCGCGGTGAGCGCCATGAAGGCGAGATCGCTTTCGGTTACCTCGGGTTGCGGATCGGGGCGCGTGTTCAGAATGTTTTGGGAATGGTAGTATGGCTCCGCCCCCAGATCCAGGATCAGATCGTCGGCAGGATCGATGCGGTCCAGATTGTCGTGTAGCTTGCGGCGCGCGATGGCATCGCTCTCCGGGGTGAGGCAGAGCAAGTGAGGGCCCATGCCGATGAAGAGCGGAAAGAAGATCGGGTGTCCGCCGAAAAACCGCACATGGCTGGTGCCCATCACGGTAATGGAGCGTGCGCCACCGGAACGTCGTGCCATGAGTGGCGCAGCGACACGCGGACAGTGTGACATCATGGCCCTGCCCAGCAGCGCAATGCTGTCCATGGTCAGGGTCAGGCCTGTCAGGTGTGGTTTGATCGCCTCGATCAGCGGTGGCTCGCGGGCTTCGACCAGCGCCCGGACCGCGGCCGCGATCTTGCTCATGTCGTGGGCCGCGAGCGCGGCGGCGAGCGCTGGGTCCGGCATCAATAGAGGCCCGCGACGAACCCATGGATCAGGTCGTGGCAGCGTTGTCCGCCATCGGCGTAAACCAAATGCCCGCAGTTGGCCAGGTTCGCGATCCGACAATCAGGGGCAAGGCTGCGAACAATGAATGCGTCCACCGCGTCGAAGCAGTTCGGAACGCCTTTGACGGCACGAACCGGCATGAGCGGAATATCGCCCGTGAGGATCAGGCAGGGTACCGCCAAATGTTCGAATAAATGATAATAAATCCGCTCCTGCAGTTCGCCGCTATCGCAATTCACACCCGCCAGAACATTCGCCAACGTTCGAGCAAACCACGAATGGCCCCGGGCCGATACGCCAAGGCAGTTGCGCTGGATGACCCACTGCTTGCTCATGCTCAAGGGGGGGTCAAGCAATATCAAAGCGGTGACCGGCAAGCGTCCGGCGCAGCAGGACAAGGCGATTATACCGCCGGCCGACTCGCCGAGAAGGATGAGTTGCCTTCCCGGGATACGCCGTTCGATCAGGCGCGCGACCTCGTCCGATATAGCGTTCAGGCCATCCCGCAGTGGCGCTTCCGATTCGCCCATTCCGGGTAGATCGGGGATAAGCACGTCGGCCCAATCCCGATAGGGCGCAAGCAGGTCAACAAATACCTGGCTGCTGCGGAACATACCGTGCAGCAGGGTCAGCACCGGCCGCGCCTGGTCGGCAGCATGCGGCTCCGCGCAGTCCGTCAGTACCGAAAGGGTTGATTCGCGGCAAACGATCCGCTCCTTGTTCAATGCCCGCACCGGAATCTCAGGCCTCCAGCCGGTGGCCCACGATCTCGCAGATTTCCGCGATCCCCGTCATCCGATCGATGTCGCGTATCGTGAACTTGACGCCGAGCGTTTGTTCAAGCGCAACGATCAGGTTCAGGTGACGCAGCGAATCCCAGGCTGGAATGTCATTCGGGACCGTATTGGGCTGGACGGCATCGGGAGGCACGCACATCACGTCGGCGAGAATCTGCTGCACTTGCGGAAACCAGTTCATCGGTAAGATTCCCCGATTGGATGGCAAGCGCGCAGTATCCCTGCCAAGTCTTAAAAAAGCCTTAAGCCTCTCTAACCGGTCACCCGGGTCGGTTGCCCGGCTGCGAGACGGAGTGATCCCGTCTGATGGTGGTCCTGCCGCACCCGCCGCATCGGGTCGGAACCGGTTCCCTGGCTAGTTGACCATGCGGGCAGGACCCAGCACCGACGCGATCGCGGCCGCGAAGCCGGCGGCATCATTCTCGCGCTGCAACCGCTCCAGTGCCGCCTCGCGCAGCGTGCGCCATAGCATCGGATCGCGGTACAGCCGCACCACCGCCTGCGCGAAGGCCGCCGGATCGGCGGCGGGAACCGCCAGCAACTCCCGCCCGTCCTGCCAATCGAGCTGCCGGGCCAGCAGTTCCGTCGCCACGACGGGCAGGCCGAACGACGCGGCCTCGTGAACCTTGTACGGCATGCCGGCCGCGATGCGCGTCGGCGCTACGAACAATCGATGCGATGCGTAGAGTGGCTCGGTGTCGGCCACGGCGCCGCGCAACGTCACGCGTGGGTGGTTGCGGAAGCGGTCCAGCGTCACCTCGGGCGCGGTGTAGCCCACCACGGTCAGCCGGGTTTCCCATTTCAGCTCGCGCTCGATCAACGGCAGCGCCGCATCGACGAACCAGCAGAGGCTGTCGAAATTGGGACTGTCCGGCTGGTGCATGGCGCCGACGAACAACATGCCGGCACGGCGATGGAACGGCCGCTCCGTCGGGCGCGGCTCGCGCATGTGGCCGATGACGGTGACGGGGCCGTGGCCCAGCGCGCGCAGCGTCCGTGCCTCGGTTTCGTTCACCGCAACGATGGCCTGGCACTGGCCGGCATTGGCGAATTCATCGCAGAGCATGGCGTCCTGATCGAATGGCTCGCCGGCCAGTGCGGCGCGCTCCGCCTGGCGCAGCGTGGCGATCGCTTCGGTGTCCAGCACGATGCGCGGTTGCGGCGCACCTTCCGGCAGGGCGCCTTGCAGCAGTGGCAGCACGCGATCCAGGTTGTGCGTGCGGGAAATCCAGATGGCATCATAATAGCCTGGCCGGAGCCGCAAGAAGTCGCGCAGCCGGTCGAGCGCGTGGTCGTGCATCACCTCGGCGCCCTCGGGCATGTCGGCGTAGATGGCGGCGAGTTCGCTGCGGTTCGGCAGCACCGGGTAGACCGTCACGCCATAGCCCATCGTCGCCATGCTGCGGATCAGATCATTGGCCCGCACGAAGCCGGAGCCGAGCGAGCGCAGCGGCAGCATGTCGTCGATGAACAAGATGCGCCGTGTGCGGGCACCGGCGTGACGCGCAAAGATCGTTGCCGCGGCGTCGGCCGGCGGGCGGTCTTGCAGCCAGTCATGGTGCTTGCGGCAGAAGGCCTCCCGCGCTGCCGCGACGTCGGTTGGCAGCGGCGGCGCGCTCTGTGCCACCAGGCAGCAGGCGACGCCAGGATCATATATCACGCGGAAACCTGCCTGCCGGATCCGCACGCAGAGATCGGCGTCGTCATAGCCGCCGCGTGCGAACGCGGTATCGAAGCCTTCGAGTTGTTGCAGCACGGCCGTGCGCACCAGCAGACAGAGGCGCGAGCAATAATCGGCATCGCGGCGGAAATTCGCTTCAGGCGCCAGCGGCGAGGCGTCGTGTTGGTAGGGCTGGACCGATCCGTCACGCCAGATGATGGCGCCGGCCTGCTGCAACACACCGTGCGGGCGGATGATCTTGCCGCCGACCGCACCGACGTCGTCGGCAGCAGCGAGGCAGCGCAGCGCCGCTGCCAGCGCGCCCGGCAGCGGCGCCACGTCGTTGCACAGCAGCAGCGTGGCGTCGGCACGGACGGCGAGCAAGCCGGCATTGGCGCCGGCAAGCGGGCCGACGTCGGTGTCGAACCGCATCAACTGGATGCCGCGCACATAGCGGGTCAGGTGGTGGGTGCCGTCGGTCGAGCCGCTGTCCACCAGCACCAGTTCAAGATCGCCGGCGAGATTGCCGCGCAGCGACGCCAGCGTGGCGAGCGTTTGCTCCAGCCGGTCGCGCACCACCATGACGACGCTGAGGATCGGCTTCTCTGCCGTGGTGAAATCGAGCGGCGTGCGGCCGGCGTGTTGCGCGATGATGCCCGCCTGGCGGCGGAACACGGTTTCCGCCTGGCCCTCGGTGGGACGCTCCTCGGCTGGCTGAGCGGAGCGCAATCCCTGGTGGCGGCCGATCAACAGCCAATGTTCGAAAGCGTCGGCAGCCTTGCGATGGTCCAGATCGTCGCCGACCGTCGCTTGTGCGGCATACCAGCGCAGATCGATTGTTGCGCAGGGCGAGCGCAATTCCGCCGCGCCATGGATCAGGAAATGGGCGTAGCCATTGCGGCGCTCGCCGCGTTCCACCGTGTCGGCGACGCCGGGGTTCTGCGCCAGGTAGAATTGCTCCGAGAATTGCGGCAGCGGATCGAATGCGGTGGGCGTGTCGTTGCCGAGATAGTGGTGCAGCGCGCAGTGCCAGGTGCCGACAGCCAGCGCTGCCGCGACCGGCGGATACTGGCGCAGGTACCAGGCCGGATCGAAGAACGGCGTGGTGCGTGGTTCCGGTGCGGGCTGGGTGATCCGTCGCAGGTAATGGCCGAACGGATCGGGACGCGCTTGCTCTGCTTCCGCCGGTTCCAGTTGGTTGATGAAATAGCGCGAGTCGAACAGGGGATGGCCGATGCGGCCCTCGGCGGCGCCGTGGCGCAGGAAGTGATCGTAGCCGTTGACCAGATGGCTCGCCTGCAGCGTATCGTCGGTCAGGTCCTGGTATCGGCGCCGGTACCAGGGCTCATCGAACAACCAGTGCGGCGAGCGCGACTGGCCGTCACGGCAATAGGCGTCGAATGCGGAGCTGATGCGATCTTCCCGCACCATGGCGCCGACCGCGGGATAAGCATGGCGGTGCCAGGCTTCGTCGAAGAAGATGTTGGGCGAATGGAGGCGTTGCTGGCCACGCTCCAGATACCAGGCGAGCAAGGCGGCAGGGTCGTCATCCGGCACCGCCTGTGCGGCGTCGGGGTAGGTGTTGCGGTACCACAGCGGATCGAACACTGCCCAGGCGATCCTGGTCTCGCCGGGCAGTTTCAGGACGTCGCGCGCGGGAAGGTCGAGCGGCATCGGCGGGCGTGCAGGAGGGCGTGCTGAATTGCGCCGCCGTCAGGTGCGCCGCTTGGTATGCAGCACGCCGTCGCGCTGCAACGCGGCGATATCGGCGGGCGAGAACCCGTGGCGTTGCAGCACGGCCTCGCCGTCCTGGCCGAAACGCGGCGGCGGGCGCCGGGTGCCGCCGGGGGTGCGGGACATCTTGATGGGGGTGCCGAGCCCCTGGTACCAATCGAGTTCGGTCACCATGTCGCGATGCGCCGTGTGCGGCGCGCCGACCGCCTCATCCACCGGCATGACCGGACCCGCCGGCACGCCGTTGCGGATCAGCCGGTCGGCCAGTTCGTAGCCATCTTGCTCCGCGAAGGCATCGGCCAGCTCGGCGCCGAGCACGGCGCGATGGTGGTTGCGCTCGCCGTTATTGGCGAAACGCGGATCGTCGGCGAGCTCGGGCCGGCCGATCAGCTCGCACAGTTTGCGGAACTGGCCGTTGTTGCCGCTGGCGATGAAGATCTCGCAGGTCCTGGTGGGATACTTGTCGTAGGGCACCAGGTTGGGATGCGGATTGCCGGTGCCGGCGGGGCGCCTGCCGTTCAGAAAATAATTGGCCGCCTGCGGATGCAGCAGCGACATGCCGCAATCGTACAGCGTCATGTCGAGGTACTGGCCGCGGCCGGAGTGGGCGCGTTCGTGCAGCGCCATCAGGATGCCGATCGCGGAATAAAGCCCGGTGCCCATGTCCACGATCGCCGTGCCGAGCCGCATCGGCCCGGTGGTGGCGTCGCCGTTCACGCTCATCAGCCCGGTCATCGCCTGCAGGATCGCGTCATAGCCCGGCAGTCCGCCCAGCGGGCCGTCGCCGCCGAAGCCCGAGATACGGCAGTGGATCAGGCCGGGGAAGCGATGCTGCAACACGTCATGGTAGCCGAGGCCCCATTTCTCCATGGCACCGGGCTTGAAGTTCTCGGTCAGTACGTCGGCGCCTTGCAGCAGGCGGAGCAATACCTCCTTGCCGGCGGGCTTGCCGATGTCCAGCGCGATCGCGTGCTTGTTGCGGTTGACGCCGATGAAGTAGCTGGCGTCGCCGTCATGGAATGGCGGGCCCCAGTCGCGCACCTCGTCGCCCTGGGGCGGCTCGATCTTGATGACCTCGGCGCCGTGGTCCGACAGGATCATCGTGCAATAGGGGCCGCCAAGCACGCGGGTGAGGTCGATCACCTTGATGCCGGCCAGAGCGCCGGGGGAGCATGCCAACGCCTTGCCGGCGGTGGCGGGGGGCGTGGCGGTGGCGGGAGGTGTGATTGCGTCCATGCGGGCCGTTTAACACCCAAGCTCCCGTGGCGGGAGGGGGTGGAGCGATCGCCTGCCAGGCCCCGCGCGGGCGGCCGCGTGACCAGGACGACCGGCGGGGCACGATGCATGGAACGGAAGGCCGCGTGACCCTTGCGGTGGGCACCTTCATCGACGCGGTCCTCGCCACCGCGCGAGCGATTGCGAGCCTGTTCGTTTCGCGAGATGCTGTGCGCCTCGCCAGCGCGTCGGGCCGCCGCGTGAACGACACGACAACGACAGGGAGGCACGCATGCATCTTGGTCAGGGGTTGAAGCGGGCGGTGCAGACGCGTCCCCAGGCGCCGTCGACGATCTTTGGCGAGCGCCGCCGTAGCTGGCGCCAGACCGCGGAGCGCATCGCGCGCATCGCCGGCGGTTTGCAAGCCAACGGCGTGGGAAAGGGCGACCGCGTCGCCATCCTCGCGCTGAACAGTGACCGGTATTTCGAGCTGCTGTTCGCGGTGCCGGCGGTGGGAGGAATGACGGTGCCGCTGAACACCCGGCTCGCCCCGCCGGAAATCGCCTACATGCTGGACGACAGCGGCGCCACGGTATTGTTCACCGACGCGGCGATGGCGCAATCGGTGGCAGCGTTGCAAGGCCGGCTGGGCCAGGTGCGGCAGGTCTACTGGCTGGACGATACGCCGCCGCCCGCGGGAACCCGCGACTTCGAAAGCCTGCTAACGGCACCGGCGGCACCCGAATTCGAAGCGCAGGACGACGATGTCGCCGGCATCTACTATACCGGCGGCACGACCGGCGTTTCCAAGGGCGTGATGCTGACGCACCGCAACCTGGTCACCAACGCCGCCGGCATCATCGTTGCCGTCGGCTATAGCAGCGACAGCGTCTATCTGCATGCGCCGCCGATGTTCCATCTGGCCGACGGCGCCTCGACCTTCGCCGTGACGATGTTGGGCGGCAAGCACGTGTTCATACCGCGCTTCGATCCTGCCGCGGTTGTTGCCATGGTGGCGCAAGAGCGCGTCACCAACACGCTGCTGGTGCCGACCATGATCAATGCGCTGGTGAACTATCCGGACCTCGACAAACACGATCTCTCGACGCTGACGATGATCCCGTTCGGCGCCTCGCCGATGCCCGATGCGGTGCTGCAGCGCGCGACGGAGAAGCTGCCCTGGTGCCGGTTCCTGCACCTCTATGGCATGACCGAAGGCGCGCCGCTGTGCACCGCGCTGGAGCCGCGCGACATGCAGGTGCCCGGGCGCAGCCGGAGCTGCGGCAAGGCGGCGATGCTGTGCGAGGTGCGCATCGCCGATGCCGACGACAACGAAGTGCCGCCAGGGGTGGTGGGCGAAGTGCAGGTGCGCGGCCCCAATATCATGCTCGGCTATTGGAACAAGCCGGAGCAAACCGCGACGGCGCTGCGCGGCGGCTGGTACCACAGCGGCGATGGCGGGTTCATGGATGACGATGGCTATTTCTATATCGTCGACCGGCTGAAGGACATGATCATCAGCGGCGGCGAGAACATCTATTCCGCCGAAGTGGAAAACGCGATCCTGACACTGGATGCCGTGGGCGAGGCGGCCGTGATCGGCATACCGGACGAGAAATGGGGCGAGGCGGTGCATGCCGTGGTGGTGCCGCGCCCCGGGCGGAGCGTGACCGAAGCCGCGGTGATCGCGCACTGCCGCGAGCTGATCGCGCATTACAAGTGCCCGCGCAGCGTCGAGGTGCGCGACCGTCCGCTGCCGCTATCGGGCGCCGGCAAGGTGTTGAAGACGGAGCTGCGGGTGCCGTTCTGGGCGGGGTACGAGAAGCGGGTGAATTGAACCGGGTGTTCAGGAGGCGTTATTGCCGGCCGCTCGCCACCGATGCGGTGGCAGGCGTTTGCAGCTTGGACTCCAGCTTCGCCACGTCCTCGGGCCCCGGATTCAGCGTGAGCGCACGGCGCCACTGATATTGCGCTTCCAGCAGACGGCCCGCCTGCTTGTAGGCGTCGCCGAGGTGCCCGTTGATCGTCGGATCCTCCGGATCTTGCTCCACCGCCCGCTGCAGCACCTGCACCGCCTCCGCCACATGACCCTGGTGCAGCAGTACCCAGCCAAGGCTGTCGGTGATCGCCCCGTCATTGGGACGCTTCTCTGACGCGGACTGGATCATGTGCAGCGCCTCGGTGAGATGCTCGCCCTTGTTGGCCCAGGTGTAGCCCAGGTAGTTCAGCACATAGGGCTGATCCGGCGCCAGTCGCAGCGCCGTGCGGAAGTCGGCCTCGGCACTGCGCGAATCGTGCACTTGCTCGAACGCTATGCCGCGGTCGTAGAACACCGGCCAGTCGTCGGCTCCGGGATGAGCCAGCCTGGCGATGCCGGCCGAGTAGGCGGCGATGGCCGCCTTGAATTGCTCTGTCTGGCGCAGGACGTCGCCGCGCTGGATCAGCGGCAGCGGACTGTCGGGATAGGCCACAACCAGCCGGTTCACGCCTTCCATGGCAGCGTTGCGCTGGCCCATCTGCAACAGGATGTTGATGCGGCGCATGTCCGCCAGCGCGGCGAGCGTATCGCCCTGCGCCACCGGGGCCAGCATCCGCAAGGCCGCCGCGTCACGGCGCTCGCCGCTCAGGATGTCGGCGGCCATGATCCGCGCCGCGGTCAGGTCGGGGCGCAGGTCCAACGCCAGGCGCAGCATGATCATGGCATAATCGTCGGAGGCCTGCGCGCGCAGGGCCCCGGCGAGGGAAAGATACGCCTCGGCCATCCCCGCCGGCGCATCGCCGACCACACGCACGCCGCTGGCCGCTTCCAGCGCCGGCAAGGCAATCGCCATGTCCGGCGCACCCTCCACCAGCGCCGCCAGGACATGCTGGGCCGCGGCCGGATGGTTCGTCCGGGCATCCCAGCTCGCCAGCACCTGCGCCATGCGCAGGTTCATTTGCGGCATATCCGTCTGGCTGACGCCATAGGCGTGTGCCGCTTCATTCCGCAGGCCGGCGAGATCCGCGATCATGCCCGCGTGCAGGGCAAAGATGCCGGGAGAGCCGCGGCCATCGGCGAGCGGGCGCAGGGTCGCCAGGGCGGCGCTGGCATCGCCGCCGCCGGCCTGCGTCCAGGCGATGAGCAAGGGACGCAGAAGCTGCGGCAGGCCTTGCTCGGGGAGATGCTCGCAGCGTTGTTCGGCCTGCCCCCAGTTGCCGGCACGCACGTCCTGCCCGACCAGAACCAGTTGGGCGACGGGGTCATCCGGCAGCCGCAGCGCGAGTTCGGCCGCGGCCGCACGGCCGCTCAGCACCGCGGCGAAGAACGCCTGCCGCACCAGGGCCGGATCATTGGGCTGCGCTGCGAGAGCCTTCAGGAAGGCATCGGCCGCCGCGGCAGGCTCCGATTGCGCCAGGGCGAACCGCCCCGCGAGGAAGTCCGCGTAGACGCCGGAAGGCGTGTAGTCCCGCAGCGGAACGGCGCCGGCGCCGGCGCTCGCAGCGGCCGGCGGGTCGGCCGCAGCGCAGGCCGACAGGACAGACAGAGCGATCAGCGAGCCAAGGCCCAGATTACGAAGATGCCGCATCCGCTCAGTCTATCTCGCAGACCCCATATTTGTCACGAATATTTGAGGAATCCGCCAGAACCCGCGAGAACCTGCCGCGCGGCGTACCGTTCTGCTGGCGCAGCGACAGCCCGGCGAATTGAGCTGCCGCGGCGAAGCGGTTATGGCTGGTTTCGGACGGCGCCGCATCCCCCGTCGAGCAATGGGGCAACGCAGGCCGACTCTGCCGGCAGGGGACGAGATGGAAGAGCAGGACTGGATGCCACGCCGCTGGGACGTGGAAGCGGACGTCGTTGTGGTGGGCTTCGGCGCCGCGGGCGTCGCCGCCGCGGTCACCGCACATGATCTCGGTGTCGGCGTCGTCATGCTGGAGAAGGCCCCGGAGGGCGAGCATGGCGGCAACACCCGCGTCGCCGGCCAGGGCTATCTTAATACCTCGTCGGTCGACAAGGCCGCCGCCTATCTGACCGCGCTCTGCGGGCCCTATACCGTGCCGGCGGCCATGGTGCGGGTATGGGCCGAAGAGATGTGCCGAAACAATGCGTGGCTCGCAAGTTTGGGCGGCGACCCGCAAGAGCATCAGCACCCGCCGGTCGGGATCGAATTTCCGGACCTGCCGGGCGCCGACTGCGTACACAAATTCCACGACGGACCGACCTATGGCTATTCCAATACCTGGAAGCTGTTCGAGCGCCTGGTCAAACAGCGCCCGATCCCGATCCTCTACGACACGCCCGGCCGGGAATTGATCCAGCACGATGCGAGCAAGGAAATCCTCGGGATCAGGGCCGGAAAAGACGGCAAGTCGATAAACGTCAAGGCGCGCAAGGCGGTGGTATTGACCTGCGGCGGTTTCGAAAACAATCAGGAGATGATCCGCGATTACCTCCCCGGAATCCCCTATTGCTACACGTCGGGCTCGCCCTACAACGAGGGAGACGGCATCGTTATGGCCATGTCGGTCGGCGCCGATCTCTGGCACATGAACAACTATGCGGGCCCGTCGATGGCGCTGAAGGTGCCGGAAATCCGGACGACGTTTTCG
>DATJNA010000014.1:0-36448 GCA_035508435.1 Acetobacteraceae bacterium | reverse complement strand
GCCAGCGGACGAGGGCCTGCAGCGAAACCCTCGGCCGCTACCAGAACAACACGACGCGGCGCGCTGGCCTTGGCGCGCTTTACTCTGCCGCTGCCCGCAGGGTCGGGATGTCGGTGGAATACCGCAGATGCACCGGCGCGTTTGCCTCCCACGGGTCCTTCAGCCCCAGCTTCGCGCCATGCTCGCGGAGCGCCGGCATCACTTCCTTGCCAAGCAATTCGATGCAGCGCCGCCGGTCCTCCCTCGGCACCGTCCCGTCGTTGCCCCACAATCCCATGATCCCGGGCCGCGTTTGCTCGATCAGGTGCTTCAAGCGTTCGATCACCTGGTCCGGTGTCCCGGCGACGATCATGGTATCCCGCACTTGCTCTTCGAACGTCGGCTGGCCGCGCGGATTCCTCGCCCGTCCCACCGCGAACTCGACGAACCCACGCCGCCCGGACGGCGAGAAATAGCCCGCCGGGTTCGCCCATACCGGATGCGCCAGCCCGGTGAATTCACCCTGCATCCACATGAACTGCCGTGCGTTGCGCAGCGCCTTTTCTTCGGTGTCCTGCACGTGCACGCGGATCAGGTAGCCAAAATTCTCCGGCCCGGCGGTATAACCCACGTCCGCCGCCGCCTTCGAATAGGTGTCCCAGATCGTCCTGGTCGCATCGATTGCAGTGTTCAGCGCGATGTACGGATAGCGCTGCTGCGCCGTCCAGATCACCGTCTCCTTCGACAGCACGCCGGGAATCCACACGCGCGGGTACGGCTTCTGTACCGGCACCGCCCAAGGGTTCACCACACGATGCTGGTAATGCGTGCCTTCCCAGCGGAACGGCCCTGGCTCGGTCCAGATCTTCGTGATCAGGTCGTGCGCTTCCACGAACCGCTCGCGGTTGAACGCGGGATTGACGCCATTGGCCAATTGTTCCTGGCCACCGCCGCGGACAAAGCCCGACACCACCCGGCCCTTCGAGATCATGTCGATCATCGAAATCTCTTCCGAGAGCTGCACCGGGTTCTCTGACAACGGCAGCGGGTTGCCCAGGAATACGATCTTCACCCGCTTGGTCACCGCGGCCAGGATCGCGCCGAACATATTGGTGCGCGGCTGCATGCAGAACGGCGCGTTGTGATGCTCATTCAACATGATGCCGTCGACGCCGCTTTCCTCGGCCAGCACGTACTCCTCCAGGTACTCGTTGTACAGCCGGCTGGCTTCCGCCGGGTTGAAGTGCCGGTTGGAGAAAGTCAGCGCGGTGGCGCCGTATTTCAGGCCCTCCTGTGCGTCGTAGGCAGCCATCGGTTGCTCGGTGAAATACATCAGATGCATGGTCGATCTCCTCCGCAGCCTAGGTTGCGTCAGTTGGCGTTCACGAAGTTCGTCACCAGCCTGGCCAGTTCGTCAGGCTTTTCCATATCGACGTAGTGGCCACACGCCGCCATCGTCTCCAGTTTTGCGCCAGGCAGCGCCTGCTGCCAGACAGCGGCGGCACTGATCGGCACGTGTTTGTCGTCATCGCCCCACACCACCAGCGCCGGTGAGCGCACGCCGCCCAGCAGATGCGGCAGCGCCTGACTGTACATGTACGGCTTCCAGGCGGTGCGAAACACCATTTCGCGGCACAGGTCCCATTGCTCGAGCTGGTCTGTCGTCACGTCGCCATAAACGCGCGCGAACGCGGCCTTGTCGTGAAAGCCATCCGCCGGGTAGTCGATATAGCTGACGATCGCCTGGTCGTAGATGAAACCCTCGGGCGGCTTGATACCCATCGGCCCCACCAGCACCAGCTTGCGATACGCGGACGGGGCCTGGCTTGCCATTTCGGCGGCGATCCAGCCGCCAAAGCCCAGCCCCACCAGCGTCACACCGGCAAGACCGAGCTCCGACAGCAGCCACGCATGCACCGCGGCGATGTCGCGGGGATGGCGCATCCAGGCCAGGCGCTCCGACTTGCCCCAGCCCGGATGGTGCGGCACCAGCACGTCGTAGCTGCCGGCCAGCGTGTCGTAGAACGGCAGCCGGTCGGCGGTGCCAATGTCATGGTGCAGGATCAGGAGCGGGCGGCCGCTGCCAGCACGCGACAAATGCAGCTTGCCCCCGGCGATCTGATGCGTCGTGTCGGTCCAGGCCACACTCATGGACTTCCCCTCGTCGTTCTTCCCGGCAAGGATACTCACCGGTAGGGTCGGTTGTCCAATGCGCGGCGGCGCGCAATGTCACACAGCGCAACGAAACGTCGTGCCGCTCCCGCAGCCTGGTTCACTCGAGACCCAAGCGGTACGCCAGCCTCAACTCCGCCGGGAAGCGCGCGTTCAAGGGCAGGAAGAAAATCGAGGCCACAGGCCATTGCGCCGGAGCCGGAATATCGGCTGTCATCGCGTGCCTCACGGCAAACCGCTCACTGCAATTGCCGCTAAACCACATCATTCGGCCGCAGCCGGCACAATGCGGCATCCGCATCGCTCTCGATCTGCAATGTCGCATGGCCGATGCCGAACCGCCGGCCGAGCTCCGCTGACAGATCGTGCAGCCGCCGGTCGCTTCTCTCGCCGGCAAACACGAGGTGCGCGGTCAGCGCCGTCTCGGTGGTGGACAATGCCCAGATGTGCAGATCGTGCACCTCGATCACGCCTGGCAGCCCCGCCAACCAGTTCGCTACGGCGTCATGCGGCACGCTGGCGGGCACCGCGTCCATCGCCATGTCCACTGCATGGCGCAGCACGCCCCAGGTGCTGGCAACGATTGTCACCACGATCGCGACGCTTGCTGCCGGATCCAGCCACAACCAGCCGGTGAAGCGCATCGCCAGCGCCGCGGCTACCACCCCAAGCGACACCAGCGCATCGCCCGCCAAGTGCAGGAACTGCGCCTTGATATTCAGGTCGTGCGCGCGGTCGCGAAAGAACAGGATGGCGCTGCCGCCGTTCACGACGATCCCCGCGGCGGCAACCAGCGTCACCATCAGCGTCGCCACCGGTTCGGGATGCGCCAGCCGGCGCAGCGCCTCCAGCCCGATCGCACCCACGCCGATCAGCATCACCACGGCATTCAGCAAAGCCGCGAGGATGGAACTGCGCCCCCAGCCATAGGTGCGCCGCCGGCTCGGTGGCCGCTGACCCAGCCACGCCGCTCCCCATGCCAACAGCAGCGCCACCACATCGGCGAAATTATGTGCGGCGTCGGCGAGCAAGGCCATCGAGTTGGCCGCAACGCCGAAGCCGATCTGGGCAATCACGAATGCAAGGTTGACCGTGGCGCCCACGGCGAATGCCCTGCCATGCCGCGCCTCCGCCCCGTGGCCGCCGTGGCCATGGTGATGGGCATGCGAAGACGCGTGATCGTGATGCGACCCGGGCATGAGGGGGCGACTATGGCACGGGCGCCAAACTGGTGGCAGACTGGATTCACGAATAGGTGATTAGGCGACACCCCGCCTGCCGCCTCATGTGAGGCGGCGGCGTGACAGGAAAAGGGCTGCGGGACGATCATGCTCGGCAATTGGATCGCCTCGCTGCTGGCGGCTGGCCACTCGCCGCTGTTCCAGGCCGGGGCCATCATTCTCGCGACGTTCGTGCTGGAAGATGCGGCAACCGTGCTCGCAGCGATGCAGGCGGAGCAAGGCAACATGCCGATCAGCCTGGCACTTGGCTCATTGTTCGTGGGCATCGTGTTGGGCGATCTCTGGCTGTACGGCATGGGCTGGCTCTCGGCGCGAGTGCCCTGGATCCAGCGCCTGCTGCCACCGCACCGGCAGGAAACGATTCGCGCCTGGCTCAAGGGCCGTGTGTTCCAGGTCGTGTTCGTCAGCCGCTTCCTGCCCGGATTGCGGCTGCCCACCTACACGACCTGCGGCTTTCTCGGCGCTGACCTGAAACAGTTTACCCTGGCCACGGTGATCGCCACCACCTGCTGGACCAGTCTGTTGTTCGGCATTTCCCTGCGGGTGGGACAGTTCCTGCTGGATCATTTCGGCGCGTGGCGCTGGCTTGGCGCGGCTGGCTTCGTCGTCTTCGTCATTGTTGCCGGCCGGCTGGCCGCCGCAGGCTTGCAGAATCAGCGCCGATGAAACTGGAACCCGCACTGAGCCTCGAGCGCACCAGCGCGGTGCCGCCACCGCCGCCGGTGGTCTCCTTCTTCGAATTCTGGCCCGGCTGGTTGTTCTACGCCCCGGTGGTCGCGCAATGGCTTGCGCTGGGCCTGCGCTACGGCGATGTCAGCCTGCCCACCGCCGCCAACCCGGCCATCGAGACCGGCGGCCTGTGCGGCGAGTCGAAGCGGTCGATCCTGGATCAGGTGCCAAGCCCAGAGCAAACCGTGCTGGCGCGCTACACCAGCGTCATTGCGAACGGGCCCCAGGACGCCGCAGCCGCCGAGCAAGCGATGGCGCTGGCGGACCTCGCCTACCCGGTCGTGGCGAAACCGGACATCGGCTGCAACGGCACCGGCGTGCGCCTGGTGACGAACCGCGCCGAGCTAGGCCGATATCTCGCGGCGTTCCCCCGCAATGCCAGCGTGATGCTGCAGGAGTTCATCCCATACGACGGCGAAGCCGGTCTGTTCTACATCCGCCATCCGGACGAGAAGGCAGGCCGCATCAGCTCGATCACGCTGAAATTTCCACCTGTCGTCACCGGCGATGGGCGCTCGACCTTGAAGGAACTCATCCTCGCCGATCCGCGTGCCGGCCGCGTGGCGCAACTTTATCTGCCGCGGCTGAGCGATCGGTTGCACGAGGTGCCATCGCAGGGCGAGCAAGTGCGGCTGGTCTTCGTCGGCAATCACTGCAAGGGCTCGATCTTCCGCGACGGCACCGCGCTCGCCACCGCGGCGCTGACCGAGCGCGTCGACCGCCTGGCACGCGCGCTGCCGGCGTTTCACTTCGGCCGCATCGACGTGCGATTCAGCTCCGCGCAGGCCCTGGCGCGCGGCGAAGGCTTCCGTGTCATCGAGATCAACGGCGTCGGCTCCGAGGCGACACATATCTGGGATCCGACGACCTCGCTGCGGGAGGCGTGGCAGGCGCAATTCGAGCATTATGGCGCGGCGTTCCGCATTGCCGCCGCCAACCGTGCGCGTGGCCACCGGCCGGCCGGCCTCGTCGCGATGTGGCGGAGCTGGCGGCGGCAGAAGCGGCTGATGGCCGCCTATCCGATGAACGACTGAGGTTCGGCGGTGAGGCACCATTAAGCAGGGACGCCTTGCTGCGTCGCCGCGGTATTCGGGTTGCCAACCAGCACGGATTGCGTCACCAGCGCCGTTCGGAATCGCCTGGGGAATCGCTGTATGAACGCTCTGCAAGCCATTGTGCTCGCCATCCTGCAAGGCGCGACCGAACTGTTCCCCGTCAGCAGCCTCGGCCATGCCGTCGTGCTTCCGGCATTGTTGAAATGGCATATCGATCAGCACGCGCCGGAGTTCCTGCCGTTCCTGGTGATGCTGCACCTCGGCACCGCCACGGCACTGCTGCTGTATTTCTGGCGCGACTGGTGGGCGCTGGCGACCGGCGTGCTGGGCATCGGCGGTACACACCAGGTGGGCGAGAGCCGCCGCGTGTTCTTGCTCATCGTCATCGCGACCATTCCGGCGGTCATCCTGGGCTTCATAGCCGAGAAATTCTTTCGCAACCTGTTCGGCACCCCGGTCGTCGCCGCCGCCTTCCTGGTCGTCAACGGCGGCCTGCTATTGCTCGGCGAGAAGCTGCGCGGACATGGTCACCGACCGCTGGGCAGCTTGAACATCCTCGATGCGCTGACGATCGGCTGCTGGCAATGCACCGCGCTGGTCCCGGGCATTTCCCGCTCCGGTGCGACCATCGTCGGTGGACTGCTGCGCGGGATCAATCACGAAGGGTCAGCGCATTTTTCCTTTCTGATCGCGACGCCGATCATCCTGGGCGCGACAGTGCTGGAAGTGCCGAAGCTACTGCACGCGAACGTGCCGGCGGGCGTGTTCGAGGTCTCGGCGCTGGCCGCGGTCGTGGCGGGCGTGACCGCGTTTGCCAGCACGGTATTTCTCATGCGCTACTTTCGCCAGCACGATGCGTGGGCGCTCAACCCATTCGCATATTACTGCTTCGTGGTCGGCGCGGGCGGCGTGGCGTTGCTGCTGGCATGACGCGCCCTGCCGGCATGCGGCCGCGGAACGTATTTCACGCGATAGCGCCGCGATACCTCACGGCCGGGGTCAGCAACAGCCGGTGCCGGTGCGGCGCTTGCTATGCCGCACCTGCGCAGGCACCACCATACCCTGCCGCGGCTTGGCAGAGGCCCGGCGCGCCTCTGCCGCACGACAGCGGCAAGATGGTTGCCGTTGTTACAATCTTGCCTGCGCGCGAGCGATCGCGACGTCGAACGCCGACATCACCTGGGTATGGTTCGAGTGGTCGTTCATCTTCTCGATGTCGCTGAAGCCGCGTCCTACTGCCACTTCCAGCAGCAGGTTGTGGGCTTCGTTGTTCAGGCTGCGCAGCGACAGCAACCGGGAGGCGCTGCGCAGCGCGCCGACGGCGCAACGCCGGCCGTCCAGCGTCTCATAGCGGCGCTGGATCCAGTGGCGCTCGTCCTCGATCAACGTGCGGGCAAGGCGCAGTACCTGCACGGTCGCGATGACCGGGGATTCAACGGGAACCGCGGCCGGGATGTCGAAGGCCAATGCCCGGCCCGCGGGGCTGATCCGGCGGCAGGCCTGGCGCAGCAGTGCCCAGAACCTTGGCGGCGTCGTCGCCGTCTGGACAGAAGTGGCGACGAATTCGGTTCCATCGAATGGCATGGGGCGCCCTCCCGCTCGTGGCTCACAAGGCTAACATAGGGCCTTGTCCGTTGTTCTCCGATAACCAAAAGTTGCGCCGGACGTTGACGTATCTGTGAGCATATGTCTACCGTCGCGGGTCCCGGCCGATGCCAGGGCGGAGCCCCGAACGCCGGACATCGGGTACTGCTTCGCGCGCGGGCAACCCATACCTGCGCCGTGACGATCCCGGCTTAGACATCTGTCATGATCGCGCGCTTCAGCTCGCGCAGACGCTTTTCATCACGTTTGTAGAATGTCCAGCCCTTGATGCGTTTTGCCTGCACCAACCCGGCCTGCGACAAAATCTTCAGATGCTCGCTGACCGTCGGCTGTGACAGCCCAAGCTTCTGCGCGATCAGCACGCCGCAGACACCGTCCTTCACGAGGTCGCCATCGACTTGCGGCGGGAAATGCGCCTGTGGCTCCTTCAGCCACTCCAGGATCTGCAGCCGCCGTTCGTTGCCGAGCGCGCGCAATGCGGTTACAATAGCCATATTGCCAATTAGCCACTCGACGAATTAACTTGTCAACCCGGTGCGGCGCCGGCCCCGGTTCCGCCGCGTCCGGCCAAGCCGCCAATCAGGCAGGTCGCAACCCTGCGAGCCCGCGCGAAAGGCAAAATCACCTGATGTCCACTGCGATCAAGCGCTCCAGCATTGCCATCGTCGAGCCGCTGATCCGGCCCCACATCCGCCGGACACCCGTCATCACGGTCGATGGCGGCGATTTCGGCCTTGGCTGCCCGCACCTCACCCTGAAGCTGGAGCATTTGCAGCACGCCGGGTCATTCAAGACGCGCGGGGCCTTCGCCAATCTCTGTATGCGGGCTGTCCCGCCGGCGGGCGTGGTCGGCGCATCGGGCGGCAACCATGGAGCGGCTGTCGCCTACGCCGCGCATAAGCTCGGGATTCCAGCGAAGATCTTCGTGCCGACCATTTCCTCGCCAGCCAAGATCCAGCGCATCCGCAACTGCGGCGCCGAACTCGCCGTGGTCGGCGATCGTTACGGGGACGCCCTGGCGGCAAGTGAGGCATGGCAGGCGCAGTCCGGTGCGCTTCCCATCAATGCCTTCGATCAGACGGAGACCTTGCTCGGCCAAGGCACCGTCGGGCTGGAACTGGAGGCGCAGGCACCCGACCTGGACACGCTGCTGGTCGAAGTCGGCGGCGGCGGCCTGATCGGCGGCATCGCGGCCGCGTATGGCGGACGCATCCGCATCGTCGGCGTGGAACCGGAGGCGGCGCCGACTCTCACCCGCGCCCTGGCGGCAGGCGAGCCAGTGGATGCGGAGGCTGGCGGCCTCGCCGCCGACTCGCTCGCACCACGCCGGATCGGCGCCTTGGGGTTTGCAATCGCGCAGCGCTTTGTGGCGGCGGTGGTACCGGTGCCGGGCGACGCCATCCGCCAAGCCCAGCAGGCCCTTTGGGATAGCCTCCGGATCGTGACCGAGCCGGGCGGTGCCACCGCCTTCGCGGCACTGCTGTCGGGCCGCTACCGGCCCGCACCGAAGCAGCGGCTCGGCGTGCTGCTGAGCGGCGCGAACACGACGTCGGTGCAGTTCGCAGACTGACGCGGCGCCTGGCCAGACGACGGAATGCGGCCGCTATTCCGCGTCCGGTTCCTCGCCGTCGTCCTCTTCCGCTTGCAGCACCTCCTGCGCCTCGTCGCTCTCGACCAGGGTGTTCTGCTGGCGTTCTGTCATCAGCCCCCATGCCAGGCGCAGCAGATCCTGCAAGGTGGCAATCTCTTGCTCCGGGTCGCCCGCGCTGGCGATCTGCGCCGCGGCGATCAGGTCCTCGACATCCACGCCGTCCGTACCACTCATGGTCGCTTCCCCGCCTGGCTCCTCTCAGGCCCCCGCCGCCAATCAAGCAGCGCGGGTCTCATCCACCCGCAGGATCGCCACCTCCGGCGGGCAAAGCAAGATTTCGCTGAACTCGCGCATCCAGGTGGCGGTGTCCTGGCTCGATTCCACGCCCGATTGGCGGAACTGATCGAGCTGGTCGAGGTTGGTCAGCTCCACTTCAAATTGCAGCGCCGGACCCCGTTCACCGCGGGTCAGCGGCACCAGCAAACGGGCGTTGAGCTGCTTCCGCCGCGCCGCCTGCACCTCGCGCCGGATACAGTCGATCGCGCGCTGGCGGTTCACCGGCAGTACATCATAGGAAAAGCGGGCGATATACATGGACCTTGCCTCCGCATTGCCCGGAGCAATGAATTGGGCGGCGACGCGGCATGGCTCAATGGCGGCGGGGGAACACGGGACGGTGAGGCAGGGGGCAAGCAGGACGAAGCCGCCCGCTGTCCTCGCGTGAGAGGGTGACGGGGTGAGGGGCAGGCTCACGAATCACGGACCCTGGTCGCGCTCATGCCGGCCACCTTCCGATCGGGGGACCCGCAAGCGGGGAGCCGAAGCGGCTCATTCAGGAGCTTTGCGGCCGTCGCCTCTGCCTAGCGTTGCGTCCGCGGGCAATAGAACGTGCTGCGCGCCGACTGCGTGATGCGGCGGATGCCAGCGCAGGCCGGCGTGCCGGGACAGCGCTCGCAGGGTTCGCCCTCGCGGGCATAGACCTTCCAGGCGTGCTGGAAATAACCCAGCTCGCCATCAGGCTGAACATAGTCCCGCAATGACGAGCCACCCGCGGCGATCGCCTCATGCAGCGTGTCGCGGATCGCCGGCACCAATCGTTCGGCGCGCGCGCCGGCCACCGTGTACGCGGCACGCTTCGGCGAGATCCTGGCGCGGAACAGGGCCTCACACACATAGATGTTGCCGAGGCCGGCGACGACCTTCTGATCGAGCAAGGCCGCCTTGATGGGCGTGCGCTTGCCGGCCAGCGCCGCAGACAGGCTTTGCGGCGTGAAGCCCGGGTCGAGGGGCTCCGGCCCCAACTCAGCCAGCAGCTTGTGTTGATTTTCCTGCCCGGTCGGCACCAGGTCCACGCTGCCGAACCGCCGCGGATCCACGAAGCCCAGCCGCCAGCCTGCATCCGTGATCAGCACCAAATGCTCGTGCGGCGTGGGCTCGCCGGACGCCGAATTGGACCCGCGTGGCGTCAGCACCATACGGCCCGACATGCCCAGATGCAGCAGCACCGATTCACCGCCCTCGAGCCGCATCAGGATGTATTTGCCGCGCCGGCGAAAGCCGGTGACGCGCGCCCCGGTCAGCCGCTGCGACAAATGCGGCGGCAGCGTCCAACGGAGGTCGGCGCGATGCGCCACCGCCGAAACGATGCGGTGGCCCTCCAGCCGGGACTGAAGGCCTCGCATCACGGTCTCGACCTCGGGGAGTTCCGGCATGGGCGGCGCTCACGCTATACAGGGTAGCGATGAGCGACAACCCCGCAACATTGTCCGCCGGCGAAGACACCACCGATTTCGGCTTCCGCCGCGTGCAGCGGACGCAGAAGGCCGGGCTGGTGCGCGGCGTGTTCGACAGCGTGGCAGCGCGCTACGACCTGATGAACGACCTGATGTCGTTGGGCGTGCACCGGATCTGGAAGCGGGTCTTCGTCACCATCCTCGCCCCGCGCCCGCGCGATACGCTGCTGGATCTGGCGGGCGGCACCGGCGACATCAGCTTCGGCTGGCTGGCCGCCGGCGGCGGCCCGGTACTGCTCTCGGACATCAATGCGTCGATGCTGGCCATGGCGCAGGACCGTGCGTTGCAACGCGCCGCGGTGGGCGCGTTGTCGCTGCTGGTCGCCGATGCAGAACGTTTGCCGTTGCCGGACGGCGCGGTGGAGCGTGTCTCGATCGCGTTCGGACTGCGTAACTGCACCGACAAGGCGGCGGTGCTGCGCGAGGCACGGCGTGTGCTCAAGCCGGGCGGACGGTTCTGCTGCCTGGAGTTCTCCCGCGTGCAGGTGGCGGCCCTGATCCCGGTTTACGACGCGTGGAGCTTCCGCGTGCTGCCACGGCTGGGCCGCATGGTGGCGAAGGACGCGGAAAGTTACCAATATCTGGCTGAGAGTATCCGCACGTTTCCTCGACAGCAGGAATTGACCGCGATGATGCAGCAGGCCGGGTTTGCGCGGGTGAGTGTGCGAAATCTGTCGGGTGGCATTGCCGCGATCCATCAGGGCTGGAGGCTGTGATGAGAAAGCTGAAGATCCTCCTCATCATCTCCGGCGGCATCGCGGCGTACAAATCGCTCGAGCTCATCCGATTGCTCCGTGCGCGCAATCACAGCGTAACCTGCGTGCTCACGCGCAACGCCGCGCAGTTCGTCACCCCGCTCTCGCTCCAGGCTCTCAGCGAATCGAAGGTCTATACCGACCTGTTTTCCCTGACCGACGAAAGCGAGATGGGGCACATCCAGCTTTCCCGCAGCGCCGACTTGCTCGTGGTGGCGCCCGCGTCGGCCGATATTCTCGCACGCATGGCGGCCGGACTCGCCGACGACCTCGCCGCCACACTTTTGCTCGCGACCGACAAGCCGGTACTGGTTGCACCGGCGATGAATGTGCGCATGTGGCTGCACGCGGCGACCCAGGCGAACATGACAACATTGCAGAACCGCGACGTGCGGGTCGTCGGACCCGACGAAGGTCCGATGGCCTGCAACGAATACGGGCCTGGCCGCATGGCGGAACCGCCAGCGCTTCTCGCCGCCATCGAGGCCTTCGTCGATGGGCCGAAACCCCTGGCAGGCAAGCGTGCTTTGGTCACCAGCGGCCCCACGCATGAACCGATCGATCCGGTGCGCTACATCGCCAACCGTTCCTCCGGCCGTCAGGGCCATGCGATCGCTGCGGCTCTGGCCGCTCTGGGCGCGCGCGTTACTTTGATCAGCGGCCCCGTGACGATGCCCGATCCCCCCGGCGTGACGCTGCATCGCGTGCAGACCGCCGCGCAGATGTTGGCGGCCTGCGAGGCGGCGCTGCCGGCCGATGTCGCCGTGTTCGCCGCCGCTGTCGCCGACTGGCGCGTTGCCAACGCTGCCGCGGGCAAGATCAAGAAACAGCCCGGCGCCGCCCCGCCAGCACTGGAACTGGTGGCCAACCCCGACATTCTCGCGACCGTCGCGGCGGCGGGACCGCGCCGCCCGCGCCTCGTTGTCGGTTTCGCTGCCGAAACCAGCGAATTGCTCGGCAACGCGCAGTCGAAACGGACACGCAAGAACGCCGACTGGATCGTCGCCAACGACGTGTCGCCGGAGACCGGCATCATGGGCGGCACCGACAACACCGTGCACCTGATCACCGCCGAGGGCGTCGAGAACTGGCCGTCGCTTGCCAAGGACGAAGTGGCACGGCGGCTGGCCGCGCGCATCGCCGCGGCGCTGGCATGAGCCTGGCATCGCCCCGCATCCGCCGCCTCGATCGCGCGGATGTGCATATCCTGCGGCCGGTGCGGCTGGCGGCGCTGCGGCTGCATCCAGAGGCCTACAGCACCGCCTATGAGGAGGAAGTCCAGGTGCCCCTGGACGACCTGGCGCGGCGGTTTCTGGTGCCGCCGGTGACGATGTTCGGCGGCTTCGTCGGCCACGACCTGGTGGGCATCATCGGCCTGATGCAGGAGACACGCATCAAGACACGGCACAAGGCAACCGTGTTCTCGGTCTATGTCGATGCCGCGCATCGCGGCGGCGGTCTCGGCTTTGCGCTGGTCGAAACGGCGGTGGCATATGCGCGTGCAGCGGGCGTCCGCATGCTGTATCTGACGGTCACGGTCGGCAACGACGCGGCGCGCCGGGTATATGAACGGCTCGGCTTCCGCGGCATCGCGGTCGAACCGCGTGCGTTGCTGGTCAACGGCACGTTCTACGACGACGAGCATATGGCGCTGGATCTGGACGCATCGGCGTCAGTGCGAGGAGCGTAGCGACGAAGCGATCTCTCTCGAAGCTGCCCGGAACAACCCGTGCACCCGTTCGACCGGGATTGCCTGGTCCCGCCGTGCTTCGCTCCGGTCCTCGCAATGCCAGTCGGGCATGCGCCCGGCATCACACTTGTTCCGGTTAGAACATGTTCCGGGCAGCCAGGCGTTCCAGGCAGAAAGGCGGGGAAACATGGAAGCACCCAAGTTATCAGGCCATCTGGTCGGCGGCACGCAGGCAGATCAGGCGCGCTTGCTCGAGCGTCTGCACGAGTATCTCGACCTGAATGCGCGGTTCGACTGGCAGGCATTACAGGACCTGTGGAGCGCGGCGCCAGAGGCGGTGTTCTTCAATCTCAACGGCCACACCTACAAGGGCCGCGAGCACTGGATCCGGCTGTGGCAGTTCTATCACAACAACGTTGCCAGCAATTACTGGACGCCATTCGATATTGGCGGCGTCGTGTCACACGATCTCGCGGTGTTGTGGTGCGAGCGGCAGACGCGGTCCGACTGGGTCGGCGCCGAGCCGCCGCCCGCCGCGCGGCGCTATGGCAGCGATCACATCTCGCGATCAACCATGGTGTTCCGCAAGGAGGATGGCGACTGGCGCGTCGTTCACGTGCATTTCTCCGAGGCGACGACTGCGCCGCGTCCCGGCGGCATATGACCGTGGCGCCGGACGAGTTGCCGCGGCTGGGCATTCGAGCCCATGGCGGCACCGATCCGCAGCACTGTGTCGCACTGGCGCGCGCCGCGGAAGCCGCCGGCTTCGCATCGATGTGGTTCGCGGAAAATCCGTTCGAGCGTGGCGTGTTTTCCCTCGCCACCGCCTGCCTGCTGGCAACCCGGCTCATCCGGGCAGGGCTCGGCATCGTCAATCCCTACATGCGGCATCCGGCGCAGATCGCGATGGAGTTTGCGGCGCTGGAGGAGGTCGCGCCGGGACGTGTGCTGCTGGGTATCGGCTCGGGCATTGGCGCACAGATCGAACGGCTGGGGTTCCATTATCGCCCGGTCGCGGCGATGGATGACGCGATGCGGATTGTGCGGGGATTGCTGCGCGGCGAGACAGTGCATCATCGCGGCACGGTTTTCTCGGCCGATGACGTCGCGCTGCGGTTCCGGCCGCTGCGACCGGACCCGCCGATCTATATGGCGGCGATGGGCGATCGCAGCCTCGCCCTGTGCGGCCGCATCGCCGATGGCCTGATCGTCTCCAATATGTGCCCGCTGGGCTACACGCAGCGCGCGATCGCCATCGTTGACGAATCCGCGCGGCAGACCGGCAGGCCGATGCCCGGGGTGGTGCAATATGTACCCTGCGTCGCCCGCCCGGATGGAGCGCAAGCACGCGCCGCCGCGAAGATTGAGATCGGCGCAATGCTCGCGCGCTTCTGGCCTGCCGGTGACGATTGGCCCCCACTGCGCGAAACCATTGTGCGGCATAGCGGGATTTCCAAGACCGAGGTCGTTGACGCGCTTGCTCGCCTGCGCCGTGGCGACCCCGCGACTGATGTGCTGGATGACCGGTTCGCCGATGCCTTTGCCATTGCCGGCACCGCGGCGGAATGTCTCGCGACGGCTGCGCGGTTTCGTCGCACCGGCGTGAGCGAACTGGCGCTGACATTTGCCGGCAATCAGCCGGCGACAGACATGGCGTATCTGGCGGCGGCGGTTGGCGCGGCATAGCCGTGCCATCCGTGCTGGCCCAGTCATCTCCCTGGGGGCGATGTCGGTGGGGGTTGGTCCGGCGACGAGCCAGGCATGACGGGTGGTTGCCGACACCGCCGCCAATCTCTACCGTCCGCCGCCTTCACGACAAAACGGAGAGCAAATCATGCCGGAAATCCCGAACCGCCCAGAGTACCAAAGCGAATTGTTCAAGCAAGGATTGCAGGCGCGGCGCGAAGTGCTGGGCGCGGACTATGTCGACGGCTCGATCGCGCGGGCCGACGATTTCAATGCCGCCTTCCAGCAGATGACCACCGAGGTCGCCTGGGGCATGATCTGGACCCGCCCTGGCTTGCCACGCAAGACACGCAGCATGATCAACCTGACCATGCTCGCGGCACTGAACCGCGGCGCCGAATTCCGCCTGCACCTGCGCGCCGCGCTCAACAACGGCGTGACGCGCGACGAGATCAAGGAGATCCTGTTGCAGATCGGCGCCTATTGCGGCATCCCCGCGTGCCTGGAAGCGTTCCGCATCGCGACCGAGGTGTTCAAGGACGTGGACGGCGCCAAGGGGTAACGACGCATGACTGACAAACCCAGCGTCGGCTTCATTGGCGTCGGCAATATGGGCTGGCCGATGGCTGCTTGCCTGGTGCGCGCCGGCTTCGCTGTGCACGTCAACGATGCGCGGCGCGAAGTTGCAAATAATTTCGTGCAGCAGATCGGCGGCAGCGCGCCGGACAGCCTGCGCCAACTCGCCGCGGCGTCCGACGTGGTGGTGACGATGCTGCCCACCAGCGCCATCGTCTCCCACGTGCTGTCCGGCGGTGACGACAACGTGCTGGCCGGAATGCGCCGCGGTACTATCGTGATCGAAATGAGTTCCGGCGTGCCATCGACGACGCAGGAGCTGGCGGAGCAAGTGCGCGCTCTGGGCGGGCACTTGATCGACGCGCCGGTCTCCGGCGGCGTGCCGCGTGCCAAGACAGGGCAGCTTGCCATCATGGCGGGCGGCGACGGCGCGGTGATCGACCGCGCCATGCCGGTGCTTTCGGCGATGGGCAGTTCCGTGCTGCGCACCGGCGCCGTCGGGTCCGGCCAGGCGATGAAGGCGCTCAACAACCTGGTCTCGACCGGCGGCTTCCTGATCGGCATCGAGGCGCTGCTGATCGGCCAACGCTTCGGCCTGGATCCCGCCGTGATGGTCGATGTGCTGAATGCCGCCACGGGGATGAACAACTCGACACAGAAGAAGTTCAAACAGTTCGTTCTGTCGCGCAGTTTCGATGCCGGATTCAGCCTCGGCTTGCTCGCGAAGGACCTGTCGATCGCCTTGCAGGTAGGGCGGGAGACAGCAACGCCAACTCCGGTCAGCGCCTTGTGCAAAGAACTGGTGCTGGCGGCGCAGACGATGTTTGGCGCCGATGCCGATCACACGGCAATGGCTCGCCTGTGCGAAACGTTGGCGGGCGATGAACTGCACAGCCACTGATGATCCTCTGGTTTCGCCGCTCTGATCCCGACGAAGGGCTCGAGGCAGAGGGCGATGAGCCCGGATTGCCGGGGCAAATCGATTTCGGCGAACCGGTCGAGCCCATTCCGGAGGGACGGCTGCTGCCGAACGTGCCGGAATTCGCCGTCATCATCGCCGCGGCAGCGACCAACGGCTGGCACATGGCCGCCGTGGTGACCGATGCCACGGGACCCGAATTCTATTTGCGCGCGATTGCCGTGCGCTGGCCGTTCGTGGTGGCGCGTCCGACGCCCAGCACGCGGATTGCCGACCGGCCGGTGGACCACAGGCGGCTGTCGCCCACCGGCAGCACGCCCGCGCGCAAGCTGATCGTAAACTGGGGCTGGACGAAGTTGGAGGACTCCTTCTCCCAGCTTCGCTTCTATATCAAGCGTAGCCCTGTCCGCTGGGTCAAACCAACGGGCCGGGCAAGGCTACGACTGACACTGAAGGAATCGGGTTGGCCGCGGCGCCGGATCGTGGTTCCGGTGAAGACCAATGTCATCAACTGGGACGCGCCCGCTGCAGAAAAGCCGGCATCACAGATTGAGAAATCCACTTGAATTGCTCCTCCATGATGGCGAGCGGCGTACCCATCGGCGTGGACAGGTTGATATGCTCCAGCCCCGGATAGCGTGCCTCGAGATCGTGCAGATAGGCGACCAGCTCTTCCGGCGGACCGGTGAACCATGCACCCATTTTCATATAATGTTCGACAGTCGGCACGCCCGCCGCGTACCATCCCCCACGCTGGCCGATCGCCGCAATTTGCTCCTTCGTCACGCCTGGAAGGAAGCCTAGCGGAGCAAACATCTTGGCATGCTCCTCATAGAGCGGCGCGAGCTCCCTCAAGCCCTTCGCCTTGGTGTCCGCCAGGTGCACGAAGATGCCGATCATCAGGTTCTCACCGAGCTTCCAGTCCTTGCCGGCGCGATGCGCCGCTTCCTGATAGGCTGTGATCGGGCCCGACTGCATCGTCGCCGCGCCGCCGCCGACCGCGCCCTTGATATTGTATTTCACCATGAAATCGAGGCCGCGCGCGCTGGCACTGACCACCGGCTGCCAGCATTCCACCGGCCTGTGGATCGGCCGCGGCACCAGCGTCAGATCCTGCAGCGTATAGCCGCGATACGGCACCTCCGGCGGCAGCGTGTAGTGTTTGCCCTGATGTGAGAACCGCTCATTGTCGAACGCCTTGAAAATGATCTCCACCTGCTCTTCGAACAATTCTCGGTTGGCGTCCTGATCGAGGATCGGTGCGCCGAAGGTTTCGACCTCACGCGAATGGTAGCCGCGGCCGACACCGAACACGGTGCGGCCCTTGGTCATGATGTCGGCGCAGGCGTAGTCCTCGGCGAGGCGCAGCGGGTGCCACATCGGCGCGATGTTGAAGCCGCAGCCGATCTTGAGTTTGCGCGTCAGGTGACAGAGATGCACCGCCGCCATCAGCAGGTTCGGCAGCACCTCGTAGCCTTCGTACTGGAAATGGTGCTCTGCCAGCCACAGCGTGTCCCAGCCGGTCCCGTCCATCACCTTGGCAACCGCCTCGGTCTTGTCGAAGACGCTCACAAGCTGGTCGTTGGAGAAGCGGCGTTGGTTGGCCGGCGTCGCGTCCTGTCCGCGATCGGGCAGGTCGATGTGGCCGGGATAGACGGTGGCGAATTTGCTGATCATGTCTGGCTCCAGATGCTCCCCCTCCGCTTGCCAGAGAGGGTTGGGCGATGAGAAGTCCAGGCGGAGGCCATTGCGGTAGCCCCTCCCCCCGCCCCCTCCCACCGGGGGAGGGGGCGTTTTTCGTTGTGTGCTACCCGCCGTAAAACACGTTGTCGCCCAGGTCCTTCATTTCCAGGATCGCGACATCGGGGCGGCCGTCTATCGGCTTGGGCAGATGCGCATCGGTCACCTCGCCAACCACGACGTGGTGATCGCCGAGTTCCACGATCGTCTTTACCACGCACTCCACCGCGCCGATCGCCACATCCAGGATCGGGGTTCCGTTGGCGCCAAGGTGAAAGGCCTGGCCCGATAGCCTGCCATCCTCCAGCTTCGCTGGCTTGAAGAAGGTGAATGCCAACCCCTTTTGCTCCTTGCTCAGCATGTTCAGCGCGAACTTGCCGGTGCCTTTCACCACGGTGTGCGCGCCGGAATCGGCCTTCACGCCGACCACCACCAGCGGCGGGGCGAAGGAACCCTGCGTCACCCAGTTCACAGTCGCTGCGCCGACATTGCCCTTTCCGTCATCGGCGGTCAGCACATAGATGCCATAGGGAATCATGCGCAGCACGGTCTTCTTGGCATCGGCATCCATCGATGGTTCTCCCTGGCCTGGTCGCGTGACGCCGATCATGCGCGCGGGTGGGCCGCGCGGCAACGCCCTCAGCCGCGCAAATGCGGCGGCACATACGGTGCGTATTTGCGGCCGCGCCGGCGCGACGGCGCCGGTGTGGCCGCCGCCACACCATGCTGGACCAGGATTGCCTCGGCGAAACGTGCATGCTCCAGCGCGGCCACATCCGGTGGTGGGGCAGCGACCGCGCGTGCGCTTGCCCCGCGGCGCAACAGCGCGAAGGCGCCGCCGATCACCAGGGCCATCACCGCATCGGTGATTTCCGCCGAGCGGCCCGCCAACCAGCATTCCGCAACGCTGGTGGCCAACAGCAAGGTCGCCGTCAGCGCGCTACCAAATGGCAACATCACGCCACAGCGGCCAAGCAGCCAGATCAGCCCGCCATATTCGTAGAACTTCTGGCAGAACGCCTGCATCGCCACGCCAATCGAGCCGCGCATGAAGCTGGCGAACGGAATCCATCCGAAAGCGTTTGGCACGGTGAGAAACTGGAACGGTTCCAGCCGCTCGGCGGTGATCATGGCGGCGAATGCCAACGTTACGATAACGAACCGCCCAGGCAACCATCGCAGCAGCACCCACAGCAGATAGGCGACGCCCGCACCGGCCACATCGGTGGGTTTCAGGAAGTTGCCGATGATCAGGATCTTGCCGAGGAACTCGGCGCCGCACAGCAGCGGAAACAGCAGCAGAAAACCGCGGAAGCCGTAGAGTGAGTGCACCACCACCGCAATGAACAGCCAGGTGATGACGTACCGCGTGAGTTCGTCTGGCGGCAGGCTTGGAGTCCGCAGGATCGGCCGGAGCGCGTGCCAGTATTTGTGCAGGTCGATCATCGGCACATAGGGGTAGAGCCGATAGCCGAAGTACATGGCGAGCAAGGTCGCCGCGGCAGGATGGGCGGCGAGTTCCCGCACCAAGGGCCAGCGCAGCGAGGCGCCGATCACGGCGGCGGCGATCGCGCCGAGCGCCGCGCCGATGGCGTTGGCCTCGACGTCGCCCATCGAGGTGACGCGGCCAGCATCATGGAACTGTGCGATCTCAATCCCGCACGCCAGCGCGGTGCCGGCAACGGTGGTGAGCAACGCGCGCAGCACCGTGGCGATGCGCGGCGGCAAGGCGCAGGTCGCGAAGAAGCCAAACGGGAGATACAGCAAAATGTTGGAGAGCAGGTCGCCGCGGCGGTCCCAATCCCGCCAGGTACTGAGCAGATAGGCGACCGGACCGCCGGGGTAGAAGCGTTCGCGATATTCGAACGGGAACAGCGAGCCGTAGAGGATAAAGACGACAACGATCAGCAGCACGACCGCGTAGGCGCGGTTCGAGCCCGCCGCGGAATACGATCCGGCCTGTCCATGCGAGGCGGCGGGCATGATGCGCTCATATCATGGCGGCGGATCGTTTCGCGACAGATTTATGTCGGCAACAGTTCGCGCGCCAGCGCCTCCCACTCCTCGACCAGGCTCGTATCGGGTGGCGTGCGGCCGGCGCGGCTGTACCAGCCGGCGGCGTTACGCTGGTCGCCCTCCTTACGGTGCAGATAGGCGTGCACGCTGGAGCCGCTACGTTCGTGGTCCTGCTGCGCGCAAGCATGCGCGCGGTGCCAGTCGCCCTTCGCATCCCACCACAAAGTTTGCAGCGCGTAGCTAAGGTTTTCCGGCGGTGACGGGGCAGTAACGGAGGCGCGGAATTCGTCCAGGGTCATGGTCAGGCAGCCTTTGCTGTGGGGAGCAACAGACGCTTCAGCCTGCGGATCGCGGAGTCGGGCGTGGTGAGCACGGTCTTGCCGGTGGCCCCGGCCACTGCCCCGGCGGCTCGCGCCAGGCTGAACTGGCCCAGCACGACCACGTCGCAGTCGCGCAACACGGTGGCCGCGCTCCCGGCGGCGCGATCGTGCGCGTGCGGATCGCCGCGGTCCAGCGCAGCCAGCGCGCCCTCTGCCAGGCACGGCACGACCGCGACGTTCGGCGCGATCGCAGCGAACTCCGGCGGCATTGAGATCAGCGTGGGTGCATAACTGGCGAGCAAGCCGATGCGGCCGGAGGGACCGGCCAACGCCACGGCCGCCTCGATCATGGCCTCGTTCGGCTTCAGCACCGGCAGCGGCGCGAGGTCGCGCGCGCACGCCTCGATGCAGGGGCCGAAGGCGGAGCAAGTGAACAGGATGCCGTCAGCACCGCATCGCGCGGCATAGCGGGCGAGACTGAGGAAGCGCTCGGTCATCACGGGCGTCAGTGCGCCGTCGCGGGCGAGGTCGGCGGACAGCGAGTCGTCGAGCAAATTGGCGAGCGTCGCCTGCAGCCATTCGCGGCCGAAGGCCTCAACGATGGCCGGCACCGAATGAGCAAGCGCGTGAATCAGGGCAATGCGCATGAAGCAGTCTCGCTGTGCTGCGGCGCCGACTGTACACGCAACCGGCGGCGACGCCAGCGCCCAGGGGTCGCGCTGCGGCTAAGATTTTTGGCAACTTGTCAATTGTCCGCGCTATGCTGCCGTCGCCGGCCGTAGAGCCGGCCCTGGGAGGATACGACGATGACGGAGCTCGAATCTGCCGTCATGCGCAGAGTTGCATGGCGCCTGGTGCCTTTCGTGAGCCTCGCCTACCTGATCAACGTGCTGGACCGCTTCAACATCTCGTTCGCGGCGCTGACCATGAACAAGGCGCTGGGTCTCAGTGCGACCGCGTATGGCCTGGGCGCCGGCGCGTTTTTCTGGAGCTATGTATTGTTCCAGGTGCCCGCCAACATGGTGCTCGAGCGCGTCGGCGCACGGCGCTGGATCATGGGCATCATGCTGTTCTGGGGCGCATGCTCGGCCAGCATGGCGCTGGTCAGCGGTATCACCAGCTTCGTCATCGTCCGTTTCCTCCTCGGCGTGGCTGAAGCGGGCTTTTTCCCAGGCGTCGCCTG
Organism: Acetobacteraceae bacterium; assembly: GCA_035508435.1. Taxonomy (GTDB): domain Bacteria; phylum Pseudomonadota; class Alphaproteobacteria; order Acetobacterales; family Acetobacteraceae; genus JASHVB01. The sequence continues at coordinate 15,398 of DATJNA010000014.1, read as the reverse complement.
GTTCATGACCCGCTGGTTTCCATCGCGACATCGCGGCAAGGCAATGGGGGTGTTCTATGCGTGCGGGGCGTCCGCCGGGATCATCGGCGGACCGATCGCGGGCAATTTGCTGACGTTGAACGGCTGGCTCGGCATTGCAGGCTGGCAATGGATCTTCCTGGCCGAGGGATTGCCGGCGGTACTGCTTGCCCTCGGCTGCCTGATGGTGCTGCGTGACCGCCCCTCGGATGCGGCCTGGCTTCGGCCGGACGAGTGCGCATGGCTCGAGGCGACGCTGGCGTCGGAGCGCGATGCCGCCGCGGGCAGAAACCTGGCGTTCGGCCGCGCCGTCCTCACCCCGACCATTGTGGTGCTGATGCTGGTCTATGTGCTGGTCGGCTTCGGTGTGTACGGCAAGGGCTATTTCCTGCCGCTCATGATCAAGACGTTGGGCTTCACCGATCTGCAGGTAGGCTACATCACGTCGATCCCTGCGCTGGCAGGGGTGAGCGGTATGATCGTCTTCTCGCGCAACTCCGACCGCACGGGAGAGCGCGTGTGGCACCTGATCGTGCCGTGCCTGCTTGGCGGCATCGGGCTGGTGCTGGCGGGGTTGCTGTTGCACACCAGTTCGCTGCTGGCGATTGCGTCGTTCTCACTGGCATCGTTCGGCATTTCGGGGGCGTTGCCGGTATTCTGGAACCTGCCCACAGCATTCCTGGGCACGGCTGCCGCGGCGGGCGGCATCGCCGCGATCAACGCGGTTGGCAATATCTCCGGCTATGCCGCGCCGCAGCTTGTCGGCGTGCTGCGGGACATGACCGGCGGCTACGAACTGCCGATGCTGGTGATGGGCGCGCTGGTGTTGATCGCGGGCATGCTGGTGCCGCTGGCGCGGCACGCGCATGTCGGAACGGGGGCGACGGCATTGGCACAGGCGCCCGCGGAGGGGGCGTGAGGCGTGTGCGCCCCACCGAGTGCCCATGTCATTGCCAGGAGCGGGGCGGCGAAGCAATCCTGCTCATTACGTAACCGAATTATATATGCGCCACTCGATCGCGGGTGCGTCGCTGCGCCCGCGATGACATCAAGCGTCCAGTCGCTGCAAAAACGCCAGCAGATCCGCAGCACAACGCTGCGGTACCGCATCGGTGATGTTGTGCGGCAGGCCGTCGTAGCGAAGGGTCTGCTGCCGCGGCACGCGTTGCAGCACGTCGTAATGGTCCGCGGTATGCAGCGGATCGCCACCGGGCAAGACGAAGAGACAGGGAGAGCGCACCTCACCCAGCCGGGCAGAGAAATCCACGCGCGACATCAGCGTGACGAAGCGCGCCAGATAGGCGGCATCGTTGCGCGCCGAATCGTCAAGGAACCATTCGACAAAGCCGGGTTCCACCTGCGCCAGGTCGAAGCGCGTGGCAATGGTGCGGCGCAGGAATGGCTTTATCCCCTCCGTCATCAGTCCCTGCACCCAGCCGGCGTAGTCGGTGTGGCCGGCCGAGGACTGCAAGCCTGGAATGGTGGCAAATCCGGCCAGCGACCTTACCCGCTCCGGTGCGGTGATCGCCGCATACAGCGCGACGATGCCGCCGGCCGATGATCCCGCCAGATGCGCCTGCGCCACGCCGAGCGTATCGAGCAACTCGACCACGTCGCGGCCGAGACGCTCGATCGACAGCCCATCCTCGCCGGGAATTTGTGACAGGCCGTGGCCACGCATGTCCCAACGCACGACGCGATAGTGCGCTGCCAGCATCGGCACCCAGGCATACATGCGATTCATGCTGCCCATGGCGGCATGGAGCAATACCACGGTGTCGTGCGGCTGCCAGGGTGGCGCGAAATCGTCGATGGTGTAGTGGATGCGTATGCCGTCGCTGGCGGTGAAGAAGCGGGACTCGCCCATTGTGGTCTGCCTCCCGGATTTGCTCAGAGCCCGCGGTAGCGAACTGTCCGCCGCGCCCGGCGCCAGCGTCAAGCGCCCTGGAGACGGAGAACGCCATGACCGACTCTATCGCCGCATCAGGTGGTTTTGCCGAAGCGGCCTGGGAGCGCACCGCTCGGTTGCGGGCCGCGATCGATGCCCTGCCGTTCAATCGCGAACTGACTGACGGCACGCTCAGCCAAGAGCGGTTTCGTTGCTACATTACCCAGGACGCGCTGTATCTCGGGCAGTACGCGCGCATCCTGGCGCTGGCCGGAGCGCGCGGGCCGAATGGCGCAGTCCTGCATGCCTTCGCTTCGTCCGCCCTGGAAGCGGTCGCCGTGGAGCAAGCCCTGCACGAGCAATACCTGGCGGAGTTCGGAATCGATGCGGCGCAGATCGCCGCTGCCGAGCCGTCGCCTGACTGCCTCGGCTACACCAGCTTTCTGCTGGCTACGGCTTACCATGAGCCGTGGGAAGTGCTGGTGGCCGCGCTGCTGCCGTGCTTCTGGATCTATTGGGACGTGGGCAACACCATCGCGCAGCGTGCGGCCGCGGACAATCCGTATCGGGCGTGGATCGACACCTACTCCGACGAGGCATTCGGCGCGGCGGTGCGGACAGTCATCGGCATCACCGACCGCGCGGCAGCCGGCGCCACGACGGCCGTGCGCGACCGGATGATGGGTGCGTTCGTACGATCAAGCCAGTACGAATGGTTGTTCTGGGACGGTGCGTATCGGCAGCGCGGATGGCCGGCGGTGTAGTTGTTATCGTCTTCCGCAGCGCACGGCTTACTTGGAGTTGCGGAACGAAGAGCAAGCCTCTCGACTGTCCGTGCGTCGCGGTTGCTCGGGAAGACGTACGAAACACCGTCGCTACGGCACTTCATCGTCACCGCCCCAGGCGCGAAGGATGCAGCGACGGGCGCCGACCTTGCCATTGCAGCTATGGCGATCACGTCGGGCGCCACGGTGGCGGCGGGCCATATTAGCCGGTTCCGGGACGTCCATAGCGAATTCCCGTTGCCAGGACTATGCGACCCGATCACCAGCGAATGGCACGTCCGGTCCACGGGCCACGGCCACGACACGATTGGCCGGCCGTGAGTTGCGCTTGGCTGGCCAACGCTCGCCGCGACCTACCCCGCCGCAGCAGCAGCGGCGGCCTCCGGCCCTTCTTCCTCGCCGCCGACATTCTGCGGCGGGCCGCTATCCAACCCCTTTGCCGCGGGATCGCGGTCCACCAGCTCGATCACCGCCATATCCGCCGCGTCGCCGTATCGCACGCCGGCCTTCAGCACGCGGCAATAGCCGCCGGCACGCCCACGATACCGTTCGGCCAGCGTGTCAAACAGCTTGTTCACGATCGCATCGTCACGCAACCGCGCATACGCCAGCCGACGGTTCGCCATGCCGCCCTTCTTGCCCAGCGTGATCAGCCGCTCCGCCACCGGCCGCAACTCCTTCGCCTTGGGCAGCGTGGTGGTGATTTGCTCGTGCTTGATCAGTGCCGCGGCCATGTTGCGGAACATGGCCTGGCGGTGACTGGACGTGACGCCGAGCTTCCGGCCGGCAACCCCGTGACGCATGGTTCGATCCCTTTCCGGCGCCGCAACTCAGAACGGCTCTTCCAGCCGCTTGGCGAGGTCCTCGATGTTCTCCGGCGGCCAGCCCGGCACGGTCATGCCCAGCGACAGCCCCATCGAGGTCAGCACTTCCTTGATCTCGTTCAGCGACTTCCGCCCGAAATTCGGCGTGCGCAGCATCTCTTGCTCGGACTTCTGCACCAGGTCGCCGATATAGACGATGTTGTCGTTTTTCAGGCAGTTCGCCGAGCGCACCGACAGCTCCAGCTCGTCCACCTTGCGCAGCAGGTTGCGATTGAACGGCAGGTTGTCTTCCGGCTCCTCGGCGCGGATCTGCTGCGGCTCCTCGAAATTGATGAAGAGCTGCAACTGGTCCTGCAAAATCCGCGACGCCAGCGCCACCGCATCCTCCGGCGTCACCGCGCCATTGGTCTCCACGGTCAGCAGCAGCTTGTCGTAGTCGGTCACCTGGCCGACGCGGGTGGGCTCGACGCGGTAGGACACGCGACGGACGGGAGAATAAATCGCATCGACCGGGATCAGGCCGATCGGCGCATCCTCCGGCCGGTTGGCGGCCGACGGCACATAGCCCTTGCCGAGATTCACCGTGAACTCCATGCCGAGCTTCACGCCGTCATCCAGCGTGCAGATCACCAGCTCGGGGTTCATGATGTCGATGTCGTGGCCGGCCTGGATCTGCCCCGCCCGCACCTCGCCGGGACCGGTCGCCGTCAGCGTCATGCGCTTCGGCCCCTCGCCGTGCATCCGCAGCGCGAGCTGCTTGATGTTCAGCACGATGTCGGTGACATCCTCGCGCACGCCGGGGATGCTGCTGAACTCATGCAGCACGCCGTCGATCTGCACCGCGGTTACCGCCGCGCCTTGCAGCGACGAGAGCAGGATGCGGCGGATCGCGTTGCCGAGGGTCATGCCGAAGCCGCGCTCCAGCGGCTCGGCCACCACTGTCGCCATGCGCGATGGATCGGCGCCCGGCTCGACTTCGAGCTTCTCTGGCTTGATCAGCGATTGCCAGTTCCGCTGGATGACTGCGCTTTGCCTCATGGCCTGAATACCTTTCGGACCGCGCCGGGGCACGGTCCCTGTGCCTGGATCAACACCGGCGCGGGATGCGGCCGCGCGGGGAAACGATCAGACGCGCCGGCGCTTGCGCGGCCGGCAGCCGTTATGCGGGATCGGCGTCATGTCGCGTATGGCGGTGACGGAGAAGCCCACCGCCTGCAGTGCCCGCAGCGCGCTTTCGCGACCCGAGCCGGGCCCGCTGACCTCGATCTCCAACGTCTCCATCCCATGCTCGCGCGCCTTGCGGCCGGCATCCTCGGCGGCGACCTGCGCCGCATACGGCGTCGACTTGCGGCTGCCCTTGAAGCCTTGGCTGCCGGCCGACGACCAGGCGATGGCATTGCCCTGGGCGTCGGTGATGGTGATCACCGTGTTGTTGAACGTCGCCGCCACATGGGCGACACCGGACGTGATGTTCTTGCGCTCCTTCCTGCGGGGGCGCGCTGTGGCTGTGGCCGGTCTCGCCATGGGGGTGGTCCTGCTCTTTCAATTCCACGCCGCCCGGAGCGCCCGGGACGCATGAACGCTGGGGCGGCGGTGTGGGGCTGCTTGCGTTTGCCGGGCAGCGGGACCGGCTTACTTGGTGACTTTTTTCTTGCCGGCAATCGCCACAGCCTTCCCCTTGCGGGTCCGGGCATTGGTGTGTGTGCGCTGGCCATGAACCGGCAAGCCGCGGCGGTGGCGCAGGCCCCGATAGCAACCCAGATCCATCAGCCGCTTGATGTTCATGGCGACTTCGCGCCGCAGATCACCCTCGACCTGGTATTCGCGGTCGATCAGCTCACGGATGCGCAGCACCTCCTCGTCGGAAAGCTGGTTGACCCGGCGTTCATCAGGGATGCTCAGCCGGGTGCAGATTTCCTGCGCCTTGGTGGGACCGATACCGTAGATGTAGCGAAGCCCGATGGTGACTCGCTTGTTGGTCGGGATGTTCACGCCGGCAATACGCGCCACGCCTGCTGCTCCTCTCGGTCCGGCGAGGAGTGCGCCGGACGCTTCCTGGGGCCCCCGAGGAGGGGAAAAATTGGCCAAACAGCGACGCCCCCAACCGGGGGTGCGCCGAAGGGCCGCGACTATAGTCCGGGAGAGATGGGAGTCAACGACCGGGTATCAAGATTGCGCGAGGCCGGTCCGCCGGTGGCGCCTGGCGACGCCACTGGCTTGCCCAGCGCAGTGGGGCGAGATTACGCGGCTGCCACAATCGAGTCCGAGACAATCTGTACGATCCGGTCCAGCGTGGCCTCGGGCGTCATCAGCGGCGGGGCGAAGCAGAGCGAATCGCCGCTGGCGGGCGGGCCGGCACTGGCTCCGCGCTGGCGGATGATCAGGCCGCGCTTGCCACATTCCGCCACCACACGGGCACCCAGACCGGAGGCGGGCTTGCGGCTGCCCTTGTCCTCCACCAGTTCCACCGCCGCCATCATCCCCAGGCCACGCACGTCGCCCACCGCTGGCAAGGCGCGCAGGGTCTCGAGGCCTGCCAGGAACCGCTTGCCCATCACAGCGGCGCGGTCCGGCAGCCCGTCCTTTTCCATCACGTCGATATTCGCCAGTCCGACCGCGCAACAGGTGGGATGTCCGGAATAGGTTGCCGCGTGCATGAACTTCTCGTCCGGCGGCGCGGCCTGGATCACGTCGTGCACGCGCTCTGACACGATCACGCCGCCCAGCGGCAGGTAGCCCGACGTGACGCCCTTGGCGAAGGACACCAGGTCCGGCTCAACGCCCCAATGACCGAGCGCGAACCAGCGTCCGGTGCGGCCGAAGCCGGTGATCACCTCGTCGGCAATCAGCAATACGTCGTGGCGGTCGCAAATCTCGCGCAGGCGGGGAAAGTAGGTGGATGGCGGCACGATCACGCCGCCGGCGCCCATCACCGGCTCGGCAATCACCGCGGCGATGCGGTCGGCACCTTGGGCGACAATCGCCTCCTCCACCGCGTCCGCGGCACCAACACCGGCATCGCCGTTGCCAAGCCAGCGATACGGATAGGGCGGCGCAACCTGCAGGAACTCCGGCACCAGCGGACCGAACATCTTTTGGTAGCCGGGCAGGCTGGTGGCGCTCATCGCTGCCAGCGTGACGCCGTGATAGCCGTAGACGCGGCTGATGATCTTCACCTTGTTCGGCTTGCCCAGGCGCTTCCAGTGGTAGCGGGCGAACTTGAAGGCACTCTCATTCGCTTCGGCGCCACCGGTGGTGAAATAGACCGCCCTGCTGCCGGGATAGGCATGCGAGACAATTTTCTCCGCCAAGCGGATTGCCGGCTCATTGGAGAAGCCGGCATAGGCTGACGCGTAGGCAAGCTGCGCCATTTGCTTCTGCGCGGCGTCGGCAAGCTCCTTGCGGCCGTGACCGATATTGACGTTCCACAGGCAGGACAGGCCGTCGATGAACTCGCGCCCGTCACTGGTGCGCAGCATGGCACCGCGGCCTTCGGTAAAGATGCGCGCCTGTGCGTGATCGCTGGGGTGGTGCAGGGGATGGATCAGGTGTCGCTGGTCTGCGGCCAACAATGCCTCAGGCGATAGGGCGAGATCGTTCATGGCGGCACCTTCTGTGGCTGGTCGCAGGATACGGCGGATCAAGGCCGACCGGAAGGAAACCGACCGTGCGAACGGCGGCGCGAACCGTGCGAGGGCCGCGAGCGAAGTGCGGCGGGGCGAAGCAATCTCGGTCGAACGGGTGCACGAACCGGTACGCGTCCGATCGAACGAGATTGCTTCGGCCCTGCGGGGTCGCGATGACGTGGGAGGAGCGGTGTCGTGCTCCTCTGATGCCGTGTCGTGCTCCTCTGATTCTGGGTAGCGGTGTGTGTTCACCCGATCCGGAAATTCGCCGCATGCAGCGCCGAAGGTGCCACACCCGCGAAATCCAGCGACCCTTGCGACGCGCCAAGGCTCAGCAACGCCCCGCCGTTGCCGTCGCTGGTCAATGACGCCAGCACCGCCGAGGCGCCGGTGTAGCCACCCAGACCGCCGGTCAAATCCACCAGCAGCGATGGATCCGATCCGGCACCCTGGATGACGTCGGTGCCGCCGCCGGAAATCTGGATCTGCGTCCCCTGCCCGGCGTCCATGATCGACGCGTTGGTGCTGTGGAGGAACACCATGTCGCTGGACCCGCTCAATGCCAGGCTCGCATTGCCGCCGGTCAGGTCGAACGTGTCACTGCCGGCGCCGCCGGTGATCGTGTCGTTGCCGCCCGTGAAGCTGACGCTGTCCTGATAGCCTTGCAGGCTCACCTCATCGGTGCCGCTGCCGCCAACGACCGTGTCACTGCCGGCACCGGCCACGATCGTGTCGTTGCCGTTGCCCACGGTGATCGCATTGCCGTAGCCGCCCAGTTTGATCGCATCGTTGCCGTTGCCCAGCGTAACCGACGTATTGCCGAGGCTGCCGGCAACGCTGTCGCTGCCGTCCCCACCGGTCACCGTGTTGTTGTAGCCGTTGAGGTTGACGGTGACGTTGCCGCTGCCCGCATTCACCGCAGCCGACCCCTGGCCGGCATTGATCGTGTCGTTGCCGCCGCCCGCGACGATGGTATTGCCCCAGCCGAACGCGTTGATCACCGCATTGCCGGCGGGTCCCTGGATGGTGGAGCCGCCATATTCGCCGCCATTCACCGTGACGACTGGATTGCTCACGTTCAGCGTCACCGTTCCGGTGGCCTGATCGCCGTATTGATCGGACACAGTATAGGTGAAGCTGTCGCCGGCCGCGGCGCCGGCGGCAAGCTGCGCGAACGCGGCGTTCGATGCCGTGTACACCAGATCGCCGTTCACCAGAGACACGTTGCCCAGCGTCCCCTGCGCGTTGTCCGCGATCAGCGTCAGCGTATCGCCGGCGAGGCCCGCTTGATCGGCGCCCAGGATCTGCTGCGTCAGGTCGATGCTCTGTCCCGCGTTCACATCGACCGAGACATTGCCCGCGGTCGGACCAGGATCGACGGTGATGGCCACGCTGCCGGCCGCGGTGTCGCCAAGCTGGTCGGTGACAGTGTAGCTCAGTACGTCGTTGCCCTGGGCCGGCGCGGTGTAGCCAACCGATACTTGCTCCGCCCCGCCTTTGCTGTAGCCAAACGTCGCATAGCTCGCCTTGCCGGTTTCCGCCGTCGCCCCGGTGATCGTGTCCGTGTCGCCGGGCTCGCCGGGCGTGATCAGGGTTTCCAGGGTGCTGGTCAGGTTGACCGTCTGTCCGTGGCCGACGACGAGGCTGCCGGGGACGAGCTGCGGCCCGGGATCCACCGTGACGGCAACGGTGCCGGTCGTCGAGATGCCGTTCTGGTCGGTGACGGTATAGGTCAGCGTGTCGTTGCCGCTGGCCGGCGCGGTGTAGTCGATTGCATTCAGCGTGGTGCCGCCGCCAAACCCGCTCGAAGATACGGGTTCCGTCTGGCCGTGCGCGGCCTGCACCGACGTGATCGTATCGGTGAGTCCGGGCGCGCCTGGCGTAATCAGACTTTCGAGATAGGACAGCAGATTGGTGCTCTGCCCGTGGCCGATTGCGTAGCTGCCGCTCGCCAGGATTGGCCCTGGGTCTGTGACGATCGCCACCGTGCCCGTCGCGGTGTCGCCGTTCTGGTCCTGGACCTCGAATGTGAGCGCGTCGTTGCCGCTGGCCGGGGCCGTGTACCTGACGTCATAACCCCCGTCCGAGCCGCCGGTGACGATGACGCTGCCCGATTGCGCGCTGGCCGAAATGACGGTGTCGGTGTCGCCCGCCAGGCCGGGGGAGATCAGGTTCGCGATGGCTGACGTCAGGTCCATCGTGTGCCCGGCCTGCACCACCACGGTGGTGCCGGCGGTGATGCTCGGACCGGGATCGATGCTGATGTCCGCGGTGCCTGTGATGGTGTCGCCGAGCTGGTCGCTGACCGTGTAGGTGACAACGTCGCTGCTGAACGCCGCCATCGTGCCGGCGCCGGTGGCGTTGCCGGTCAGGTCATAGCTAGTCGTGGCCTGACCGTCGTTCGGATTGTCGCTGCTTAGGTTGTAGCCGACCGTGGTTGGGCTGCCGCTGGACAAGGCCTCGTACACCAGGTCGCCGACCTTGGTCTGGAAGATCGTGCCATTGGCGGCGGAGGCCGCGGTCAGCGTCAGAGTATCGGATTTCAGCCCCGGCATCGCCAGTTGGCCAACAATGCTGGACAGATCGAGCGTCCCGCCGTGACCGACCTCGAGCGTGGGATCAATCGCTGTCGGACCGGGATCCACCGTCAGTGACGCGAAGCCGGTGACGGTGTCGCCGAGTTGATCCGTGACCGTGTAGGTAATGGTGTCGCTGCCAAACCCCGGGTTGCTGGTGCCCTTGGTGTCGGTCAGGTCGTAGCCGCTCGTGACCGGTCCATTGTTCTGCGTCGTTGCATCGGCGATCAGGTTGTAGCCGACCGTGATCGGGTCGCCGGTCGCCGACGAGATCGGCTGGTAGATGAAGTCGCCGGCCTTGTTCTGCATGATTGTACCGCTCGCCGCCGACGCCGCGGTGACGGTCAGCGTGTCGCCGGTCAGACCCGGCATCGCCAGTTGATCCGCAATCGTGGAGAGATCGATCGTGCCGGCATGGCCAACAACAAGGCTCGGGTCGCTCGCTGCCGGGCCGGGATCGACCGTGATGGCAATGCTGCCGGGCGCAGTGTCACCGTTCGAGTCCTTGACGGTAAAGCTGACTGTGTCACTCCCGCTGACGGGCGCGGTGTAGTCGATCGCGCTGCCGACAACGCTGATCTTGCTCTGCTGCGCGGTGAGCCCGGTGATTTCTTCCGTGTCGCCGGGCAGACCGGGCGTGATCAGGCCCTCGATGGTGCTGGCAAGGTTGACGGTCTGGCCGTGACCTACGACCAGTTGGCCGGGCGCGACCGTCGGACCCGGATCGATGGTGATAGCGGCGGTGCCGGTCACCGTGTCGCCATACTGGTCGGCGACGGTGTAGGTGATGCTGTCGTGGTTGTTCGGGGCGGCACCCACCTCAATGCCGAGCAAGCTCTCGGTGCTGCCGGTGGCCGACGGCTGGTAGATGAAATCGCCGGCCGCGTTCCGCACCACCGTGCCGTTGGCGGCCGATACCGCCGTGACGGTCAGCGTGTCGCCGGCGAGGCCCGGCGCAGCCAGCGAGCTCGCCATGGTGGACAGATCGATCGTGCCGGCGTGTCCGATAACGAAGGATGGATCGGTCGCCGCCGGTCCCGGATCGGTGCTGACGGTGAGCGTACCGCTGACAATATCACCCGCCTGGTCCTTGACCTTGTAGGTGATCACGTCACTGCCGCCGGCCGGCGCGGTGTATTCAATCTGGTACTGGCCGTTCGCCCCGGTACCCGCGCTGACCTGGCCCGATTGCGCGGAGACCGACATGATCGTCTCGGTGTCGCCCGGCAGGCCGGGTGTGATCAGGTCCTCGATGGTGCTGGCGAGATCCACCGTCTGGCCATGCCCGACGACCGTGCTGCCGGCGGCCAGCGTGGGGCCCGGATCGATGTCGATGATCGCGGTGCCGGTGACGCTGTCGCCGAGCTGGTCGGTGACCGTGTAGCTGACGGTGTCGGTGCCGGTCAGCGCCACCTCTTTGCCCGCCGCGCCACCCGACGCGCCATTCGAAATCGCCGCATAGACGAAATCGCCGTTGCCCTGCTGCACGATGGTGCCCGCGGCGGCCGATACCGAGGTCAGGCTCAGCGTGTCGCCGGCGAGGCCCGGCGTGGCCAGCTCGTTCACGATCTGCGAAAGATCGAACGCGCGATCGTGGCTGACGACCAGCGTGGGATCGGTCGCCGTCGGACCTTGGTCAAGCGCGAGCGAGACGCTGACCGGCGTGGAAACGCCGCCGATCGAGTCCTCGACTTCATAGGTAAAGCTGTCGACTCCACCGGGCAGGAGCTTCCCTGGCGCGGTGTAGATGACCTGATCCTGCGCGTTGACCGATAGCGTGCCTTGCGGCGCATCACCGACGAAGACGACCGAGAGCGGGCTGAACGCGGTCGCTGCCGAGATCGTACCGATCTGCACGCTCTGGCCGGAGCCGACTTCGCCCGGCGCGTCTGAAGTGACGACCGGGACCGGCGCGGGGGCGGCGGAAATGGTGAGACCTTGGTTGATGCTACCGGACACGGTGGGAATCTCCTGCTTGAGCTGTGGCGCCGCGGGACGACGTTCGGGAGGCTCAGTGCCGGAGAAGGGAAAAGCGGGGTGTGGATGGACACACACCGATCGCGAGATCGTGGAAAGAATGCGCTTGCGCAAATTTCAACAGATGATGCCGATGCACGCAGTTCACGCCAGAGTTCTGGTCATCTCCCGCCGCACCCTGTCGTCCGCTACCCGCACCGGACAGCTCGTGTGATGGCTACACGCCCGGACCAGTCGTGTTGCCAAGCCAGTTACCCACCGGTAAGATCGCCCACAGTGCTGATGGATCGTCAGTCTCGCACTGACGCGCCTGCTTCGATTCTACAAAGATCAAAACTACGCGACGGGTCTAACCACGGCGCATGTTTCGATCGCGCCTTGTGGTGCGGCGCCAGTGGGAATGCCTGCGACGAGCCGGGAGAGGCGTATCGTGGCGTCGGAAATCGAGGCGCAGGCACCTGGGACCGCAATGTCGCCGCGGCCTCCCGCCGATTTGGCCCGCCGCCCCAAGCAGATCAGCCAAGAGCAGATTGTACTTGGCACCACCGTGGTGCTGGCGGCGGCGTTCACGGTCCTCGTCCCCGGTTTCGCGTCCATCAAGAACCTGCTGACATTGCTCAACGGCATTGCAGTGCTGGGGATTCTCTCACTGGGCGCCGCCATCGTCATCATCGGGCGAGGGCTCGACATTTCGCAGGTCGCCTCGCTGGCCATAGGCGCCGCCCTCGCCGCCGTCGTGATGCGCGACGGCGGCAGCATCGCATTCGGCATCGCATGCGGATTCGCGGTTGCGCTCGGAATCGGGGTGGTGAATGGCCTGGTCATCGCCTTCATCGAAGTCCCGCCATTGTTCGCTACGCTGGCGACCAATCTGCTGATGTACGGCCTGGCACAGAACTTCATCATCGGCTCGACCTACCTGGTCTATGTTCCAGAGCATGCCAAGGCTTTCCTTGCCCTCGGCGGCAGCGTGGGCGGCATGCCGCTCCCGGTGTTGATCTTCCTTGCCCTCGCCCTGATCGTGCATTTGTTCCTGAGCCGCACCCGCCTCGGCCGTTTCATCTATGCGCACGGCGACAATCCGGAGGCAGCGCGCTTGAGCGGTCTGCCGCTGCGTCCGCTGACAGTGCTCGAATACAGCCTCTGCGCAGTGATTGGATATCTGGCCGGACTCGTGCTGATGGCGACGCTATCGAGCATCGACACGCAGATCGTCATGGGCACCGAGATCTTTGACGTGGTCCTGGTCGCGGTGCTTGGCGGGGTCAGTCTGGTCGGCGGGCGGGGCGGCGTCCTCAGCGTCATTGCCGGTTGCCTGCTGATCGGCGTGCTGCTGAACGGGATGACATTGCTCAACATGAGCGACGACGCGCAGAACATCTTCCGCGGGCTGGTATTGCTCGCCGCGATCGTCTGCGACAATCGCCTGCATCCGAGGGACGAGGAGACTGCGCGGCAAGGCGATTGAGGCGCCGCCTGCCGGCGGAAGGTTCAATAACGAAAGGGAGGACCTGGAGTATGAAACGGATCGCTGGTTGGCTGGGTGCGGTGCTGGCATCTGGCGTGATCTGGTGCCTGGGGGCCGGCACGGTCGCCGCCCAGGGCAACACGGCGGAGCAACTCCTGGCCCAGTGGAACAAGGATGTGGTCGGCAAGACCATCGTCTATATCCCGGTGACCTATAATGCACCGCTGACGCGGATCTGGGGCCAGCGGATGGAGATGATCGCCAAGCGGCTGGGCATAAAGTTCGAGATCCGCGACCCGAACTTCGACACCCAGCGCGAAGAGCAATTACTGGAAGCTGAGATAAACCAGCATCCCGACCTGCTGATCGTGCACAATCCCAACGTGCAGGTGCTGGCGTCCGCGATCCAGCGCGCCGAGCAAGCCGGCATTTATGTGGTGCAGATCAACATGGCCTCCCGCTACAAGAGCGATGCGTTCGTCGGCGTGCAGCCGAACGAGCTGGGATCCGACATGGCGCAGGCCGTTGTCGAGGCCTGCGGCGGCCCGGGCTCGTCGCACAAGATCGCCCTGATGGATGGCGAGGTGACCTCGGCCTACAGTATCGGCATCATGCAGGGCGCCATGTCGGTGTTCAAGCAGCATCCGGACATCCAGGTCGTCAGCAATCAGGCGGCGAATTGGGATACCAAGATCGCGCACGACAAGGCAGCAACGGTGCTACAGGCGCACCCCGACTTGTGCGCCTACATGGGATGGTGGTCGGGACAGGATTCCGGCATCGCACAGGCGGTGCGGCAGGCCGGATTGCTCGGCAAGGTGAAGATATTCACCACCGACGGCGGCGAACCGCCCGCCTGCGACTATCTGAAGCAGGGTTTGTTTTATGAGGACTTCATCTATCAGGCGACGCTGCAGGCCGATCAGATGATGGCGGTGTCGGAAATGCTGCTGCAGAGCGGCGCCAAGCCCGGCACATTCCATATCGCCGCCTACACCCCGATCACACCAACAACCGCGAAAAACGTGACGCCCACGTCATGCACGCCCGTCTCGATGAAATAGCATGCCGCGGCCGGGTGTGGCCCGCCGTCACCCATGTCATTGCGAGGAGCAAAGCGACGCAGCAGTCCCGATCATGCAGATGCGATCATGCAGATGCGCACCGGCTCGAGTGCCTCTATGACCGGAATTGCTTCGGCCCCTTCGCGACCCCGCAGTGACAGCAGGAACGGAGCAATCAGGTGAGCGGGACGACACTCGCAACGCGGATGCGGCAGATCCAGTACTACTGGTCGCCGCGGCAAACCTTCGCCGATTTGTTCGCCAAGCCCTGGATGGAGCCGGCGATTCCGTGCGTCGTGCTGCTGGCATTGCTGGTCGGCTTCGCGTTCGCCGTGCCGAACTACGCCTCGATCTACAACGCCCAGACGATGGGCCGCGCCTTTGCGGAGTTCGGCTTCGTCGCCATCGCCATGGGATTGTCGCTGATCTCCGGCGGCATCGACCTGAGCGTGGGCTCCATCTTCGCCCTGGCCGATTTCACCGCGCTGATGGCGTTCGACATCTGGGGCCTGCCCGTCCCGCTGGTGGCCCTGATCACGGTTCTGGCGGGCGGCTTGCTCGGCGCCGTCAATGGCTTCTTCATCGGCGTGCTGCGCACCCGAGCGTTCCTGTCCACCCTGGTCACGCTGATCGTCTATCGCGCGGTGTTCGACCTGCTGACTCTGCAATGGTCCGGTGATCTGGCGATGGCCTCCGCTTCGAGCGACGCCTGGGACATGCTCGGCAACGGCGGGGCGCTCGGTGTGCCAAGCGACGTCTGGGGCCTGCTTATCGTCGTCATCTGCGGCCACATCTTGCTCAGCCGCTCCCGCCTCGGCTGGCATCTCATGGCGGTGGGCGCCAGCCGGCGCTCGGCCCGCCATGCCGGCATCAGCATCCCGCAGGTATTGTTCTCCACCTACGTCGTCACCGGCATGCTGACCGCGTTGGGAGCGGTGTTCTTTGCCGCTCGCCTCGCCAGCGTCGGTTCGCAGACCGGCGACGGCTACGCCTTCCAGGCCCTGGCGGCGGTCATGATCGGCGGCGTTAGTCTGAGCGGCGGCAAGGGAACCATCGGCCGCTGCCTGATCGGCGCCGGCATCATCTTCGTTCTCGGCAACGGCCTGGTGCAGTTCGGCTATCCCGGTCAGGTCACCAACGCGGTGAATGGCGCGATCCTGCTGCTGGCAATC
>DATJNA010000013.1:0-14696 GCA_035508435.1 Acetobacteraceae bacterium | reverse complement strand
GCGCGCAACCGGCGAAGGGCGTGACCCTGCTCGCCGGCGTGTTCGACGACAATCCGCCGGGCGGCCCGTTCCAGGACGATTCCCAATTGCGCGGCGCCGAGCGCTATGGCGCCTTGTTCAACATCAACACCGGCGTGCTGGCCATCATCGAAGCGCAATACGCCACCAGCACCCGCCTGCCCGGGACATACAAACTGGGCATGTGGTTCGATTCGGGCCGGTTCCCGGACCAGCGTTTCGACGATACGGGCCGCTCGCTGGCGGATCCCGGCAGTGACGGCCGGCCGCAGTGGCATTGGCACAATTACGGCGTCTACGGCGTGATCGATCAGACCGTCTGGCGGCCCGGTCCGGACGCTGCGCGCGCGATTGCAGTATTCGCGCGGCCAATGGTTGCGCCGGCCGATCGCAACCTGATCAGTTTCAGCTTCAAGGCCGGCGTGACGGTGAAGGCGCCGGTATCCGGCCGCGACAATGACAGTCTCGGCGTGGGAGTGGGCGTGGCGAATGTCAGCGCGCGGGCCAGTGGCCTCAATCGCGATACCATTGGCTTTTCCGGCGCGTGGCAGCCGGTGCGGGGTGCCGAGACCTTCATCGAAGTGACCTACCTGACGCAGATCACACCTTGGCTGCAGGTGCAGCCCGACTTCCAATATTTCTGGATGCCCGGCGGCGGGGTGCTGAACCCCGCCCGGCCGCAACAGCGGATCGGCAACGAAGCGGTATTCGGCGTGCGGTCTGTCACATTGTTCTGAGCCCGCAGCACCACAAGTTCCGTTGCAAGGACGGCAAGCAACTCCGCTACTGAAGCGTTGTCGGGAACCGCCGCGTCCCGGCCAGAACCGGCGGCGCACCATGCGGATGCTCGACGGCCCATTTTATCAGCGCAGCCGTGCTCCCGATGCGCAGTTTGCTCTTGATCTGCGCCGCGGCATGCGCGGCGGTTCGATACGCAACGTTCAATTCGTCGGCGATCTGCGCCAGGGTCTTGCCGTCACGCAGCAGATGCAGGACCTGCTGCTCGCGGGGCGACAGATCCTGAGCGGGATCAGCCTCGGTGCCGCCCGCAGTCGCAGCAAGGTGCTGCGCCATGGCCGCGGTCAGAAACACCTCCCCCGCCGCGACGCACGCGATCGCCTGCAAGAGCAGATCGGGATCGTCGTTCTTGGTGATGTAGCCTTTGGCCCCTGCCTCCAGCGCACGCGCTGCAAATATCGGATCGTCGTACATGCTGAACACGATGATCCTGGCGCCCGGTGCCTGCGCCACCATCACCGCCAGCGCGTCCAGCCCGGAACCATCCGGTAGCTTCAGATCCAGCACGATGACCTCCGGCGCGAATTCGACCGCGAGGCGCGTGCCCTCGGCCGCCGTCGTGGCTTCCACCACCTGCATCCCCCCCTGGATCGACAACAGGCGATGACAGGCATTCCGCACGATCGGATGGTCGTCAATCAACAGAATCCGCATGGGCGTCCTCCAGCCTGTCTTGGCGTTCCAATTCGGGAATGGTCACGTCGATCGCCAGCCCGGAATTGAGCCGCCGGAATATCAGCGTGCCGCCAAGCTGGCGGACGCGCTCCGTCAAACCAAGCAGACCGAAACCACGGCGGAATTTCTCCGGCAGGCCTTGCCCGTCATCCTGGACCGACAGGCAGATGCTTTGCCCGGCCGCCGCGCCGGTTGCCGGATCCGTCCGTCGCCGTCCCAGCCTGATGGTGACCGCCGATGCGCCGGCGTGGCGGGCAGCATTGATGGCAGCTTCCTGCGCCGCGCGGTACAGCGTGAAGCTCAGCGCTTCGGACGGGTCCGTAAAGCCCCCGGATATCTCCAAGGACCATGCGATATGCGCATGTGTCCGCCGCCAGGCATTGATCTGCTGCTGCAACGCGCGGCTCAGACCCAGTTGCTCCAGCACAAGGGGCCGCAGGCTATCGAGAATCCGATAGTTGATTTTTTGAATCCCGTCGGCCAGTCCGGCGATGGACTGGGCACGTGCATGCATTTCCGTTCCGCTCGGGACCGATCGCATGATGCAGGCTGCGTCGGCACGAATCCCGAACAGCATCGGGCCGAATTCATCGTGCAGATCCGCCGCCAGCGCCTTTTTCTCCTGCTCCTGCAGCGACAGCAGCTTGTCGATCAAAAAATGATTGTCCAGTGTCACCTGCTCCAACGACTGCGCCAGATGATTGAACTGGCGGGCGATCCTTTGCAGTTCGTACACGGCGATCGGGGGAACCGGCCGGTAATCGCCGTGCTCCAGGCGATCGAAGCCGTCCGCCAGTACCTGCAATGGCCGCAGCGACCGGCGAACCGTCCACAGCAGTCCGCCAAGCAGCAGCAAGCCGAGCAGTACGAGTGCGCCGGAGAACAACTCAACTTCGCCGATGATCTCTGCCATTTCGTTCGCGGAATCCGAATGGACCTTGAGGCTTCCGGCACGCACGCCGTGGACAATCACCGGGAGGGTTTGTTCGACCGGGGGCGGTGCCAACAGCCACGCGATCCAGGAACGTTCGACGGTCGGCTCGGCCCGCGTCGATAATCCCAATGCGCGGGCCACGCTTGCATCTTCGGGATGAAGCTCGAACAACACGTGCCGTACGCGGGGCAGGTCGTCTTTGAGTTGTGCGAAGGCGGCTGCCGGTGTGTCCGCGCCGGCAACGTCGTGCAAGGCATCCGCCGCCAGATCATGGCCAAGCTCCATGCCGGACGTGATTTCCGCGGTGATTCGGCTCTGCGCCTCAAGCAACACGACGCTGATGGTGCCGAGCAGTCCCAGGGCCAGCATGACGGTGGGGATCAGGATCAATTGACCGCGCAGCGACTGCAAGCGCGGCCATGCGCAGACGCCGCTGGTATCCGCAGATTCGTGTAGCCATCCGGTTCTCACGTTTCCCCCACCCATCGGACATTGCGCTGCCGGTTGCAGCGCCGATGCTGCAGCGTACAAGGCATTGTGCCGCAGGTGCGGGCAGTGTGGGAAGACGCACCGCATAAGGGCCGGATGCC
Source organism: Acetobacteraceae bacterium (assembly GCA_035508435.1). GTDB lineage: Bacteria > Pseudomonadota > Alphaproteobacteria > Acetobacterales > Acetobacteraceae > JASHVB01. The sequence goes on along the minus strand of DATJNA010000013.1, from coordinate 11,681 downwards.
ATCGCGCGCATGCACTTTTTGCAATAGACGCGGGCAACGCTGCTGCGGTTACATAGCCCACGAGTCACGAAAAGCGGCCTTCGCAAAGGGCCGCAGCAGCGCGCCCGTGCTTTGCCCGATCATCCCGGCAAGGCGACCCCGAAGCACGCCATAACAACAACGGGGGGAAGATCGCATGATGCGTCTCTTGATATCTGCTGTATTTTTGCTTGCCGCCTCGCCATTTGCGATTGCACAGACCGCGCCGGGGGGCACAGCCTCTCCGATCGAAGCGTTGCCGCCCGTCACCATCATTGCGCCGACGCCGTTGCTCGGATCCGGAGTCGATCGCGCCAAAGTGCCTTCGGAGAATCAGGTCATCACCAGCAAGGACGTGAGCCTGGAGGGGCCGCCCAGCTACCTGACTTCGTTGCAGGATCAGGCGCAGGGCGTGCAGATGGACAGCGCCGCCGGCGGACCGTTCCAGCCTAATTTGTTCTATCACGGCTTCCAGGCCTCGCCGCTACAGGGCACCGCCGAAGGCCTGGCCGCGTATCTGAACGGCGTCCGCTTCAACCAGCCTTTCGGCGATACTGTCAACTTCGACCTGATTCCGGACATTGCCATCGACAGCATGAACCTGGAAGGCGCCAACCCGGTCTTCGGGCTCAATGCGCTGGGCGGTTCGCTCGCGATCCAGCTCAAGAACGGCTTCACCTATCACGGCGGGGAAATCGACGCCTATGGCGGTTCCTTCGGCCAGATCGGCGGCGCGCTCCAGTACGGCAAGCAGGCGGGCAACACCGCATTCTACATCGCCATGTCGGGACTGAAAGAGGATGGTTGGCGCTACTTCCAAGGCTCCGCGCTCAAGCAGCTTTACAGCGATATCGGCTGGCGCAGCCAGCGCGCAGAAGTGCATGTCAACATCGATCTGGCACAGACCACGCTGCAGGCGCCCGGTACAACACCGGTCGAGTGGCTGGCAGCAAATCCGCGCGCCCAGTTCACGGGACCAAGCCCGATCAACAACAGCTACGCGTTGATCAGCACGAATGCAAATTTCCAGATCGACGATACGACATCGGTGCAGGCTGTTGCCTATTATGACTACTTCCTGCAACGCGTCGGGAATGGCAACGACGCCGATTTCGGGCCCTGCGACACGATTTCCGGTTATCTGTGCGAGTCGGATTCCGACGTGCTGGCCACGGATCGCAACGGCAATCCGATCCAGGACTATCTGAATGGCGGCCCGTATTCGGACTGGGACAGCCAGACAACGAACACCAATGGTTATGGAATCGCGATTCAGGTCTCGAACCAATCGCCGATCTTCGGGCATGGCAACCACGTTGTTGCCGGGGTGAGCTTCGATGGTTCGCAGACCTTGTTCGGTGCCACTACGGGGATCGGCGGCCTGGATCCGGTCACGCTGAACTTCATCGCACCGCCCGGCTTTCCGGCGGGGATCATAACGGACCAAGCCGACGGTACCGATGCGCCAGTTCGCGTGGCCGTCTCGACCGCGTATTACGGGATCTATCTGACTGATACGTTCGATATCACGTCACGCCTGTCCGCCAATGTCGCCGGACGCTTCAACGCCGAGCAAATCGACCTCAACGACCTCTTGGGAGGCGGGCTGACGGGCAATCACAGCTACACCCGGTTCAACCCGGGATTCGGCCTCACCTACCGCCTGACGCCGGCATTCAGTGTCTATGCGTCGTATTCGGAATCGAATCGTGCCCCGACCCCAGCCGAACTGAGCTGCGCCAGTCCGGCGAGTCCCTGCAGCCTTGCCAACTTCTTCACCGGCGACCCGGATCTGAAACAGGTCGTATCCCACACGATCGAAGCCGGGTTCCGTGGCAGGCTTTCGCCGTTTCCGACAGCCCGCCTGGACTGGAACCTCAGCCTGTTCCGCTCAAACCTGGATGACGATATAGAGTTCGTGCAGAGCGCCGTGCTGGGACGAGGATATTTCCAGAATATCGGAGCGACCCGACGCCAGGGTCTGGACGCCGGCTTCCGCCTGAAAAGCCAGCGCTGGACTGCCTGGTTCGACTATACGTATACCAACGCCACATTCCAAAGTGGCTTCACCGAATCGAGCCCGGAGAATCCCGGAGCCGACGACGACGGCAATATCCAGGTGCAAAAGGGTAACCGGCTTCCCGGTGTCCCAGAGCATCTGCTCAAATTCGGTGTCCAGTATCGGGCGACCGACGCCTGGATCGTCGGGCTGACGGCGATCGCCGCCAGCAGCCAGTACCTGTTCGGCGACGAAGCGAACCTGACCGCGCCGCTGCCGGGGTATTTCGTGCTGAATTTCAATACCAGCTACCAGATCATGCCCAACATCCAGGTGTTTGGCTTGGTGCAGAACGTGCTGGACAGCAGATACTACTTGTACGGCACGTTTTCGCCGACATCCGAAATCACCTTCCAGCAGGCGCCGGGTACCAGCAATCCCCGCAGCTACAATATCGCGGCACCGGTCGCCGGATTTGCCGGCATCCGTGTCACGTTCTGAGCAATTGCGGTACAGCGAAAAAAGGCCGGAAGCCCGGCGCCGTGGCCCCGCTGCTACCCGGATGGCTTGCCCCGTTTTGGCGGGCCAGCCGCATCATTGGCAGTCGGCCTCGGACCGCCGCCGCCAATGGCGATCCTCCGCGACTTGAGCGCCCTCGGCCCACAATGCTCCCGACGGGAAGCACGAAGAGGAGCAGGAGAGTCATCGAAACATGAATCCGCTCGTCGTGACGCCCTCTTTCCACCCTCATGTCAACGCTTGTCGCTCGAGGTGCGGGATCCCATGTCCCGGTCCGCATCACTGCCATCGAGAAGATGCGTAAGTTCGTCAACGGCTATGATCTTTCCGTCTCTTACAGTGAAGAATGCGATCACCTTCACCCGAATCGCGTCACCATTCATCTTCTCCGCTTTGACCACGTGAATGTCCGCGATCGTATCGCCACTCACAACGAGCCGCTCGATCGTCGCGCACCCGCGCCGCAAGGACGCTTTGAGCATACGAGCATGGTCGATGAAGCCGGCAAAGGTCAGAGTCTTGCCGTCGACCTCCTGAACATAGTCGGACGCGAAATATCGGACGAACTGATTGGTGTCCTGCTGTGGATCGAGCAGGCTGGCGAGGGCACCCTCGATCAAGGCGCGCGCCTCTTCGTTCGACAATTCAGGCATGAACTTGCATCCCTTGTCAGGGCGACACCATGCCCGGACCATTAGAAGGCATTATAGACCAGCCTGATCCGCCACACGAGCCTTTTATGGCAGACCCTATAAATCCCGCTGCACTCCGCAGTGAAGCGGCTGGGTCACTGCTCACCCGTTTGTTCGGCAGTTCTGCATCGACGCCAGCCGACCCTTTCGGTCCAGCGCGGCGATCGCTGCCGATCGACGTCACCGGGCGGTCAATTACGATGTGGCGCACGCACACCGTGCCAGAGTCGCGACAGCGTGCCCTCGACGACGTGCACGTGATCTCGAATTTCATGCCCGTCGTGTCGGCAATCTGGCGAGCAGCGTGTCTGCTTTGTACAGCGGGGTCGCGCTAACCTGGCGCTGCTTGATAGGGTCGACCGCGTCGATCAGGGCCTCGGTCTGGTGACGAAACACGCCACCAGATGGCGATGAATAAACCCAATGTCACGGCAAGGCCCGCGATCAGGAACACCACCGAATAGCCCAACGAGTCGGCCAGCACGCCGACCAATGGCCCGGTCGCGCCGTAAGCGAGATCCTGGAACGCAACGAAGCCGCCCATCGCCGTACCACGCAAATGCGCCGGAACCTGCTTAACCACTTCGGACCCCATGGCCGGATACACCATTGAGCAGCCAAGCCCGGTCAACAAGGCGCCCGCCAACGCCGACTACGGTCCGGGCGCGAGCCAGAGCAGGAATTGGCCACACGCCTCCACACCCAAAGAAGCAATAGCCACCTGCGTTCCGCCAATTCGGTCCGGCAGGTTGCCGCATAACAGACGGACCAGAACGAAACCGGCGCCGAAGAACGTCAGGCCGAGTCCTGGATGAGGCCAGCCGCGGCTCAGGAAATAGAGGGAGAAGAAGGCGCCCAGGACAGCGAAGCCGATTCCCTGCAACCCAACGACGGCACCAGTCCGCCAGATCCGCCCGACTATTCGCCAAACAGACTCGCATTGACCAGCCTGGGGCGCCACCGCCGGAAACCAACAGATGGCGACCAGTCCAAGCAACGGCAACAACGAACAGACGCTCATCAGCCCGGCGAAGCCAATCCCGTGGAGAAGCGCCAGTCCCAGCGGTCCGCCCACGGCAAAGGCACCGTACAGACCCATGCCGACAAGGGCCATGACTTTGCCGGAGCGTGCTGGACCCATCAGGCCAATGCCCCAGTTGATCATCCCCACCATCGTGAGGCTCTCACCAAGGCCCAACAGTAGCCGCCCAGCGATCAGCACGGCGTAGTCGCCTGCCACCGATAACCGGGGCCAACTTGCCAGAAGACAAATCAGCCCAGCGGCTGCGTAAACGATTAGACCACGCTACATGGACAACTTACTGCCGAGCCGGTCCGCGCGCGCTCCGGCATGTGCGCGTGTCAGGATCGTAGATAGAAAGGCAATCCCCACCGCAAGTCCGCCAAAGGCGTTGTCAAGGCGCAGTCCCTGCACGACATAGACCGGCACTGCCGGGAGCGACATGGCAACCGCGAGATAGGACAAGAACAACGCCACCGTCAGGGCAACGACGCGACGATAGGCAAAATCAGGCTGGTCGGTTTCAGGCATATGCACGCACCTCGTATGAGGGCCGTCACTCGATCGAATGCGCGGCATGAACGATGCCGTGCACCGACCCGAGCGTGGCCCGGTGAGTGCGTTGATTGACGTGAACGCTTACGGTCGCCGTGGAGCGACGTCAGATCAGCGTCTGCCGATCCATGTGGAAAGCTCGACGTCGCTGTCGAACGGTGTCGTCATGTATCCCTGCCCGGCGGAGCGCACGCGTGCCAGATAGTCGGGGCTGTAATCGGCGTTGTCGGCAACGACGAAAGCGCCCGGCCTGAGCCGGCTCTCCACTAAGTCCAAAATCCCTGAATAGAGCGCCTTCGCACCGTCGAGCAGCAACGGGTCGACCGTGTCGGGCAGATCGTGGCGCAACGTGTCCAACGCGTCTCCCTCCCGGATTTCCACGATGTCGATAAGATCACCTTCGGCCAGATTGGCCCGGGCCCGCGCCACCTTGGACGGTTTGAACTCGGTCGTAATCAGGCGTCCGCCGCCATTGTCCCGCAGAGCCGCTGCGAAGTACGGCGTTGAAATGCCAAACGAGGTCCCGAACTCAATGATCGTCCGTGCACGGCTGCCACGTGCCAACATATAAAGCAGCGCACCGGTCCTGCGCGAGACCGCGAGTGGGACATCCTTTAGGCATCCGTAAAAGTCATGATAGTGGGTCCTGCTCCGCCTTAGGCGGTCCCGCTCCTCGCTGGAAAGCTTGGCAATGGCTGGAATTGCCACCAGCGATGCGCTGGAATTATCAACGGCAGTCCAATCCCGGAATTGCGGTTTTCGCGTTCCTTAGCACGATGTTCTTAGCCAACTGGGACAACCCACCGTTCCCCTGGGAGGGAGTGCGCGGAGTCATCGACACGTCTTCAGCAATGATGATGGACGGAGGATCGTTTCCGCCGTCCTTGCACGCGAAAGTGCTGCTTACGACAGAGTAGTAAGCATGCTACGATGGCGTTTGCGGAAGTTGCTCGGCGTAACGCCCTTGGCGCGTGCGAAATGCCGGTTGAACAGCGACAGGTTGGTGAAGCCTACCTCCGCCGCGATCGTTGCGATCGGCATCGCGCTATCGATCAACATTGCGCAGGCGCGACCGATCCGCAGCCGATTGATGTAGCCGACCATCGTCATTCGGGTATGGCGCTTGAACATCCGGTGGAATGCCGAATTGCTGATACAGGCGAGCTCCGCCATTCTGCTGACTGACACCGGCTCAGCGAAATGGTCGTGCAAATAGGCAAGCACGCGGGCCATGCGAGGGTCGGCCGCCAATTCTAACGGTGCCGCTGGGATATTCGCCAGCGACACAGCGTCCGGATCCTGGCAGAGCGTCGTCAGAACGTCGAGCAGCAGCACCAGGCGCCGTGCGGACGCCGCACTGCGCATCGCCTCGATCAGCGGCCCAACCTCATCTCGCGCTGCTTGCCCAAAGCTAAGGCCCTGGGCGGCGCGAGCCAGCATCCCGCCGATCCGTGCGGTCTCCGGAAACAGGGTCGTTAGTCCCGTGACCCATTCCCGCGTAAACCAGACCACCAAGGCGACGTGAGGTCGCATTGGGTCGACGGCCTCACGCGAGTGCCAGCTATGGGGAATGCCTGGTCCGATAAGAACGAGATCACCATCGTCATAAGGCTTGACGTCGTCACCAACGTAGCGATGGCCACGACTGTTTATCGTCAGCGTCAGTTCGAACTCGGGATGCTGGTGCCATTCGAAGGGGATTCCATCCGGAAGCCTGCGGTCCAGGAATGCCCAGGACTCACCAGGTTCGGGCGTCACCTTCTCGAAGAAAGCCTTCATTTCGGTTCGATTCGGGGCGTTCGGTTATGACAAAGCGCCACAATAGTATCAGTCTTCGCCGGTTTCTGCACGCGAATGTTTGTCACTCAGAGCCTAGAAGGTGGCTCGTGTGGCCGTCGCTTCGGAGAGCGAAACGTGACGAAAGAAACTGGCGTGCTCGACCTACCAACGACTTGTGCGGCGATCGCGGACACTGATGGACATGGCGATCACCCCGGCGCACGAGGCCAGACAATCCAACTGAAGGATGTCAAGAAGACGCTGCCGTTCCGCGTCTTGAGCGAGGCCGATTGGCGGCATTGGATAATCAAGGGCTTTGTCGTGGTACCGGGTGCCGTTCCGCGGCAACAATGCGACGCCGTGGCCGAAATGCTCTGGCGATTTCTGGAAATGGACCCGGCCGACCCTGCGACCTGGTACAAGCCGCAGTTGCGCGAACATAAGATGACCGAGTTGAACAACACCGGCATGGTCGAGGTCTACAACCACCAGAGCCTGTGGGACACGCGGCAGAACAGGCGGGTGTACGATGCCTTTGTCGACATCTGGGATCGGGAGGATCTGTGGGTCGCGATCGACCGTGCGAACCTGAACCCGCCGAACAGGCAGGCACGCGCCGAACGCCGTAGCGGCGGGTTCATCCATTTCGACATCGACGTCTCGCAGCGCCCGCTTCCCGTCGCCGTGCAGGGCGTTCTGTCACTCCGAAAGCAAGGCGGAGAAATTGGCGGCTTTCAATGCGTGCCCAGCGTGTTTGCCGACATCGACGATTGGTGGGCCAAACAGCCCGCCGGCGCCAATCCCTTCAAGCCCGACGTCACCGGCCACGTGATCGAAAATATCGAGCTTGACGCGGGCGATTTGCTGATCTTTAACAGCCAGCTTCCGCATGGTGTCCGTCCGAACATCTCCGAGCACGACGTGCGCATGGCGCAGTATATCTCCATGTTCCCGGCTGGCTTCGATAACGAGGAGCTGCGTCAGGCGCGCATCACGACCTGGGCGGACCAGACGCATCCGATTGGCGTGCCATTCCCCGGCGACCCGCGTGCGTTTGAGAAGCACAATTTCGCCGTCGCCGAGCTCGATCCGCTCGGCCGCAAGCTGCTGGGCCTCGACCCTTGGGGCTGATAGGAGTTTTGGTATGCCTTGGCTGATCGAGCGCAAGCACGACCACGTCGTCGTCGTGACCATGACCACAAACAAGGTCAACGCGCAAAATCCAGCGTTTTTTGACGACCTGCACGCAGCCTTCGATCGCCTCGAAGCCGAGTTCAACGACTGTGCGGTCGTTCTCACTGGAACCGGCGCCGCGTTCTCGGCGGGACTGGATTTCGACCATCACTTCCCCTTGTTCGCACGACAATCGCTCAACGAGATCGATGCGTGGTTCGATGCCTATCGCGCCACCAATCTGCGCCTGTTCACCTACCCCCGGCCGACCGTGGCGGCGATCAACGGTCATGCCTACGCTGGCGGCCTTATCACAGCGCTTGGCTGCGATCATCGCATCGCTTCTGAAGGCGCTCTGCAATTCGCACTGAATGAGGTGCCGATCGGCATTCCCATGCCGGCGGTGTACTGCGAGATCATCAAGCATGCAATCGGTCAACGCGCGGCGAATGAGCTGACGCTGTTCGGTCAGGTCTATGATCTCGCGACGGCCGTGAAGATGGGCGTGATAGACAAGATCGCCGTGCCAGGCAGGCTGCTGGATGATGCGGTGGCGTGGGCTGCTCTCGTGTCGCCTGACTGCTACCCGGCCTACGCGTTTGCGAAGCGCGCTTTGCAGGCAACCACGATGGCCGCAATCGATGCCGCGGCGAGGCTCGATCGGGATTGGTTATCGCGCCGCATGTCAGATCCTGCGAGCCTACGGGCGCACGCGCGTCGCTACCGTGAACTCAAGGGCCGTGAGATCGCCTGGGCGCTACCCGGTTAGCCCGCTTTTCTCATGCCTACGAGTAGAATCGGTTACTAACGGAATGATCGGCGTGACTCCTTGAGCCTATGCGTCGGTTGATTGATGAGGCGTTCGCGGACATTGGCATGACGCTGCGGGGCCGTCCAGTCCGTCAGCGCATCAACCCCGCCGATGTACAGGTTGAGGGTTCTGCCTCAAACCTGGTGCAACCGGGCGTAGGCCGACTCGCCGGCTCCCAGGAATTGCGCACAGTGCCGTCTCGACGCAACTGTGTGACGGGAATTCAAGCCGTGTTGGATACTGCTGCTACGGAGCTTGCACCAGGTTTGAGGCAGAACCTCATTCTGGGATACTGACACCAGACCAGAGCTGGAAGTGCGAGGTCAAGGGCGATGAGCCCGCCGGTCGACAGCAACCTGATCCGGGCATGCGGGCGGCCATCTGTGGGCGCTTACAATCATCGACATCCGCTGAAAGTTGCCCGCGCGCTCCCTAGAGGTGACATTGAAGCTTACGGTCTGGGCAGGCAAAAAGGTAGATGTCCACCATTGCGAATCGTCTTTTACGTTCGAAGCGCATTGATACCGGTCTTTTCCCGAGTCAACAATTCCAACCAGTATCGATGTGGAGTTCTCATGAGGTAGCACCGCAATGTTAGTACAGTTCTCGGTTGAGGGTTGCGATCTTGCCTGCGCCAATAATCACACCTATGATAATGACAGGCAATAGGATGTGTATCTTCCCCCGACATGGCCCAGTTAAACGATCATCACATTCCGTCCCTGGATCCAAGGAAACTCCTCTATTTCCTGACGGCTGTCGATTGTGGCAGCTACGCGCGAGCCGCGCGCGAACTGGGAGTAAGCCAGTCGACACTGAGCGAGCATGTATCATCGCTCGAGGCTTACCTCGGGCGCCCCTTGCTGACGCGCAGTCAGACGGGGGTAAGCGTCACCGAGGCGGGCAAGATGCTGTACCGACATGCGCAACTTATTGTCCGCCAGGTAAGGCAAGCCGAGCAGGATGTAACGCAAATTTCCAATGTTGCCTTCGGCCCAGTTTCACTAGGACTGGCAACCTATGGTGCGGCTTCCGCGCTGGCATTGCCGATCCTTCGCCGTGTCATGGAACGGTGCCCGGAGGTGCTGCTTTGTGTCAACGACAACTTCGCCGGAACGTTGAGTGAATCCGTTATCAGTGGGCGTATCGACCTGGCAGTCGTCTACGGCGCCGGTCCCATCAAGGGCGTACGCCTGCGCAGCTTGTTCGTGGAGGAGCTCTTCCTGTTTGCCGCCGAAGCCGCGGCGATTCCCGGTTCGCCGCACGGGTCCGTCTTACTATCCGATCTGGCCGGCATGCGTTTGCTGCTGCCGAGCACCATTCATTTCCTCAGGCATGTCATTGAACGGGCATTCGCCCGGATCGGCATCAGCCCGGACATTGCCGTGGAGATCGACTCCTTCTCCGCTCTGCGCGGTGCACTTCGCGCAAATCTCGGGGTTTCTATCTTGCCATTTGCCGCGTTCGCCGAGGTGGCCGCCGAAGATCACATGCAGATCCGCCAGATCCGCCAACCTCGGCTGGAGGCGATGGTTTCCTTGGGAACGTCGGACCAACTTCCGGTCACCGATTCTGTCCGGGCGGTCGAGAACATCATCCTCGAACTGGTTGGAGAGCTAACCGCCGCCGGCTCGACGACCGGCATTCGCTCCCTTGGACATACGCTGAGCCCCGGCTGATGCCGTACCGGGGTTAGCCGTCGGCAACTCTCGGGCAGCGGCTGGGGTCAGTCGTCGACCCGCCAGGTCGGCGGCCAGATCGTGGACGGCCAACACAGATTCTGACGGCGCGTGGTGCTCGGCCATGCACAGGAACAACATTAACTCGGTCGTCATTCCCAACAGCGGCTTCACCTCGATGTCCGACTGGAGTGCCATGGCGCCTGCAGCAAGCGTGGGCAGGATTGCCGCTCCCAGCCCCTGTCGAACCGCCGCAACCAGCGTATTCAGCGATTCGATTTCAGCCAGCACACGCGGCCGTGTCGTACGGGCCTCGAAACACGCCTCGATCATTTGCCGCATGGCGTGAATGCGGCTTGGCAGCAGCAAGGGAAGATCGGCCAGTGTGGCCAGATCGACCGCCTGGCCGGGCGGCAGCGATACCTTCCCTCCGGCCGCGGCCACGACAGACAGCGATTCCGCGACCAAGGGCGAGTAGAGGAGTCCCTCCCTGGGCGCAAGTTCATACAGGAACGCCAGGTCCATCCGTCCCTGCAACAGCTCCGCCACCAACACACCCTCGAAATTCTCGTGGACGTGCAGCAGGATCCGTGGATACCGAGCGGCCACTTCCTGCATCAGGCCGAGCACGAGCCCATTAGCGCAACTGTACGGAACGACACCCACCGTTACCCTGCCACTTAGACCTTCGTCTGCGGCCCGTACGTCCGTCTTCGCCTGCTCGAGTTGCCGGAGCAGCAACTGTATGTGCCGATAGGCCACTCGGCCGGCCCTGGTCGGGGTAACGCCAGACTTGCCTCGCACCAGCAGAGGTTGCCCGAATAGCCGCTCGATCATGATGATGTGCTGGCTTAAGGCCGGCTGAGCAATGTGCAGGACGTCTGCCGCCCGGGTAATACTCCCCAGGTCGACCACCTTCACAAAGAAGCGCAATCGTCGAATATCCAAATCCGGCCCCCGTTGCGCGACACCCGGTCCCCGGCCATCGGCTTTTCCGACCCTGCCAGAAGAAACCCGTCTTTGTCACGCGATTGGACAAGCGGATAGCGTCGCCTCGATCACGGCAATATCGAAGGCAGATCGCCGAGCACAGGGGCCGCCGCTTCACGAGACCTCAAGACCAGGGAGACGGGGATGAGATACCTTATGACAAAACGGGCCTTGCTCATGCTCACCGCACTATGCGGCATGTGTTTGGCCGGCGGGCGGGTTCCAACCGCCCGAGCGGACTCCGGCAATATCGAGATCGGCGTGATCGGCCCGATGACCGGTGCGAATGCACCGTACGGCAGCTTGGCATGGCGCGGCGCGAGCCTGGCGGTCAAGGAGATAAACGCGGCGGGCGGCGTGCTCGGACACAAGATCGAGCTGGTTCGCGGCGACAGCCAATGCACCCCGGTCGAGGGTGTGCTGGCCTTGCAGCGCATGATCGAAA
>DATJNA010000012.1:0-3744 GCA_035508435.1 Acetobacteraceae bacterium | reverse complement strand
CCAAGCCGCTGCACCTCGGCCGCACCACCCAGGTGTGGGACGCCGTGGTCTCGCACCAGCAGAGCGGCAGGACCATCGCCCTGTTCCGCTGCACGCAGCTGCTGCTCTACCCGAAGTAGCCCCTGCCCGGGCTGGTCCGCTGCCCGAGCTGGCCCGCTGCCCAGCCCGCTGGACGGTGCTCCGCGGCAGCGGGTAATATCGCGCCCCCGGGGCGCCCGTAGCTCAGCTGGATAGAGTGTCGGCCTCCGAAGAAGTCAAGCGGAGGTTTGAAGCGCGCCGGAAAGCTCGATGGAATCAAGAGCTTGGGGGAAGGCGGTCTCGGCGCCTTGCCGGGCGAGTGACCACATAGTGACCACACGCCGATCGGCCACCCACCGGGAAAAGGGATAAGATTTTGGGTACGCGCCCGTAGCTCAGTTGGATAGAGTATCGGTCTCCGAAGCCGAGGGTCGTGGGTTCAAGTCCCGCCGGGCGCGCCATTTCTCAATAAAATCCTAGAGTTACACTCGCTCGATCGACCCATCGGATCGGCCCCAAAAGTGGCCGTTGCTGCGGTTGCACACGGCCCTGTATTTTCAGTTATTGCAGTTATAGCCGCTCATCCCTATAGTGGGTCCACGAGGAGAACTCGCTATGGCCCGCCAAGTCGTCCAGTTCGCCGGTCTGTCGGACCGGGACCGTAAGAAGGTCACGCCGCTGCCGAAGCTGGCCGCGGGCGACCGCGTGGAACTGCGCGTGCGGCGGCGGGCAGGACAGGATCAGACCCTTTCCCTGCCGCCGGCCGCCAACAGTGTCGTCGAGACGCTGCTCGACCACCTGGTCAACGGCGAGCGGGTAGCCGTTCTCACGGAAGACCAGGAACTCAGTCCCACCGAGGCATCAACCGTACTCGGTATCTCGCGACCCCTGGTGGTCCTGCGGATGGATCGCGGCGACCTGCCCTTCCGCTACGTCGGCAAGCATCGGCGCGCTTCGCTCAAGGACGTATTGGCGCTGAAGGCCAGACTCGACACGCAGCGCGCCGCGATGGAAGCCCTGGCCGAGGACGCCCAGGACCTCCGCCGTCGGTATGGTGCTTAAGCTCGTCACCGCCCTCTGCGACGCCTGCGTCCTCTATCCCTTCCACCTTCGCAACATCCTCGTCCAGGCGGCGGTAGACGGCCTGTACGAAGCGCGATGGACGGACGAGATTCATGACGAGTGGACTCGAAATCTACTCGCCAATATCCCTGCGATACCGCCCGAGCGATTGCTGCTCACCCGGCAGCTCATGGACAGAGCGCTACCCGCCGCGAAGATCAGCGGTTTTCACCGTCATATCCCCACCGTCCGCCTGCCTGATCCTGACGACCGGCACGTTGTCGCTGCCGCCATCGAGGCGAAGGCGACCCACATCCTGACCTGGAACTTGCGTGACTTCCCAACGGCGGAGCTGAAGAAGCACGGGTTGGTTCGTCAAACCCCCGATGCCTTTCTAGCGCAGCTCTACGATCAGGCACCGGGGCTGCTCGTTGCCTCACTGGCGAATGCCCGTAGCAATCTCTCGAAATCGGCGGTGTCGAGTTCCGACTTTCTCGGCGTGTTGCGAAACTTGAAGCTCCTGCAGGTTGGAAGGCGACTGCGAAGGCACGTCGCCGATCTTTGACGAAGCTGATCGCAGCAGATGACCGAGCCGGGCCGGGACGCTCACAGCGTCATCATGCGCGCGGATTCGCTTCACGTCAGAAGGTCATCCACGGAATCACCCCCGTAACGCGATATACAGAATATCGATAGCACTTCCGGAAGCTAGGGGGCGCCGCCCCCTCACGTCGGTCAAGGGCAAGGCTGACGCCGGAAAGGCCGGTGTCCCCGAGCTTCCGCGCGCAAAGCCGCTTGTGCAGCCCGGGTGATTCCCCTCCGGCCTTTCCGCCCCTGACCTTTGCACCCCCGGTCTCGCCGACGGGCATGGGCCATGTGCGCACCACATGACCCCAGCCCTTGAAGGAGACCGGAACATGAGTCAGCCCAGCACTTTCCCCACTGTCCGCCGCGACCTCTACCAGCACGTCACAAATCGCATCCTTGAGGACCTGGAGCGCGGAGTGCGGCCGTGGCTCAAGCCGTGGAGCGCGTCTAATGTTCGAGGCTCCATCCTTCCACGCCGGCACAACGGCATCCCGTATCAGGGCATTAATGTTTTGCTGCTGTGGAGTGAAGCAATGGCCCGCGGATACACCGCGACGACCTGGATGACTTACCGCCAGGCGCTCGAGCTCGGGGCGCACGTTCGCAAAGGGGAGACCGGCACACTTGTCGTGTTTGCCGATCGCATCACTCGCACGGAGGACGGAGAGAACGGTGAGAGCGTCGAGCGGTCAATCCCGAACCTCAAGAGTTACACCGTCTTCAATGTCGAACAGATCGACGGACTGCCGCCGCAGTATGTAGCCCAGGCACCTGCACCTGCTTCCGTTGAGATTCGCCATGCCCAGGCGGAGAGCTTCATTGCGGCCACTCGCGCAACTATCCGCTTCGGCGGGGATCGCGCCTATTACGCCCCGGCCTTCGATGTCATCCAGTTGCCCCCGCTGCCCGCGTTCCGCGACATGGAGAGCTACTACGGCACGGCATTGCATGAGCTGACGCACTGGACCGGCCACCCATCGCGCTGCGCACGGGAACTCAATGGCCATCGCTTCGGCTCTGAAGCCTACGCCTTCGAGGAACTGATCGCGGAATTGGGTTCCGCCTTCCTGTGTGCCGAACTCGGCATCACGCCCGAAGTGCGCGACGATCACGCCGCATATCTGGCGAGCTGGCTGACCGTGCTGAAGCAGGACAAGCGCGCGATCTTCGCCGCCGCCTCCCAGGCGCAGCGGGCCGCCGATTATCTGCACGGCCAGCAACCTGCCGTCGGAGCCGAGTCCGCATAGCGGATCGCCGGACGCCGGAGTGCGCTGTGCCTCGCTGCACTGACTCGCCCTGCACACGAGCCGTCCTCACGCTGTCCGCACCCCGACGAATCTACGAAGGAGCCGTCACCGACAGGGCCGTCCGCTGACATGAGCAAACCATCCGCACTGTTCTCGCGCCGACCCGTATGCCCGGAGTCGCTTTCGCTTGTGGTCGGACGGCTGACCTTTTCCCGTGTCAGGCTCGTGCCGGCGAATTGTCCCTGTGCGTTTGCCGGGTTCGCCATCGCTCCTTCCGGGGCCACTCGACGCCTGCGGCCTTGGGGTCCGGTGAATCCTGGCGGAGGCACGGCTGCGCCTCGGGCTTTGTCATCGCAACCGTCCGGCCCAAACAATTTCCCCAGCGCTGCGCGCCTTCCTCGCCGACAAATTCTTTGGGCCTACCGGCCCTCCACGATGTTGCGGCCGCTGCGCGGTGCGACCCGCCCGACCTCCGCCGATCGGATCACCGACAAGGCCGCGATAGGCGCGACCTTAAAACCCGAAAGGAGCAAACATCATGGCTAACATCGGCACATTCACCGCACAGAACAGCGGTTTCACCGGCACGCTCAAGACCCTGACACTCAACGCCAAGGTCAAGCTCGTACCGAACGACAAGACAAGCGAAAACTCCCCCGACTATCGCCTGCAGGTAGTCGGCGGCGCCGAGGTCGGTGCGGCGTGGAAGAAGACCAGCCAGGCGGACCGGCCCTATCTGTCGGTGACCCTGGACGATCCTTCGTTCGCGGCGGCGATCTACGCTCGCCTTCTGGAAGGTGAGGACGGCACGCATGCGCTGATCTGGACG
>DATJNA010000011.1:0-2648 GCA_035508435.1 Acetobacteraceae bacterium | reverse complement strand
CGCTGGAGACCTATCTGCTGAGTGCAATGGATCATGGGTTGAATGCGTCGACGTTCACCGCGCGCGTGGTGTCGTCCACCGCAGCAGGGTTGGCGTCGTCCGTCACCGCGGCGCTATGCGCGCTGAAGGGACCGCTGCACGGCGGCGCGCCAGGGCCCGTGATCGACATGTTGGATGAGATCGATACGCCCGAGAACGCCGAGGATTGGCTGGATGCGGCGGTAGTTCGCGGCGACCGGTTGATGGGATTCGGCCATCGAGTGTATCGCGTAACTGATCCACGCTCGGATGTGGTCAAGGCGACCGTGGCATCGCTGGGGCGCGACTTTGGGCGGCTGCGGTTCGCCGAACATATCGAGCGAGCGGCGCTGGCGGTACTGGCAAGGCGCAAACCTGCGCGGTCATTGCAGACCAATCTCGAATTTTATACGGCATTGTTGCTGGAAGCGCTGCAGGTGCCACGCGACGCATTCACCGGGGTGTTCGCCTGTGCGCGGGTGGCAGGATGGGTGGCGCATGCACTGGAACAGACGCAGGCCGCGCGGCTAATTCGCCCACAGTCTGTCTATGTGGGACCGCTGCCGGCAGCCGCCTGACGTTTGCCGCTGGACCGACACTGGCGCTGCAACCCGGCCGCCATGATCGGCTGTGCGTACCAAAAGGGCGTTTCATCAGTTTTGGTCAAGGCGGAGCAGGCGAGTCGGATCTCCGTCCGTCTCGCCTGGACTCTCGGGGGCGTGAGTGCGATCGGCTTACCGGGACTGGGCATTTTCTTGCTCGCCGACCTTGGGCATGGGTGACCAAAGGGGGAGGCCGGACGCTGGGCCGGTGTTGGTCCTCCAGGCGGCCGGCCGCGTGTCACGGTTCCTGGATGGTGAGACGGAGTCGCGGCCAAAATCTGCGCACTAGTGCCCTGAGTCGTTCATATTGCTGGGTAGAGCTGCTTCAGTTTAACGCGGGCATCTGCGGTGGTGAACTGCCAGTCGGCCTTGGTTCGGTTTGTGTTGCGGTCCGTCTCCCAGGCTGCGACTTCGTCGATCAGTGTTTGCTTGTCTGGGATGCGCCGATCGAGGCATTGGCCGGACAGGACGCTCAACTCTGCCTCGGCCATGTCCAGCCAACTGCCGTGCTTGGGCGTGTAGTGCCATTCAAACCGCTCGACGAGACGGCGGGCCTCGGGCGCGGGGAATGCCTCATAGAGCGACGCCGGCTTGTGGGTGCTCAGATTGTCCTGCACGAGCGCGATCTTGTGTGCATTGGGAAAATGCCTGTCTGACAGATCGCGGAGCACGTGCGCATAGTCGACCGCGGCGTGGCGGTCGGTAATTTCGACGTGCCGCCAGCCTTCCAGCGGCGCGAACAGCATGAACAGGTTGGCGGTTCCGTTGCGTTCGTATTCGTAATCGTGGCGGGCTGGCCGTCGTGGCTTGGCAGGGATCGGCACCTTGGTCTCCTTGATGAGTTGCTTGGTCGTCTCGTCCAGGCAGACCACGGGGCAGTTCGGATCGTGCGGCCGGTGATAGACTTCGAGCACGTCCTCCATGGCGGCTACAAACGAGGCATTGCCCTGCGGCGGGATGACCCACTGCTTCTTCAGGTGCGGCTTGAGGATGTTTTTTTTAGCGTACGGCCGATCGTATTGTCGCTGGCACGGTCAACGATGGCCATCTCCACCACAGCGCTTTCCAGCAGCTTCAGCGTCCAGCGCGAACGGCCTTTGGGCGGTTCGGAGCAAGCCAGCGCGATCAGCTTGGCCTCTGCCGCGCCATCGAAAATACGCTTGCGGGCTGAGTTCGGCGAGTGCCTGCGGGTCAGAGCGGCATCGATCCCGCCCTCCACCAGTTGCTGGCGCGTGCGGGCGATGGTGTCGACGCTGGTATCCAGCGCCTCAGAAATTTGGCCGTCGCTCCATGCCTCACCCGCTTCCGAGGCGTCAGCCTTCAGCAGGATGCGCGCCCGCAGCAGTTGGCGCGCGGGCGCCTTACCCTTTTGGATCAATGTGTTGAGCCGGTCTCGTTCGTCGGTCGTCAGGTTCACGATGTATCGTTTTACGGCAGGTTGTTTCGCGGTCACGGCGCATCTCCGGATTTGCCGGAAACATCGATTCAGAGGTTAACCGCAGAATCAACGACGCAGGGTACTAGTGTGGACCTGCGCCATGCCAGATGAACGTCTCGCCGAATGGATTCGAGAGGCTTGGTGTGCCGCGATTGCCAGGACCCGCTCGAAGTCGTGTAAGTGTCTGAATCGGCGGGGTTCTTTGACAACTAAAGATCGACAACGACCCGTACGGGCGTATCGTCGCGGCGTAATACTTGCCACCGCTCGCAAATGTCACTAAAATGGCAACGATACCAAACGGTTGCGGGCCGGCCGTTTCCGCGGTGTGCATGCCGCGGCCTCATTGAAGCGTCGCAAGGCTAGTGATGCCTGTTTGCCAGCCTGCCTTGTTTCCGCGGTGTGCATGCCGCGGCCTCATTGAAGCCAGCGCGGCAGCCAACTCTTTCGCTGCGGTGACCGGTTTCCGCGGTGTGCATGCCGCGGCCTCATTGAAGCCCTTCATCGCTCGCCCGAGCAATTGCGATAGGGTCATGTTTCCGCGGTGTGCATGCCGCGGCCTCATTGAAGCATAACGATACCCTACAGTG
>DATJNA010000010.1:0-76723 GCA_035508435.1 Acetobacteraceae bacterium | reverse complement strand
AGGTTGACGCTCCGCCACGTCTCCTGGAGCTGCGATCAATCTTCTGCGCCCCTACACGGGCAATTTCTTTGATCTGCATGAGCAATGCGTCGGCCGGGTCAGCCCGGAAAAGCCGCGTGTAGGGCCTGAAGTCTTCGAGTTCTGCACGGCAGACCGGGCACGTGATCCGCCACCCCTCCATCCAACTCCGCAATCGCACGTTATAGGTAACGGAGTTCGCTTTATCCCGAATTGCACACGGACGGCAGATCTGCGTGGGTTGCCTGATCGCCACCAGTCCGCTGCGTACTGTTTCGTCCTGCAACATATGCTGCAGCATAACCGCACGTAGGACAACGGGTTCGCGACTTTCATGCGCGAGCGTCGCGGCGTGTGGGCCGCCATGCGCAATATGAAGGTTGCACCAGGGCCAGCATTGCTGTGCGACAGCGGGAAGCGCTGTCTGCTGTCGCCGCCTAAGAACGTAGCGGGAACGTACCCGGTGCGTCAAAAACTATGAGACCGTCCCAAACGTGGGGTGATCACCCTGCCTTGCGAAATGAGCGGCTGCGCCGGCTCATGCTGTGGTGATCCGCTTCAAGCGTCCCGTTGACGATGGCGGTTCGGACCTGAAGCATCAAATGAGCACCACGTGGCGACCAGCGCATCTGGTGGCGCGCTCCCATCCGGCGATGCAGCAACCATTGCACCGTGCCCTCCGTCGGCGAAGTCAAGAACGGCTCGTCATCCAGTCGCGCCGACGCATAATCGATGATCAGATTCGCGAGATCGGATATGTAGGTCTCCAGTGTGATCAGCGCCCTCGCCAGCCTTGCTGCCGATCTGGCTGCCGGGGTGTTTTCCTTCCCCTTCGTCGTGAGGGCTCCCAGAGTGTTCTGTATCAGGCGGAGCGCCCGCCGGGTCTCGCCGTGCCAAAGGCGCCAGCGGATGTGTTCGACCGCATTGGTGAACCTACCCCTGTCCCGGCTGTCGTTGACGGTGTTGGCCGGCCAGCCGCCGGCACATTGAGCCGCGTTCTGGATGCGCATCGCGAGGTGAAACCAGTCGAGGACATGATAGACGGTCCCGGTGCTCGCGGCCTCTCCCAGCGATCGGGGGCTGTCGGCGCCGTCGATCAGGATCGTCACCTCCGTGTCCGCGGTCATGCCGAGACCGGTCAGCACGACGTTCAGCTGTGTGCGCTGCTGGTCGGCGTTGCCGGGGACGCCGCTGAACAGGACCGGGTTTCCATCGTCATTGCTGACCTGGGCCGCCATCACCTCGAACGTCCTGCCCTGATGCCCGCACACCGCCCGGACGTGCCCGGCGTCGATCGACACCGTCATTGTCTCTGAAGGCGTCACCGCCCGCGGCGTTTTCGCCCGTACCAGGGTTTCGCATTCCAGGCTCGCCCCCACCTTGGCGGTCCGGCGGCGAATCGTCTCGTGCCACGGCGGGTCGTCGCCGATCGGGAAGAACTCGGACACGAACCGCCGGGCGCAACGGTACGGCAACCAAGCCCCCATCTTCGCCAGTGCCCGCTCGTACTCGGGGGTGCAGCGGTCTGGCATGAGCTCCGATGCTGGGGAAAGCGTCGATCGCACCGCAATTGCGCATCGGCAGGGTTTGAACCGCGACGCCGGGACTTCGACCGTGCCAAACAACGAGTTCAATCGCCGTGCGCGTGTGTCCTTCAGCGGGCGGAGTCTCCGACAGTGCTGCTGCACGCCGGCCAGCAGCGCCTTGCCGTCGTCCAGCGTCAGGCCGAGCGGATCGAGGGTCGAATGGGGTCAGCACCGCCACCACGGGCGACTTCGTGGGTCTGCTTGTTCCCGTCGGCGCCGCAGAGTTCGATCGTCACCCGCCATTCCATGCCTACCCCCGGGCCTTCCGTGCGCCGACCCTAGCACCCCCACGTTTGGGACGGTCTCAAAGCCAACGATCAAACACCACTCTGTGAACACCCTGGAATGGTTGCCGCAACTCGGACCATCACGCATTTTACCAGTGACAGTATTAGAGAATTACATTACCTTGGTTGCCTCCGAACGAAAAGAACTGTGGCGGAAGAGCCGCCGCAGGCAGGGAGCTTTACGCCTATCCGGCGGCATCATAGGGGCCGCCAGAGGTCGCGAGGCGTCGAGACAAGTCCTCCAAGGTGCACCACGGGAAGCAAAAATCAACAGAGGATACACGCCGACCTCGCACTCTCGGCCCACGATGGTCCCCCGGGTCCAAATAATCTGGGAGGTTACGATGGGGCAAGCTGTCTCATTCGACCGGTCGGCGAACGCTGGAAGCGTTGCCCTCGGCAAGAAGCTTGATAGCATTCCGTTCAGTGGCTATCACATGGTGATCATCGCCATACTTGCCCTGGTCGGATTTGTTGAGGGCTATGATCTGGTGATGACTGGCTCCCTTCTGCTGCTGGCGAAGCAGCCACTTCATCTGACCAGCTCTGACATCCGCTGGCTTGCGGTTGGCCCGACTTTGATGCTGTGCATCGGTGGGTTTGCATCTTCGGCGGTATCCGACCACTGGAGCCGGAAAACGGTGATGCTGGTTGGCCTGGTCGCCACGACATTTCTGACGCTGCTGATACCATTGGTACAGAACGCTCAGCAGCTTATTATACTGCGCCTGTTGACTGGTTTTGGTGCGGGTGGTGCGGTGTCGGCGGCATTTCCTATTGCCGCCGAATTGATGCCAGCGCATCACAGACGTACATATGGTGCAGTCTATGAAATGGCTTTGGCAAGTTCCTTCACGCTCGTGCCGTTTCTTGCTTTCCTTCTTGCCGATAATCCAGAAGCGTTTCGGCTTTTGGCTTTGCCCGGCGGCTTGGCAGTCACCGTGGTTCCGGTACTTGTATATTTTGGGATACCAGAAAGTCCACGCTGGTACCTGCGGAGAGGAAATGCGCAGTCGGCCATAGATGTCGTGAACCGGATTATCAGCCGGTCTGGTGATCGGGTCGCACCTTTGGCCGTAGCAGGACTTGGCGATGCGGAATACCGCCAAAATAAGCTTCCGCCCTATTGGGCATTATTCACGCATGATCAACTGCGCTGGACGTTGATTGGCATTCTTGCCGGTGTTTGCGCCGGAACAGCGTATTTCCTTATTGCAGTGCTTCTGCCGAAGGCATTGTCCGATCAAGGGGCTGCTGTCAGATTAAGTTTTGGGCTGAGCTCGCTGATCTTTTTCGCAAGTATTCCAGGCAAAGCTTTTACCGGATTTCTGATGGAAATAATCGGCCGACGATGGACGATTGCTTATGCGCTGGCCGGATCAATTCCTGGGCTATGCCTGATGTTAATGGCACATTGGGCTGGCGAGTACGCCACCGTCGTGATGGTAGCTGGATCATTGATTACCGGTTTTACCGTACTCTCCGCTTTTACAGCAACCCGCGTTTACCTCTCCGAGCAGTTCCCAACGGCTCTCCGAGGCCGTGGACACATCTTCGGCGAGTCCTTCGGGCGGCTCTTTGCAGGAGTTCTAGCTCCCTACCTGATGGAACCACACACCGGATCGGCGACCATATTCTTCGGGGCCATCCTCATCGTAGTGGGCGTGGGAGCCTTTATCCCTGTGGTGTTCGGTCGAGAGACAATCGGCCAACTCGAAGCTGTTTCCGAAGGCGTCCCAGCACTGGCCTGATGACCAATGTCGGGACCGGGGTCATTCGCCATCCCTGCGTCATGAGGTCGCTCCTGAGCATTCTTGGGTGAAACGAGACGGTCGGTGGAGCCCTCGCTTAGGGCCCGTCAGAGGCCAACCGCGCGATGCTGGCGGCGATGTTGCAGGCCGGGACTCGGATCCCCAGCCGAACTCGATTCGATTGTTCGCGGAAGGGTCCTTAGTTTTCAGTCATGATCAAGGGTCGAGAGCAGATGAGGCGTTCACCAGGCCCTGGTGCAAATGGGTAGGTCCGATATCGTGCGGACCGTTGGTTGGCTTTTGGGGCGGTGCGGTGGCAAGGTTCTTGGGCTTGGAAGATCTGTTCAGGGGGCAGCACTTCGACCGCGAGGTCTTCGTCCTGTGCGTGCGGTGGTATCTGCGCTTCAAGCTCAGCTTCCGGGTGCCACCGCCGCAGCTTGGAGCGGCGGCTGAAGGAGGCGCGGATCGGCCGCTTCAAGCCGCTCTGCGACTTCGACTGGAGCTGGCCCTGGCGCTGCGACCGCGCCGCGGTCGAAGCGCTGATGGGTTTGGCCTTCCTCAAGGAAGCGGACAACGTCGTGCTGGTCGGCCCCAACGGCGTCGGCAAGTCCACCCTGGCGCAGAACATCGCCCACCAGGCGCTGATCGAAGACCACACCGTATTGTTCACCTCTACCGGACAACTGCTCGGCGATCTCTGCACGCTCGACGGCGATGCCGCACTTCGTCGCCGCCTGCGCCGCTTTGCCGGACCGGAACTGCTGGTGATCGATGAGGTCGGCTACCTCTCGTATTCGAATCGTCACGCCGACCTGATGTTCGAGATGGTCTCGCGCCGCTACCAGGTCCGCAGCACGCTGATGACCACCAACCGCCCGCTCGCCGAATGGTGCGAGGTCTTCCCCAACGCCGCCTGCGTCGTCTCGCTGCTTGAGCGCCGAAGAGGCGATCAAGGCGGCTGGTGCATAACGCCGAGATCATCGCCATCGAAGGCGAATCCGCGGCTACCTCCTGGCGAGCCCCACAGCGCGCGCCATGTCAACGGCAACGATGCCGTTTGCGGCGGCAGCTTCGCTGTCGATGCCTGATAAGCCATCCATCGCCGTGTTGCCGTTCCAGAACCTGAGCGACAGTGCCGAGCAAGACTACTTCGTCGACGGCATGGCGGAGGAGATCATCATGGCACTGTGCCGTATCCGCTGGTTGTTCGTGATCGCCCGCAATTCAACCTTCACCTACAAGGGACAGAACGTCGATGTGAGACAGGTCAGCCGCGACCTGGGCGTCCGCTACGTTCTCGAAGGCTCCATGCGGCGGGCCAATGAACGCGTGCGGGTTGTGTCGCAACTGATTGACGGGGAGACCGGCACGCATCTATGGGCGGACTCTTTCGATGGGACTTTGGACGACATTTTTGAGCTACAGGAGCAGGTTGCTAGCCGTGTCGCTGCCAGGATCGAGTCCAGGCTGCAACTCGTCGAGTTGCAACGTTCCGCGCGCAAGCCCACCACCAGGCTTGATGCCTACGTTTTCCACCTGAGGGGGTTGGCGCACCTGAACAAATATACCGAACCGGCGCTGGCCGAGGCCGTCGGGATGTTCGAGAGCGCACGCGCGCTCGACCCGGATTACTCTGCCGCGGCGGCGATGATCAGCGGCTGCCGGACTATACAGGTGGCCCAGGGCTGGGGGCCGGTTTCGCGAGCGGATATTGCTGGAGAGCATCAGGATCTCTTATGTGGACGGCCCCGGAAGTAGCAAGCGCTATTTGCTCTGCCAAAATGCGTCCTGCAACGCTCACCGATGAGCGCCGTTAGTCCCGTCCGAAGCCCTTTGGAAGCTCAACCGCCTGGAGCTCTTCGACATAACCACGTAGCTCTAGCACGGCATCGAGGGCTTCCGCCGTCGCGCTGTTCGCGAGGCTGGCAGGAAGGTTATCCTGCCAGTCCTGAAACCGGTCCAGCAGGTCCGCCAGCGTCTGCACCGCGTCAGCCCACTGTTGCGGTCGACTGCGCCGATCGGCAGGCCGGCGGTATCGGACCACCACCGCGGCTTCGTCGGCGCAGCCGCCACAGTAGCCTTCCGCCGCGCCCTATAGGCTGCGGCTCGCTCGGCGGGGGTCGCAGCGCGATCGCCGCGAGGTGGTGGTCCTGGCATTCGAGAGCCTCGTATTCCGTGACGCGTCACGAGTTCAATGGGAAGCAATGCTTCTCTGGGTCGCTCTGCTGGGCGTTTTCGGTTGTCAAAGCATCTTGGCGCTCCGTAGTTACCGCCGGCCGACGTGGCTGAAAGACCCGGTCAGTTGCGCCCTTATGTCCGGCCTGTCATGCGGCAGATGCCGCTGGCCACCATGGGTGAACGCATGCGTGTCAGGCACCAATCTGGGATGCGTGCTCGAGGCACAAGGGATCCTGCGGTATTGCCTGAACTGTGCTTGACCACAGCCTTTCCCATCACGCGGTTCAGCGTGTGTTGCCGGATCGCCCGGGCTTACGCCCGGTGCCCACCGCCCTGCGTCGGAACGTCATATTGCCGCTTCTGTTGCGGTCGCCACACGTCCCTTCGCCCGGTAGACCTCTTTACGCGTCATCAATGCCCATGCGATGCGCGCCATCTTGTTTGCCAAAGCGACCGTCACCAACCTGGTCGGCCGGCGCTCCAGAATCCCTCTGGTCCATACCCCGACGACGCTGTTCCATTGCGGGGCTCGGTAAACCATCGATGTGGCGCCGAGGACTAACAATTTGCGGATCTCCCGGTTGCCTGTTTTGGTGATCCGGCCGAGGCGGGTCTTCCCGCCAGTGGAATACTGTCGGGGCACCAAGCCTAACCAGGCCGCAAAGTGTCGTGCGCTTTTGAACAGACTGATATCGACGACGGTCGCTGCGATCAGAGACGCGGTGATCGGGCCGACGCCGGGGATCGTTTGAAGGCGGCGTGCGGTTTTGTCTTGCCGGGCGTGAGCGACGATCTCGACTTCGAGTGCCGCAATGCTTTCGGCCATCGCGCGGCATTGCTCAAAAAATCCCATAAATACCGGCCGCGCCTTCTCCGGGAAGCCCTTGTCCGCTTCGACTAGCTCCAAAAGTTCTTCGAGCCGGCCAATGCCCTTCGGGACGGTCAGGCCAAATTCCGTCGCCAGACCGCGCATAGCATTTGCCAGCATCGTCTGCTGCTTGACCAACAGGGATCGCGCCGAATGCAAGGCAAGGATTCCCTGCTGCTCTATGCTTTTGATCGGCACGAACATCATGTCAGGTCGCGATGCAGCTGCGCAAAGTGCTGCCGCGTCAGCTGGGTCGTTCTTCTTGCCCTGCTTTACGAAGGGTCTGGCTGCTTCAGGTGCGATCAGTCTTACCTCGTGCCCTAGACCGCGCAAGATTCGGGCCCAGTGATGGGCTGCGCCGCACGCCTCCATGACGACGGCGCAGGCCTCCTGCTTCTCGAAGAACGGGATTAGCTCGTTCCTTCGCAGCTTGCGCCTGATCTCCACCTTTCCGGTCTCGCTTACGCCGTGCACTTGAAAGACTGACTTGGCAGTGTCCAGGCCGATCATGGTAATGCTCATCGCGGGCGGCTCCCTCTCTGTAGGCTCACACGACCCCTACTGTGGCACATCGATGCCGTCGGGGGCCGTCCACCCCATCTGGGGTCATCACGCGGCGGCGGCTTGTCGGGCGTTGGCGGAATTGTCGTTCGCCAGTCCTGGGTACCATTTCTCGAACAACGGGCGCAGCGTGCCGTCGAGGGTGCGCGTTCGTGTTTGCAGCAGAAGGTGCGCACCACGCCTTTTCCATTGCATCTGTTGGCGCTTGGCAAAGCGCTTGCTGATAACGGCGTTCACCGTGGATTCCGCGAGGCACGAAGATATTCGTTCGCCGGCCCGGAACCGCTCGCCATAGTTGATCAGGCTTCCTGTGTTCGACCTGATGTAGACGGCGAATTCGTGGACCGCCTTGGCGAACTTGCGCAGGTTCGTGTCGTCAACCTCCAATCCATCCACATCATCTTCGAGAGTCTCGATCGCCTCTTGTGCGCGGTGCTGATTGCCGTGCCAGAGCAGCCATTTGCTTCGTTCCAGCTCCGCCAGCAGGCGAGTGCCTGCGGCCTCGTCATGGTGGGCGACGCCGCGTGCGTACTGCTCCAGCACGGTCACACGCATCGTGATGTGAAACCAATCGAGGACGTGCTCTGATCCTGGGGTGACAAGCTCGGTCAGCACACGAATTTCCTCGCCACCATCGGTCAAAAACGTGACGTCTTGATTTGCCTGTAGGCCCTGGCTCGTCAGCACATCGAAGAGTCGGCGCTTCGGTTTGGTGTCGTAGCCATGCACCAGACCGAGGTAGCGGGCATCGCGGTCTTCGGGCACCGACCGGCCAACGATGACCTCAAAGTTGGCCTTCCGGTCTTCCCAATCACGGACGTAGCCGCCATCGATTCCTACCGCGATGCGTCCCTCCGGGATGGGTAGCTTTGCCCACTCCGCCGGACAGCCATCGATAAAGCAGGCCCGTTCCTCTGCGAGTTCGGCCTCGGCACGCTCGGCCACGCGCAGGACGTGCTCACGCACCGTGGTGGCGTTGGCGCTCGCTGTGATCGGCAAGATGTCGGCGAGTAGTCCAGCCGTGGCGGCATACGGCACGAGTGATGCCCAGCGCGCCTCCAGGTATAGCCGCTCGGGGGCGACGTGACCGGGAAGCAGCTTGCGCAGCGGCGACACCGTTGCCGGGCCGACCGGGCTCTGGCGCGGGCAGCGGTGCAGTCGCGGGCTGGCGATTTGCACATCGCCATAGAGCGTAAGGAAGACGACGGGGTAACTGCCCTTGCTGCGCCGGCGCGCGCCGCAGTCCTCGCAGCAACGGTGCTGCTCCGTCCATGACGTCTGGTTCTCGATCCTGGTGCGCAAGCCGCTTCGCCGCGGCAACTTCGCCTCCAAGGAGCACCTGAAGAAGCGGATCGAGCCGTTCATCGCCTACTTCAACGCCATCATAGCCAAGCCGCTTCGCTGGACCATGAAGGGCAAGCCGCTCACAGCTTGGTAGGAGCAAGCGGGTTGGAACTTCCGGCGAGGTGTACTAGGTCGCTACGGCGCACGTACCGTTCCGACAAGAGTCCACCCGAGATCGCTGCGGCCCTGCGGGCATCGCAATAACATAGGGCCGGGAGCGGGCCCCGCAATGACAGAAATGCGCGCTTCCAGCTAACATTGGGTCAGGCCGAGCGCACTCGTCGCCCGTAAGTCTTGAACCGTTCCTGCGCGGCGGCGATTTCCTCCGCCGCCAACAGCCTTACCGCCCCCGCCGCGCGCGCGAGCAGGTATTGGCGGCACAAAGTTTCCAGAAGCACCGCGCTGGTCAGAACATCGTCCGCGCTGCCTCCGTGCACAACCATTCCGTGGTTCGCGAGCAAGCAGGCGGTGCGGCTTTCCAGCGCGGCAATCGCCACCTCCGCCAGGGCAGGCGTGCCGAACGTGACATAAGGCGCGCAGCGCACATCGTCGCCGCCGAACCGCGTGACCATGTAATGGAAGCAGGGGAGCCCCTGGTTCAGGCAGGCAAGTGCAGTGCAGGCATCGGCGTGGGTGTGCACGATCCAGGAGGCGGCAGGTTGCGCGACAAAGATCGCAGCATGCATCGACCATTCGGAAGAAGGCGTTGCGTCACCGCGCACGCTGCCGTCAAGCGCCATGGTCACGAGGTCGGCTTCATGCAGCGTTTCGGCAGAGCAACCCGAGGGGGTGATCAACATGCCGCCGCGCATGCGAGCACTGACGTTTCCAGAGCTTCCGACGTTCATGCCACGTTCTGCAAGAGCGTGGTACAGGGCAACGAGAGACCGGCGGATTGGCTGGGGCATTCGGTGTGGTTCCGGGCGCAGCGCAGCGTAGCATGCCGATCCGAACGTTGCGCGAAAAGCCCGCGGCGCGTTCCGTGCAAAGCCCGCGGCGGCATCAATCGTCCAGTTCGGTGCCCCACATCTTTTCCAGCCCATACATCGAGCGCGCCTCTGGCTTGAACAAATGCACAATGATGTCGCCGGCGTCGATCAGTACCCAGTCAGAACCGCCTTTGCCTTCCACCTGCACGCGCGGCCATCCCGCTTTGTGCAGATTCTCGCTCAAATGCTCCGCCATGGCGGCGATCTGGCGGTCCGCCAAGCCGGTGGCGATCACCATGCGATCGCAGAACATCGCTTTGCCTTCAAGGTCCAGCGTGACGATGTTCTCGGCCTTGTCGTCGTCCAGGCTGCGAACGATCGCCGATTGCAGCTTCTCCAGCCGGCTCGGCTCCGCGGCCTTGTGCCGCGTGCGCGGCGCCGCCTTCGGTCCCGCCGCGATGGTCTTCTTGCGCGGCGTGCCCGGCGTCTTGTCGACCACCGGCAAAGGCGGCTTTACCCGCTTGCGCGCAGCGGGCTTGTGGCGCGCGGGCGACGTCGGTTGTGACGGCTTGGCTATGGCAAACCTCCTTGTTCCGCACTGGCCCGAATCGCGCTGGCGGAAACCGCGACTTGCGGCGCACTCATCAATACCCACCCAGGACCCACGCCGGGCAACAGGCTCGCCGCATGCTCCGACCGCCGTGCGTGGCGCAGCCAGCGCGCCGCCTGGCCCGCCACCGCGCGGCGCGTATAGCCGGGACGCGGCACCACGGCGATAGGGACAAGTCGCAGCAGTTCCCGCCAGTGCAGCCAGCGCGGCAATTCCGTCAGGATGTCGGCACCCATCAGCCAGATCAGTTTCACCCGTGGGAAACGCCGTCGCAACAAACGGATCGTGTCGATGGTGAAGCGCGTGCCCCACGCGGCCTCGATCGCGGTGGCGACCACGCGGCGTCCGTCGGCGATCCGGCGCGCCCCGGCGACACGCTGCGCCAGCGACGCCATACCATCTCGTGGCTTCAGCGGATTGCCAGGCGAGACGAGCAACCACACCTGGTCCAACCGTAGCCGGCGCAACGCAAGCCATGCGACGTGTCGATGTCCCGCGTGGGCCGGATTGAACGATCCGCCGAGCAAGCCGATGCGCAACCGCCGCCGGTCGCCGTATTTCGGCAGCGAATCGTTCAGCGGCGCGTTCAGGGGCGCACCTGTCCCGCACCACGCACGACGTAGCGATAGGTGGTAAGTTGTTCCAACCCGACCGGCCCGCGCGCATGCAGGCGGCCCGTGGCGATACCGATCTCGGCGCCGAACCCGAATTCACCGCCGTCGCAGAACTGGGTGGAGGCGTTCCAAAGCGCGACCGCGGAATCCAGCCCCGCGAGAAAACGTTCCGCAGCCAGGACATCATCAGTGACGATGGCGTCCGTGTGTTCGCTGCCATGGCGGGCGATGTGCGCCAGCGCCGCATCGACGCCGTCCACCACCGCGACGGACAGGATCGCATCGAGCCACTCGGTGTCGAAGTCGGCATCAGTTGCCGGCGCCAGGTCGGGGACGATGTCGCGCGCGGCGGCATCGGCGCGGAAATCGCAGCCCAACGCACGCAGATCGGCGATGATGGCGGGCAGCAGCTGGGGCGCGATCGCACGGTCGATCAGCAGGGTCTCGGTGGCGCCGCAGATGCCGGTGCGGCGCATCTTCGCATTGGCTACGATCTTGCGGGCCATCTCATGGTTGGCCGCGGTGTGAACGTAGGTGTGGCAGAGCCCCTCGGCATGCGCCAGCACCGGCACGCGTGCCTCCCGCTGCACGCGCTCCACTAGGGATTTGCCGCCACGCGGAATGATCAGGTCCAGCAGGCCGGCGGCGGCAAGCATCGCCGCGACATAGGCACGGTCGGCGGTGGGGGCGATCTGCACCGACGCCTCGGGCAAGCCGGCGGCACGCAGCCCCGCGACCAGCGCGACATTGATCGCCCGTGCGCTATGCAGGCTTTCAGAACCGCCGCGCAGGATCACCGCATTGCCCGACTTGAGGCACAAGGCGGAAGCGTCAGCCGCGACATTCGGGCGGCTTTCGTAGATCATGCCGATCACGCCGATCGGCGTGGCGATGCGTTGGATGCGCAGCCCGTTCGGCCGTGTCCAGTCCGCCAGGACGCGATCCATCGGATCGGGCAGCCCGGCCACATCTTCCAGGCCCTTGGCCATCGCCTCAACCCGCCCGTCGGTCAGCGCCAAGCGGTCGCGAAAGGCGGCGGTGCCCCCGGTGGCTTCCAGGTCAACGGCATTGGCGGTCAGGATAGCGGTCGCGCACGAGCGCAGGGCAACGGCCATGGCCCGCAATGCGTCATTGCGCTGTGCCGCGGTGCTGCGGGCCAGCACGCGCGCTGCGGTGCGAGCGTCACGCGCCGCGACTTCCAACTGTTGACTGGCGTCGATCTCGATCTCCATGGGCAGGTCCCCCAGTTCGCACTCTGCCGCCGAAACGCGCCGGTTTCCAGATGCCGCCGCCGCATGGCAGGCCGGATACGGCGATGACGTAGTCGGCGTCAAACCCAATCGCCGCGACGGTCTACGCGCGGAGCAACGTCCCCGGGGGCGCCTGCATGACGGTCACTCACCGCCACGCGAACCGAGCAGGTGATTGGCTGGATCAGGTAGGTCGGCAGGGTGACACATACCGCCCTCGCAAAACCGTATCATGCCTGGCGGCGCGCGACATAACCGATGCGGATGCCGGGTTCAAACCCGAGCGCTTCGTAGAAGCGGTGAACCCGCGGATCTGCTCTGCCGCTTTGCAGCAAAACATGGTGGCAATCGCGGTTCCATGCCTCCGTCAGCGCGGCCCGTACCACCGTGCGGCCATGTCCCTGCCCGCGATAGTCGGGATGGGTGACGACGTTTTCGAGAAATCCGTGTGCCCGTCCGCCGCGCAGCAAATTCGGCACCGTGATCAGCATGCAGGTCGCGGCGATCCTCCCATCCGCCTCCGAGACGAAGATGGTCACGCCTTGGCGTGCCAGGGTCTCGGACATGATGCGTTCCGCACGCTCGAACGGTTGGGCGCTCGCGCTC
Source organism: Acetobacteraceae bacterium (assembly GCA_035508435.1). Lineage (GTDB taxonomy): Bacteria > Pseudomonadota > Alphaproteobacteria > Acetobacterales > Acetobacteraceae > JASHVB01. The sequence goes on along the minus strand of DATJNA010000010.1, from coordinate 64,121 downwards.
ACTTCCGACACGCGGAACAGATCAAGCAGGAGCGGGAGATCTGAGAATCGCGCTGGTCTTGCGGTTGGCATTGCGCATTTACGCAGTAAGCTGACACACATCGTACCGGCCTGAGCCGTGGCGCGTCAAACCAGATGAAATCCTTTTCGTGCTCCGGCACTGGTGGTTTCGGACACTTGCACTGGCGGCTTCGGTGACTGGTACTGGCGGTTGCCTGCGCCACGTCACCGCCGCAGTCTGCCGCACAAGCATTGCCGGAGGAATCGTCATGACCCGCAAGGACCTGCGTCACCAGGGTGAAGCCATGCGCAACCGGCTGCGAGGCGACGCATCGGACCTGCCCTCCGGCTTCGGCACCTTGCTCACCGAGGCGGTGTTCGGCGGCATCTGGTCCCGGCCAGGCCTCGCGCTGTCGGACCGCATCATTTGTGCCCTCGCCGCGGTGGCGGTGTTCCCGCGGTTGGCCGCGGTGCGGCGGTTGATCGGCGCGGCGCTGGACCATGATGTCGCGCCGGAAACGATCCGCGAGGTGTTGGTGCAGGCGGGTCTCTACGCCGGCTTCACCGCCACGGAAGAAACCCTGCCGGTGGCGGCAACAGTGTTCACATCGCGCGGCATTGCGTTCCCGCCGGAACCTCTGGCCGAGGTTGCGCTGGACCAATTGACGGCGCGTGGCCGGACGCTGATGCACGAACTGCACGGTGAGCGCGCACAGTCGGGCTACGCCGCGCCCGACAACCCGGTCACCGGCGCACTGTATCCGCTGGCGATCCAATATGGCTATGGCGAGATCTGGTTCCGCCCCGGCGCGGACCGCCGCACTCGCGCGCTGATCGCGGTGGCCGCATTCACCGCGCTGCGCCTGCCGGAGCAAGTCGCGAAGTTCGGCGAGTCGGCGCTGAACGCGGGGCTGACGCGGGAGGAAGTCATCGAGGCCGTGATCCAGACCGCGCCGCTAAGCGGCTTCCCGCCGGCGCTGAATGCGTTGGCCGCATTGGCACGGGTGCTGCGCTAACGCGCAGTGTTCCTGGACCGCGACAGGGTCCCGGGCTTTGTTCGTGGTTCGGGTCTTGCTTCGTGGTCCGGACCTTTCTTCGTGGTTCCGACATGGGGGATTGCCTCGCCTCCTCTCTGATGACACACGACGCCGATCGGCAAACGGAGGCAATCCATGGACCGCATCGACCTGCGTTCGGACACGGTCACGCTGCCCTCGGAGGCAATGCGTGCGGCGATGGCGCGCGCGCCGGTCGGCGACGACCAGTATGGCGAAGACCCGTCGGTCAACGCCCTGCAAGAGCGTGTTGCCGCATTGCTCGGCAAGGAAGCCGCCCTGTTCCTGCCCAGCGGTACCATGGCAAATCAGATCGGCCTGAAGCTGCTGACGCGCCCGGGGGACGACGTTCTGGTTGGGGAGGAAGCGCATGTGGTGTGGCACGAGTCGGGCGCCGCCGCGGCCAATTCCGGCGTGCAGTTCACCACCATCGGTAGCGGCGGCTTGTTCTTCGCCGCGGATGTTCGCGCCGCATTCAAGCCACCGGGCCATATCGTGTTTCCCCCCACCACTCTGGTGGCGATCGAGAACACACATAACCGCGGCGGCGGCGTGGTGTTCCCGCAGGACGAGGTGGCGGCGATCTGTCGCAGTGCGGGCGAGCTTGGCCTCGCGACCTATCTCGACGGTGCGCGCCTGTTCAATGCCGCGGCGGCAAGCCAGCGGTCATTGGCGGAACTCGCGGCGCCGTTCGACGTGGTGTCGGTGGCGCTCTCGAAGGGCCTTGGCTGTCCGGTCGGCAGCCTGATCTGCGGCAGCAAGACGCATATGGCGCGCGCGGTGCGGGCACGGCGCATGTTCGGCGGCGCAATGCGGCAATCGGGGATTCTCGCCGCGGCGGGACTCTACGCGCTGGATCACAACATGGACCGGCTGGCCGAGGACCACGCCAATGCACGACGGCTCGCGGAGCATGTGGCAGGCACGCGCGCAGAGATCGATCTTGCAACTGTTCAAAGCAACATCGTGATCTTCCGTGTGCCGGAGCCGTTGCCGGATGCCGCCGCGGTGGTGCGCGCGGCGCAGGAGCAAGGGGTGCTGGTGTCGGCATTCGCGGCGCGCACGGTGCGGGCAGTGACGCATTTGAATGTCGATACGGCGCAGTGCCGGCGCGCCGGCGAAGTGCTCGCGCGGATTGTCGGGGGATAGGGTTTGCGCGGCGCCTCGGTGGCAGCGGACGAACTCTGTAACGTCTGCCGCTGATTCTGCCTCGTGAGAGGGTTCGGCGCTGCATCGCATGATCTTCGGTCGTGAGGCCGCAGGTCTGTCACCTCACCATGCGCTTTGGTAATGGGGGTGCGGGGTACCGCCCCACTTTTGAATTCCAATAAGCCCATGATCGAGCATCAATGATGCCGGGTGGTGCCTTGTCGAGCGCCTCCCGGAAGTCCGCGTCAGACACATGGCGGCGCAGCACCTTCATATCCTCATGTGTTGCCGACGCCATCGCGTAGGCTATGAAACGTACGGGATCAGCGAGCGCCTCAGTCGGCTCCTCGAACCACACGACACGGCGGGTGAAGGGTTCCGCTTCATGGTTCAGCGGGATTGCCTTCATTATTACGGCAGTTCGCTCTCATCGTTCAGGTGCGGGCGCGAACAGCGGGCGGACTCTGCCGCGATCAATCGCCGTCGATCAAGGCCAGCCCCTCGGCGACCGAGACGAATTCGCCGCCACCCGCGAGCTTGTCCGCGCCGAAGCGGGTTTCGAACAAGCGGCGGACGGCTGGCACGAAGGCCGTTCCGCCCGTCAGGAACACCCGATCAATGGCATCCGGAGTCATGCCCGCGCCGGCCAGTGCACGGTCCACGGTCGCTGCAAGCCGGTCGAGATCGGCTGCAATCCAGGACTCGAAGTCGGCGCAGCCGATGGTTCGTTCGATCGCGAAGTTCTTGTGCCGAAAATGCAGAATGGCGGTCTCCTCGCGGGACAGTGCCGCTTTGGCACCGGCGACGCACTGATACAGCGCGTAGCCCTGGCCATCTTCGATCAGCGCCATCAGGTGGTGCAGCCGCTCCGGCTGGTCCGAGGTACGCGCCACCTCGGCGATCGAGCGCAGCGTGCGCGGCGTGCGCATCAGCGACAGCAGGTGCCAACGCGCAAAGCCGGAGAAGAAATCTGGCGGGACCGGCAGCGTCTTGCCCATCACCCGATACATGTCGCCCTTGCCGAGCAATGGTGCGATGGCCTTGTCGATGATCCGATAGTCGAAAACATCGCCGGCGATGCCGATGCCGGCATGACCGAGCGGCGTGACGCCGCGGCGTGGATCAAAACGCAGGATGGAAAAATCGCTGGTGCCGCCGCCGAAGTCGCCGATCAGCACGGTCGCGGCCTGGGACAGCGTACGCGCGAAGCGGATTCCCGCGGCCTGCGGTTCGAGCGCCAACGCGACATCGGGAAGCCCGGCTTCGGCGCAGGCAGCGCGCAGGCGCTCGGCACCGAGTTCGTCGTCGACGAATTCGCCGGCGAAACGGACCGGGCGGCCAACCACCACGCGGCGCGGTCGCGGCACATCGGCCAGCAGCGCGCGCAAGAACAAGGCGATCAGGCGCGGCAGGGTGAAGGGATGGCCGAAAATGCGGGTCTCAGCGAAGCTGCGCTGTGCCAGGTAGGTCTTCATCGACATCAGCAGGCGGCTGTCGAGCGGATCCTCGAGATAGGCGGCGATCGAGGCTGGTCCCGCGGCGTGGCGCAGCAGCGTGCGGCCACGTGCCGGTTCCGGCCAAAAGCAAAGCACCGAGCGGAACACGTATAGCGAATCGTGACGCTGCGTGGTCACGCTGCCATCGTCGTGCAACAGCGCGACCACACTGTTCGTAGTGCCGAAATCGATGCCGATTGCCTGGACCATGGGGGCGCGCGTTCAAGCACGGACCACCATGCCACGCAATGGCGCGCGGCGCGGCCTGTCGTCTCAGCCAGGCGGCAATCGCTGTGGCGTTGTCATTATCCCGACGTCATTGCCGTTATGTCATTTGCGCCTCGCAGTGACAGGGCGCCTCGCAGTGACAGGGCGTCTCACAGTGACAGGGCGCCTCGCAATGAGGCGAGGCCCAATCAGCCAACACTGAATCCGTCACCCAACACGTCGCTCTCCTCCACCACGAATGTGGCCTCCCCGCTATAGAAGGCGCTACCCGAGACGCCCACGCGAAACGCCTGCATCTCCCCGATCCGTTGTTCCGCCAGCACGACGCCGGTGAACGGAACGCCGGTCGGACCCACAATCCGCCGCTCGACCCCTGGCCGCAGCAGGCCTCGGCTCGCCTCCACCGCCAGTCGCGCGGTTACGCCGCTGCCGGTGGGGCTGCGATCGATCTGGCCCGCGCCGAACACGCACAGGTTGCGACTGACTGCGCTGGCGGGCGCATCGTCGGTCAGGATCGTGCCGTAGAGAAAACCCAGGTCCGGTCCGGCGGGATGCCGCACTGGATGCGTCGCGCGGATCGCATCCGTCACCGCGCGCGCCGCGGCGCGCTGGCGTTCCAGCCGATCGCGCGCCAGATCGATGCCCAGGCGCGCCGCCGGCAGAATCGCATAGAACGCGCCGCCGTAGCCGATATCGCAAACCACCTGGCCGAATCCAGGCACCGCCACCGCCAGGTCCAACGCCGCGGCAAATCCCGGCACGCTGTCGAACGCCACCGACGCACCACCGTCGCGCACATGCACATCGACCGGGCCGCACGGACATTCCAGCACGAAATCGGCGCAGCCGTCGTGCAATCCCACGCGTCCGCTATCCACCGCCCAGCGCCCCAGCGCGATCGTGGCGTGCCCGCACATGGTGCTGAAACCGGAATGGTGCAAGAACAACACGCCGAAGGCCGCGCGCGGCTCCGACGCGACGATGGGCAGGGCGCCATACATCTCGGCATGGCCGCGCGGCTCCAACATCAGCCGGCGCCGGTGCACATCGAGGCGCGCCATCGCGTCGGCGCGCTTTGCCAGCACGGAGTCGCCGCGGGGCTCGGGAAATCCATCCAGCACGATCCGCACCGGCTCGCCGGCGGTATGCATGTCGATTGTGCGGTAGGTCGCAATGGCCCGTGTCGTGGACTGCATCCTTGCCTCCATTCCCCGCGACTGTGGCATGCTGCGGCGGCCGCCGCGAGGAACCCCATCGTGCCACGCCGTTACCATGCCGTACTGTTCGATCTTCTCACCGCCTTGCTCGACAGTTGGGCCTTGTGGGATTCGGTCGCCGCCAGCGAGGCCGCTGGCCGCGCGTGGCGATCGGCCTATCTGCGGCTCACCTACGATGCCGGTGCCTATCGCTCTTATGAGGCGCTGGTGGCGCAGGCGGCGTTCGCCACCGGCCTCGGTCGCGACGCCGCGGAGACGCTCGCCGCGCGTTACGGCGAATTGCAGCCATGGCCGGGCGTGACGGCCGCATTAGGGCGGCTGGCAGACGCCGGAGTCAGGCTCGGCGTCGCCACGAATTGCTCCGAAGCCCTCGGCCGCGTGGCCGCCGATCGCGTCGGTGTGGCATTTGCCGCGGTTGTCACTGCCGAACGTGCCGGGTTCTACAAGCCGGATCCGCGGCCCTACCGCCTGGCTCTCGCGGAACTCGGCGTTGCCCCGGAGCAATGCCTGTTTGTCGCCGGCTCCGCTTACGACCTGGTCGGCGCATCGCGCGTCGGCCTGCCGGTCTGGTGGCACAATCGTATCGGCATGGCGAAACCCGCCGAAGCACCCGCGCCGCTGCGCCACACGCGCGACCTCGACGAATTGGCAACGTTCGTGCTGGGCGATTGAAGCGCGCGGTTCCCACTGCCGTAACCCTGACGCGCCCTTCCTGCGCCCCCCGTCTTTGCGAACGAAGCGATCCAGGTCGGTTGGTCCCGTGTCGCTCGACCGGGAATGCTACGGTCCGCTCGCAATGGCACCAGACTACCCCGGCGGCGGCTTCGGCACGACGGCCGCCTGCTCCTTTGCCGCGCCCGGCGTCAGCGTTTCGAGATACGCGATCATGTCGCGCCGGCGTACCGCGTCGGGCAGGCTGAACGGCATCGTCGCGCCCGGAATGAAGTGCTGCGGCCCGGCAAGCCACTTGTCGAGCGACGCAGCGTCCCAGGCGATCCCGGACTGTGCCAACGCGGTCGAATACGGATAACCGGGGACGCTGCCGGCGCGCCGCCCCACCACGCCTTGCAGCTTCGGGCCGACCTTGTTGCGGTCCAGTGCATGGCAGGCGCCGCAGACGGTTGCGAATAACACGCGCCCCGCGGCCGGATCGGGCGGCCGGTTGTCGAAGCGCGCGAGGTCCTGGGCAGCGTCGGGTTGGCGCGATTCGAAGAAGGTGTAGGAGAGCACGATGTTGTTGACCTCGGTGGCGTCGGGATCGGCCGCCATGCGGGGATCGACGAAGAAATCGACCGGCATCTCGACCTTCTGATGCGGGGCCAGGCGTTCCTCGGTGAAGCAGAAGCACTGGATCTTCTTGAAATAGAGGCCGACCCGGTCGGGGGTGACGTTGAACGTGGCGTGGCCGACGATCGGATGGTCCGACAGGTTCTCGGCTTCGAAGAACACCAGCGACTCCTGGCCGAGATGCACGGTGACGCTGCGCTGCACCGGCTCGAAGCGCCAGGGCAGGCCGGGGGCAACATCCGTGTTGAAAGACACCGTGACGGCGTGAGCGGAGGCCGCGGCGGTATCCGACGCGGCGCGCTGGGTGTAGCCGCCGGCGCCGGTGGCCTGGCAGAACAGACGATAGAGGGTGACGGAGTAGGAGACGAGGGTGGTCATCACGCCGACTGCCAGGCACAGGCCGGCGACGGTCGCGACAATGCGGAAGCGCGGAGACGGACTACGGACCTGGCGAGACATGGCGTTGCCCCTATAGCCCTGCCGCGCCCGAGGCGGGAGAGGTCATGCGCGCGACTCGGGACCTGTCAGCCGCGCCACTTGAAAGAGTTCACCCGCGCGACGTGAGAGCGGTCACGCGCGCGCCATTGTGCCGCCCTCGATCGGCAGCGCCTGGCCGGTGACGCTGCGCGCCTCCGGGCGCAGCAGCCAGGCGACCGCGTCGGCGACCTCGGCGGGCGTGGCGATGTGGCCGGTCGGGATACCGGCGGCGGCTTCCTCGCGCGAGATGCCCAATTCGACAAAGCGCTGCCGGGCCATGTCCGTGTCCACCCAGCCGGGACAAACCGCATTCACGGTGATGCCGCGCGGCGCCACGGCCAGCGCGAGGGCACGGGTGAAGCCGACGACGCCGTGCTTGGCGGCGCAATAGGCCGTCTGGTCCGGCACACCCCGCAGACCCAGCACCGAGGCGATGTTGACGATGCGCCCGCTACCGTCAGGCAGCAGGGGCAACGACGCCTTGCAGCAGTAGTATGTGCCATGCAGGTTCGCTGCGATGATCGCGTGCCAAAGCGCGTCGTCGCCGTCCAGCGCGTTCACGCCTGCCAGGCCGGCACAATTCACCAGCGAGTCCACGCGCGACAGGCGGGAAAACAGCGTCCGCACCGAGGCCGCGTCGGTCACGTCGCAGGCGCTGCATTCGTGGGCGCATGCCGTCGGGGGGTGCCGTGCGGCGACGATGACGCGAAAGCCATCCGCCGCCAGCCGGTCGGCGATCGCGGCGCCGATGCCGCGCGTGCCGCCGGTCACCACGGCGAGACGCTTGCTCATGCCGCGGCCGTGCCGTCTGTGCCGCAAGTCACGACGGGGGTGCATCCCGTCATGCCGCGGTGGTGCCGCCATCCACGGGCAGGATCACGCCGGTGATGAACGAGGCTGCGTCGGAGGCCAGGAACGCCACGGCCATCGCGATCTCCTCGGGGCGCGCGAAGCGGCCCAGCGGCACGCCGGCGCGGTAGGCGTCGGCCGAGGAACTGGGGAACCGGTCCGGATACTTCGCCGCCAGGTCGCCGATCACGGTCGCCAGCATCGGCGTGTCCGTGCTGCCGGGGGCAATGCAGTTCACGCGAATACCGAACCGTGCCCAGTCCAGCGCCGCACTGCGCGAAAGTTGCGCGATCGCTGCCTTCGACGCGCCGTAGGCCGCGCTGACCTGCTTGCCGATCAGCGCCTGGTCGGAGGCGATATTGACGATCGCGCCGCGGCGGCGCGCCGCCATGCCCGGCAGAACCGCGCGCATCAGCGCATAGGCGGCGAGGAAGTTCACCCGGAACACACGCTCCACTTCCGCCGGCAGCGTTTCCAGCACGCTGCCCAGCACGGTGACGCCGGCATTGTTCACCAGGATGTCGATCGGGCCTTGCTCGGCGACCAGGGTCGCGAGGCGGGGTTCCAGGGTGGCCGTATCGCCGAGGTCGAACTCCGGCAGGTCGAGGCCGATCACCGCGGCGCCGTCGCATTGCAGCACCGCGGCGATGGCGGAGCCGATGCCGCCGCGATGGCCGGTGACGATGGCGCGCCGGCCGGCGAGGCCGAAGTTAATCCCAGCTTGCATGGTGCCTGCCGTAGGTTGGCTGCCAGACTGGCGCAAGCGCGGCGCCGGGTCCACGGCGGCGCGGAGTGGCGCCGAGTGTCTTTGCCCGTCGCGGTGCCGACGGCATGGTGCGTGTCCCTGCCGCGACAAGTCATCCTCGGGGACCGGCCATGCATTGCCGCATCGTGCTGACCGGCCTTGCCGCCACGCTCGCCGCGCCGGCCATCGCCCGCGCCGCCACCGACCACATTGCGTTCGGCCTCGACCGGAAGGCAGGGGCGGAATACGGCAGCCATTATCAGGCGGCCGCGACCGGTATTTATGCCAGGCGTTCATCGCCTATTTCAACCAGACTATGGCCAAGCCATTCCGCTGGACCATGAAGGGTAGGCCGCTCGTCACCTGAGGCGGGGCCAAAAGGGTGGCGACTTCCGGCGAGACGGCCTAGGTCGTGTGGACGGATTTGATAAGGGATTTGATCAGTATTATCACGCACGCAAGGCTGATGAACGCGCTGAAGGAGACGTCGGTTTTCTCGCAACGTAGTGCGATGCGCTTGAAACGCTTCAGTTTGCCTATGGTTTGCTCAATCCGCGCTCGGAGTTTGTAGAGCTTCTTCGGAAAGAAGCGTCCCCTCTGCTTCGAATTGGCCTTCCGGGGGATAACCGGCGTGATCCCCCGGGCCCGCGCCGCCGCGCGGTTGCCGTGGCTGTCATATCCCTTATCGGTGATTGCCACGCGCGGCGTGATGTCCGGACCGATGTCAAACGAGGTTTCAAGTTGCGTTGTGTCGCTCTTCTCGCCACCGGTCAGGTGGAAATCGAGTGGATCGCCCTCGAGGTCGGTCTTGAGGTGGATTTTGGTCGAAAACCCGCCCCGCGAGAGTCCAAGCGCCTGATTTTGCTGCCCCCTTTTGCGCCGGCCGCCGAGACGTGAGCGCGAACGACAGTGCTGTCGAAGAACTGCACCACATGCGCCGTCTGGCTTTGCTCAGCCAGTAACTGGAAAAAAGCCTCGAAAACCCCGCTGCGGCTGAGCCGCCAGAACCGCTTCCAGACACTGTTCCATTTGCCGAATTCCGCCGGCAGGGCACGCCATTTGATGTTGTGTACCGTGAAATAGAAGATCGCTTCAAGGAATTTGCGATCATCGTGCCCAGGCTCACCCCGCCTTGACTGCGCGGCGTCGAACACCGTCAGCACGATCTCCCAATCCGCTTCGGTCATCTGCGTCAGCATGGCCGGCCTCCCTTGCCGACCACCCAGTGATTCGATGAAATACCGATTCGGGAATCCGCAAATTACGCATGGCTGGGATTCCGTCCACACAACCTCGATCGCGACAAGCGGGACAGCGTGCTTCCGACACGTCTCTCGATTGCCTGCATCCCAGTCTAAGCCGGCAATGGTCGGGCTCAGCAGTCCGGCAGCGTGATGTGCGTACAGCCGTTCGTCAACACACCAAGGCGCGCCCGGCCCCTTTCGCCGATGAATTGCGTAAACTTGCGCTCCACCCCGGCCCACGCCAGGCTGACTGCAACGAATGGACTTTGTCTCGCTCGGGGTCCCACCATCAGTACGTTCCTGTAGCCCTGACAACGCCGAAGAAAGAGCGCAAGGCAATCTCTGTCCCAGACATGACTGACGCGGGAGCATTCCAGACATGGCTGAATTCGCTGGCCGACGCATCGTGATCACCGGCGGGGCTGGCGGCATCGGCCTCGCCACCGCCCGCACCTTCCTCGACCATGGCGCACATGTCCTGCTGCTGGACCCCGATGAGCAACGCCTGAATGAGGCGAAAGCCTTGCTGGGCGGCACGCGGGTGTTCACCGTCGCCACCGATCTGAGTGCGCTTGCTGTCCGCGACGACCTGCTGGCACGCGCCAAGCCGATCTACGCCCTGGTGCACCTCGCCGGCTTGTTCGAGCGCGACCCGCTAGATCCCGAGGATCACGGCGTGTGGGACCGCGCCATGGCGGCGAACCTCACGAATGCCTACGACCTGGCCACCCTGTTCCCGCGCTACGCCGATCCGCGCGGCCCGTCGCGCATGGTGTTCGTCAGTTCCGTCGCATTCCGCCGCGGCAGCGCGGGCTACGTTGCCTATGGTGCGGCGAAGGGGGGCATCGTCGGCCTGACCCGCTCGCTGGCGCGCCGTTTCGCCCCCGGTATCCTGGTGAATGCGGTGGCGCCCGGCGTGATCCTGACCCGCATGATAGACCAGATCATTGCCGACCGCGGCGATGCCTATCGCCAGGAAATCCCGTTGCAGCGCTATGGCGAGCCGGCCGAAGTCGCTTCCGTGATCCGCTTCCTCTGCTCTCGAGATGCGTCCTACGTCACGGGCCAGACGATCACGGTCGATGGCGGCCTGACCAACGCGTGACGTTTTCCCTATCAATGCGAGGCGGCTGGCGCCGCAACAACCTGGTTCGAACCCGCCCTCGTTCAAGCGTGCGTCTACTCGACCAGGTTACTTCGTCCCGCCGATCGAGGGGTGTTTCGCCATCCTCAAGTTCATCATCCGCACGTGGTAATGCGACTACGCCAACTGGCACCAGAGACGCAAGCGATATGCAGTAGCGGCTAAAGCTGCCCGGTATGGGTGGCAGATGAGTTGACCGCGTTTCTGGTTTTGTCCCACCGGAGCGCGCCGGCACATTGGCTGACGCTCGGCTTGACCGGACGGCGGGCCTTGGTTGCTGTGTGCCAGACGACGCATCATCCGCTGCGTCCGTTCGGGTTGTTCCGGCCAGGTGGAGCAGTTTTGATCTTCTGGCCTGGATCGGGCAGGGTGTGCGGTCAACCCCGGGTGCACCGATAAGCAAACGACAAGTGAGGCCGTTCAGGCGATGCATCGTCAGAAGTTTTGTGGTATGGCGCCCGCTCCGGCAGTGTGCGCTCAGTTTTGTCCGGACACCGCCTAGGCCATGCTGGCCTATGCCATCAGGCGCACCTTGACGACCATACCGGTCATGCTCGTGGTCGCCTTCTTCGTCTTCAGCTTGCTCTATCTTGCTCCCGGAGATCCGGCCGCGATTATTGCCGGCGATCAAGCCACTCCGGCAGACGTCGAGCGGATACGAGCTTCATTGGGACTTGATCGTCCCTTCTTGGTGCGTTTTGGCGAGTGGTTGTGGAACGCTCTCCACGGCGATCTCGGCATGTCGATCTTCACCAACCTGCCGGTTGCCCATATGATAGCGCAGCGTATCGAGCCGACCTTGTCCCTCATGGTGCTGACTGTCGTGTTCTCAGTTCTGACTGCCATCCCCCTGGGAATCGTGGCGGCATGGAAGCACGGGTCCTGGATAGATCGCGCGGTTATGGTGACGGCCGTGTTCGGCTTCTCCACGCCCGTCTTCGTGGTCGGCTACCTCCTCGCCTATGTCTTTGCACTCAGGCTCGACTGGTTGCCGGTACAGGGTTTCACACCGATCAGTGAAGGAATTTGGCCGTTCCTGCGCACCCTGATCCTACCGTCGTTTGCACTCGGGCTGATTTATGTCGCACTGCTCGCTCGCATCACACGCGCGACCATGCTCGACGTGCTTAGCCAGGACTATGTGCGCACGGCAAAGGCCAAAGGCGCCGGCGAACTCGCAATCCTGTTCGTGCACGCGCTGAAAAATGCCGCGGTGCCGATCATCACCGTTATAGGCAACGGCGTCGCGTTACTGATTGGCGGCGCCGTAGTAACGGAGAGTGTGTTCGCGATCCCGGGCCTGGGTCGCCTCACCGTAGACGCGATCTTGCGCCGCGACTATCCGGTGATCCAGGGCGTCGTGCTGTTATTCAGCACCACATACGTGCTGATAAATCTGATCGTGGACCTGCTGTACACCGCGTTCGATCCGAGGATACGCTATTGAGTGGCGTTCGAACTGCTGCTGCCAATCGTCGCCATCCACCGGCCTCGACATTGCCGGCGGATCCGCCCCCCGCTGAACGCCGCAATCGCGTTGGCACCTTCGCGCATCGCCATCGCACGATCGTCCTAGGCGGTTTGCTGGTCGGTTTGATGATTGCCATCGCCATCCTGGCACCGTGGCTCGGGACAGTCGATCCAACTGCACTGGCACCCGCCCAGCGGCTGCGTGAGCCATCGGCGCGATATTGGTTTGGTACGGACATGCTGGGGCGCGACATCTACTCGCGTGTGATTTACGGCTCGCGCATCTCACTGCTCGTCGGCTTTTTGGTTGCGTTGCTCGCTTCGACGGCGGGGACATTGGTTGGTGCAATTTCCGGCTTCAGCCGCCGACTCGATCCTATCGTAATGCGCGTCATGGACGGGCTGATGTCGATACCGCCGCTGCTACTGGCAATTGCGCTTATGACGTTGACACGGGCTAGTGTACAAAATGTCGTCATTGCAATCAGCGTCGCCGAATTCCCCCGCGTTTCGCGTCTGATCCGGGGCATCACGTTGTCGCTGCGGGATCAACCTTATGTGGAGGCCGCGATCGCATCCGGCACCCCAGTTCAAGCGATCATCTGGAGGCACATCATTCCCAATACGCTGGCACAGCTAATGGTGAACGCCACATATGTCTGCGCATCTGCAATCATCAGTGAGTCTATTCTATCATTCATCGGCGCCGGTACGCCGCCAACGATCCCGAGCTGGGGGAACATCATGGCCGAGGGCCGTGCCCTGTGGGAGATCAAACCCTATGTTGTGGCCTTCCCGGCGGTTTTCCTTTGCATCACCGTCCTGGCGGTGAACGTCCTTGGCGATAGCCTGCGCGACGCGCTGGATCCACGCCTGGCGAAAAGGCTCTGACACGCATGGCACTGCTCGAAGTCGACCATCTTCAGACGCATTTCAGAACCCCCGACGGCGTGGTACGTGCAGTAGAAGGTGTCTCACTCCGCGTGCACACAGGCGAGACGCTGGCAGTGGTAGGCGAGTCGGGCTGCGGCAAGTCGGTGACAGCCATGTCTATACTCCGCTTGGTGCAGGAACCTCCGGGTTGGACCGAAGGCAGCATTCGCTTCGACGGACATGATCTGCTGGCTTTATCCGAGCGGGAGATGAGGGAGATCCGAGGCAATGCGATCTCGATGATTTTTCAGGAGCCGATGACGAGCCTGAACCCGGTACTGACCGTGGGGTACCAGGTTAGTGAGACCGTACGGCTGCACCAAGGCCTGAGCCGCCGACAGGCGGAGCAGCGCGCGATCGAGATGCTGACACTCGTCGGCATTCCGGCACCGACACGACGCGCCAGAGAATATCCACACCAGCTGTCGGGCGGCATGCGCCAGCGCGTCATGATTGCGATGGCCCTGGCCTGCAGGCCAAAACTTCTGATTGCAGACGAACCCACCACAGCACTGGACGTGACGATACAGGCACAAATCCTGGATTTGATGCGGGATCTGAAGGCTCGCTTCGGCGCGGCGATTCTCCTGATCACCCATGACCTTGGCGTGGTGGCGGAAATGGCCGAGCGCGTCATGGTAATGTATGCAGGACGCAAGGTCGAGGAAGCGCCAGTCGACAAAATCTTCGCCCATCCAATGCATCCTTACACACGCGGTCTGCTGGATTCGGTACCAAAGCTCGGCTCTTCTCTGCGCCATGCGGGGCGCAGCAAACTGGCGGAAATCGCTGGTTTGGTTCCGAGCTTGAGCTCACGCATTGTTGGATGTCCGTTCGCCGGGCGCTGTCCGTTAACTACGGAGTTGTGTCGCGAAGTCGCGCCGGCATTGGAGGTCAAGGCCCTGGAGCATCAAGCCGCGTGCCACCATGCTGGACAAACAATCGTGCCGGTGTGACCAGTCGGCGCGTCGGAGACGATGAGCGATGCACGTCCGTCCCCTACTCGAAGTCAACGGCTTGAAGAAGCACTTCCCGATATATGGGGGCCTGCTCGGGCAAGCGACGGATAAGGTACATGCCGTTGACGGTGTGACATTCGATATCAGCCGCGGAGAGACGCTGTCCCTCGTTGGCGAGTCCGGCTGTGGCAAATCCACAGTCGGCAAAGCCATCTTACGCTTATACACTATTACGGGCGGTGAGGTTTATCTGGCCGGCGAACGCATCGACAACATTCCGGCTTCACGGCTTCGGCCCCTGCGCCGCCGCATGCAGATTGTGTTTCAGGATCCATTTTCCAGCCTGAATCCGCGCATGAAAATACGCGATATTTTGGCCGAGCCGATCGCCAATTTTGGATTAGCGCATAACCGCGGCGAACTGGATGAACGCATTGCGGATCTTATTGACAAGGTGCGTCTGCCACGTGATGCCGGAGCTCGCTATCCGCATGAATTCTCCGGCGGGCAGCGGCAACGCGTCGGCATTGCTCGTGCCCTGGCTACCGGCGCGGATCTGGTCATCTGTGACGAGGCAGTCTCGGCGCTCGATGTCTCGGTTAAAGCACAGATCGTCAACCTGCTCGTTGATCTGCAGGACGAACTCGGTCTGGCGCTTCTGTTCATCAGCCACGATTTGGCCACCGTCGAACATCTCACACATCGTGTCGCGGTTATGTATCTCGGCAAGATTGTCGAAGTAGCTGATCGACGGACGCTGTTCTCGAAATCCCACCACCCCTATACCCGCGCGCTGCTTTCGGCCGTGCCGGTACCCGACCCAACCGTCCTGCGGCAGCGCATCATTTTGAGCGGCGACGTGCCAAGCCCGATCAATCCGCCCAGCGGCTGCCGCTTTCGCACACGCTGCCCGTTCGTGTTCGGCCGATGCGGTGCTGAAGAGCCGCTGTTACGACCGATCGGGGAGCGACACATGTCAGCATGCCACCTTGAACACCCGCCTGGCGGGCGGATCGTGCCAATGCCTGTAGATAGCGGCAGAAGCTGACCGGTATAGCTAAGCTCCATAGGCCAACCACCGGCAACCGGTCCCCGCGTCTGCGATGGCTGGCTGGTGAGAGCGAAACATTTAAGCGCGAGCTGATCGCAACAGTTACCAAGCCAGCAGCGCGGCCAGGACGACCAACCACAGCACCAGAGAGACGAATGTTACGGCAAGAATGCCGCGAATCGCGGCGAGGTCGTCTCGTCTGTTGCTCCGTTCCATGTCAGTTGGCTGCACGTTGCCGGGTGACACGGCACGATGTTCGCTGCCGCTTCGTGGGGCTGGTTCCGAATCGTCAATGTTATATTCCGATAGTAACATGACAGCACTACTACGCGCACGGTGCAGCGGAGATAAGGCGGATACATTCGTGCCATGCGATGCAGGCGGTCCCTCTCTGTCAGTCACTCTCCCGCTTCAGGACGCGGTCGTTAGACCACACTCAAGAGAGTCACCTGCGCCGCACCCTCCCATCATCCGCCACACACCTTCTTTACGTACAGGATCGAAGGTTCCGTGGTCGGAGCAGCGTGACGGCACCACTCAGGCTTGGGTGCCGCGGGCTTCGCCGCTAATGCCGGAACCACCGGTGCGGCTACAGGCACAGCGGCTATCTGAAGCACGGCGCTGGTGGTTTGCCGCGCGACAGGTGCTGCCGGTGCTGGGATCGCAGCAGCAATGTCAGCGGTGCACGGCTTGCCAGCGGTTTTCATGGCGTCGCGCACGTCGCTGTTCTGGCACATCAGCTCGACAGCAGCCTTCTGTTCTCCCATGTTGTACAGCAGGGCCGCCTGTTGCCGACGTTCGCAGGCACGATCCGCCCAGGTGCCACCACCCGCGATGCCGAAGCCGGCCAAGGCCAGGCCACCAGAGGCGCCGACCGCGCAGGTGTTGCCGCCCATCACGTTCGGCGGAATCACCTCAGGCGTGTTACGCACCGTGTAGCCGCCAGTGTAGTGGACGGTTGGATCCCCCGAGCTGCCGGCGGTGTCCGCCCCGCTGCCGCCGCTGTTGCCAGCGTAGCTGTCAACGTTGACGGTGGTCGTGTTGCCGACCGCCGCTGACCGGGATGCCGACCGGGTGCTGGAGACCGCGTTCGAGTTGGAGTAGCTCGACGAAGCACCGTTGCCGATCGGGTTGCCGATGACGTTCACACGTGGACTGGATATTGATTTCGATCCCGACGTAGTCGTCACCGTGGCATCGCTGTTGGACCCTGAGTTCGAGGTCGTTTGGGCAAAAGCCGCGCTACCGGCCAACAGCATCAGCGCAGTAGCGGACAATAGAATCGTCCTCATGGCAGTGCCTCCTAATGAACGACCCCGGGGAGGTCGTGCCTCCCCGGAGCCGGACAGCCCGGGCGGTCGTACCGCCGCAAGCCGCCAAACTACCTATCAGTTCGCCCACCATGGCCGACAGTAATGTAGCCGCCAGCATTCATGTCATTCGCAGTCGCCTTGGCTCCACCCATTGCCGTACTGTTCTGGCCACCGCTGGCGCTGCCGCCAGCATTACCAAAGAAGGTGCCCGACAGCCCGCCAGCCACCGTGCCACCGATGTTCGTCTGGGTCGCAGTGGTGTTGGTGTAAGAGCCCTTCGGTCCCGCCACCCCAAGCGCTGAGGTATCGACCGCGGTGTAGTTGCCGGATACGGCGCCAACCACCACTGCGCCGTTACCGCCAGTCTTCACACCGGCCATCGTGCCCTCGGTGCTGACCACGCCGGCATTCGAGGCAGCCGTTGTGCCCGCGATATTCACATCGCCTGCCGCGGCAATGCCGCCAGCAAACGCAGGAGCCGCGGCAAGCCCAAGGATCGTCGCGGCAAGAAGCAACTTGCGCATTGTCATTCTCCTACTTCCGCACCAATGTCTTCCTACGCCAGAGGCATAGGACGCCATGCGAGGAGGAGTGCACTGCTGTCCTGCGTGATGGTGCCGGCGCCACTCTGGCGCCATCTCAAACCCTCGGCCGTGTCGGCGTGGGCTGTGGCCCTTATCGCTGCAGCTTTATTGCACTTCCTCCAGGCACAACCGACATATGCGCTTCTCATCCGACTGCGGTAACCGTAAGAACTTGCAGTCCATCGCATGGGGTAACGTCGCACGGGCCGCAGATCGATGTTATAAAAATGTATTTCCAGAATTCCTGTTAAATTTTGCGGGCGAGTGGCGCACATGACCTGGTAAATCTGACAGGTGACGGCGCGACAGCTATGCTGCCGGCAGTGCTCGCCTGCGCTCGCCGCAATGCTGATGCATCCGAGCCGGCGGGCGGCCTTCCGGTGATTCGATTTGGAACAGGAATGTCATCGAACCACGTGATCGGCGGCGAATTCATTCGGATAGACAATACTGAGTCTAGTCGTGGCGCTGTGGCTCGATGGCATCAGTTTTCTTGCTGTCGCTTTCGTCCGGCGCCCGTAGCGTCAAAATGCCTTCGCGGACGGCAAAGTTGCGCAGCTCCGCATTGTTGTGCAGACCGTTGCATGCCATGGCGTGGTATTTGTGGAACGCCACGGTGCGCGGCGCAATTGCCAGCAGGCGCGCGGTCTCCTTCATCGACAGGCCGCGCTCCAGCAGAGTCAGGACCTGCCGCTCACGAGGCGTGACCCGGCCGGGGTGCTCGCCGTCGTCGTGCGGCTGATGGTCGCGGCCGTTGCCGCCGTCGATCGCGGCCGGGTCAGCGGCAATGGCTCGCCTCGCAGCACGGCTGGCCGCGTTCGGCGTCGGCTCCCGTCGTTTGCCGTCGACCATCTCGTCGGGATCACCGTCGGTAAAATGGACAATCGCGATCCCCGGCCACGCGGCCGCCATTCGCCTGGCAAGCTCACCACTGCCTCCGCCGGCGTCCTGCGGGATGACTGCCAATGTTGGCTGGAAGACCGTCGTGGCAAGCACCGCCCCGTCGTGACTTTCCGCGGTGATGACCTCAAATCTCTGTTGCAAGACCTGCGCCAGGCGACGGAGCGCGATATTTGGTTTACCGACGATCACGCAATAGCGCTTTTCGTTGGTCACGGCTGCAACCTCCAGGACGAACCATCCTGGACAGGTCCCCGCAACGCTCCGCGCCAGCAAAACTCTCTGCCTGGTTCGCTGCGATCACGCCCAAACGGCGTCTCGTATAATGGCGTCTCGTATGATCTTGTCGATTTCTGAAATATGGCATGACAGTTAACGACTTGTCAATCATTTGTTGCGAGGTGCAGTTGTATTCACAACCGATATCGGCGCGAGCTCCCGCGGGCCGGGCGACGTGTCTCCAATTGCGCCTTGGCAATGGATGCGGTCGCGGCGATGCGGTGTCCGCTGCACGGCCGCCTGCGAAGTTGTATGACACAACGCAACGTAATAGCCGCCAAGTGTGAAGAGCAGCAGCTTTCTTCGCCAATATATTCGTTCACGGCGCACCCGTTCCAGACCAGACATCGCTCATGTCGGCACGCCAATGGTTCGGCGTCGGCCACCGGTTGGCTGTGGGCGCCGCCAGCCTCGTCGGCATGACGGCGGTCGAGCCGCGGTTCGAACAGCGATGCGATTGATCTGAAATTCGTCCATGTTGTCATACCGCTGTGTGCTGCTGGCCGAGAATTTTGTTGCACAATTCAAGGGCATGGCCGATTTTTGCGCGTCATGCAACGCGGGAGACCGCACATGTCCTTGGCCAAATACACCAGCCGCAAATCGCTGGAAGCCATAGCCCTGGGCGCACAAGGCAATAGCCTGGCCAAAACCCTGGGGCCAACGTCGCTGGTCAGTCTCGGCATCGGTTGTATCATTGGTGCCGGGATATTCGTGCTGACCGGCAAAGCCGCCGCCAGCTACGCCGGCCCGGCGATCTCGTTGTCCTTCGTGCTGTCCGGCGTCGCCTGCGCTTTTGTCGGCCTCTGCTACGCCGAACTCGCTGCCATGATCCCGGCATCGGGCAGCGCTTACACATATGCGTATGCGACCGTCGGCGAAGTGTTTGCCTGGATCATCGGCTGGGACCTGATTCTGGAGTACGGCATGGGCGCCGCAACCGTCGCCGTCGGCTGGTCGGGCTACGTGGTCAGCCTGCTGCACAGCTTCGGCATACAGGTGTCGCCAATCTGGGCGCAGGCAACCGGCACCGTCGTGACGCTTGCGGGCGGCACCACGGCCACCGCCGTCCTGAATGTGCCGGCGGTGGTCGTCGTCGTCTGCCTCACCACCCTGCTGATGCTTGGCACCAGGGAATCGGCGCGCGTCAATAACGTCATGGTGGCCTTCAAGTTGTCGGTGGTGGTGATCGTCATCGTCGTCGGCGCGTTCTACGTGACCCGGTCGCACTGGATACCCTTCGTGCCGGCGAATACCGGCAACTTCGGCGAGTTCGGCCTGAGCGGCATTCTGCGCGGCTCATCCGTGGTGTTCTTCGCCTATATCGGCTTCGATGCGGTCTCGACCGCGGCGCAGGAAGCGCGCCGGCCACAACAGGACATGCCGGTGGGGATCCTCGGCTCGCTCGCCATCTGCACCGTCCTCTATGTCCTGATGGCGTTGGTCATGACCGGCATGGTGCCATACCAGCAGCTCGGCGTTCCGGACCCGGTGGCAGTGGCGATGGACGCGACCAGGATCGGCTGGCTGTCGGTGTTGGTGAAGTTTGCCGCATTGGTCGGCCTTACCACGGTCATCTTCGTCCTGCTGTTTGGCCAGGCCCGCATTCTGTTCTCGATCTCAGAGGACCGTCTGCTGCCGCCGCTTTTCAGCGAGGTGCATCCGCGGTTCCGCACGCCCTTCACCAGCCAGGCTTTGATCGGCATCGCGGTGGCACTGGTGGCGGCATGCTTCCCAATCGGCGTGCTTGGCGAAATGGTCAGCATCGGCACGTTGTTCGCCTTCCTGCTGGTGTGCGCTGCGGTGATCTATCTGCGGCATCGGGCACCCGACGCGAAACGGCCGTTCCGCGCCCCTGGCCTGCCTTGGGTGGCATTGCTGGGGATCGGCTTCTCCCTGCTGCTGATGCTCGGCCTGCCACTGGTCACCTGGCTACGGCTGTTCGTTTGGCTCGCCATCGGTTTGGCGATCTACTTCGGCTACGGCCATCGCCACAGCGCCTTGCCGGAGGCGCCAGCCGAGTGACAGGTGGCTGCCGTCATGACGGCGGTCTTGCCTGTTTACCGTCGCGGCTTGGGCACATCCGATTGAAGGCCGTGCCGCACCTGTCTCGGCTGGTTGGCGCCAGGGCGGACCGGCGTCGGCGCCCTACCGCGGTCAGCCGGGGAATCGCGCCCGGTAGTCGCGCGGTGCGACGCGCAGCACCCGCAGGAAGCTGCGCCGCATCGTCTCCTCTGAGCCGAAACCGCAGCGCCGCGCGATGTCCTTGATCGAGTGCCGCGTGCCGCCCAGGGCACCGCGCGCGGCCTCCACCCGCAATTGCTCGACCGCGCGGGACGGCGTGACGCCGGTCGAAGCGCGATAATGGCGGGCGAAGTTGCGCTCGCTCATGCCCGCCCGGGCGGCAAGCTCGGGCACCGATAGGGCCCGCCGCAGGTTGCCGGCCATCCACGCATGCAGCGCGTCGAACTCGTCCGCGGCGGAGAGCGCCAGGCTGGCGCTGAACTGCGCCTGCCCGCCTGGCCGTCGCGCGAACACGACAAGCTGGCGGGCCACCGCGAGCGCCATCCCACGCCCAAGATCCGCCTCCACGAAGGCGAGCGCGAGGTCGATGCCGGCCGTGACCCCGGCGGAGGTCCAGACGTTGCCGTCCTGCACGAAGATCGGATCGCTCTCGACCGCCACCGCCGGGTAGCGGCGCGCAAGTTCGGCGCAATACCGCCAGTGCGTGGTGGCACGCCGGCTATCGAGCAAGCCGGCGGCGGCAAGCAGGAAGGCGCCGGTGCAGACGGACGCGGTGCGGCGGGCGTGGCGCGACCGCTGCACGATCCAGTGCAGCAACGCCGGGTCCGGGCCGGCCGCGCGCGCGCCAACACCGCCGGCGACCAGCAAAGTATCGGCCTTGCGCCGCGGATCAGGCAAAACGTCCGCC
This sequence comes from Acetobacteraceae bacterium, assembly GCA_035508435.1. Classification (GTDB taxonomy): domain Bacteria; phylum Pseudomonadota; class Alphaproteobacteria; order Acetobacterales; family Acetobacteraceae; genus JASHVB01. The sequence continues at coordinate 42,810 of DATJNA010000010.1, read as the reverse complement.
ACCAGCGCCAATCCGGCCGAGGCAGCGACAGGCCCCGGCTGCAACGCAACCACGCGCGGGGCATAGAGCGGTCGGCGCCCGGCATCGCATGTCAACTCATTGGCGGTGGCAAATACCTGCAATGGTCCGGCAACGTCCAGCAACTGCACACGCGGAAACGCCAGGATCTCCACCTGCAGCACCGGATCCGCTTGGCCGCATAGGGCCATCCCCGGATCTGACCGCGGAGCGGCGCGCGAGGGCGCACATACACGGTCGATAAGGCGCCCGACCCCCACGTCGGCTTGTCCGTTCTTCCTGCTGGCGTGCTTCGCCACAGCGTTCTTCGCGGTCCCCGCGCGCAGCCTGCATGGCAGAATCCGAGGGCTATTTGGCATTTCCGCCAACCCATGCCATGCCACGCTTGCCACGTCCAGTCCGAACGGAGCGCGCGCGATGCCCGCCACAACGATCGGCCTAGTACTGTTCCCGCGCATGACGCAGCTCGACCTCACCGGCCCGTTGGAGGTCTTCACCAAGCTTCCCGATGCCGAAGTATTGCTGCTGTGGAAGACCTTGCAGCCGGTCGAGGCCGAGAGCGGCCTGCGCTTGCTCCCCTATGCGACGCTACGCGACCACAAGCCGCTCGATGTCGTCTGCGTCCCCGGTGGCGCCGGCGTGAACGCGCTGATGGAGGACGCCGACGTGCTTGACTGGCTGCGCAAACAAGCCAGCCACGCCCGCTATGTCAGCTCGGTGTGCACCGGGGCGCTGGTGTTGGGCGCCGCCGGGCTGCTGCACGGCAAGCGCGCCACGACACACTGGGCCTATCGCGACCTGCTTTCGGCCTTCGGCGCCATTCCCACGCCCGGCCGCGTGGTGCGCGACGGCAATCTGTTCTCGGGCGGCGGCGTCACCGCCGGCATCGATTTCGCGCTGACCATGGCGGCAGAGTTGGCCGGCCCCGTGCAGGCGCAGTCGATCCAGTTGCAAATCGAGTACGCGCCCGCGCCGCCGTTCGATGCCGGCACGCCGGACGCCGCGCCGCCGGAGGTATTGCGGGCAGTCCAGGCAGCCACGGCGGTGACGCGCGCGGAACGCGAAGCCATCGTCGCGCGCGCGGCCGCACGTCTGGCCGCAACTGGGATACCAGTGTGAGCGACCGCATGCCCGTCGGCCTGGAAGCTGGGTGATCGTTTTACCGACGTGCGGTGGCGCGCGCCGCATCTCGGCCGAGGCGTCACATCTCGGCCATTCAGGTTCGGCGTCGTGCCGTTCGAGTCCAGCCCCCGAATGCCGTTGTGGTAACAGGACACGGTGTAGAGTTTGTTGTCAATGCTGCAGCCGTCGCCGAAAGCCGACTTGATGCCGATATAATCGAACTCCGTATAGTAGTTGTCGATGTTGTAGCAGGTGCAGGCCTGCGACAGCGAATTGGTGTTCAACGCGTAGTTCGGCCCCAAGGTCTGGATCTGGCCAGGCGTTGCGCCATACGGCGTATGGGTGCGGGCATAATCACACATGCCAACCACGGTGATCACCGTGTTGTCGCTGATCGATGCCTCGAAGCATACGCGAGCGATGTCCCGCGAAATGTCGTTGGTCCGGCGCGCGCAAGGTCAGCCGGCACAGGCTTCGTCAACCCGGACCAGCGGGTGCAGGATCTGGAGTGCTTCTTCGGGTGGTGCACCGGGATAGTGCGCGTCACGCAGCGCGCCGGCGGCAACGGAATCAGCGGTCCGGCGCCGCCCATCGTCGCCGGCCTGGTGCCGACCGCCTGGTATCCCAACGCGGTCAGCCCGAGCAATGCCGGCAGCATGATGTATGTCGCCAATGGCAAGTCCGATCCGGGCGCCAATCCAGAGGCGGAGACGCGCTCGGCGAACCAGCATGTACCGTAGCTCCAGGTCCGGGCCGTCCTGCCCATCGTCTTCCCGCACGAAGATCATCGTGTTGCCGGCGTACGGGCTATGCGCGACAGCCGCCACCACCAAGCCGACCGAATAGTCGTTGACCGCCTGTTGCAGCTCTCGCCAGCCCCGCCGCCCGCGGGCGTGCCCTCCCCCACTCATTGTTCCGGTTGCTCTCCTTGTGGCTGAGCAATAATGGCTGGCCACGTGTCGGCGCCGTTGCTCGACGTCACATGAATGCGCACAGGACCCGGCAGGACAGGTTGACCCCAGCCGGAAGGCCATGTCCCGGGCGCTGCCCTGGTCGCGTCGCCGATGCGCAGGTGCGATACGCCGTCCAGCAGCACCTGCCGTTCGGGCACCGGCGCCCTGTTGAACGGAAGTACGCCGAGCGCCGCCAGCGTGATGACCAGCGCGACCAGCACCTCGAGCCATGTGAAGCCGCGGTCGTCGCGGGGGCCGGTGCATGCACGCCGCGCTGCCATGGCTGCGTCCCTCTGCCGCGTCGCCGTGATATCAGGCCAAGCGCGCACCTTGGGGCGACACTATTCGGTCCCCATCGCTTGGCGGCATGTGTGATAAGTCCATGACACCCTGCCCTGAGGCGTCGTGCGGATCCCAGCACGATGCGACTGGGTCGTCGCGCGAAGGGCTAACCTGGCGCTATCACGGTTGCTCTCGTGTCCGGACGCGGCCGGTCAGCCAATCCACCAGAACCGCGATCCGCAATGCCGCCGCTTGCACCGTGATGACCCCGCCGGAAGAGCTGCCATCGGGCGCGAAGCGGATTGCCGCATTCCCGGTCAATGTTACGTCCGACGGGACCCGCTGCGCCGCCGAACCTTCGATCTGGTAGAGATTCGCCGAGAGCGCCACGGTGACAGGGCGGTCTTCCGCAATGGCGCGTCCGCGGGCCAAACGCAACGTGCCAACCAGATCGCGCACGGCCACCTGCGCGTCCAGCCGTGTGCTGTGCATGGGACCACGCGCGAGGACAAGGCCGACCGCCAGTCCCAGGATCACCAGGACCACGATCATTTCGAGCAAACTGAAGCCTGCCTCACGGCGCGGGTTCATGTCAGGTTCCATGCCGGTCCGTACAGCCACAGCAGCCAGAACGCGGCGGCGAGAAACGGGCCGAACGGCACTGCGGTGGTTGCTCGCATCGATCGGCCATAGACGGCGGCGATGCAGGCGTAGGCGAGCGCTGTGACGGCGGCGATCATGATGAGTGGCGGCAACGCTGCGACGCCCAGCCACGCGCCGGCGGCGGAAAACAATTTGGCATCGCCGCCACCCAGTCCCTCCCGTTGCCGCAGCGCTCGGTAGGTAAGCGAGATACCGCGCAATGCGAGATAGCCGACGGCGGCGCCGAGCGCATGCCAAAACGCGGTGTCCGGCACAGTTGCGAGCGTCACGCCCAGTCCGGCCAGCACCAGGGGCAGCGTCAGCACATCCGGCAATATGAAGCAGTACGCATCGATCCACGCCAGCGTCAGCAGTGTCCATCCCAGGGCGCAATTCACCCATGTCGATTGCGGCGTGTGCGCCGCCATAATGCTCCACCCAGCGACCGCCGATGCGGCCAGCGCGATTGTGGGCTGGAACCAGCGTCTCGCGCCCGGGCAATGACGGCATCGCGCGCGTGCCGTGGAACAGCGCGGTAATGGCACGAAATCGGCCAGGCGGATTCGTGCGCCGCAGGCGGCGCAGGAGAATGCCGCGAACGAACCGTGGGCACATTGTTGCGCGATCGCGATGGCAAGCCAGCCGCCGACGAAGGGAGCGGCCAACAGCGGTGACCAGATCAGCAGACCGGATGCAGGCATCCACCGTCTCCGCCGGGCGGCATCCGCGACCGCGTACTGCCCTCTTTGTCACGGGGGCGTCTGCATGTCGCTGTTTGACAATCCGACGCGTTTATCATCCGGACGCTTGTCGAGCAACGAACCAGCAGGTTGTAGCATCGACCGAGACTGTGTTGCGCGAGGACCAGGAATCCGGGCTGCATCGCACTGTCGGAACTCTGCCACTTGCGCCGCGCGGAACGTTAAGTACAATCCCAACAATGTGTTCCCCCGCCTGCTTCAGCCGGCGCCGCGCGCGCTGCTGCGTCTGACGATGCCGCAATTCCGCTACACGGCGGTCGGCACGGGCGGGGAGCTGTATCGCGGCGTATTGGAGGCTGGGAGCGAGGCCGAGGTCGTGGCGCTCTTGCAGCGTCAGGGCAATTTGCCGCTCCGCGCCGACCCGTTGACGCAGGGTGGCTTGCTCGGACCGCTGCTGAATGCCGAGTTCCTGCCGCGCCGCGGCCTGTCCGCCCAGCAGGTTGCCGATCTGACGCGCGAACTCGCCACGATGCTTGCCGCCGGCCAGGACCTCGACCACGCGTTGCGCTATCTCCTCGACACCGTCCCCAGTCCGCGCGTTCAGCGTGTGGTCTCCCGGCTGCGTGCCGCGGTCCGGGACGGCATTCCGCTCTCCGCAGCTCTCACGCGCGAGCCAGGCAGCTTTTCGCGACTTTATGTCGGCATGGTGCGCGCCGGCGAAGCGAGCGGCCGGTTGGCCGAAGCTCTCGCCCGCCTGGCCGAGTTGCTGGAGCGGCAGCGGCGTACTGTTGCGACCGTTACATCCGCGCTGATCTATCCCTGCTTGCTCGTGGTTGCCTCGATCGGTGCCATCGCGCTGCTGTTGACGCAGGTGCTGCCTGAATTCGTGCCTCTGTTTGAGCAAAACGGTGCGACGCTGCCGGCCTCCACCCAATTCCTGATCGACCTGGGCATGGTCGTTGGGAACTGGGGTGGCTTGCTGTTGCTGGCAATTCTGGCGCTGGGCCTCCTCATCGCGGCGGCGCTGCGCCGCCCCGGTCCTCGCCTTGTCGTCGATCATCTGCTGCTGCGCGTCCCCGTTCTGGGGCCGTTGCAACGCGAACTGCTGGCGGCTCGGTTCACCCGCGCGCTTGGCACGCTGCTGGTGAACGGCGTGCCGCTGATTGGTGCGCTGGAGATTACCCGCGGAGCGCTGGGCAACCTCGCGGCGGTGGCGGCGCTGGACAACGCCAGCCGCAGCGCGCGCAGCGGCGGTAGCCTGTCACAGCCGCTGGCGGAGGCTTCGGTGCTGCCCGTGCGTACCATCCATCTGCTGCGCCTCGGTGAGGAGACCGCGCGGCTGGGTCCGATGGCATTGCATGCCGCGGAGATCCATGAAGAGCGCTCCCGCGTCGTGATCGAGCGCCTCGTTTCGCTGATGGTGCCGGCGATCACCATCCTGATGGGTGCCGCGGTCGCCGGCATTGTCACTTCATTGCTGAGCGCGATGCTGAGCCTCAACGACATCGCGGCAGCAGGTGGAGGGTGACCCGGCGCTGCGCTTTGTCATGTTGCAGCTGCATGACGTTCATGTCAAGATTGCTGACACAAGCTGAGCGAACATGCTAAGCGCCGCCGATACCGGTTGAGACCAGGATATGCTGCGCGAAATCGTATTGTGGTGGGCGAGACAGATGCGGGCGTTCGTGCCGCAGCGCCTGCTACCGAGCGCCGATCGCATGGAGGCCTTGGTCGCCACGATCGGTCGTCGGCAAGTGACGGTATCGTTGCGACAGGGCACGCGCGAAACCGCTCTTGGCGAATACCGTCCCGACGACAGCCTCGTCGCCGCCATTGCGGAGGTTCGCCGTCGGCCGCGCCATATCATTATCCGCGCGGAACCGGGGACATTGCTGGAACGCCCGGTCGACCTGCCGCTTGCCGCCGAGCGCGACCTGGACCGCGTCATCGGCTATGAAATGGACCGCCTGACGCCGTTCACCGTATCAGACGTCGTCTGGCATGCCGCGGTGGCGAAACGCGACGTGGCGCAACGCCAATTGCGTATTCGGCTTTCGCTGGTGCCGCGTCGTGCACTGCAACCGTGCATCGATTTGCTGCGTCGCGCCGGGCTGGAGCCGACCTTGGTCGAAGCCAGCGCCGCCGACGGCTCGCTCCGCCGCATCGCACTGGCCGCATCCCATACAGACCCGGTTCGACACAGAGCCACCACGGCCATGGCCGGTGTCGTTGCCGCACTCGCCGTCGCCGCCATCATCACCCCCTTCATCACGCAGGCGCTTGCCCGCGCTGCGACCGAACGCGCGATTGGCGTGCTCAATCCGAAGGTGGCGCAGGTCGAGTCACTGCGACAGCGCGTCGCTGCCAACGCCGTCGATGCCGATGCGCTGACGGCGGAGCAAGCGCATGTGGGAGACGCATTGCAGGTGCTGGCGGCGGTCACCGACATCGTGCCGGATGACTCGTACCTCACCGAGCTGACCTTGCATCAGGGCAAGCTTGGCTTGAGCGGGCAATCGCCGGCGGCTGCACGACTGATCCTGGCGCTGTCGGCCGATCCGGCGTTCCGCAATCCCGCCTTTGCCGCCCCGGTCACCCGCACCCCGGATGGCCAGGCGGAGCTGTTCGTAATCCACGCTGAACTGGCCCCCTAGCGCGATGGACCTGACCTTGCCCGAAGGCCTCCGTGGTCGGCTCCTCGCGGTGGCGCTGACGCTGACGGTGTTATGCGCCGCATGGTTCGCGGTCGCCGCGCCGCTGATCGCGTGGTACCGGGAGGGCCGCGAAGAGCTGGGGCAGCGCGATGTCTTGCTGCTGCATATGCAGGAGGCCGTTGCGTCACTGCCGGAGCTGAAGCGTGATCGCGTTACCGACGTTCGCCCGGCCACCGCCATGCTGTTGCCGGGCGGCACCGACGCGATGGCGGCCGCCGCGATGCAAAGCAACGTGCAGGCCATGGCGGTTGCCGCGGGCGTGAGCCTGGCCAGCATGGAGACGCTGCCAGCCGAAGCACGCGGCGCGTACCGGCGGATCGGGCTGCGCGTGGCGGCGACAGCGCCGTGGCCCGTGCTGATCGAATTCCTCCGTGCGGCCAGCCGTGGGCAACCACGCATGCTGATCGACGATCTGGTGCTGCACCCGCAACCGAACCAGGATCAGAATGCGGGAATCCCGATCAGTGCGAGCTTGACCTTGCTCGCCTTCCGGTCCGCCACCGGCGGGAAGACGCCGTGATCCGCCCCGCAATTGCCACGCTGCCAATCGCGGCGTGCCTCCTTGGCGCGACGCTGGCCTGGGAGCTTGGCGCGTTTTCCGTCCGGCAGCCGGCGGACATAGCGCATCCACGCATACCGGCCCCCGCGGCGCGAACGGCGGAACCGGACCATACCGCCGAATGGGTCAGCACGATCCTGGGCCGGCCATTGTTCAGCCCCGACCGCCGCCCGGTACCGGCGTCGTCAGCCACCGCGGGTGGTCCGGCTGCGCCACAAGGATTGCCGCGGCTCGCCGGCGTGCTGGTCGGCCCATTCGGCCGCAATGCCATCTTCGCCACGGATGGCAGCAAGCCGCTCGTGGTGACGGAGGGCGGTAAGGTCAATGCCTGGACCGTCCAGTCCATTGAGGTCGGTAGCGTCAAGGTCAAAGGCCCGGACGGCGCCATGACCCTGCAACCAAGCTTCGCATCATCGCCCGCGGCGACGACCGGCTCCCCCCAAGTGGGCCAACGTATCGGATTATCATCGCGACGATGATGTCAATGATGAACACGGAGCATCTGCCGCCAAATCGTGGGGCAGCGATCGGTCACGGGCACTCCGGTGCCGCGCGGGTGGCGTTGGTGCTGGTCTGTGCCTTGGCGGCCTGCACTCGCCAGGTGCCGCCAACGGTGACGCCACTGCCTCAGCCACTGCCTGAGGGCCAGCTCTCCATGGCGCCGCCCCGAATCAACGGCGACGTCGGCACGCGTCAGGCGTTGCAGCCGCCGATGGTTTCTTATGGCACGCCCGAGGCCGCCGTTGCGCGCCCCACAGCATCCGGTGCGGCGGTTGGCGGCGATATCTCGCTGGACTTCGCGGATACCGATATAAGGGCAGTGGTGGCGCAGATTCTCGGCACCATCCTGAGGGTGAACTACACCATCGACCCGGCGGTGCACGGCACGGCCACGCTGCGCACGCAACAACCGCTGACGCGGTCGCAGCTTTTGCCGGTGTTGCAATCCCTGCTTGCCGAGAACGGCGCGGCACTGGTGCAGGCAGGCTCGCTGTATCGCGTCGTGCCGACGGCTCAGGCCGCCGCCATTGCTGCCGCAGCGGGCACAGCCGGCGTCGTAGCGGTACGACTGCGTTTTGTTGCGGCAGAGGATCTGGCGAAGGTGTTGCAGCCGTTCGTCAGCGACGGCGGCAAGATCGCCGCGGATCCCGCCAACAACGCGCTGCTGGTCAATGGGTCGCCCGACACGCGCGATAGCCTGGTCGATCTGATCCATTCGTTCGACGTGAACGTGCTGGAGGGCCAGTCTTATGCGCTCCTGCCCGTCGAGAATGGCGGCGTAAAGGATTTCGCCACCGCCCTGCAGGATGCGTTCCGCGGCCAGACCGGTGGCGCCCTGGCCGGGCAGCTCCGCGTCGTGCCGATGACGCGGGTCAATGCCGTGCTGGTGATCGCGAGCAATCCGCGCGAGATAGACCAGGTGCGCCGGGTCTATGGCCTGGTGGAGCGCCAGCGGCGCCAGACGATCCGAAGCTGGCATGTCTATTATTTGCAGAACAGTCCGGCCGAAGATGTGGCCTACGTGCTGCAGCAGGCGTTCACGCCCAACAACGTGACGGCGCAGCCGACCAGCCAGTTGCGACGCCAGAACGGCGCGGCCGGCGGCGGGCTGTCAAGCTTCGGCGGGGGCGGTGCCGGCGGCGTGCTGGGACAGAGCGGCCAGTCCGGTGGCTTCGGCCAAGGCGGCGGGCTGACGAGCGGCGGCTTGCTCGGCGCGAGCGGTGCGGCGGGGATGACCTCGCCGCTGGCGCAGGTGCCGCAGGCGGCCGCACAAGCGCAGGCGGCGCCCTTGCCGACGGCCGCTGCGCCGCTCGCCGGCCCGCTCAGCGGCGGAACCACCGAAAACACGGAGGACACGCTCCGAATCATTCCGGATCCGCAGAACAATGCGTTGCTGGTCTACGGCACCGGCCACGAGAACGACACGATCGACGCAATGCTGCGCAAAATCGATATCCTGCCGCTGCAGGTGCGGATTGATGCGGTCATCGCCGAGGTGCAGCTCAACGACAATCTGCAATACGGCACCCAGTTCTTCTTCCAGGCAGGCGGATTGAACGGATTGCTGAACTTCGCGTCGAACACGAGCGCGCAGACGCCGGCGCAGGCTCAGCTCAATCTGAATTTTCCCGGTTTCTTCATCGGCGGCCACGGGGTGGGCGGCGCGCCGTTCGCGCTGAATGCGCTGCAGCAGGTAACGACGCTGCGGGTGCTGTCCTCGCCGGAGCTGCTGGTGCTGGACAACCAACCGGCGCGGCTGCAGGTCGGCAATGTGGTGCCGTACTTGAGTCAAACCTCGCAGAGCACGGAAACCGCCAACGCGCCCATCGTGAATTCGATCAACTACCAGCAGACCGGCGTAGTGCTCGACGTGACGCCACGGGTGAATAGCGGCGGGCTGGTGACGTTGGACATTTCGCAGGAGGTGAGCGACGTTTCGACGACGCTCACCACGCCAGGGATCAACTCGCCGACCTTCTTCGACCGCAGCATCAGTTCGCGTGTGGTGGTGCAGGACGGCCAGACTGTCGGGCTGGCGGGGCTGATCAGCGACAACACCAGCACCGGCAACCAGGGGATCCCCTGGCTGAAGGATGTGCCCATCCTGGGCGCCTTGGCCGGCAACCAGAACAACACGCGCCAGCGTACTGAGTTGCTGATGCTGCTGACGCCCCACGTCATCCATGATCAGCGCGACGCGCGGGATCTGACCGAGGACATGCGAGAGCAATTGATCAATGCCGCGGCTGTGCCGCAGCAACTGAACCATTTGCCGTCATCGGGTTCAGCGGACCCGAATGCAAAGGTAATTCGGAAGATCCAGCAGGATCTCGGGCAATGACCGCCCCGCTGACCGCCGCGACCGGGTCCCCGGGTTCAGTTGTTGCAGATCATCGCATCGCCGCTGGCGTCACCCGACGGTCCCTTGGAGCAAAGATCATAGTCATGATTCGGCCGGGTGGAGGGCTCACGATACACGTAAGGGTGGTTCCATGCATCCAGTGGCAGCTTGGTGCCCTTCAGGTACGGACCATTCCAGTTGTCGACATCGTTCGGCTGCTCAAGCAGTGCTTCGAGGCCTTGGTCCGTCGACGGGTAGCTGCCGACATCGAGCTTGTACATATCGAGCACCGAGGCGATCCGCTCGATCGACTGATGCGCTACGGAGGTGCGAGCAGATCCCAACTGCCGCATCAATGCCGGGCCCACCATCCCAATGAGCAAACCGACAATGGTGATGTAGACGAGCAATTCCAGCAGGCTGAAACCGGCGTCATCCGGCGTGGGGCGCCAGGGGCTGCGCTGAGGACGAGTGGCAGAAGGCATAGGCTCACCGATCGGCTGATTATCGCGTTGGCGCCGTGCCACGCAGCAATAGACACTCCGCGCGGGAGGCGTCCATGACAATACCATTTCTGGCCTGCATGGCGGGAGTCGCCGCGTTCTACCATTTGCCGCCGCGCGTGCTGCCATCGATCCAGGCGGTGGAGGGAGGCCGTCCGGGAGTGGTGCATGTGAACCGCGACGGGTCCAGGGACCTGGGGGTCATGCAGGTGAACACGCGATGGGTGCAGCCCGTCGCGGTTCAGACCGGCCTGGCACCGATGGTGGTGCAACAGCGCCTGCTGTTCGACCCATGCTTCAATATCGCCGTCGCGGGCGCGATCATGCGGCTCTATCTGGACGAGGCTGGCGGCAACCTGCTGCGCGCCGTGGGCTACTACCATTCGCACTGGCCACCGCTGGCGCAGGCGTATCGCCTTCAGGTGGCCGAGTCCGCCGCCCGGCTGTTTGGCGGGACCGCCCCGCGCTGACCATGCGGGATACGCGCGGCTTCACCTTGCTTGAGGTGCTGATCGCGTTCGTGATCGCGGCACTCGCGCTTGGCGTGATGCTAGAGGTCGCGGTCGAGTCCTTGAACGCGTCGCGGACCGCCGCCCGCTACGACGAGGCGCTGGTCCGCGCGCGCTCTCACCTGACGATGGCAACCCACGGCGGCGCGCTGATGCCGGGCGACTGGCAGGGCGATGATGGCGGCGGCTATCGCTGGCGGATCCATGTGGCGACCGTGTCGTTGGGAGCCGGAAGGTCCGCCGATGCGCCAGCCCCGCTACTGGCGCTGTACGCGGTGACGGTCTGGATTACCTGGCACGACGGCGATCACGAACGCCAGGTGCGGCTTGATACGGAACAGGTCGGGCAGCCGGCGCGGGGATGATGAGGCACGGTGTGCGCTCCACTCCCCTTGCTGGAGGAGAACGGGGGGAGGGGTCGATGCTTGGTCTTTCAGCGTCCGGCCCCTGCCTCCGATCCCCCTCCCGCAAGGCGACGGGGAGCTTTCCGCTCTTCTTATCTGCCGCGGTAATTCACCCGGAGGTGCGCACGCTGCGCGTGACCTCCTCAATCGTGGTCTCCCCAGCCAGTACGGCGTCCAGGCCGCTTTGGAACAAGGGCACCATGCCGGCGTCAATCGCCGCTTGCTCGATGCTGCCGTGGTCGGCGCGCTGGAAGATCAGACGCTCGATTTCCGGGTTCAGGGTGAGGAACTCGGCGATCGCGAACCGGCCGCGATAGCCCGAGTTGCGGCACTCCGTGCAGCCGGTCGGATAGTGCAGTGTGGGAATCGTCGCTCCACCGCGGGCATCGAGTTTGAAGCGGTCGATCAGTTCCGGCGGCGCCGGGGCCGGACGGCGACAGGCGGGGCAAAGGCGGCGCACGAGCCGCTGTGCCAGGACCCCGCGCAGCATCGCTGCCAGCAGATAATCCTCCAGCCCCATGTCGCGCAGCCGGGTCACCGCGGTGGATGCGGAGTTGGTATGTAGCGTGGATAGCACGAGGGTGCCGACCAAAGCGGCCTGTGCCGCCACCTGGGCCGTTTCCCGGTCGCGGATCTCCCCGACCATGATGACGTTCGGGTCCTGCCGCACAATCGTGCTCAGGAACTCCGCGAAGGTCAGTCCGATTTGCTCGTGCACCTGCATCTGGGTAATGCCGTGCAAGCGGTACTCGATTGGGTCCTCGACGGTGATGATCTTGCGATGGACCGAGTTCAGCGCGAGCAACCCGGTGTAGAGCGTCGTGGTCTTGCCACTCCCGGTGGGTCCAGTTACCAGGACGATACCGTTGGGTAGCGCCAATGCTCCCTGGAACTGGCGGATCACCCCGGGGGGCAGGCCAAGCTTGTTGTAATCGAACGCCACCGCGGTGCGGTCCAGGATGCGCAGCACAACGGTTTCGCCGTACAGCGATGGCGTGGTGGAGACGCGGAAATCGATCTCCTGGCCGCGCACCGCGAGCCTTATCCGGCCATCCTGGGGCAACCGCCGCTGCGCGATATCCAGCCGCGCCATGATCTTGATGCGCGAGGTGATTGCCGCGGCAAGCCGTAGTGGCGGGTTGTCCGCCTCGTGCAGCATGCCGTCGTAGCGATAGCGGATGCGCAGACGGTCCTCGAACGGCTCGAAATGCACGTCCGAGGCGTTGGTCTCCACCGCGCGCGTCAGGATCTGGTTGACCAGCCGGATCACTGGGGCCTCGCTGGCGAGGTCCTTCAGCCGCTCGGTGTCGGCTTCCAGCGGCACGTCGGCGGCGGCGTCCGGCCCGGCGCCCGCATCGTCGCTGGGATAGAGCCGGTCGAGCGCAGCTTCCAGTTCGATCGGCACGGCCACCTCCAGCGCGACGCGACGGCCGGTGGCGGCGGCGACTGCGGCCGCGGTGAACGGATCGAGCGGATCGGCGGTGGCCAAGGCGACGGTGTCATCATCGAACGCCACGGGGAGTGACCGTGCCTGCCGCAGGAAGCGCTGCGGCAGGCATTCTGCGAGCAATGGCGCTTCCCCCGGATAGCGGGCCGGGCTGGCAATCGGCAGGTTCAGCAAGCCGGCATAGGTCTCGGCCAGGCCGCGCTCGGTGACCAGGCCAAGCTGGATCAGAACGTGGTCCAGGCGTTGGCCGGCCTGTCCCGCAACGCGCCGGGCACGCTCGATCGCCCGCGCCTCGCAGTGGCCGTCCGCCACAAGCCGTTCCGCGAGGAAGTCGACCGTATGGTCGGCGGTACCGTCAGGCACGGGCGCGGGATCGCGGGACAAAACGCATAACCTTGTGCGGCATTGGCCAACCGAAGCCAGTGAAACAGTGGACGTGGATTGGTAGCGTGGGTCGGTGCCCGGCCCTCCGTAGAACAGTGAGAAGATCGCGGCAATCGGCCGCGGGCAGACAACGCCGCAGCGGGCGGAGTGCAATCATATGAGGCCACATGCCATGCCATTGGGCCCGGCCCGCGCCTGGCACAATGGGAACGGCGGCAGGCCGCAACACCCTTCCGTGTCGGCCGGATCGATCACATCGGCGTGAGCACTGCTACGCGGTTCACGCCAGGATTGAACGGTGATGATGCCTTGCTTCACATTCACGCGAACGTGCGGGGGAGGTTCGCGTGAAGGTCGCATTCTGGAACTGCACGCTAGGGGACAGCAGCCCTCGGGCGAAGGTCGACATCTTCAACAACTGGGTGACGACGGAGATACCGGAACTGCTCCTGCTTGAGGAGGTGAGCTTCCGAATGCTCGTCGGCACGCCATGCGCGATCGAAACCAATACCGGCTTTCGAACGATCAACTATGTGAACACGCTGGATAGCAACTACAACGAGACGACCAAGTGCCTTGCCGCGTTCGCCAGGCCCGCGGACATCGAGTTCTACCAGTTGCAGGGCCGGACGCTGACGATGGACGGCCTCGATCAGAGGCGCGCGCTGGTGAAGGTTACGTCGGCCATGCTTGGCAAAGAAATCTGGGCCATCCACGCCAACGCGTCCACGCGGGGGGGAAGGGGTGCGGCAGAGGCCGTCAGGGATTATCTCGCCAGGGCACATAGGTCGCTGGTAGGCGGCGACTTCAACTGCCATCTGGCCGAAGCGCTGGGACTCATGCTGCCTGCCATGGCACCGCAGAGCCACCAGGGCACTAACCTAACGTTCACTCAGTGGAACATGCAGGCCTATCGAGCGGTTCCATCAACCCTGTTGCCGAACTATCACCTTTCGAACAATCAACGTTACAACAATATCACGCTCAATCCGAATGTGGGACCGATCGATTACCTCGCGCATGGCCGCGATGCCGACATTCAGAAACTGAACAACTGCGCGAGCGAAGCGGTTTGGTGGGACATCCTGACCCATTTCGACCACTGTCCGGTGGTTTACGAGATTAACGAGTAGGTTTCGGCGACAGTACCGGCAAATCGAGACGCGCGAGACGCAGTCCATCGGTTGCCGCGAGAACCGTGAGCGAAGCATGGCGGCGGCGAAATCCCTGTCGTTTTCGTGCGCGGCGGGTCCAGCCACCTGGCAGAACGAGATCGCGTCGTTGCCGCCACGCTCCGCCAGCGGTCTTCGCAAATGACACTGTTCGCGCAAGTCGTGTTCCGATGATCGTGGGTACAGGATTGCCGCGATCCGCATAGCAAGGCGTCGTGCCGTCAACCGCACGACACTCCGGGCCGAGCGCTGCGACGCTGTGGACGATGGGCCGCCATCGTTCGTCTTGACCAACATGCCAGGAGACGGATTCGCATACTTGGCGTGTCGCATCACTCTACAGCGTCCGTCATCTCAACCGTCATGGTGGAGGGCCGTGCGGCCGTGGCCGTGCGATCCGGCCCCTCAACGCGCACCGGTGGGCCACCGAGAGCCGAGCACCAGCGAGCTGACAAGCATCACCTATGGTTGTTCTCCTTTGATCGTTATCACCAGATAAAAAAGAGAATTCTCGTATTGCAACTTTTCGTCGATTAGGCTATCAGAAATACAACCTTAAGCGGTAGAGACCCAAGCAACTAAGGCTGCCTGAGCGCAGAGAGTGCCTGAGACGACGGCGCGCCCCGCTATCGCGCCGCGACCACCGCGCAGTCCGTTTGTCCGGCAGAGGTTTTCTTTCTTGAGGGGTCCCAAGCAATGGCCAGCGTGACCGTTCCGGGTGCACACGGGTCTATCGTCTCCCTATCGTATGACACGACCCAGAATTACGTGATAGCTCAACAGCTTGCGGCAGCGATCGCCAGTGGCGTGGCGGCTGGCACGATCCAGCCGGTGGACAGCAGCGACGGTCCACCGCCGGCCTTGCCGCCGGGCGTCACGGGGGAATTCGTCGCCAGCGGCAATACCGTGGCTTTCCTGCCCCATGGCTACGACAATGTCATAAACGCCGCGGCGTCGGCGGACATATTTGGCTCCGGCGACGCCAATGAACGCATCCTGTCGGGCAGCGGCAACCTGAGCTTCAATGCGACAGCCGGCAACGGCTCCATCGTGGCAGGCGGCGGCAACAACCAGATCGTCATTGCCGCCTCCGATCCGGGCGCATGGTTGATCGGTACTGGCAACGGCAACGACACGATCCGCGCACTCGGCAGCGGCAACGACACCATCGGCGCGGGCGGCGGCAACAACTACATCCAGCTTGGCTCGGGAAGCGACCTGATCTCTACTACGGGCAATGATACGATCCTGGCCGGCTCCGGCAGCGAGACCGTTGTTGCATCCTCCAGCGGAGGCCAGAGCGCCACCGACGTGATTTACGGCAACAGCAGCATGCTGTTCCTTGTCGCCGCCAATGGCGCGACAGTGTTCGGCGGCAGCGGCAGCGACACGCTGTTCGGCGGTACCGGCCCCGATCTGTTCTATGGCGGCAGTGCCGGCAACAACTTCCTGCAGGCCGGCAGCGGGCCCGCAACATTGTACGCTGGCGGCAACAATGACCAGCTCTATGCCGGTGGCAGCGCGGCGCAGCAACTGCACGCCGCGTCCGGCAACGAGACTTTGTTCGGTGGCGCTGCCTCCGGCCAGGATACCTTCTATGCCGGCACCGGCTCGGATCAGATCACGGGCAGCACCGGCCAGAGCACCTTCGTCTTTGGTACCGGCAATGCCACTATTACGGCGGTGCCCTCAAGCAGCTTCCAGGCCATTTTCGATGCAATCCACGGCCAGGCCGGCGGTAGCGAGCTGGTCGAGGGCCTGACCAATGCCAGCCAGTTGCTGATCGAGCTGTCCGGTTACAAATCGAACGAGGCCTCAAAAGCGCTGGCCGGGCAGAGCACCAATGGGACGTCGGTGACGATCACGCTCTCCGACGACACGCGCATTACGTTCGCCAACATCACTCACCTCACCACCAGCAACTTCTCCTAAGAGACCGAGACCATCGAAAGATCTCACATAACCTTACAATATGTTGAAATAACCGGGATGACGGGGAGCAACGCGAGGGCGGCCCGAAACGGTCGCCCTTGTCCTGTCGCGCCCCTGGATCAGTCCCAGGCCAGGATCTGCCACGAGACTTCGCCCCGCTTCTGCTCGCCTGCGGGGCGCAACACCGCGCGACGCTGGCACCGCGTGCCATCCGCCGGCAGTGCCATGGCGCGGATCGGTACGACGGCGTCCGGACTGGTGTAACCGATCAGCGCCGAGACGTGGCCGATCATGGCAGCGTCCTGGAGTACGCCGCGGTGACTGATGACCCCGCCGTCTCGCGTGCATCGCCTGTCTGATACACCGACCATGCGCCTATCCGGTTTGCGCAGGAAACCGCGCTGTGATCGGCCGGCCAGCCCATGAACCTGCGCTAACCGGATAGGCGCAACCGACAAATATGGTCGCAATCGCGCCGGCAGGTCATCGCGCGTGCCGACGACCTGGCCGATCTCGTGGCTGCAGTCGAAGGGCCGACCAGGCGGACCATGCGGCAGGTCCGCCTGACGATCGCGCTCCAGCTTCGGGCCGCCGGCGAGCGACCTCGGCGACACGGTGCGCCAGTCGATCATCGCATGCGGCAGGGTCTGCGCTTCCGCCGGAGCCGAGCCACCGTGCCAAGCAAGGCAGTGAGCAATGCCGACGAACTGTAATTCGGATGAATACGCCCGTTCTCATCATCAATCACGATCACCACAGCGGTCTGACCAACGAAGATGCGATGCGGCGGTCCACCTGACCGCCACACTCTCCGCCGCAGCTCGAAAATCGCGCGCTGCACGCCGCCGTCGGCCGCAGCCGCCTCGACCGCCCTATCGCGGATGTTGCCGGCAACCTGGATGGCATCGCGGCCCACTGACAACAGGCCGGTCAGAACCAATGCCAGGAACGCGAGGGTCCATAACACGACCAGCAATGCAAATCCGGGCTGATCTGGCGATTCATTGCTGCTGCTCATGGGGACGGCAGTTCGCGCATCGGCGCAACGACGATATCCGGCCAATTCCGCTTGCTGCCGCTCAGGAACGTGATGTGCAAACGCACGAGCGGCGGTAACTCGCGCGCGGTCCATGCGGTCATCCACCCGCCATGCTGCGGCCCGGACGGTGGCTGCCAGTACGCAACATCGAGCCGCTCGACCCCGTCGAGCAAGGTAACGGCCGAGGGCGGCGGCGGCGCGACGATCCACCGCCGGTAATGCGGCCGCCAAAGCAACACCAGTCGATGCCCTGACGCAACGCGCAGCTCCACGTCTGCCATGTCCGTCATCCGGGCGCCGAAGCCTTGCGGCAGCATGGTGACGAAAGACAGCGCGTGGCCGGTGCCCGTCAAAGGGGGCTGACGAGAACGGATTTCGCCAGGCGAGGCGAGCTCGAACAAGTGGCGCAAGGTCCGGTCGGTGGTCTCCAGCCCGCTGGCGGGCTGGTCCAGCCGGTCGGCCAGCGCCCATGCCTGCAGACCGACACGCACGCCCTGCATCAGCGTCACCGTCAACAGACCGAGAACGACAAGGGTGACCAACACCTCGAGCAAGGTGAAGCCGTCCTGGTCGAGAATACGATGCCGCGTGGCCGGATGGCGAAAGACCATCCGGCATAATCACTGGCTGTGCCGCAAAAGCCAGCCGCGATCGCGATCGTGCCTATTACGAATCGATGACAAGAGTATCGCGTTCGGCACCTGCCGACCGACGCAGCGGGCTGTTCGAGTTCGGCCGTGACCGTCCCAACCAAGGTCGGCCTTCAACACACGCGCAATAGTGCGGGTCGGTGGACGCAATCAACGTCGTGCCGTATTACCGCAAGCTGGATCAAGTCACCAACTTCTCTCTCCGCATCTGCGCTTGTTATCGGGCCGACTTCCGGGATCTGCTTTCCACTCACAGCGGCTTCTCGAAGAGAGCTTACCCTGGCTCCGGTCCACGCAACGACACAGGATGTGGGGCTCGCGTTCGACGATGGCGGGCCCGCGCGCCTACGCGGCAAACTGTTCGGGCAAATGGGGCACCGCAAATCCGTGACGGCGACCGCAGTGAAGCGATGCAATTGCGGACGCCCGCACCATCAGGCGCGCCGGCCGTCCCCGCTGTGTCCGCATTGCATAGCAGCGCTATCGATAGCGTCTCACGTAGCCGTCCGCATATCGCCGCTGCGAAGCGTTCCAACCGATGATCGCCGCGCGCAGCGCCGCGCACAGCCAAGACCAGCCAGCGCCACCAACAGGATCGCGATCGCCGGCGGCTCCGGCACGCCACTCGTTGGCCGCACTGCGGCAGGGTAGCCCAGCGGCAGTTCGGCAAAGTTCAGTGTCTCGCTGTCCGCGCCGAACAGTTCGCCCAATGTGACGCCATCGCCGGTGCCGACCGCGAGCCGATCCTCCAGATCAGGCAGCGCAAATGTGGAAATCCCATTGCCGCCGAAGCTGTCGCCGATCACCGCGAACAACGCCTGGTTGCCTGCGATCGACAGCACCTGACCATTGGCAAATGCCCAGCCCGCGGGCGCCACGGTGCCGGCAAACGGGGTGATTTCTCCAAGGAACGGCGTTTCGTCCGGCACCTGGGATCCCTCGGTCGGAAACACGCCGTTGACAGCGATGATGTATTGCAGCGCCAGCGATGGCTGTTGCAGAGGCAGCGGCATGCCGCCGCCCAGCACGGCCGTGGTGCCATTCGCCAGCCGCAGCGGCTGCGGCGGCAGGTTGCCCACCGTGAGCGTCGTGTTCTCCGCGCCTGCTGTCTGCCCCAGAGCCTGCGGGCTCAGACCGGGCGCGGCGCCGGCGCCGGTCACCGCCCGGCCGGCAAGGTTCGGCAGGGCAAACGTGATCGGGAAGCTGCCGCCGTAGGTGTTGCCGATGACAGAATAAAGCGGCGCGTTCTGGTTGATCGGCAGTGTCGCGCCATCGGCGGCGCGTTCGCCCGTCGGCAGCGAGCCGGCAAAGGTCAACACCTGCCCGATGAGGGGGCTCGTCGCCTGCGGTCCGCTCGACACAGGAAAGGCACCCTGCACCACCACGCCTTGGTTCAGTGCCAGCGAAGGCTGCAAGGTTGGAACCGGCTGACTGCCCGTGTTGACGTGGCTGGCGCCCCCATTGGGGGGCAATTCGCTCGCTGTCAGCGTCTCTGTCGCGGCACCAGCCACGCTGCCCAGGTTGCGATTGGTCAGCCCTGCCCCTTGTCCAGTTCCGACCACCGTGCGTCCGGACAAATTGGGCAAGGCAAAATTGCTGAAGCCGTTGCCGCCATAGGTCGTTCCGAGTTGCGAGAACAGCACCGTGTTCTGGCTGAGTGGCAGCAATTGTCCGTTAGCGATGGAGAAGCCACCGGGGGCGTAGTTGCCGGCAAACAGCACGACCTGGCCGAGGTCGGCCAGATTGGTCGCCTCGGTGCGAACCAGGTAAGTCAGGCCGAGCGACGATTGCTCCGTCGCGATCGGCATCCCGCTGCCGGTGATCGGTCCGGCCTGAGCCACGCCACTGGCGGTCAGGCCGATGGCGCCGGCCGTCGCGATAATAGCGAGACGATTCGAACGACGAGCGCGACGCATCTTGCCTCTCCCCCGGCTGTGGGAAGCACCTATGCCGCGCCGTGGAATCAGGCGGTGTGAATCGACTCACACCAGCCGGCACAATGCCACGCGCACACGCACGCATCCTTTGCATCACATCGCATCCGTCCGGCGTCGCATCGGCGGAATTGCGAGGTCACCCCGAGCACCGGCGCAATCGTGCGGCCGATGTGAGTCGACTCACAGCGGCCGCGTGAGCGCGCCTCTAGGAGTGATCGCACCGCGCAGCCGGAACGGCACGCGCCAGCGAGAGCAATCAATCAGATTGAGGAGACAGTGCCATGCACGCACTTTCGAAGGCTGGCCTGCTGGCCGCGATGGCGGCGTTTGCCGCCACGCATGTCGGCGCAGCGCCGCTGACGCCCACGCTCGAATTCGAAGACGGTCCGGCGGCGTCCATCCCGGTGACGACCGGCACTATATCGTTCGGCGGCGTCACGGTGAACGGTGCGCCGGCTGTCGGCAGCGCCACCCAGGACGTACTGAAGGTGAGTGGCAATAGCAGCATCGGCGGCGTGTTCAATCCGCTATCGATATCGGCGACCGAATTCAATCTCGCTTTGCCGGGCGCACGGACGCAGGTCGCGGCCGACCTCACCGGCACGCTTTCGCCGATGTCCACACTGTCGTGGAGTGTCTACCTGGATCCGACCAACAACCCGCTTGGCACCGCCGACCTGGTGGCGTCGGGCAGCTTTTCCAATGCGTCGAATCTGGTTTCGGTAGGTTTCTTCCGGCCGGTGGCGACCGTGGCAGAATCGCTCGACGGGCCGTTTTCGCTGACGACCTTGCTCAGCATCGGAGGCGCCCCGGGTGCGACGGCGACCTTCACTTCGACCGTCACCGCCGCCGCCGTTCCCGAACCCGGCTCGCTGGCATTGCTCGGGGGCGGTCTGGTCGGCCTGGGCCTGATCGGACCGGCCCGGCGCCGCGCCGGGCCGGCGGCGTAGCACGACTCCTTTCAGTTTGGCTGCGTGCTCCGGCTGTCGGTTACCTCACCGCAACCACAGGCGTGGAAAAGTATCCGCATTCGTATGGAGCCGGGAATTGACCGACGCGACCATCGATCAGATCGCCAACCAGCCGGCACGCGCTCGGGCACCCGCACCGACTGTCCGAGCCGATCGGCGGTGTGCGCCAGATGAGTTCTTGCCAGGCAGCAGTGCCGTAAGGCGGCTGCGAGATATAGCCGGTAGCCTGCTGCTCTTGCTGCTGACGCTCCCGCCGCTATTGCTCATCGCGGTGGCAATCAAACTCGATTCACCAGGGCCGGTGTTATATCGACAGGACCGGGTGGGACTGAACGGCCGCGTCTTCACCTTGCTGAAGCTGCGCAGCATGCGGACCGACGCCGAGGCTTTGGGACCGCGCTGGGCCGCCGCGGGCGACCCGCGCGTGACGCGCGTGGGCGCCTTCATCCGCGCCTGCCGCATCGACGAGTTGCCGCAACTGGTCAACGTGCTGCGCGGCGAGATGAGCCTGGTGGGACCGCGCCCAGAGCGCCCGCATTTCACATCACAACTGAGCAAAGTGATCCCGCGCTACGACGAGCGGACGCGCGTACTTCCCGGCATCACCGGCTGGGCCCAGGTCAAGTACCGCTACGGTGCATCGGTCGAGGATGCCCGCGTCAAACTGGCCTACGACCTCGATTACCTCGCCCATCGCAGCCTGTTGCTCGACCTGCGTATTCTGGCGGCGACCATCCTGGTCGTCGTGCTCCGCACCGGCGCGGTCTGAAGCAGCCTGGCCGAATCGAGCGATGCGTCGTATCGCCGCGGGCATAGCGCCGATCGCCGTCGCTATCCGAGCGCGTACTCCACTTCCGGCGTATAGACCGATTGCTCTTTTCCCAACAGCGAACTGAACAAGGTGAAGTGCTCCACCGGCACCGGATCGGCGCGGAACAGATTGTGAGCCTGCACGAACGACGCAAGCTTGCCCTCAACGGCGTTGTCCAGCCGCGCCAGGGAGACGTGTGGCGCGAAACGGCGCCGTTCGGGCTCCAGCCCGGCGCGCTGCAGCGCGGTCTCGATCTTGTTCTGCAAGTGATCGAGCTGGGGATTGCGCTCCACCCCCACCCATAGTGACGTGGGCCGCCCCGAACGCGCAAACGTACCCACCCCGGCCAAGGTCAGCGAGAAGCCGCGTGCCTTCAGAGCGGCCAGCGCATGGTCGATCTCCTCGGCGCGGTACGCCGGAGTCTCGCCGATGAAGCGCAGGGTGATGTGATAGTTCTCGGACGGTACCCATTTCGCACCAGGAATGCCGGCGCCCGCCAGCATCGCGACGCGCTGGCGCAAGTCCCAGGGCAGGTCGAGCGCAACGAACAGCCTCATGCCGGGCGGGCCTCCTGCAACAGCTTCTCCACCAGCGGCAACACATGCTCGACCACAAGGTGCACGCCGGCGGCATTGGGATGCAGCCCGTCCGGCTGCGTCAAGGCCGGCACCTCGGCCACGCCTTGCAGAAGGAATGGATCGTACAACACGCCAGGCCGCCGGCCGAGCCTGTCAAACACTGCGCGGAACGCTCGTTCGAAATCCGACCCGAGATTGGGCGGCGCGTACATGCCTTCCAACAACACGGGGATGTGCTTCGCTGCCAGCGTATCAAGGATGGCGGTCAGGTTGGTTTCCATGTCTTTCGGGTCCACCCCGCGCAGGCCATCATTGGCCCCCAGCTCTACGATCGCCGCATCCGCCCCGCCAGAGAGCACCCAGTCCAGCCGCGACTTCCCACCGGCGGTAGTATCACCCGAAACCGCTCCATCGACGATAGAGACGTCATAGCCATGGGTCCGGAGGGCCTGCTGGAGCTGCACCTCGAACCCGTCCTCATGCGGCAGTCCGTAGCCGGCCGATAGCGAGTCCCCAAGCACCAGGAGGCGGACCGGGGCCGCAACGGCTCGTGGGCTGAAGAGCAGTACCGTCAGCGCCAGGATCGCGGGCAAGGCGTGACGTAATCCGCCGCGCACGCCATATGCTGCCGCCATGGATGCCATCTCGCCATGTCCGATTGCCGCCTGCTCCGCGCCGCTCGTGCAGATCAGAAACCTGTACCTGACGGTGCCTGCCACTGCCGGCCCGGTCAACATTTTGCGTGGGATCGACCTCGATCTCGGCCGCGGCGAGGCAGTGGGGCTGATCGGTCCGTCAGGCTCCGGCAAGACCAGCCTGCTGATGGTGCTGGCCGGGCTGGAGCACGCCACCTCCGGCAGTGTCTGCCTGGCAGGGCGGGAGGTGACGGCGCTGGATGAGGATTCGCTCGCCCGATTGCGCCGCGAGCATGTGGGCATCGTGTTTCAGGCCTTCCATCTGATACCCACCATGACCGCGTTGGAGAATGTGGCAGTGCCGCTGGAGCTGGCTGGCCGGTCCGACGCCTTTGATCGCGCTCAGGAGGTATTGCGCGCGGTCGGACTTGGCCACCGTCTGGACCACCTCCCGGGCCAGCTCTCCGGCGGCGAGCAACAGCGCACGGCGCTCGCCCGCGCCTGTGTCGGCGCGCCGCTGCTGCTGCTGGCGGACGAGCCCACCGGCAATCTCGACCACGCCACCAGTGCCCATGTGATGGACCTGCTGTTCGAGCTGCGTGCGGCCCACGGCAGCACGTTGCTGCTGATCACCCATGATCCGGAGTTGGCCGCCCGCTGCGACCGCCGCGTGCATCTGTCCGACGGGCGCTTGGTTGAGGCGGCGGAGGCGGGCGCGTGACGCGAGGCGTCGCAGAGGGAGGAGGAGGTGCAGAGGCTCCCGCTCCCCGTGCGGGAGGGGGTTGGGGGGAGGAGCGCGTGCAACCGCTGTCCTTGGCCGTCCGCACCCCGCGCCCCACGCCCTCCCGCCCGGGGAGGGGGAGCCTGTCCTTCCGCGTTCCCTTCCGCCTCGCGCGCCGCGAACTCCGCGGCGGAGTACGCGGCCTGGCCATCGTCTTGCTCTGCCTCGCGTTGGGGACTGCGGTAATCGCCGCGGTCGGCACGCTTCGCGCCGCTATCGAACGCGGGCTGGCGGCGGACGGGCGGCAGCTCCTTGGCGGTGACCTGGCTGTCGACGGCGGCGCCCAGGCGATGCCCCGGATGTTGCACGACTGGCTGCGCGCCCGCGGCGCCCACCTGTCGGATGTGGTGCAGATGCGCTCTCTGCTGGTGGCCCGGTCCGGTGAGCGCCAGCTCATCGAGCTGAAAGCGGTGGACCCGGCCTGGCCGCTGGCCGGATCGCCAGTGCTGTCGCCTGCAATGCCGATCGCCTCGGCGCTGGCGCCGCATAACGGGCAGTACGGTCTGGCGGTCGAGCAACTCGTCTTGGACCGCCTGCGCCTGCAGGTCGGTGACACGGTCCGGTTAGGCAACGCCACCCTCCGGATCAGCGCCGTCCTGGTCAGCGAGCCGGACCAGGCTGCCACCCCATCCTTGCTCGGCCCACGTGCGGTGATCTCCGCGGCGGCGCTGCCTGAGACCGGGCTGATCGTGCCCGGCTCCATGGTGCGCTACAGCCTTCGCGCCGCGCTGCCATCGGCCGCGCAGGGGCCGTCCACCGAGGCCGCCCTGCGCGCCGCGTTCCCCGATACCGGCTGGCGCATCCTCGACTCCCACGACGCTGCCCCCGGCGTGACGCGTTTCATCGATCAGACCAGCCAGTTTCTGACGCTCGTCGGTCTGACCTCACTGCTGGTGGGTGGCATCGGTGTGGCCAACGGCGTGCGAGCCTGGCTGGATGCGCGAGCAAGGACCATCGCGACGCTGCGCTGCCTGGGTGCCTCCGCCGGGACCGTGTTCGCGGTTTGCCTGATCCAGGTGCTGACGCTGGCGGCGATCGGGATCGTCGTCGGACTGGCCGTCGGCGCTGCGCTGCCGCTGGTGGGGATAGTGTTTCTGAAGGACATGCTGCCAGTGCCGCCGGTACTGGGCATCTACCCCATCCCGCTTTGGCTCGCCGCCGCCTACGGCCTGCTGACGGCGCTGGCCTTCGCTCTATGGCCGCTCGGCCGCGCCGCTCGCATTCCCGGTGGTGCCTTGTTCCGAGATGCGCTGCTGCCGGAACACACCGCGCCGACGCGCGGCCTGATCGCAGTGAACGCGGCGCTGGCACTGGCGCTGATCGGGCTGACGGTCGGCACCGCGACCGATCGCCGCTTCGCGCTATATTTCTGTCTGGCCGCCCTCGCCACCCTGGTGCTTTTCCGCCTCGGCGGGCTGGTCGTGACACGGGCCGCTCGCGCCGCCCCGCGTCTTGCGGCGCCGTGGGCGCGGCTTGGCATCGCCAATCTGCATCGGCCGGGCAACACGACCGCCCTGCTGCTGGTCTCGGTCGGGCTGGGGCTGTCCACCCTCGCCGCCGTCGCCCTGATCGAGGCCAATGTCCGCCATGAAGTGCAGGAGCAACTGCCCGCCAACGCCCCGAGCTTCTTTTTCATTGACATTCAGAACGACCAGCTTGCCCGTTTCGAGCAAATCGCCCACGCCACGCCGGGGGTGGCTTCGGTCGAACAACTGCCCTCCATGCGCGCGCGTATCGTGGCGGTGAACGGAGTGCCGGCCGACCAGGTGAAGGCCACGCCCGGCACACGCTGGGCGCTGAGTGGCGACCGCGGCCTGACGTATGCGGCGAAGCCACCCCCCGGCACCCGCATCGTCGCCGGGGGCTGGTGGCCGCCGGATTATGCCGGCCCGCCGCTGGTGTCATTCGACGCCGGGCTGGCGCGCGGCTGGGGCGTGAAGCTCGGCGACATCATCCGGGTGAACGTGCTCGGGCGCGACGTCGACCTGAAAGTGGCCAGCTTGCGCGACATCCAGTGGCAGAGCCTGTCGCTTAACTTCGCCCTTCTCGCCAGCCCGGGCCTACTGGAGCATGCGCCCCATACCCACATCGCCACGGTGCGGGTTGCCGGGCCGGATCAGGGCGCGCTGCTGCGGGCCGAAACCGACGCGCTGCCCAACGTGACCGGCATCGCCGTCGCGGACGTGCTGGCGGCGGTCGCGACGCTGCTGGGACAGGTCGCGACGGCGCTGGCCGCGACCGGATCCCTTGCGCTTGCCGCCGGCGCACTGGTGCTGGTGTGCGCGGTCGCCGCCGGCCAGCGGCGGCGCGCGGCCGAGGCCGTGATCCTGAAGACGCTTGGCGCCACGAGGGCCCAGATCCGCGCGGCCTGGCTGGTGGAGTTCGGGGCGCTTGGCCTCGCGGCCGGACTGATGGCGGCACTGGTGGGAACCGCTGCAAGTTATGCGGTGCTGCACTATATTATGCACGCGGGGTGGGAGTTCCTGCCCGGCACCTTGGTGGGCACCCTGGTATTGGCTCTCGCCATGATGCTGGTTTTCGGTTACGCTGGCACCGCGGCGGCGCTCCGTGCCAAACCGGCACCGTTGCTGCGCAATGAATGAAAAAGCCGCCACGCCTGGCCGAACGACCATTCCGGACTTGAACCGCCCCGGACGATCCGCCAAATGTGCGCGCGAAACAGGGGCATAGCGCCCGAGAGGTAAGGGAATCATGGCCTTCAGTCCTGAATATCGGACTTATACGCGCGCATCCGCCGCCACGACGGCTGCCGTCCTGGACGAAGGACTGCGCGCCTACATGCTGCGTGTGTACAACTGGATGACGTCCGGCCTGCTGCTGACCGGCATCATCTCCTATCTGATTGCCCACACCGGTCTGATCGATGCTTTCTACCCGGTGGTGCAGACACCGTTCGGCACGATGGTGCGGCACGCCTCGCCGCTGGCAATGATCTCCATCTTCGCCCCGCTGGCGTTCGTACTGGTGCTGAGCCTGGGAGTGAACAAGCTTTCCACCACCGCGGCCCAGGCGCTGTTCTGGCTGTTCTGCGCCGCCATGGGCTGCAGCCTGACCAACATCTTCCTGATCTACACCGCTGAGTCGATCGTGCGGGTGTTCTTCATCACCGCGGCGACCTTCGCGGCGATGAGCATCTACGGCTACACGACCAAGGCGGACCTGAGCCGGTTCGGCAGCTTCCTGCTGATGGGGCTGGTCGGCATCATCATCGCCGGGCTGGTCAACATCTTCCTGCACAGCAGCGCGCTGCAGTTCGCCATCAGCATCATCGGCGTGGTGGTGTTCACCGGGCTGACGGCGTACGACACCCAGCGGATCAAGGCGAACTATACGCAGTTCGCCTATGCCGAAGGGACCGCGCTGGCGGCCAAGCGCGCGGTCTATGACGCGCTGAGCCTCTACCTGAACTTCATCAACCTGTTCATGCTGCTGCTGCAGCTTCTGGGCAACCGCAACAGCAACTGACTGCCGGGATTGGTCCCGGGGACTTTCGCCGGAGCCACCCCAACGCCTAACTCTCAAGCCTCTCCCGCCGTTGGTGGGAGAGGCTTTGTGTTTGCCGCCGGCTTTGGTGGAAGAGGTCTCGTATTCACCTCCGGCCCGCCGCGAACTTCGCTCTCCGGTCCGACCCTTCGGCGCGGTGGTGCGGCACCGTTGCCGGTGTCCGGCGCTTGGGCGGGCTTGCGCTCGGTCTGGCTGGCGGCGTCGTTCGTGCGGATGTCATCCATGGCGGGCGGTCCCTGATGTGGCCGATTCGTAACCGCCCGAGCCACACCGCGGTTGCATCCGAGCCCGGCGCCATCTCTCTCTCCTATAGCGCCCTGCTTCGGATCGACCACCTGCGTCGCCTGTTGCTCGCTGCCTTGCTCGCGCGCGTGGCAGAGCGGATGCTTGGGCTGGTCCTGGTACTATATGTGCTGCAACGCTTTCATTCGCCGTTGCTGGCCGGGTGGGTGGGCTTCGCCACCCTGGCGCCGGGCCTCCTGGTCAGCCCACTTGCCGGCGCCCTGCTGGACCGCGCGGGCCCGGCGTGGGGCATCGCCGCCGACATGGTTGTCAGTGCCTGCTGCATTCTTGTCCTCGCCACGCTCGTGGCCACCGGGCGCGACAATGGCGCGACGGTATTGCTCCTGGCAGCGCTGTATTCGTTGACCAATCCGCTCTCGGTCGCGGGCATGCGAACGCTGCTGCCCAGCCTCGTGCCGCAGGCGGCTCGCAACAGGGCCAACGCACTCGACACGACCATTCACGCCGTGGTGGACGTCTGCGGTCCAGCGCTCGCGGGCGCATTGGTCGGACTTGCCGGCGCGGTGCCGGCCCTGCTGACGATCGCCGCGTGCTATGTCGAGGCCTGCGCAAGTATGCTGTCGGCGCTGCGCCGCCAACCGCTACGAACATTGCGCATATGGCGCGGCGGCTTGCTCGGTGATGCCGCCGCGGGCGTCGCCTACGTCGTACGGCATCCATCGCTGCGTCCGCTCGCCCTCGGCTATGCCGCTTACAACATGAGTTGGGGCATCCTGCTGGTGGCAGTGCCGGTGTTCGTCCTCCGCGCCAGTGGCGGCGGGGCGCACGGGGACCTTTTGGTCGGCGCGCTTTGGGCAGCCTCGGGTGCGGCCGCGGCGATGGGCGCACTGTTGATCGGCCATTATGCTGCACCCGGCCGTGAGCGCTTTCTGATGATCTGCGGCATGTGGGCAACAGGCGTTTCGATCTGGCCGGTCAGCGTGCAGTTCGGCCTGGTGGGCATGGCGATCGGCCTGATGCTGATTGGCGTGCTGGCCGGGCCAGTCGATGTGAGCGTACTGACGCTGCGCCAGCACCGGACCGATCCAGCTTGGCTGGGCCGAGTCATGGCCGTGTCGATCAGCCTCAATCTGTCCGGTGCGCCGATTGGATTGGCGCTGGGCGGTGCATTGCTGGCCTGGTCGGTCCAGGCGGCCTTTGTCGCAGCCGCATTGCTCTGTGCCGCGGGCGCGGTGGCGCTGCGATGGATGCCCGAACGCTGACACCTGGCTTGCCTGTCGCCTCGTCTGGCCCATCATGTGACCCAACACGTGGCAGCGATGCGATCGATTGTCGCGGTCACCGGCGATGTCAGAACGTTCAGGAGAGAGTCCATGCCTCAGCCTCCGTCCCGGCAGATACCCGGCGTGTATCACCGTCGTATCGGCGACATCGTGGTAACCGCGCTGTCCGATGGCTACCTGGATGGCACCCTGGAGGTGCTACAGAACATCGCGCCCGACGAGGCGGGCCGCATGTTGAGCGACGCGTTTCGTCCGGGACGACGCACCTCGGTCAACTGCTATCTGGTTTATTCCGGCGGGCGCCTGGCGCTGATCGAGACCGGCTCGGGCAACTATCTGTTGCCGACTGCGGGCAAGCTGCAGCAGAATTTGACAGCGGCGGGCGTCGAGGCCGCCGCGATCGAACGCGTGATCCTGACGCACATGCATCCGGACCACTCGGCCGGGCTGACCGATCCGGACACGGGCGCGAAATTGTTCCCCAATGCCGAACTGGTGGTGCATGAGAATGAGCCGCGCCACTGGCACGACGATGCGGCGATGGCGCGCGCCAGCGAGCGGGCGAAGAAGCTCTATTTCCAGTGCGCGCGGGAGCAAATCGCCGCGTATCACAACGTGATGCACAGGTTCAGCGGCAGCGTGGAGGTGTTTCCGGGCGTGCGCTCCGTGCCGCTGTATGGGCACACGCCGGGGCATAGCGGCTACATGATTTCGTCGGGCAAGGAGTCGCTGCTGATTTGGGGCGATATCGTGCATGTGCCGGAGATCCAGGTGCCGCGGCCGGACGTGACGATCGAGTTCGACACCGACCCGCATGCCGCGGCGTCCACGCGCAAGCGGATTTTCGACCAGGTGGCGACCGACCGGCATTTGATCGCCGGAATGCACGTGCATTTCCCCGGCTTTGCGCACGTGGTGAAGCATGGGGACGGCTATGCGATGGTGCCCGAGCCGTGGGATCAGGGGTTCGCGGAGTAGCGATCGGCATCACCGATCGAATATGCCGCCTTGAGCTGAAGGGATCGCGCAGGCTCCGACCAGGATCGTTGCGGCGGAGCGCAGTCTCCGCGACGCAGCGCATTGTCGTTGCAATCCATGCGGTCGTCGTCACCGTGTCGCCGCCGAAAATGTGCTGGCGAGAATGCACGCGAGCAAGGACATGTTCGAGACCTTCCGCGCCTGCCCGTCGCTACCATGTACGTCGGCTGTAACCAGCGTGGGGCTATGCTGGCCGACATGTTCATCGGTGCCACTGTTCCCCGCTTCTCACACTACCCGCAGCGCCTCTCCGATAGAGTGCTGATGCCGTTCCGTCGCGCCAGGGATCTCATAGCGGCCGGCACGACACGCGGCGGGAGCAACGCTTGTGACAGCGATATGACGCCGCAACGCCTGGCCGGGCAATCGCCTTGCGGCGATCCCGCAGACTGCGGGGCGAAACAAGCTTCCCCGCCGGTTGCACTACACATTCGTGGCCTCGCCAAGCGCTTTGAGCGGCCGGCGGTGGACGGGTTGGATCTGAGCGTGCCGGCTGGCCAGTTCTATGCATTGCTCGGTCCCAACGGCGCCGGCAAGACGACCACGATGCGCATGGTCAGCGGCTTGCTCCATCCGGATCACGGGTCGATCACGGTCTGTGGCATCGATGCGCTGGCCGATCCCATTCGTGCCAGACGGATCATGGCCTGGGTCTCGGATGAACCGATGATCTACGACAAGCTGACGCCGATGGAGTACCTCGCTTTCGTCGCGGGTCTCTGGACGATCGACGGCGCTCTCGCAGCAAAGCGCGCGCAAGGCCTTCTCAGTTCGTTCGCACTGGAGCCACACGCCCAAGAGCGCTGCGAGAGATTGTCCAAGGGCATGCGGCAAAAGGTCGCGCTGGCCGGGGCGCTGGTGCACGACCCGAAGCTGATCCTTCTTGACGAACCTTTGACCGGCCTCGATGCCGGCTCGGCCCGTCTCGTCAAGCAGGTGCTGCGTGAGCGCGTCAGCGCCGGATGCTCTGTGATCATGACGACCCACATTCTGGATGTGGCCGAGCGAATGGCCGATCGCATCGGGGTCATGGCCGGCGGCATGCTCATCGCCGAGGGCACGTTGGATGAGTTGCGCTGCCAGGCGGGTTCCGGGCATGCCAGCCTGGAAGACACATTCCTCGCTCTCGTCGCGCAAGGCACTGCCGCGGAATGATCCGGCCTGGCAGCATCGGTTGGTTCGCGCAGCATGAAACGCGGCTGGCATGGCGCGACTGGCTGTCGTTGATGACCGCCGGGCATCGTCGACGCACCAGCACCTTGATTGTGGGCTTCGTAGTATTCGCGCTCTGCGCGCACGGTCTTGCCCTGCTGATACTGCGTTCCTCCCCGCCCATCTCCGGCATTGCCGGCAAGCATGCCTTGCTCGTCATCACCGGCGTTGTGATAGCGGCGTGGTCGATGATGTTGTCTCAGGCAATGGAATCGGTGACGCGGGCATTCTACGCACGCGGCGATCTCGAGCTGATCCTGACCTCACCCGCGACAGCGTCACGGCTGTTCGCTGTGCGCATCCTGGCGATCGTCGTTACGCTGCTGCTGATGGCACTGGTGCTGGCCGTGCCGTTCATCGACGTGCTGGTCTGGCGCGGCGGAACACGCTGGCTTGGCGCCTACGTCGTCACGCTTGCGCTGGCGATGGATGCGGTCGCGGTTTCGGTCGTGCTGACCGTCGCGATGTTCCACACGCTCGGTCCCAGGCGTACGCGTACGATCGCTCAGATCGCAGCGGCGGTGATCGGCGCGGCGTTCGCCATCGGCATGCAATTCGCCGCCATCACCTCGGTCGGAACGGTGTCGCGGCTGGCCGTCCTGCGATGGCCGGCGCTGGTCGGGCTTGCGCCCGCGTCCGGCAGCGCTGTCTGGTTGCCGGCCCATGCGGTTCTGGGCAACCCGGCGGCGGTCGCCGCGGTGCTTGGCGCCAGCATCCTTGTCCTCGCCGCCGCGACCCGCCTCTGCGCGCCGCGGTTCGGTCAATTCGCGCTGGCTGCCGCCGCCGCCGTCTCGTCCGGCAAGGCCCGACAGGGGCGGTGGCGGGCGCGGTTTGGCAGTTCGCCAGCGCAAGCGTTGCGCCGCAAGGAGTGGATCCTGCTGCTGCGCGATCCGTGGCTGATCTCGCAGACGTTGATGCAATTGCTTTACCTGCTGCCGGCCGCGTACCTGCTGTGGCGCGGGTTCCATGCCAGCGGCGGCATACTCGCGCTGCTGGTGCCGGTGCTGATCGTTGCCGCCGGACAATTGGCGGGAGGCCTGGCCTGGCTGGCAGTATCCGGAGAAGACGCGCCCGACCTTGTCGCCTCGGCGCCGGTAGCCGCCTTCGGCGTTCTGCGTGCCAAGACCGAGGCAGTGCTCTATGGCATCGCCTTGGTATTCGCTCCGTTTGTCGTCGTGCTTGCCGCCGTGGCGCCGTTCCCCGCGCTTGTCGCGCTTGTTGGGATCGCCATTGCGGCCGGATCGTCGACGGCGATCCAATTCTGGTTCAGGACGCAGGCGCGGCGGAGCCAATTCCGGCGCCGCCAGACCTCATCGCGCATTGCCACTTTTGCCGAAGCGATGTCGTCGATGGGCTGGGCCGGCACGGGGGCACTGGCGGCAATCGGCACCTGGCTCGCTTGCATCCCTGGCCTGATTGTGCTCGCGGTTCTTGCCTGCGCCTGGGCAATCAGCCCGGGCAGGAGAGCAGATGCATGATCCGCGGCAAGGCACCCTTCCCGCGTGCGAGAACGATGGTCCTGTCAAGCGGAATTGCCTAACGGGGGATCCAGAGAGTATCCGTTGTTCGTTGCTGCTGGTTCCACGCCGAGCCCGTGAACTTCCATCTTGAGCGGCAATAATGGATCGTAGCCTGGCCTGGCGTTTGCATTGCTAACCGGTGAGTTGCCTGCCTGCGACCGGGCACGTCAACTGCCAAGCCCGAACCGCTTGATCTGGCGGCGGCACTTCTGGCCGCGGAACTCCGCCCGTCTGAAACTCCGCCCGTCTGAAACTCCGCCCGTCTGCAACTCCGCCCGTCTGAAACTCCGGCCGTATGGAACTCCGGCCGTCTGGAACTCCGGCCGTCTGGAACTTCGGGCCGTGGAACTCCGGTCGTCTCGAACTGAGGCCGTCTCGCCCGACCAGCCGTCCGGTGCTATGGGGGTTGCCCGGCGCCCATCCCCGCGCCGCCGACCGATCCCCCGGAGACTCACAGCATGGCCGGCAAAGCCACCGATTTCGACATCGACTTCCTGCGCGCGCGCCGCACCAACAAGTGGCACAAGTTCGCCGACGACGTGCTGCCCGCCTGGGTCGCCGACATGGATTTCGGCGTCTCGCCCGCCATTTCCGCTGCACTCGACCGGCTCGCCGCCAATCAGGAGTACGGCTACGCGGCGCGTGATGGTGTGCTCGCGGCCGCCTTCAGCCGCCGTATGCGGCACCGTTTCGACTGGCAGACCGATCCCGCCAACGTCGTATCGGTGGGCGACCTCGTGCAGGCCAGCTTCTCCTCGGTCATGGCGTTCAGCAAGCCGGGCGACGCCGTCGTGCTGCAACTCCCGTCGTACCCGCCATTCATGGCCGCGATCAACGACACCGGCCGTCGCTTGCTTGACAACCACATGCGCGACAATGGCACGCGCTGGGTGCTGGACCTCGAATCGTACGAGGCCGCACCTGATCCGCGCGCGCGCGTGCTGATCTTCTGCCATCCGCAAAACCCGACCGGCCGCGCCTATACCCGCGCCGAACTGGAGCAGGTGGCGGCGTTCGCGGTCAGGCATGATCTTGTCGTGGTGTCGGACGAGATCCACGCCGACATCGTCTATCCCGGCGTCACGCACATCCCGCTCGCATCGCTGTCGCCGGAGATCGCGGCGCGCACCATCACGATCACCTCCGCCACGAAGAGCTTCAACATTCCCGCGCTGCGCTGCGCCGTGATGTATTTCGGCACCGCCGACCTGAAGCAGCGGTTCTTCGCGCGCATTCCCTCCCGGCTGCTGGGGTCTCCCGGTGTCACCGGCGTCGATGCCACGGTGGCGGCGTGGGACGACGGGCAGCCCTGGCTCGACGAGGTCATGGTGCAATTGCAGGCCAATCGGGACTGGCTGGCGAAGACGCTGGCCACTGAATTGCCCGGCGTGACCCTGCGCGTGCCGGAGGCGACCTATCTCGCCTGGCTCGATTGTTCCGGGTTGGAATTTGGCTGTCCCGCCGGTCAGTTCTTCCTGGACCGGGCCCGCGTCGGCCTGAACTTCGGCGAAACGTTTGGCGCGCGCTACGTCAATTTCGCCCGCCTGAACTTCGCGACCCCTGCGCCGATCCTGCAACAGATTGTTCACCGCATGGCGGACGCGATCCGACAGCGCTGATCCGCGTCCCGGTGATCCGCACCGAACGCCTCATCCTCCGTCCCTGGCGGGACAGCGACCTGGCGCCGTTCGCGGCGCGGAACGCGGATCGGCAAGTGATGCGCTTCCTCGACGGCGCGCTGACACGCGAGCAAAGCGATGCCTGGGTTACGCGCGCCATGGCGCATCTTCACCAACATGGGTTCGGCATATTGGCGGTGGAGGCTCCCGGCGTGGCGCCGCTGATCGGAGGCGCAGGCCTGGCGCATGTCCGCTTCGAAGCCACCTTCACGCCGGCCGTGGCGGCCGTCTGGCGATTCAACAGCCGCTACTGGGGCCGGGGATACGCCACCGAAGCGGCTCGCGCCGTGATCGAGGACGGCTTCCGTCGTGCCAGCCTGCGACGGATTGTCGCGCTGACCGCTCGGCAAAATCTACCGTCGCAACGCGTGATGGAGCGTCTGGGGGATGGATGCGCCGGGACGTGGCATTCGGTCACCCGCTGGGGCCGCTGGACAGCCCGGTGCGCCGCCACGTGCTGTATCGCCTGGATGCCGCCACCTGAGGGTCCCGCGCGTGGCAGCGAGCAACCCCGTGCGACACAGCCCCATCCGCTGCGACGGCGCCCATTGGGACACATCGCCATTCGCTGCGACAGAACCCCTTGCGACACATCTCAGCCACGACGAAACCCCTTGCGACGCATCCCCATCCACGACAGGACCCCTTGCGACGCATCCCCATCCACATGTAGGAATCGCGTCATGGAGACTTCACGAATTCGCGGGCAATTGGTTGCCCTCTCGGCGCTTGCCGGCTGTGCCCTGCTTCTGGCGGCATGCGGTGACAGTGACGCCCTGTCGCGCACGTTCGGCTTCACACGCGACGCGCCGGATGAGTTCATGGTGACGACGCGCGCGCCGCTCTCGATGCCGCCCGATTTCTCGCTGCGCCCGCCGCGGCCCGGGGCGCCACGCCCGATGGAGGAGTCCGAACAGCGTCAGGCGGAAGGCGCACTGGTGCCGCAGACAGAATTGGCGACGACACCCAATTCTCCGAGCGCCGGCCAGGAAGCGCTGGTGCAGCAGGCTGGCCCGCCCGTCACCAATTCGATCCGTGCCCAGGTCGATGCCGATGCCCGCTTGGACCAGGCCAACAACGGCTTCGTGGATCAATTATTGTTCTGGCGGCGGTCGTCCCCGAAGGGGATCGTGGTCGATCCCCAGAAGGAGGCGCAGCGCTTGCGTGAGGATGCTGCGCTGGGCGAAAGCCCGGAGACCGGCGACACGCCGATCATCCAGCCGCGGAAGCGGGGCTGGCTGGAGGGAATATTCTGAACCTGGCAACCACGCCTCGATCCGGTAGCCGATCGTTGGTGCGCTGACCTGACGCGCATCCAGCGGATGACCTTGAGCGCTGCCGATCGGGCAGAAGCGAACGTCGAGCCCGTTCCCGGTACCCAGGCCATGCCACTGTGTTGTAGATGAGCATCGACACCGCATCGTGCAGCCATTGCGGCACCGCCACGCGGTGCCGCGACGCGAGGCCGGGCACCAACGCCTCAGCTCTCGAGGAACTCGGCGAAATACTCCTCTGGAGACACGCGACGGTTGCTGATCCCCAACACATACGCCTCCTCGTTGAAGACTTCGATCGTGCGCCGGTTAGCCTCGAATCCGTACGGGTGGAAATCGGCACCCATCAGCGCCTCGGTCTCCTCCAGCTCGGCGTCGAGCCAGGGCGAGGCATAAGGGAATGAACGCTGCGCCTTGCCGAACATGTCGTTGCACGCAACGAATGCATCCGTCAGGCTGCGCGCCATCCACTTGTTCGCGTCCCACACCCGGCGCCGCAGCACCACCAGATGCTGTGGTGGAAACATGCCGGTCTGGCGGAAATAGTCGCGCTCTATCGTGCGGATATCGGGGAACAAGCGGACGATCGGCCCATCCATGGGATGATAGCGGCGCGGTCGCGGCGGGCTGTAGATCGCGTCCAGCTCGCCATCGATCAGCATCTCGGAGAGCGGCCTGCCGTCGGGGGCCGCATGCACGCCCTCGGGCAGGCGGTAGACATGGCTGGTGATTCCCGGCTCGTCGACACTGCCGATCCACCACTCCACTTGCTCTGGCTGGACGCCGACAAAACGCAAAAAATGCCGGTACCAAATGGCACCGCTGGCCACCCAATCATACATGCCAATGCGTCGGCCATGCAGATCTGCCGCAGTGCTCACCGCGCCGTCCTTGCGCACATACAGATCGCGTGCGGTGAAATTGCGCAGCGGGAACACCGGTATCGCCACGAGGCTACGGTCGCCCTGAGCGATGCGGCGCAGATGTCCCGCCATCGACGATTCGCCGCCCTGCACCGTCGGATCATTCAGCGCGCGACGCAGCAGCTCTGCCCGGCCAGGCCATGAGCCGTCGCGGCCCAGCACCAGCGTCAGGTCGATGCCGTCCGGCTTCACCTGGCCCGTCGCAAGCGGCATCACGCGGGCATAGTCGGCCATCGTCAACGTCAGCGGCAGGGCGGCCATCGTGCGCCTCCTTATGCGATCCGTACGGTTTGCTGTGTCGCTGCGGGCGCAATTGCTCCGACTGTCTCAACGCCGGACAGGACGTGCGCCCGCGGCCTTGGTGAGGCGCGATTGTCCGTCACGCGGCCGTCATTCGGCGGCAACAAAGCGGAACGTCCCGCCCACGCGCTCCACATTGCCGAGACCTGGCCAGGGATAGTGGTAGCCGATCACCGACAGGTTTTCGTCCGCCATGCGCGACAGCAATCCGCGCCGCGTCTCGATCGCCGCCGCCGGATCCGTGTCAAAGGCGCTGACGGCGTCGGGGAAGGTGAAGGACAACGGGTCGTGGAACGCGACATCGCCGGTGAGGCACCAGCCGCCGGAGAACAGATACGCCATGTGTCCGGGTGTGTGGCCGGGCGTGGCCCAGGCCTGGATGCCGGGCAGAAACTCCTGCCCGTCGCGGATCAGCACGATACGGTCACGCAGCGGCAGCAGATGCTTGCGCACGCCAGCAAGGCTGCGTTCGCGGCGCTCGCCTGGCGGGTTGGATTCCCAGAACGCCAGTTCATCCTTTGCCATGCAGATCGTCGCGTTGGGGTAGTTCGGCACACCGTCATCGCGCATCGTGCCCCAGCAATGGTCGGAGTGCGCGTGCGTCAGTACCAGCGCGTCGATGCTGGCCGGATCGACACCGGCTTCTGCCAGGCTGTCGAGCAATTGTCCGCTGTCGGGCCCGAACAATCTGGAGGAACCCATGCCGTTGTCGAACAGTACGCGCTTGCCGGCGGTTTCCAGCAGCAGGCAATTTTGCTCCACCCGCACCTTGTCGGTCCCCTGGCCGGCGGCGGCGAGCGCTGCGTCCAGCTTTGCCTCGTCCGGCCCGGTGAAGATACGCGCGGCGCTCGGCAGCACCAGGGGGCCGTCCGATACGATCGCGGCATCCATCGTGCCGATGCGAAAGCGGTGGAACATGGCGCCTCCCGGTCAGTGCGACGGGCATCAAAACGATGCGCGCGGTGTGGCAGAGTGCGGCATCGCTCTGCATATCGCAAGAAAGCGCCACGCCATCGTTAGTCGCATTCCATTCGGTCGCGGGTTGACGGGCATCACAGTCCTCCGCCGTTGCATGACCGCTGAACGCAGCGCAACCTGCAAGAGCCAGATCTCGAGGTCGCTGTGTCTTGCATCGTCCCGCCAATAGCCGCGGCGCTGCCTCGGCGCCGCGTGCTTGCCACCTCGGCCGCATTGCTCGCCGCGCCTGCGATCGTGCGCGCGCAAGCGGGCCGCGTGGTGAAATTCATCCCGCAATCCGATCTTTCGGTGCTCGATCCCATCTGGTCGCAGGCCTATGTCGTGCGCAACCACGGCATGATGGTGTTCGATACGCTGTATGGGTTGGATGCCAGCTATCAGCCGCAGCCACAAATGGCGGCCGGGCACAGCGTGCAGGACGGTGGGAAAACGTGGCTGATTTCGTTGCGCGACGGCCTTGCCTGGCATGACGGGGAGAAAGTGCTGGCGCGCGACTGCGTTGCCAGCATCCGCCGTTGGGGCGCTCGCGACAGCTTCGGCCAGTCGCTCATCGCGGCTGCCGACGCGCTGGATGCACCCGACGATCGCACCATCCGCATTCGCCTGAAGCGACCGTTCCCACTGTTGCTGGCGGCACTGGGCAAGGCCGGGTCCAATGTCTGCGTCATGATGCCGGAACGTCTGGCGAAGACCGATCCGTTCCGGCAGGTCACGGAGATGATCGGCAGCGGCCCGTTCCGCTACATTGCCAAGGAACGCGTGTCCGGCTCGTTGGTGGTGTATGAACGCAATGCCGCGTATGTGCCGCGCGCCGGCGGCACGCCCAGCTTCATCGCCGGGCCGAAGATCGTGCACGTCGATCGGGTGGAGTGGCACGTGCTGCCTGATCCCACCACGGCGGCGGGCGCCATGCAGACGGGTGAGCAGGATTGGTGGGAGGCGCCGACCTTCGATCTGTTGCCGCTGCTGCGACGGGCGAAGAATTTGACGGTGCCGCCGCCAAACCCGTTGGGATTTTTGGGCGGGCTGCGGTTCAATTGCCTGCAGCCGCCGTTCGACAATGTCGCGTTGCGACGCGCACTGCTGGGGGCGGTGGACCAGAAGGAATTCATGATCGCCGCCGCTGGCACCGACGAGCAGAACTGGCGGGCCGGCGTCGGCGTGTTCTGTCCGCAATCACCGATGGCAAGCGATGCCGGAATGTCGGTATTGACCGGCCGGCGCGACATGGCGGCGGTGAAGCGGGCGGTGGCCGCGTCGGGCTACAAGGGCGAGAAGGTGGCGGTGCCGGTGCCATCGGATTTTCCGAATCTACGGGCCCTGGCCGATGTCGGCGTCGACATGATGCACAAGGCCGGCCTCAATGTGGAGGCGCGCTACACCGATTGGGGCAGCATGCTGCAAAGCCTGGGCAAGATAGACCCGGTGGAGCAAGGCGGCTGGAGTGCGTTCTACACCTATTGGTCGGGCCTCGATCAGTTCGATCCTGCCGTGCATGTCTGGATTCGCGGCAACGGCAAGGCGGCGGCACGTGGCTGGCCGACCAGCCCGAAGCTGGAAGAGCTGCGCGATGGCTGGTTGGAGGCGGCCGATCTGGCAACACAGAAGCGGATCGCGGCGGACATTCAGCGGCAAGTGTTCGAGGAAGTTCCCTATATCCCGCTGGGGCAGATCCTGCCGACCTGGACCTATCAGAACACCATCACTGGTGTGCTGCCGGCATATGCGCTGTTCTGGAATTTGCAGAAGGCGTAGTCGACGGGTCGTCGACCACGTGTCATCGTGCAGCGCGCTGTAGACGCCCTGCCATTGCGACACGCAGCGCCGAAGCAACCCGGGTTACGCGGCGCGCGAACGTCCGTGCCCCTGCCCGACCAAGGCTGCTTCGGCGCCATCGCGCCTCGCAATCATACCCTACTCCGGCAGCACTTCGATGGCATCCCCGATGGCAAAGCGGCCGCCCTCCACGACCTCGGCATGCACGCCCAACTCGATATGGCCGTAAAGCGAGCGGAGCTCCTCCACCGGGACGGCGTCGCGTTCGGCGGTGATTGGGTTCACCTCGGTGGCGGGGCAGCGGGTGATGCCTTTGGTCACGCGCAACACCGCGCCCCCGAGCTGGATGGTCTGACCGACCCAGTCGCGCTCGCTCCACGGGGAGGCGCCGGAGAACCAGACATTTGCCCGGAACCGCCGGCGGTGACGACGGGCGCCGACACGCGCCTCGTAGTCGCGCAGGCTGGCGAGATTGATCAGGCTGACCACCTTGCTCCGTTGGTCGCAGAAGCTATGGCCTGCCACATGGTGGAATCGCGGCGTGCCACGCGCATCGTCGCCGAGATAGTCGATCAGGAAGGCGGCAATCCGGTC
Source organism: Acetobacteraceae bacterium (assembly GCA_035508435.1). GTDB lineage: Bacteria > Pseudomonadota > Alphaproteobacteria > Acetobacterales > Acetobacteraceae > JASHVB01. The sequence goes on along the minus strand of DATJNA010000010.1, from coordinate 2,879 downwards.
GCGGCCGGCATCAGTCAGGGCGTTCTCCACCACCGCCGACCCGTCCGGGGCGCGGATCGCCAGCATGCCGGAGCGCGGGTCGAAGAACGAGAACAGGGATGCGATGCGGGCATTCTTCATCAGGCACATGAAATTGGCCTTTTGCCGCCACGCCGGCGCCGCGGGGTCGAAGCCCGAATCGCCCTGCGCCAATGCGAAGGCGCGGTCCCAGGGGATGCAGCCGCCGGCCTCCACTTCGGTCCATTCCAGAGCCTCGGCGGTCAGCCCCTTCACCGGGTAGCGATACAGGTATTCAATCCGCATGGCGCGATCCCCCTTGAGCCGCAGTCTGCTACGCCCCACCTGGATTGCCAAAGGCTCACGTTTCCGTTGCCTACGAGAGGGGCGGAGGACTGAGGCAGTCGCCTACGCATAGGGACAGAGAGATGGATATAGAGAAATTCACCGAGCGTGCCCGGGGATTCCTGCAGGCCGCGCAGACCATTGCCATTCGCGACTTCCACCAGCGGATCACGCCGGAGCATTTGCTCAAGGCGCTGCTGGATGACGAGGAAGGCGCCGCGGCCGGCCTGATTCGCACCGCGGGTGGCGATCCGAAACAGGCCACCGCCGGGGTGAATGCCGAGCTTGCACGGCTGCCGAAGGTGCAGGGCTCCGGCGCAGGGCAGCCGCAGATCACCCCCGAGTTGGTGCGCATCCTGGATGCGGCGGAGCAAACCGCGACCAAGGCCGGCGATAGCTATGTGGCGCAAGACCGACTGCTCGTCGCGATCGCCGACTCCAACACCCCGGCGGCCCGCGCATTGCGCACGGCCGGTGCCACGGTGCAGGCGCTGGAGAAGGCGGTCAGCGACGTCCGCAAGGGCCGCAAGGTCGATTCGGCGAGCGCCGAGGCGACCTTCGAGGCGCTGAAGAAATACGCCCGCGACATCACCGCGCTGGCCCGCGAGGGCAAGCTGGATCCGGTGATCGGACGCGATGAGGAAATCCGCCGCACCATCCAGGTGCTCGCCCGCCGCACCAAGAACAACCCGGTGCTGATCGGTGAGCCGGGCGTAGGCAAGACCGCGATCGTCGAGGGCCTGGCGATCCGCATGGTCAACGGCGACGTGCCGGAGGCGCTGAAGAACAAGCGCCTGCTGGCGCTGGACCTGGGCGCCATGGTCGCCGGCGCGAAATACCGCGGCGAGTTCGAGGAACGCCTGAAGGCCGTGCTGAAGGAGATCGAATCGGCCCAGGGCGAGGTCGTGTTGTTCATCGACGAGATGCACACGCTGGTTGGTGCCGGAAGGGCGGATGGCGCGATGGACGCCTCCAACCTGATCAAGCCGGAACTGGCGCGCGGCACACTGCACTGCATTGGTGCGACGACACTCGACGAGTACCGCAAGCATGTGGAGAAAGACGCGGCCCTGGCGCGCCGCTTCCAGCCGGTGTTCGTGGGCGAGCCCTCGGTCGAGGACACCATCTCGATCCTGCGCGGCATCAAGGAGAAGTATGAGGCCCACCACGGCGTGCGCATCACCGACGGCGCGCTGGTGGCGGCGGCGACCCTGTCGAACCGCTACATCACCGATCGCTTCCTGCCCGATAAGGCGATCGACCTGGTGGACGAGGCGTCGAGCCGTCTGCGAATGCAGGTAGATTCGAAGCCCGAGGAGCTGGACGAACTCGATCGCCGCGTCATCCAGTTGAAGATTGAGCGCGAGGCGCTGCGCAAGGAAGACGATGCGGCGTCGCGCGAGCGCCTGCAGCGCCTGGAAAAGGAATTGGCGGAGCTCGAGGACAAGTCCAACGCGATGGCCGCTGCCTGGCAGGCCGAGAAGGAGCAAGTCAGCGATCGGCAGAAGTTGAAGGAGCGGTTGGACCAGGCACGCAGTGAAGTCGAAGTGGCACAGCGCCGCGGCGACCTGGCGAAGGCGTCGGAGCTGCTCTACGGCGTGATCCCGGATATTGAAAAGAAGCTGGCGCAGGCGTCCGACGGCAAGCTGGTGAACGAGGCGGTCACCGAGGAAGGCATCGCCCATGTGGTGTCGCGCTGGACCGGCATCCCGGTGGACAAGATGCTGGAAGGCGAACGTGCCAAGCTGCTGCGCATGGAAGACGAGCTGCACAAGCGTGTCATCGGCCAGGACGAGGCGCTGCGTGCGGTCGCCAACGCGGTGCGCCGTGCGCGCGCCGGCTTGCAAGACCCTAACCGGCCGATCGGTTCATTCCTGTTCTTGGGCCCGACCGGCGTCGGTAAGACCGAGCTGACCAAGGCACTCGCCGAATTCCTGTTCGATGACGAGCGGGCGATGGTGCGCATCGACATGAGCGAGTTCATGGAGAAGCACAGCGTGTCCCGCCTGATCGGCGCGCCTCCGGGTTATGTGGGATACGATGAAGGCGGTGTGCTGACCGAGGCCGTACGCCGGCGTCCGTACCAGGTGATCCTGTTCGACGAAGTGGAGAAGGCGCACGAGGATGTCTTCAACATCCTGCTGCAGGTGCTGGACGACGGCCGCCTGACCGACGGGCAGGGCCGCACCGTGGACTTCAAGAACACGATCATCGTGCTGACCTCGAACCTGGGTTCGGAAATCCTGGCGGCGCAGCCGGAAGGTGAGCCGACCACGATGGTGCAGGGCCAGGTGATGCGCATCGTGCGGGCGCATTTCCGCCCGGAGTTCCTGAACCGGCTGGACGAGATGATCCTGTTCCGTCGCCTGCAACGCGCGGACATGGCGGCGATTGTACAGATCCAGTTGGACCACCTGCGCAGGCTGCTGTCCGACCGCAAGATCGGGCTGGAGCTGGACCGCAGCGCGCTGGAATGGCTGGCGAGCGAAGGCTACGACAGCACCTATGGCGCGCGGCCGTTGAAGCGGGTGATCCAG
>DATJNA010000009.1:0-16262 GCA_035508435.1 Acetobacteraceae bacterium | reverse complement strand
CCTCGGCAAGGTCCGCCTGGGCGGCTGCGCCCCTAGCCTCAGCACCACCGACCTCGGCAAGGTCCGCCTGGGCGGCTGCGCCCCCAGCCTCGGCACGACAGACCTCGGCAAGGTTCGTCTGGGCGGCTGCGCCCCCAGCCTGAGCACCACCGACCTCGGCAAGGTCCGCCTGGGCGGCTGCGCCCCCAGCCTCAGCACCACCGACCTCGGCAAGGTCCGCCTCGGCGGCTGCGCCCCGAGCCTCAGCACCAGTGACCTCGGCAAGGTCCGTCTCGGCGGTTGCGCCCCCAGCCTCGGCACCACCGACCTCGGCAAGGTTCGTCTCGGCGGCTGCGCCCCCAGCCTCGGCACCACAGACCTCGGCAAGGTCCGTCTCGGCGGCTGCGCCCCCAGCCTCAGCACGACGGACCTCGGCAAGGTTCGTCTCGGCGGCTGCGCCCCCAGCCTCAGCACCACCGACGTCGGCAAGGTCCGCCTGAGCTGAAATCTCCGCAGCAGACCTTCCAGCGTCATCCCTGCTAGACTGCGACCGCCAGGCAACCGGCAGCCTGGCGACCGCTGTTTTGTCGTTTCTTCTGTACAGGATTACCGAACCGTGTCGACCACCGTTGAATCCCGTCCGGATCCGCAGCAATCGACGCCCCGGAAGTCGCCTCTGGTGATTTTCCACCGTCTCATTCCGACCGCCAGGCTGCCGCAACGGGCCGACCGCTCGGGCGCGGGTTCGATGCCGACGCGCGCATTCCGCTACTGCGAACCATCGGCGAGCGCGTCCGGCTACGGCTATTACGTCTTTCCGCCGATCAGCTTCAGCCTGCAGTGGGACGGCCACGACATCATGTGGACGTTCGATGGCGCAGCCGATTGGATGCCGCTCAAGGCGGTGCAGTTCCCGGGTTTCCGCGACCAGTTCGACACCGTCGCCCCGAAGGAGATCCAGGAGTATTCGCCGCCATTCCTGGTGGCATTCCAGGAGCCGGGATTGTTCCAGCTTTGGACCGGTCTGGTCGCGCGCACTGCCCCAGGCTGGAGCCTGCTGGTGCGTCCGCCGGTGAATGTCCCCCGCCCGGGTGGCTACGAGCCGTTCGAAGGCATCATTGAAACCGACCGCTGGTTCGGCCCCTTGATCACCAACATCCGGCTGACCAAGACCGACGTGCCGATCGATTTTCGTGCCGACTTTCCCCTGCTGCAGGTCCAACCGCTGCCGCGGCATTCGTACGAAGAGAACACCCTCAACAACTACGAGCTGGTGCCCCACCTCCATCAACTCACCCCGGAGGACTGGGACGACTATTACGACACCGTGGTGCGGCCGCATGTTCAGGAAGCGAGGCCGCGCGGCCAGTACGCCGCGGCGGCACGCAAGCGGCGGGCCGCCGAGCAAGCCGGCCGGTCAACCGACGAATAGCGGCCGACCCCGTCGTGTGATCGCGCCCCGTCGTGTGATCGCGCCAAGGCGGCATCGGCAGCGCGGGGAAGGCTACGACGTGCCACCAGGCTAGGGCGCGACGACGGTTTCTTCCAGGTCCGAGGCATGCTCGCGCAACCCTGCCAGCCGCAGGCCCTCGGCGAACAAATCGCGGTCGACCTCGCGGACCAGCGGCGTCGATGCCAGGAATTGCTGCACCGAGAAATCGGGCTCCAGCATCAGCAAACGCTCGCGCACCGCCGCTGCCTCCCGCATGCGGCCGGTATGGCCGAGCGCGACCAGGTAAAGCTTGTGGCTCGAGGTGAATGAGGGATTCATCTCGCAGACGCTGCGCCCGACTGCGATCGTCGATTCGAAATCCCGCTTCAGCAGGTGGATATAGAGGAAAAACGTGTCGTAGAAGAACGCGTGCGGGTCCAACGGCGAGAGCCGCTTGTAGCGGTTGTTGCGGCGTTCCGCCTCCTCCGGCTCGCCCAGATAGGCGTAAGCACAGGCCGAGAGTGCCCAGGCCATCGCCAGATTCGGGTTGAGCGACAGGGCGCGTTCGTGCAGTGCGAGTGCCTCGCGTTGCCGGCGATGCAGGAAGGCGCGCACATGGCCGGCGATGGTCAAAGCGCGCGCGTCGAACGGATCGAGCACGATGGCACGCTCGGCCAGCGCCCCGCCGGCGGCCATGACCTTGGCCGGATCTTCGGCCCAGCCCTGGCCGACGAGGAAGACGTGCCAATAGGCATACCAGGCATGCGCGGCGGCGTAGTCGGGTTCGACCTCGATCGCGCGCGCGAGGTAGCTGCCGGCCTGCATGAACGGGGCGCGCTCCATGCGCCACATCAGCGGGATGGCACGCAGCACCAGATCGTAGGCGGTGGCATCCACCGGCGGCCGCGCGGCACTGCGCCTGGCCTCGATCAGCAGGATCTCGGGATCGATCTGGGCCACCACTTCGGCCGCGATCTCATCCTGCAGCGACAGCAGATCGTTGCTTTGGCGGTCGAACCGGCGGGCCCATACCACCTGGTTGCTGGCCCGCAGGTCGAGAAGCCGGACCGTGATGCGCAGCCGGTTACGGACGCGCTGGATCGAGCCGTCGACCAGAAAGTCGATGCCGAAGGTGCGGCGGATCGCGTTCTCGTCGCGGGTTTCGGTGGCAAACCGCGTGAGCGAGCTGGAGGAGACGACGAACATCCAGCGGAAGCGGGACAGCGCGGTGGTGATCTCCTCTGCCAACCCGGGCGCGAGATGGGTGTCCTCGTCGGTGGCACCAGGGAACTGCATCGGCATGACGCCGACATGAGCGCCGCCACGCGACGGGCGGTTCTCCGGCCGCGGCTCGAGTACGGCAACCGGCTCATCGTCGACGAGGTCGTCCGCGGGCGGCGGCGGGGCCGGCTCGACCGGCGGGAGGACGGGCGCCGGCGCCGCGCGTACCGGCACGCGGCTGCCATAGGGGCCGCGAATTTCCGCCAGCAGCTTCTGGGTTTCCTGCGATGGCGCGGCATCGAGCAAGTCGGCCAGCACGGCGCGGCAGCGATCATAGGCCTGGATTGCCATGCCGCGCTCGCCGCGCGCGACATGCGCCCGCATCAGCGCCCGCCAGGCGCCTTCGTGTGCGCGGTCGATCTGCAGCAGGCGCTGGGCGGCGGGGATGGCCGCCTCCGGCTCACTCGATTCGCGCAGGAGCGCCTCGGCGACGTTGCGGGCGCGGTCGCGCAAACGCTCGCGCTCGGTGGTCAGCCAGGCGTCAAAGGTGGGATCGATGCCCTCCAGGTCCTCGAGCAGGTCACCGTCGAGCAATGACAGCGAGGCCGGCTGGTCAGTGGTGGCCCGCATCACCTCTTCCACGTCGACCCAGACCACGCCAGGCTTCAGCGACAGATGGTCGCGGGTGACCTGCATGATCTCCGTGCCGGCGGGGGACAGCGTCTCCAGCAGCCGGTGGATTTCCTGCCGCAACGAGGCGCGCGCTTGCTCCTCCGGCCGACGGCTCCACAGCAGTTCCGCGAGCCGACCGCGTAGCGCCGGCCGTGGCGCGGACAGCGCGACCACAGCCAGCAAGGCACGCGTCTTGCGGCCGGCGGGAAGCACATTCTCACTGGTGATCGTCCAGGCTTCCATCTGCCCGATCAGGCGCAGGCGGAGCACCACCTGACCGGAGGGGCTGGGCTGGGCGGCGAGGCCCGTAGGCCTTGTTGTGGTACCTGCCATCATCACGTCATCAACACCGTCTCAACTGTATCGCAAATTGGATAAGCACGCCAAGGCTTATGTCATTCTTTCATATTGCGGCTTCGGCGAAAATTTTGCGCGCATCGCCGCCCCAGATGCCATTGTAGCGGCCCAGCCAATGCTCCGCCTGAGTCGGGGCGCCGTCCGCAAGTTCTTGTAAAGGTTCGAGAAAGACCGATTCGTCCCGGCCCTCGGCGTCGCTCCGGGCACGCCCGCGCAAACCCAGCGTTGCGATCGACACGATTTCACGAGCGAGGTCGCGCAGGCTGCCGTCGCGCCAGGGTAACCCGACTGCAAGGCCGTGTCGCGGGACCAATTCACGCATTGTCACGGCATCTTTCCACCCGGCACCGCGCAGCAGCGACTCGGCTGCCGCCAGGGCCGCGTCGTCGTACAGCAGTCCGACCCACAGCGCCGACTGCGCCAGCATCATGTCCTCGCGCCCTGCGTCGGCGCCGCGCATTTCCAGGAACTGCTTCAGCCGGACGTCGGTGAACACCGTTGTCATATGGTCGGCGAAATCGCCCACGGTGGCCCGGGTGCCAGCCAGGTTGTGCAGCCGCCCATCGATGAAGTCGCGGAACCGCTGGCCAGCCACGTCGATATAGTTGCCGTCGCGATAGACGAAGTACATCGGCACGCTATCGACCAGCCATTGCGCATAGCGCTCGAAGCCGAATCCCGCCTCGAACATCACTGCCGGGATGCCGGAGCGGTCGTTATCGGTATCGGTCCAGACGTGCGCCCGATAGGAGAGGAAGCCGTTCGGCCGGCCCTCGGTGAAGGGCGAATTGGCGAACAGAGCGGTCGCAAGAGGCTGCAGCAAGAGAGAGACGCGGAGCTTGCGGACCATGTCCGCTTCCGAGGCATAGTCGAGATTGACCTGCACGGTACAGGTGCGCGTCATCATGTCGAGGCCGAGGCTGCCGACCGTCTGCATATAGCGCCGCATGATGGCGTAGCGGCCTTTCGGCATCCATGGCATCTCGGCCTTGCTCGCGAGCGGATGAAAGCCGAGGGGCGCGAAGCCCATGCGCAGGTCGCGACTCACCGCGCGAACCTGGTCGAAATGTGCCGCCATCTCCGCCTTGACCTGGTGCAGCGTCTCCAGCGGCGCGCCGGAGAGCTCGAGCTGTCCGGCGGGCTCCAGCGAAATCGCCGCACCCCCCTGCTTCAGGCCGATGGTGTTGCCGTGGTCGACGATCGGGGTGGCGCCGTAGCGTTGCAGCCCGGCGAGCAAGTCGCGGATAGAACCCGGTTGGTTGTCCGCGGGGACATAGGGCGGCGGGGCCAGATCATCCTGGCGAAAGCCGAATTTCTCATGCTCCGTGCCGATCCTCCAGGCGCCGCGCGGCTTGCAGCCGGCCGCGATATGGTCGGCGAGCTGGCGGATGGAGGTGATCGGGGTCGCGTCTGCTTCTCCCGGATTGGACATGCGGCTTCCCAGGACGTGTCGGGGTGGTGACCAGAGTTTTAGCCGCAGAGAGAGGCCTGCAATAGGGCCAGCCCGGCGACGCAAACGGTCTCGGCACGCAAAATGCGGGGACCGAGGCTTACCGGTGTAACAAAGGGATGCCGGACCAGCGCTTCAAGCTCGGTGACGGTGAAGCCGCCCTCGGGACCGACGAGAAGGGCGGCCGGAACGGCCGTGGGACGCAGGGGAATGGCGGCGGGGCTGCGCTCGGTGGCGGCGAACAGCGGGCGGCCAGCGGGCCAGTCGTGCAGCAGATCCGGCAGGCGGCGGGGTTCATGAATGACCGGGACGGTCAGGCGCTCGCATTGCTCCGCAGCCTCGATGGTGATCGCAGCGAGGCGATCGAGATTGACGCGGGCGGCGTTGGTCCGCTCGGTGAGAACGGGGTGCAGCGCCGACACCCCGAGTTCGGTGGCCTTCTCGACAACATGGTCGGTGGCATCCCGCTTCAGCATGGCGAAGACGAGCCAGAGGTCAGGCTCGGGCTGCTGGGGGCGGCGCTGGATCTCGACCGTCAGGGTGACGCGGTCACGATGCAAGGTGGCGATGCGGGCGTGCCACTCGCCGTCGCGGCCGTTGAACAGGTGGACGGGGTCCGGCGGTTGACGGCGGAGGACGGTGCCGAGGTAGTGCGCCTGAGCCGCCGTCCCGGCGATGGTGACGCCGGGTGCGAGAGGCATCGGCACGAAGAGGCGCGGGATGGTGGGCATGCTTTGGAAGTGTATTTTCCATGCGGCCGAGGCATCAAGGCGACAGATAGAGCGGCGATGATGGTGGGGCGGCCGGATCGGCTGCCGCGAGGCACCGGCACGGCGCCGTCATGGCTGCCATCGGGTCCGTCCAGATCCAGCCAGGCCAGCATGCGGCCGAGGCTTACCCTACCCGGCCAGATCCATCGGGACCCGCGCAGGACCATTCGTTGGCCAGCCGATGGACCCAAATTTTATACGTTGACAGAGTGTAAAATATTATCTAAAGGTCCAAAAATTATCCAAGGCCTCGCGCCGGTCCGGGCGCGCCGGGCAAGGGCGGATCGGCAGTGATGAGGAAGCGGTGAACCTGACCGTTGACCAGGCCTCGCCCGGTGGCATCCCGGGGCCAGAAGATCACTGGCCGGCAGATTCGCTGCCGCCGGGGCTGGCGTCGGCGCGCATGTTCCGCAGCATTCGCGCCGCACGGTCATGGCTGCACGCACAGGGTGCCGCCGTGACGTCACCCGACGCTGGCGCGTTGGTCAAGATGAAGCCGGGCGACGGCGGCGTACCCTTGTTCATGATTCCCGGTGCAGCGGGCAGCATCCTCCAGCTCGGTCCGCTGGCAGACAAAATGCCGGAGCCGATGCCGGTCTATGCCATCAGGCCGCGCGGGCTCAACGGCAGCGAGCAACCCTGCGAATCGATCCGGGACATGGCCGAAAACGGCATCATCGCGATGCGCGCAATCCGGCCCGTTGGCCCCTGTCTGCTGCTGGGCTATTCCGCGGGGGGGCTGGTTGCGCTGGAGATGGCGCAACTGCTGACGGCTGCCGGGCACGCGGTGCCGCTCGTGATATTGATCGATACCTATCCCGGACGTCGGGTTTGGCCGCTGCGCTGCCACGTTGAAATTCTCGGCCGCCAGGTGGTGCGAGCGCTGTGGGCGCTGCGCCGGTATTCGCTCGCCGGCGCCCGGCGCGAAGTGCTGCGCCGGCTGCGCAGCCTGTTTGACTATCTGGCGGCGGCCGGGGTCAGGGCGCTGCCCTCGCTGCCGGTCCTGATCGAAGGGACGAGCGCGGCCTCGCGCCGCATCTACCTGGCAACCTACAAGGCCGGTGAGGCCTATCGCCCCGCCCGCTACGACGGCAAGGTGATATTCATCCAGCCGGATGCAGTACCGAATTTAGAGCCGCGCTCGCCAGAACAGGTGTGGCGGCGGTTCCTTGGCAATCTCGACGTTCGCCGGGTCACCGGCACAACCCATTCTGGTTTCGTCGAGAGCGGTGCCGCGGCGACCGCGGCGACCATCCGCGAATGCCTGCGCCAGGCCGGAGTCACGTATCAACAGTATTAAGGATGATCGCATTATGTTGGTGAAAGAAACCATTGTTGCCGAATTCAAACGGGTCGCCGGCGAACAAGGCAAGACCCTCGCCGCCCTCGGCGACGGGATGATGTTGCTCGAGACCGGGCTCGATTCGCTGTGTTTTGCCGTCATCGTGGCACGGCTCGAAGACGGCTTCGGGTTTGACCCGTTCCAGACCGCGGGCGACGAGACGTTCCCGGTGACATTCGGCGATTTCGTGCGGTTCTACGAGGCGGCCGCCCATGCGCACAGCGCCGACTGATGGGTCGCTATGGGGTCTGATCGCGCGCGGTCCGAACCTGTCAGAGCGGCTGCTGTTTGGTGCCGGCGATAGCGTCGCGCTGGGCGAGCTGGCCCGAGGGTCGAGTCTCGACTGCAGGCGCGAAGCGCTGGCCGGCGCGGCGGTGCTGGTCGCGACCACGGATCAACTGACCTCGGCGCTCGCGCTGATCGAGCTCGATGGCATCGCGCGACGGCTGGTCGTGTCGCCTTCCGATGTGACCGCGGCGCACCTGGTGCATGTGATCGACGCTGCGGGCATCGATGCGGTGGTATCCGACGGGGCCGTCGATCGCGCCGCACTGCCCCGCGGGGTGCGGCTGGTGCATGGCAGTGCCGTGATCGCACCCGCGGATCCGGCGCCTGTGCGGCGCCGCGACAGCGAATGGGTGCTGCTGACCTCGGGCACGACCGGGGCGCCGAAGCTGGTTGTCCACACGCTGGCCAGCCTGATCGGGGCGATCCAGCCAGACAGCGACACGCCGACCGATCGGGCGGTTTGGAGCACGTTTTATGACATCCGCCGCTATGGCGGGATGCAGATATTCTTCCGCGGCGTGATCGGCGGCGGCTCGCTGGTGTTGTCGGGTGCCGGCGAGAGCGTGGCGGATTTCCTGGCACGCGCCGGGCGCCTCGGGGTCACCTACATCTCCGGCACGCCGTCGCACTGGCGGCGGGCGCTGATGAGCCCCGCGGCCGGGCGGATCGCACCGAAATACGTGCGGCTGTCGGGCGAAATCGCCGATCAGGCGATCCTCGACGACCTCAAGGGATGCTATCGCAGCGCCGGGGTCGCCCACGCCTTCGCGACGACCGAGGCAGGGGTGGCGTTCGCCGTCAATGACGGGCGCACCGGGTTTCCCGCCGGGCTGATCGGACGGCACGGCGAGGTTGAGTTGAAGATCGAAGACGGCACGTTGCGCGTCCGCTCACCGCGCACCGCGAAAGCCTATCTGGGCCCCGCCGACGCGCCGCTGCGCGACGCCGACGGCTTCGTCGATACCGGCGATGTCATCGAGCAATGCGGCGGCCGCTGCTACTTCATAGGCCGGCGCGGCGGCATCATCAACGTCGGCGGACTCAAGGTGCACCCGGAAGAGGTCGAGACGGTGATCAACCGGCATCCTTCGGTGCAGATGTCGCTGGTCAAGGCGCGCCGGAACCCGTTCACCGGCGCGATCGTCGTCGCCGACGTGGTGGTGAGGCCGGGATGTACCGGCGTGACGGCCTCGGCGTTGCAGCGCGAGATCCTCACTGCCTGCCAGCGTGACCTGGCGGCGCACAAGGTGCCGGCGGCGATCCGCGTCGTCGCCGGGATCGAGGTCGGGAGCTCCGGTAAACTGGGACGGTTCAGTGCGTAACGTCGTCGTCACCGGTGGCAGCCGCGGCCTGGGCCTCGGCATCGCCAGGACCCTGCGCGCCGCCGGCTATCGCGTCATCGCGGTCGCCCGGGGGCACACCGAACCGCTCGCGGCGGCGATGGCGGAGGCGCCCGAGGCGCTGCAGTTCGTGCCGTTCGATCTGGCGAACACGGCGGAAATTCCCGCCTTCGTCTCGCGCCTGCGCAAGGAATTCGGACCGATCTACGGCCTGGTCAACAATGCCGGCCTCGGCACACCCGGATTGCTGGCCACAATGCCCGACGCCGACATCGAACGCCTCATCGCACTCAACACGCTATCGCCGATCATGCTCTGCAAATACGCGGTGCGTTCGATGATGGCGCATGGCGGCGGGCGGATCGTCAACATCGCCTCGATCGTCGGCATGACCGGGTATAAAGGGCTCAGCGCCTATGGCGCGACCAAGGCCTCGCTGATCGGCTTTACCCGCTCGCTGGCGCGCGAAGTCGGTGCTCTCGGCATCACCGTCAATGCGGTCGCGCCGGGGTTTATCGCCACCGAGATGACCCACAGCCTCGATGCCGCGCAGCGCGAGCAAATCGCCCGGCGCAGTGCGCTGCACCGCCTGGCCGAAATCGACGACGTGGCGAACGCGGTCGAGTACCTGATTTCCGACAAGGCGCGCAACATCACCGGCACGGTCGTCACCGTAGATGCGGGGAATACCGCCTGACCCCCGGGCCGTGTCGCAGCCAGGCGGCAAGGCGCATCAGCGGGCCGACGACGATCAACAGCGCGAACGGAGCGTATTGCAGCTTGTGGCTGAACCCCGTCGCGAGCGGGGAAATTACGAAATCATAGAGGAACAACGCGGCGATATATTCCATTCCGAGGATGCGAAATGCGCGCCCGGGTTCGGTCGCGAACACCCTGCCGTACTGTTCAAGCGACGACAGCGTCAGCGCCAAGGTCCACATCGCGCCGAGCCCGAAGGTCACGATCACGGTATCGCCGGCCGGCGGCTTCTCTGCCACCGCGAACAGCCAGGCGAGCATTGACAGGTGCACGGCAAGCGCGCCGGCGAAGGCCAGCCCTGCTTCGCGGCCGTGCCGCGCGATCGTCGCAAACACCGGCCACGCCCCAAGCCGGGACAGCGCGCCACCGGCATAGGCCGGGAAGAAAAAGACAAACGCGGTGCGGCCGGCCAGGACGACGGCCAGCGCCACGCCGGTCTCGCCGCGGCCTCGGTGCGCGAGCGCCACCACCACCGCCGCCAACCCAGAGCAAAAACCCAGCGCCAGCCAAGGCAGGGTGCGCCGCGGCCGGTTGTTCAAAAGCGAATCTCGCGGGCCAGGATCCGCCGATGCAGCGCCGCGTCGATCGGCACGAACTTCCCGGCAGTGCGATCGTCGAGGTAAAGCGGGTCGGCGATCACGGCAGGGTCGAAGCCCTCGCGCATCAGATCCTGCTTTTTGTGCTTGAACGTTTCGGTGATCTCGATTGCCGCTCGCAGGCGCAGAAACACGGGTCTTGCATAGTCCGGCAATGCCGCGCCGAGATGCCGGCGCAGCGCGGCGGGGTCAAAGCCAGCGGCGGCGACGATCGACGCCATACCGGCGCGCCCGTCGGCGCCCGGCACGGCCACGCCATAAACGATCGCCTCGCTGACCCCAGGGCAGGCCGTGATCGCCTCGGCGACCTCGCCGGTCGAGACGTTCTCGCCCTTCCAGCGAAACGTGTCGCCGAGGCGGTCGACAAAATAGTAGAACCCGCGCGCATCCTTGCGCATCAGATCGCCGGAGCGGAACCACGCATCGCCTGGCTCGAAAGCGTCGCGCAGTATTTTTCGGTCCGAGGCGGCGCGGTCGGTATAACCTTCGAACGGGCTGCCGCCTTTGGCAGAGCGATCGGCAATCCGGCTGATCGCTTCGCCCGGTTCGTTGGGCGCGCAGCGCACGCACCGCCCGGCGGCGTCGCGCACCGGCTCACCGCGTTCGACGTCGAGTTGCACCAGCGCCACCGGAAACCGGTGTGACAGATACGGCGGGATGCGGCCGATCGAGCCCGGCTCGTCCTCACAGTTGTAGAGCGAGAAATTGGCCTCGGTCGCGGCATAGAATTCGAAGTTGCGCGGGATGGCAAAACGGCTGCGGAACGCGTTCCACACGTCGGCGCGCAGACCGTTGCCGCAGCTCATCCGGAGCCGGTGCGATCGCTCGCGTGGATGCGGCGGGGCGTTGACCAGATAGCGGCACAGTTCACCGATATACTGGAACACTGTGCATTCGCTGGCGGCGACGTCATCCCAGAAGCGGCTCGCCGAGAACCGCTCGCGGATCACCACCGATCCGCCGCTCACCAGCATGGCGCCGGTCGCCACCACTCCGCCGACGCTGTGATACATTGGCAGGCAATTGTACATGCGGTCGCTCGGCCGGGCATCCATCATTCCGGCAAACCACCGGCTCCACTGCACTACCCGGAAGTGGCTGACATTCGCGGCCTTGGGTAGCCCGGTCGTGCCCGAGGTATAGATGCACAACGCGCGGTCAGCGAGTGTGGGGACGAGGTGCCCCACAGCGTCGCCGTCCGGCTGTCCTGATTCGTCGATCTCGCGGTCGATGCGACGCCAGCCCGCATGGTCCTCGCCGTGGGTCCACAGCGCCGGCGCGCTGTCGAGGCGCGGCCGCGCCGTTTCGGCCGCCTCGGCCAGCCCGGCGCCGACGATGAGGTGCCTCGGTGCGACGATGTTGATCGCGTGGGCGAGTCCGTCGCCGGTCTGATGCGCATTCAGCAGCGCGACAACCCCGCCGATACGCGTGATGCCGAGCCAGATCGCCAAATATTCCGGGGCGTTGCCCATCAGCAGCCCAACGATGTCGCCGCGGCCGACACCGTGACGCCGCGCCCAGCCGGAATAGGCGCGCAACCGCGCGGCCAGTTCGCGATAGGTCATTGCGCCGCCGTTACCGAGCAATGCCGGGCTGTCCGGCGCCGCGGCCCCCAATTGCTCCACCACCCGCGGCAAGGTCAGCATTGGGTCGTCGCCGATCGGCGCGGTGGCCTGCAACGCGCGGAGCCACGCGTCGCGCGCCGCTTTGTGGGATGCGATCGACTCATCGGACACGTGGACGGTCTCCGGATATGCATGGGTGCCGGCCGGGGGCAGGCAGCCAACTTACCCGAAGACGATCGACAACGCTGCCGCGAAATGACCGCGGCGCCATTTGGTCGGCGTCAGCGACGGGCGCGCCATGCTCTGATCCAGGCGCGGCAGCGTCGATCGCTCGCTTGGCTTCTCGGGGACGAGGTCACACTGGAAGCGAGCTTGCTGTGACTACGCAGCCCGAAAATCAGTGGTGCAGAGGCACGGAAAGCGATGCAGCCTGCCCCGTGCCGACCGAGCTACTTCCCCTGCCATATCGGCGCACGCTTCTCCATGAACGCGGTGCGGCCTTCCTTGTAGTCGGAACTGTCGAAGCAGGTCTGCATCATCCGCGTGATCGCGGCCATGTCGCGCTGGCTCTCGTCCTTCAGCATCTGGTTGATTGTCAGCTTCGAGGCCGCCACCGAGAGCGGGGCGTTGTCGGCGATCGTGCGGGCGAGATCCAGCACGTACTCGTTCAGCTCCTCATCCGGCAGCATCTTGTTGACCAGGCCGATGCGCTCGGCTTCCGCGGCGTCGATCCGGCGCGCCGTATACAAGATCATCCGCGCATGAGCCGGTCCCACCAGGTCGATCAGCTTCTTCACCGAGTCAGGCGCATAGGCGATCGAGAGTTTCGCCGCCGGAATGCCGAACTGGCTGTCGGCCGCCGCGATCCGCATATCGGCCTGCATTGCGATCGCAAGCCCGCCGCCCAGGCAGAAGCCGCGGATGCGGGCGATGATCGGCTTGGAGAATGCCGCATATTTCGCCCGCCCCACGCCCGACAGCCGCTCGTATTCGCGTTGCGCGTCGGCATTGGCGCGGTTCTTCTCGAACTGGCTGATATCGGCGCCGGAGACGAACGCCTTGTTGCCCGCGCCGGTGAGGATGACCACCCGCACCGAGCTGTCCTCGGCGAATTCGTCGAGGATTTCGCCCAGGCCCTGCCACATCTCCAGCGACATGGCATTGCGCTTCTCCGGCTGATTGAAGGTGATCAGCGCGACGCCGGCATCCTTCGCCGCCAGCATCTTGCCGCCCGCATAGTCGCGGGTCATGGCGCCGCCCGGCATGTCGTTCATCTCAGATCGCTCCCTTGTTGCGCATCTCGGCGATCTCGTCGGTGCTGTAGCCCACCGAGCGCAGCACCTCGTCGGTGCTGGAACTCAGCTCCGGGGTCGGCAGGCGAATACTCTTGTCGAAGCCGGTCATGCTGATCGCCGAGGCCACCACTTCAACGTCGCCCACCACCGGCGAGTGCATCGGCGTCGCCATCCCGAGGTGCTTCACCTGCGGATCGGCGAACACCTGGTCGATGCTATAGATCGGGCCGCAGGGCACGCCGGCGCCTTCCAGCAATTCGATCCAGTAGTCGGCGGGTTTTGTCCGCGTGACTTCACTGATCGCCGCGTTGATCTCCTTGCGGCGGCCGCTGCGCGACTTCTGGTCCTTCCACTCCGGCTTGTCCTTCCACTCCGGCTTGCCGATCGCTTCGCAGAAGCGGCCGAACACGCGGCTGGAGCTAGCGGCGATGTTGATATGCCCGTCGGAGGTCGGGAACACGCCGGTGGGAATCCCGGTCGGATGATCGTTGCCGGCCTGTGGCGCCACTTCCTTCGCCATCAGCCAACGCGACCCTTGAAAATCCAGCATGAAGATCTGGGCTTCGAGCAAGGACGTGGTGACCCAGCGGCCGAGGCCGGTGCGCTCGCGGTCGAAGATCGCCATCACGATGCCGAGCGCCAGCAAGTTCCCGGCGGTGAGGTCATCGATCGGAATGCCGACGCGGACCGGCCCCTGGCCGGGCAGGCCGGTGATCGACATCAACCCGCCCATGCCCTGCGCGATCTGGTCCACGCCGGCGCGATGTCCGTAGGGACCGGTCTGGCCGAAGCCGCTGATGCTGCCATAGACGATGCGCGGATTGACTTCGCGCACCGTGTCGTAGTCCACCTTCAGCCGGTGCTTCACCTGAGCGCGCATGTTCTCGACGATGATGTCGGCACCCTTCACCAGGCGCATGAACGCGGCATGGCCTTCAGGCGATTTCAGGTTCAGCGTCATCGCGCGCTTGTTGCGGTGCAGGTTCTGGAAATCGAAGCCGTGGCGGTTGCCGGTGATATCCTCGCCTTCGCTGGGTGGCGGCTCGATCTTGATCACGTCGGCGCCCCAATCCGCCAGGTGCCGCACCGCGGTGGGTCCGGCACGCGCCAGTGTCAGGTCCAGCACCTTCAGCCCGTTCAGCGGCAGGCGGGTCTCGGACTGGGCGAGCAAGGTCTTGTCGATCGGGCTTTCCGGCATGCTGGGTTCTCCTCCGTTCGGGTGGATACTCGGCTGCAATGCCGGGATGCTCAAGAGCGGCCGTCAACCGGATGGGAAGCGAAGTCCGGCTGTTACATGCCGTGCGCTGCTATGCTACGGGCCGCGCATCTCCAGCAGCTCACGATGCCACCGCCCGATATTTACCGCGAGATGGGTCAATTCCGATTGCAAGGCTGGCGAGGCGGTTGCAATCACGGCCCGATTGTAAGCATCGAGGTCGGGAAACCAGCGTGAAGTTGCCGGCAGCCGAGCCAGCAAATCCATACGCAGCAGAAAAGGCCGGGACTGATTCAGACTCGCCGCTTCTCTGGTGTCGAACAATCGGGCGCCAGCCGGAAGCGGCACGTCCCGGGCCCACGGTTGAGACGTCGTATACGCGACAATCACTTCCTGCTGCCGCGCAGCGAAGATCAAAACGTACCCGATATGGAGCAGACCGGGCGCGCGTGGCTTCTCTCGCGTCGGGAACAGTACGCGCACGAATGTGCCGGGCCGCATCGCCGGATTCACGCGTTATCAGGAATCGACCACAACTCCACAGCGAGTGCCTGGCGCGCAGCGTAGTCTTCCTCGGATTCTCCTTCCGCACGGACGACGTCCTCGGGGCTGATGCTGTCCGAGACCCCGGGCGCCACGTACATGGTAATCACCCGCTCGGCCTCCTCGCGACGGGACAGGTCGCGCAGCAGAGCGGTTTCCACGTAGTTGGTGAGCGAGCGGTTCTCGGCTTCGGCGATCGCTTGCAGGCGCGCCACGCGGTCGGGGTCGAGCCGTAGAGTAATCGCGACCTTGGCGCGAGGCTTGGCGGCTGCGGACCGACCCGCCTTGCGGCGCGAGCCTGCGTGCTGTTTGCGTGCTTGCGGCATGCAAGCATGATGATGCAAACAGCAAGCAATTGCAACTTTGGCAGGTTCGCGCCAGTTTGGACCGGTCAACGATCGCCGCGATCGTCCAGCGCCATCAGCACGCTGCGCGAGATGTCGGCGCCGAGCAAAGCCTGGCCGACGGTGCCATAGTTGCCGGCGGCCAGCGTGACGTGCTGCCCCATCGCCTGCACGTCGCGCATACAGCGCGCCAGGCCACTTTTTTCATATACCGCCGCGGAACCGCTGGCCACGAACATAAGCTCCACCGCCTGGCGCGCCGCGTCCGCTGCGTGAGTCCCCGCCAGCCACAGCATCGCGCACTGCCTGGCCGACAACGCGCGGCCCGCGGTCACAGTCCGCCATGCTTCCTCAGCCACCTCGTGCAGGAACGAGCGGCCCGCACGCACCAACGCCTCGGCACGCGCGACGTTGATTTGTGCCGTCACATCCTGATCCATTGTTGCGCGCGCGCGACTGGCTATTTTTGTGCCCGCAATGTCCATCACGATGTCGATGGCGTGGCGGGCAATGCCGAGTGCGACCGACGCCACGCCCGGTACGGCGGCGGCGACCACCGGCAATGCATAAAGTGGCCCAGGCTGCGCCGGTTGCTCGCGAAACGACACGCTGTAGGCAGCCGGCACGAACACATCCATCACGCTGAAGTCGTGGCTGCCGGAACCGCGCAAGCCGCCGCTGTCCCAGGTGTCCAGAATGGTGCAGTCGGCTGCCGGGAACATCATCATGCGCAGCAGCGGCGACCCATCGGGGCGGAGACTCTGCTGGCCGTCCTCGAACACCATGCAGCCGCCAAGCAACCAGGCGGAATGCTGGCAACCGCTGGCCAGCGGCCATTGCCCGCTGACGCGATAGCCGCCCGGCGTGACGACCGCGCGGCCCATCGGCCGGAACACGCCGGCCGTAACGACCAGTGGATCGCGGCCGTAGATCTGTTGTGCCGTCTCTGCCGGCAGCAGGCCGGCTACGGAGTTGAGGCCGACGCCGATCCCGAGGCACCAGCCAGTCGCGCCGTCGATGCGCGAGAGCGCTTCGACCACCTGGTACAGGACCAGCGGCTCGACCTCCTCGCCGCCGAACACCCGTGGTGTCG
>DATJNA010000008.1:0-9093 GCA_035508435.1 Acetobacteraceae bacterium | reverse complement strand
AATTGCCGGCGGGCTCACATTTACCGCGACGTACTGCCGACGCTCCGCCAGATCGTCAGCCAGCACCGCCGCGATGCGCGCGCACACCGCACCGCGGCCGGACGCTTGCAGCAGATCGTTGAAATCGGATTTGTCCTGCCGCCGCTGCGGCGTCGGCGCAGCTACGGCCACGCATACACCGCCCTCACGCCAACCGCGCACTGCTTTGACAAGCGCACGCGCGGCAGCAGCCTTGCGAGGATCGGGATGGTACAGCGGATCATCGTCAGCGCACACGATGACGACGCGACGCAGCGGCGGGGCAACGCGCGAGATGCTGCCGAGAGCGATCCAGGTCTCATGTCCGGTTGCGCGCCAGACGGACAGGCCGGTTTCCGGCCCCTCGGCCAGCAACAGCGGACCTTCGGCCGGACCCGGCAGGCGTACTGCGACGCCAGCGAGGGCGCCGCGGGTCAGCTTGATCTTGCTGCCATCTTCGCGCAGCGCGACGCGCGCCGACGAAGTCAGCCGCACCATCTGCACCGCGTGCACAACGCCATCGGTCGTTGTGGCGGGGAGGATCAGGCTGCGCGTGCCAGGATGGAACCGCACCTGGTCGGGCCACACCAACGGCATTGGGATCTTGCGCGCTTCCACCAGGTAGCGTTCGGCAACGGTGCTGCCGACCAGAACGGATGCCTGCCAGAACCGGTGTGCCATGTGTGCCCGCCGCTCGACATCCGCAGCGTCATCCGTCGGCGTGTGGACAGCCGGCGGCGGTGGAGGCGAGTGCCCCGCCGCCTCGCCGTTGCTCGCCCCACCAAGCCAACCGCGAGCCCAGGCGACGGCGGCGTTGAAATCGCAGTTTCTGGCGTGACGAATCAGGCCGATCGGCCCACCTTTCGCGTCGCCGCTGAAGTCAGCCCAGCCGCCCCGCTTCGGGCCAGCGATCCAGATACACAGCGCACCCTTGCTGCCGAACCGCAGCTCGCGCTTGCTGCTCATGACCTTGTTGGGTGCACCGAGCAGTACCAGCGCCAGGTCGTCGACACGGCACCGCAGTTCGGCGTTTAGCTCAGCGACCGCGGCTGGCGGGAGGGATGCGCGCACGATCAGTCGCGTCCGGGGCGGTTGTCCGCTGCTGATGGCGGCGGATTTGCCATATCAGCGATCAGTTCGGCCGCCCGGCTCGTGAAGCGGCGGGCGTCCGCCCAGCGGTCGATGTCCGCCGGCAAGTAGCCGATACAACGAGGCCCGACTCGGACGTATGCCGGCCCGATACCGC
Organism: Acetobacteraceae bacterium; assembly: GCA_035508435.1. Lineage (GTDB taxonomy): Bacteria > Pseudomonadota > Alphaproteobacteria > Acetobacterales > Acetobacteraceae > JASHVB01. The sequence continues at coordinate 7,829 of DATJNA010000008.1, read as the reverse complement.
TGACCCGCCAACGTGCCAGAGTGCGCGGCGTGATGTTGAGACGCTTTGCCGCCTCTCCGGCCCGCAAGATGACCTGGGGCACGATATTGATCCTCTGCTTGCCAGCGACACGAGATGTCACTGGCCGCAGTTATTGGTGCTCGGGCACAAAGAAAAAACGGCTGTATTTTCGGTAGGGCTGGCTCCATGCGTCGGCCGCCTACCCAATTTTCCGGCTAATTTTTCCCATCAATTTCGGGTACCGGTGACCGGCAACTCTACCGCTTCGCATTTGAGCGCTTACGGCCGCGTGTGCGCTCGTGTCCTTCGGGCAGCGCTGCATCGATCAGAGGCATGTTCACACGCTCGAATGCTGCGCCGGCCACCTTGCGTGGGGGCCGGCTGGCTTTTTCACCTCGCTGATTCTCCCGACGTTGGGCATCGTCGCGCCATTGGTCCACGCTGCGGTCCGGGAATCGGCCCACGTCCGCAACCTGTTCCCGAGCAATTTCCAGCAGCTCAGGGTCAGGGACAAACTTCGCCTTTCGGAACGCGACAGGCTTTTGGGGGTCTGGCTCGCGTGGCTGTTGCTGGCTGAAGCTGTCGGGAGCGGGAACAGGCGCTAGCAGGCGCTCTGGGGGGAACTCGGACGCGGAAGGCGCTGAACGTCCGAACGCCTCTTTGAGAACCGGCGCCTGACCACCGGCGTCGCTCCTCACAGGCTGTTCGTCTTCGTGCGCCCGACCGGTCACAATCCGCAGATTGCGGAACCAGGGGAGACCCGCTGTTTCTCGTCGAATGGGTCGAAGTTCATCGCTCTGCAACGAGAGAACCATCTTGGGATCGCTTAGCCAGCTTCCCGGCAAACGACTGAGCCCACGCTGAGGGTCATCAGCACGTATAGCTGCGAGGCTCCAATGCCCGCAGCGCACCATATCCAATAGTTCTGTCAGAAGCGCATCCGCAGCGAGATTGCGCCACCAGCAAAGTGCCTCGTGCAAGGCGAGGCGCGTGTAGTCGGTATGTTGACCTTCCGTGGCAACCGAAATCCCTAGCTGCCTGTACCCAGCAATCACTACAGAACGGGCCCACGGATCGGCGGGCTGGTTGAATGTTTGGAGTTTGGCACGCAGTTGTGCCCCGCTGTCTTGGATGCCGTTCGGGGGCGAGTTCAGCCGCGCTTTTATCCAGTCACATTGGTAGCGTGCGGGTTTGATTTCGGCACCCCGCAGCGGCTCAGGCCGAACATCCTCCGCCGGCATTTCGAATGCTTTGACGATTGGTGCCTCCAAGCAAAGCAGACAGTACAGCTCGCTAAATCTCCCGCTCCAATGCGGAGGCAAGGTGTCGAGACCCAGTCCCGGAAACAGCGGGTCATCGTTACCGTCGGGCGGGGGAGGCAGGCGCAGCCCGAATTCGCGCCGCACAACAAAGTCGGCTGTCGCCGGCGAAACCTGTCCGCGCCAACCCACTGGCTTAACGCCCTCGCCGATCTTCACGGACCTCACGACCAGCACCCATGGGGCATCGGAAGTGGCGATTGCAGTCCCCTGCGCCAGCAACCGAGTTGCGAGGTCGGCATCCAAGTCAGCCGGTTGATCAGGCGGGATCTGCCGACCATCCTTCCAGACTGGCGGATCAGGAGCGAGGATGACTCTCATGTTGCCTCGCGTGGGGCGGTAAATGGCAGCCGTGGCCGCCCCCGCCCATCTTCATCGGGTGGGCGTGTCCGCACACGTCCTCTTTTGTCGCAGGCTCGCCTGGTTATTTCAACGGCTTTTGCTCGTCCTCGTCGCCGTGCGGCGGCACGGCAAACCAAATTCACAGCGCCTCGCGCGCCGCAACGAACGGCACCACGTTCTCGTCGGACGATCCCCGGACACACCGCATGACGTGGGTTGCCCACGCCGCGGCGGCGGCCACCTTCTCAGTTTGCCACTGATGGCGCTGGTAGATGCCGACAATACCCGCCCGGCTGCCGCAGACGTGGTTCAGGAAAGCCTCGGTCACTTCCAGCCTGACGCCGAGTCGCTGGAAGCCGGTGGCGACCGTGCGCCGGAAGTCGTGCACCACCCACGGCGTCGGGACGCGCCCCTTTTCCGCCAGCCCCTCCTCAAGCTTCTTGTCGAGCCGCAGCTTCACCTTGCCGAACCCGCTCGGTACCGTGCCGCGCGCGCCTTCGAACACGAGCACCGCCCCTTCGAAGCGCCGCACCCCGTCCAGTATCTCGATCGCCTCCGGCGCCAACGGGACGGTGTGCGACCGGCCGTTCTTCGTCCGGTCCTTTGGCAGGTGCCAGGCACAGCCGGGGAGGTCCAACTCCTCCCAACGCATGCCGGCCACTTCTCCCCGCCGCTGGTCGGTCAACATCAGCAACTTGACGATCGGCCGCCACGGCTCGTCCAACTGGTCCGCCGCACGCCAGAGGATCGCCAGCTCGTCATCCGACAGCACGCGCTCGCGCGCAATTTCACGCGACGGCCGCGGTATCGCCGTCCACGGGTTTTCCGTCAGGGCACCCCGCTTCATCGCCCAGGTCCAGCAGGCTCGTGCCACCGCATGGAGGCGGTTCGCCGCAATCGGTCCGCCGTTCTTTTTGGTTCGGTCCAGCACCTGCACCGCGTGCTGACGCTTCAGATCGGTCGCGGGCGTTTTCAGCCACTCCGCCAGGCCCTTGCGCATCTGCACCGGCACGTTGGTTCGATACGACTTCGCCCGCTCCACCAGGTGCAGCGACGCCCAATCGTCAATCAGCCTGTCCACCGTGTACGCCGCCGCGGCCAGCTCCGCTTCTCTCGCGGCAACGACCGCCTGCCGCTCGGCGACGGGATCTTGCCCGTCGCGCACCTTGCCCCGGCGGCTTTCGGCCATGGCCCGCGCCCTGGCCGTGGTGAAGTCCGCTTCGCCGGTGGCGTCCTTCTCGCCGAAATAGCCGAGCGTCTCCTTCCGGGCGCCGGCCTCGCCATAGCGGAACACGAACCGCCGCCTGCCCGTGGGCGACACCAACACGCTGAACCCCGGCACCCTTGTGTCCGAAATCCGCAGGCGCATCGTCCCAGACGGACACTTCGCCTTTGCAACAACCTGGTCTGTCAGAAGCGCACGCATTTTGTTCTGTCCGCCATACGCTTTGACCCACTCCGGCCCACTTTTCCCCGGACGGGTGTGTCCGATACTGTCAGTGCAAGTCGCAGTCTCGGGTAGGGATTTCAATGGCTTTCGGCGCTTATGTCAGCTTAAGCCCACTAATGACCCACTGTTTCTTGGTGCGGACCCGGACTGAAAATCGCAGTGTCGGTGGTTCGATTCCGCCCCTGGACACCATCATAAACCAATGACTTAACGCGCCTTCTTGAGCCTTTCGGTATTGCGCATCTCGACCGCGCCCACCCTGCGCCCACCGGAACCACTCGGGTATTGGCGGCTGCTCGCAGCGGAGCAAAATGCTCTGATGCCCTCCCCATCCTGGCAATCATACGATGGCATTCATTTTCGGACCGCTAGCTAGCCGGGCAACGCGGCTTTAACGCTGCGCCTGCAGTGTCCGTCGTGCAGCCGTGGAACTCGGAGCGTCGGTCGCGCCCGTGCGCGTCGAGGCTTATGCCGATGCCGAACCTGGCCCGATCGCGATGACATCGGGGCTTGCCGAGTATGCCCACAGCCTGGGATGCCGCGCCGATGGTTTGGTCGGCGACGCTCCCCTGCCCATCTGGGTATCGGGCGGGTGGGCCATGCCACAGGTCAAGCGCCGTGAAATGTCGGGCATGGATCGGGCGTGGCCCAGCCTCGCACCGACAGTGCGGGAGAACGTCATTTCGGCATTTCGACAACGGCGGAGATCGATGCTGCCGTGACCGCATCGCAATGACAGGAGGCAGTCGCTAACGCAGCCCCACGACCTCGGCCACCGCCTCCACTTGCTCCGCGTATTGCGACACCGGATTGAGCAATAAATGGTTGGCACCCATCGCGACCACTTCCTCCAACCGCTCGCGCACTTGCTCGACCGTGCCGTACAGGCCGGACCTTTCGGTACCATCCGGGTCGCGATAAACTTCGGTGAACCAGCGGTGCAGTTGGGAACGTGCGCGCTGCGATTGCTCATCGACCGCGACGAAGATGCGTTTCGAAATCGGGAACGCCGCCGGATCGCGTCCCTGCGCTGCCAGTGCTTTCTGAAGCATCGGCACTGACCGCGCGAAATCGGCGATCCGCGACCCGCCGGACCCCATCCAGCCATCCGCCAGCGACGCCGCGCGGCGGATCGCGTCAGGGTGGCCGACGCCCATCCAGATCGGCACATGCGGCCGCTGCACAGGCTTGGGCGCCATGGTCGCGTCCTCAAGCTGATAGAACCGGCCTTGAAACGTCACCGCGGGCTGGGTCCACAGCGCCTTGATGATCGCCAGCGCCTCGCGAAACCGCGTCACGCGGCCGGCCTCCGGCACGGCGAATTCGCGATAGTGATGCTCGCGACCCAGCCCGACGCCGAGGATCGCCCGTCCGTTGCTGAGCCAATCCAGCGTCGCCCATTGATGTGCCAGCATCATCGGGCTGTGCACCGCCAGCACCACCACCGAGGCACCCAGCCGGATCATGCTGGTCACCGCCGCGGCATAGGTCAGCGCGACCACCGGATCGAGGCAGGTGACGTGGTCGAGCGTATTCTCGGTCACCCACAGGTCGCGGAAGCCAAGCGCCTCGGCGCGTTGCGCCACGCAGCGCACCTCCGCCACGCCGATCGGATCGGGCGAGCGATGCGGCAGCGACATCCCGAACGGGATACGGTCCTTCAGCGCCATGCAGTCGTGTCCCTCATATGTCGTGTCTCTCGCATGATATGGCGGTGTCCGTCGCAGTCTGGACGCCACACGGGGTGCTTTCAACCGGACGCCGTGGGGCGGACGCCGTGGGGCTGGACTCCGGCCACACCATCCCTGACGCTTCCGCCAACGCACCGCTGCAGCCACCGCCCGCCGGCCTGGAGCGAACGTCAACCTCGAACCAAGGCACCATGTCATGCCGACCATCGAACATCACGGCGCCCACATCTACTATGAGGAATTCGGCAGCGGCTTTCCGATCCTGACCTTCGCGCCCGCCGGCCTGGCTTCGACCATCGCCGTCTGGGGCCAGCCAGCCGCGCCGATCAATCCCACCACCGAGTTCGCGTCGCAGTACCGCGTGATCGCGATGGACCAGCGCAACGCCGGCGGCCGCTCCTACGCGCCGATCACGGCACGCGACGGCTGGGACAGCTACACCGCTGACCACATTGCCTTGCTCGACCACTTGCGGATCGAACGCTGCCATTTGTACGGTCAATGTATCGGCGGATCGTTCATTCTGAATCTGCTCAAGACGAATCCGGAACGAGTTGCCTCGGCGGTCCTGGCCCAGCCGATCGGCCGCGTCGGCCCGATGCCGGCGTCACGCACCGCCCGCTTCGAGGCATGGGTCGCCGCATTGCGCGACCATCCGGAGGCGATGCCGGACGTGCTGGACGCGTTCTATCGCAATCTCTACGGCGCCGGCTTCGTCTATTGCGTCGACCGCGCATTCGCTGCGACGGTGCGCGCGCCGTGCCTGGTGCTGGCCGGCAACGACGAAGCGCATCCCTATGCGATTGCCGAGGAGCTGACGAAGCTGTTGCCAGAGAACGAATTCATCGCCGAGTGGAAGACCGGCGCGACACTCACCGCGGCGCGGCAGCGCATCATGACGTTCCTGGCCAGACATACGCCGGCCGCTGCCTGACTCCACGCGGTCGGAACCGAAGGGTGTCATGACGGTCTCACAACAACTTGCCGGGTTCCTCACTGCGACCTCAGCCGACGCTTTGCCATCGCGGGCGCTGGATCATGCGGCGATGCTGGTCGCCAGCACGATCGCCAGTGCCGCCTATGGCGCGGCTTTGGAATCGGCCGCCATGATCCGCGACCTGGCGCGGGAGCAAGGCGGGCGAGCCGATGCCTCGGTGTGGTTTACCGGCGATCGGTTGCCGGTGGCGGCGACAGCGCAGGTCAACGCAGTGATGAGCGACGCCGCGGCCTCCGACGACAGCGACCTGCGCAACATCGTGCATTGCGGCACGCCGCTGACGGCGGCGTCGCTGGCCATGGCGGAACGCACCGGTGCCAGCGGCGAGGCGATGCTGCGCGCGATAGTGCTCGGCTACGAAGCGGCCGGACGCATCAGCGCGGCGATCACACCCGGGTTTCGTGACCGCGGTTTCCATGGCTGCGTCGGCGCAGTGTTCGCGGCGGCGACGTCGTCGGGCGTACTGCTGCGCCTGGACGCGGCACGGTTGGCGCAGGCAATTGCGCTGGCAGCAACCTCGATCGGCGGGTTGGCCACCGCGGCGGACACGTCGGTGGCGCGCGAATACCACGCCGGGCTGGCAACGTTGCTGGGCGTGAACGCGGCGCTGGCCGCAGCGCGCGGCTACCGGGTGGAGTTGGCGATCCTCGAGGCACGACGGGGGTTTTTCGAAGCGTTCGGCGGCGTGGATGGCGCCGCGGCGGGGGCAGCGGCGTTGACGGGGCCGGGCGAAAGCTGGGACATCATGACTGACATGGCGATCAAGCTGGTGCCGGGCGGGCATCCGTACCATGCCATCGCCGAGGCCGCGGCCAACGCTGCGCAAGCGGGCGACATCCGAGCGGCGGATATTATCGGCATCGTCATCGCTCGACCGGGCATGACGGCACTGACCGGCCCGCTGCATCCGCGCAACCTGATCGACATGGCGCACAGCCCGGCTTATTTCGCTGCCGCCGGCGCGGCGGACCGGATGTTCTCCTGGCAGCACGCCGGCGCCGCGAAAATCGCCGATCCGGCGATCCATCGGCTGATTGATCTGATCAGCGTCGGCGATCTGCCGCCGAGCGCGGTTGCCGCGGCCTATCGTCAGGGCGCGACAGTAACAATCCGATCGCGTGACGGTCGCCAGGCGACCGATACTGTCCTCGTACCGAAAGGAGCCGGTGCGCTGGGGATCGCATGGCACGACGTCGATGCGAAATATCGCACGCTGGTGCCCGCATCGGGGCTGGGGGCGTCGGCGGTCGAGGCCAGCCTCGCCGTGATCCACGCATTGCGCAGCGCCACCGATGTTGCGAGTTTGATCCGCACCGTTACCGGTGCATGAGCAACGCCGTGGCAATCAGCGACCAATGCCGTCCCGTGACGGGCTGGAGATCGGCGCCGGGCCCGGCTTGAGCCCGGTTCCAGGCGCGGGTCGCCCGTGGCGCACCGCACCCATGAATTGATCTGTCTCGTGGCTCTTCGAACCTGCCATCGCGACGCACGGAATTTCAGATTCGCCTGGTGACATCCATCCGATGAGACTTCAGGCTGCCAGCCGCTCCCGCGCGGCCGCCTTGATCATGAGCGCGCCCTTCTCCGCGATCATGATCGTGGGTGCGTTGGTATTGGTCGATGTCACTGCCGGCATGACCGATGCATCGATGACGCGCAGCCCTGCCATGCCGTGCACCCGCAACTGATCGTCCACCACGGCCAGCGGGTGTTGGCCCATCATGCAGGTGCAACTGGCATGATAGCAGGTGCCGCCATAGCGCCGCGCGTAATCCAGCAACTCGTCGTCGGTCTGCACATCCTTGCCGGGCAGGCTTTCCGCCAGCACGTACGGTTTGAGCGCCGGTGCCTCGAACATGCGCCGGCCGAAGCGCAGACCGCCGAGCAATGCCATGCGGTCGGTCTCGTCCGACAGGTAGCGCGGATTGATCAGCGGCATATCCTCGGGCTGGTTCGACTTCGCCTTCACGTAACCGCGCGACTGCGGCCGCATCTGCCAGGCGCCGGCGCTGATGCCGGGGGATTCCTCC
>DATJNA010000007.1:0-3128 GCA_035508435.1 Acetobacteraceae bacterium | reverse complement strand
AGCGGGTCATGCGCCCTCCTCGCGGAGCAGCTCCGCCATCGCGGTCAGCGCCAGCGCGTAGCCATGCACTCCGAGCCCGCATATCACCCCCGACGCGACGCGTGAGACGAAGGAATGATGCCGGAACTCCTCGCGGCGGTGGATGTTCGTCAGGTGCACCTCGATCACCGGCAGGTCGGTCGCCAGCAGCGCGTCCATCAACGCGACCGAGGTGTGGCTGAAGCCGGCGGGGTTGATCACGATACCGGAAGCGCTGCTGCGGGCCTCCTGCACCCAGGAGATCAGCTCTCCCTCGGCGTTGCTCTGCCGGAAGTCGATGGCAAGACCGAGGCGCTCGGCGGTCTCGGCGCAAAGCTGCTCGACGTCGTCGAGCGTGGCGCGGCCATAGACATCCGGCTGGCGGGTGCCGAGCAGGTTGAGGTTGGGTCCGTTGAGCACGGCGATGAGCGGCAGCTCGTCAGGCGGGAGCATGGCAGCGGGGCCTAGCATGCTCACTGGCGCCGGTCCAAGGGCCTGGGGCCCGTCCGGCCGCCGCTTGCTTGTGATGCCGGGAGCGGCAACCCATACTCCGCGCATGCTGGAGCTGACGCTGAACGGCGAGGCGCGGCGGCTGGAAGCGCCGCTGACGGTCGCCTCCCTGCTTGCCTCGCTGGGGCTGGACACCCGCAAGGTGGCGGTGGAGCGCAACGAGGAGATCGTGCCGCGATCCCGCTACGCGGAAACCTGGCTCGCGCCGGGCGACGCGCTGGAGATCGTGCATTTCATTGGCGGAGGATGACCCATGGACGGGATGCAGCCCGCCTCCCCGGCCGGGATCGAGGATGATGGCTGGACCGTCGCCGGGCGACGGTTCCGTTCGCGGCTGGTGGTGGGCACCGGCAAGTACAAGGACCTGCCGGAGACGGCAGCGGCGATCGAGGCTTCCGGCGCGGAGATCGTCACCGTTGCGGTGAGGCGGGTAAACCTGTCCGATCCCAAGTCGCCGATGTTGCAGGACTACGTCGATCCCAAGCGCTGGACCTACCTGCCCAACACGGCCGGCTGCCACACCGCGCAGGAGGCGGTGCGGACCTTGCGCCTGGCCCGCGAGGCGGGCGGCTGGAACCTGGTCAAGCTCGAGGTGCTGGGGCCGCCGCCCTTCCTGTATCCGGACATGGCAGCGACGTTCGAGGCGGCCGAGGCACTGATCCGCGACGGCTTCGAGGTCATGGTCTACTGCGCCGACGACCCGGTGGCGGCGAAGCGGCTGGAGGAGATGGGCTGTGTGGCGATCATGCCGCTCGGCGCGCCGATCGGCTCCGGGCTCGGGCTGCAGAACCCGGCCATGCTGTCGATCCTGATCGAGCAGGCGAGCGTCCCGGTGCTGGTCGATGCCGGGATCGGCACGGCCTCGGACGCGGCGATCGCGATGGAGATCGGCTGCGATGCGGTGCTGCTGAACTCGGCCCTCGCACATGCGAGAAATCCGGTGCTGATGGCGCGCGCGATGGCGGCGGCGGTGCAGGCCGGGCGGCTCGCGCATCTGGCCGGACGGATGCCGCGCAAGATGGGCGCCGATCCCTCGAGCCCGCTCACCGGCCTGATCCGCTAGGAGTGTGTCCCTGTAACCTCATATCTGTCTGTCAGGTATTGCGTGAGGGGACGAAGGTGGTCGCCCCCCTTATGCGGTGAGCTTTGCGAGGTTATGGGCCATGCAGATCATTGCCCATTCGCTGCGAACCTTGGCGATCCCGCGCAGGAGGAACTGCCGGAAGCCTCTGGCCTGTTTGATCTGACCGAAGACAGGCTCGACGGTGTATTTCCGCAGGCGGTATCGGCTTTGATGTCCGCCTTGGCGGAGCCTGGCGCGCATGGCCTGGACCAGTTTTCCGCCTTTCTTACCGCCACCCGGCTTGCTTGCCCGTCCGGCTGCCACATAGCCGCGAACCGTGCGTGCGATGAGCCCCTGAAGGTTGCTCTCAGAACAAAAGCCGTTGTCGGCGGACACTTCGTCAGGCATTTCACCGGTATTGGCCTCAACCGCATCGATCAGCGGCAGCAAGGCATCCTGGTCAGAGGCATTGTTGGTCAGATTGTGCGCGACGATGATCTGGGCGTCGGCATCGACTGCGGCCTGGGCATTGTAAGCCTGGATGAAGCCGTCGCGGCCGATCATGATCCTGCTCTCGGGATCAGTGAAGTTGCGCTGCGATCCAGGCTTGGGCTCACCGGGCGGATGCTTGGGCTTTCTGCCCGGCCGCGGCCTGGCGGTGCCGTCCGGGTTGCACGCCGGCGCAGGCTTCGCGGCCTCCGCCGCCCGGGCCTCGGCTTCTAGTTCAGCCTTGGCGGCGCGGATACGCGCCAGCCGCGCCTGCTTGTCGCGCATCCAGTCCGGCGGTTCATCGCCGCGGCGCGTCGGACCGTGCGCCGCGTCTTCAGCCGCATCCTCGGCTTGCGCACGCGCCAGCCAGTCGTCCACCTCACGGGCGAGCTCTGCCTCGGCCTCGACCATGCGGGCGTAGCTCATCGCCTTGTGCTTGGAGGCATTGGCGCGGAGCTTGGTGCCATCCGCCGCGACATGGTCCAGTCCGACAAGCCCCGCGCGGCGGCACAGCGCCAGCACCTGCACGAACAGCGCAGCCAGCGCATCGAGATGGCGGCGGCGGAACTCGCTGATGGTGCGGAAATCCGGCCGGTTGAGTGCCGTCACCGCCTGGAAATCCAACCGCTCCTCGCAGCCGCGCGCGATCCGGCGCGACGAATAGACACCGCTGCGGTAGGCATAGAGAAGCAAAGCCACCATCATTGCGGGATGATATGGCGGGTAGCCCTTCGGCTCGGTGTAAGTGCTCATGATCGCCGACAGGTCCAGCTCCTCGCCGACCAGGTCGCGGATCAGATGGGCGGCATGCCCAGCTGGCACGAAATCCGCGACCGACGGCGGCAGCAGCCAGATTTCATCGGTCTTCCAGGGACGAAATACCTTCCTCATGCAGACACAGAATCATCCCAGGCCACGCCGCGTCGAGCTAATTCCTGCCGTTACCGGGACAGGCTCCTAGGAGTGTGTCCCTGTAACCTCATATCTGTCTGTCAGGTATTGCGTGAGGGGACGAAGATGGTCGCCCCCCTTATGCGGTGAGCTTTGC
>DATJNA010000006.1:0-93529 GCA_035508435.1 Acetobacteraceae bacterium | reverse complement strand
TTCGATCGCCGCTCGGCCGACCACAAGGCCCGCAGGCTCGTCGCCCAACTGAACAAGCTCGGCTTCGACGTGCAGATCCAGCCCGCGGCCGAGGCGGCGTGACCCGCTCGCCACACTCTGCACTGGTAGTTTCTTGATAGGACCGCGAGCGAAGCGCGGCGGCCCGAAGCAACCTCGGTCAGGCAATCGCACGGACGGTCGTGCACCCGGACGACAGAGGTTGCTGCGGCCCTCCGGGGCCTGGCAATGACATGGGGCGCGTTAACCGCGCGGAACGAAGGCGCCCGGCGGGATCATGCCCGGCTCGACATAGGCGAGATGAAGCGCATCCAGCATTGCCCACAGGATATCGCACTTGATCCGCAACACCTCCTGCACCGCCGCCTGTTGCTCCGGCGTGCGGGCATGCTGCTTCACATAGGCCAGCGCGAACTCCGCGTCCTGCGGCGCCTGATCCAGACGGGGCGTGAAATAGCCGAGCGTATCGGCGGTGATGAAATCATAGTTCGCCAGCATGCCGCCAACGCGTTCGGCGATGATGGTGGGCGAGAACAACTCGGTCAGGCAGGACGCGATGCCTTCCAGGATCGAGCGGTCGCGCACGATGTCCACATAGGCATCGACGGCGAATCGCGTGATGGGCAGCAGGCCTTCGGTGGAAACCACATAATCGCGATCCAGCCCGAGCCCGTCGGTCAGCTTCAGCCAGCGCGCGATGCCGCCGGTATTCGGCGCGTCGCCGTCGTGGTCGTGCAGCCGCCGGCGCCACACGCGCCGCAGGTCCGGCGTCGGCAGACGCGCGATCAGCGTCGCGTCCTTCACCGGGATCCGACATTGATAGTAGTAGCGGTTGAGCGCCCAGGCCTGAAGCTGACCACGGTTCAGCTTGCCCTGGTACATCATCTTGTGGAACGGGTGATTCGAGTGATACCGCTCGGCGCCGATCCGCCGCAGCGCGGCTTCAAGCTCGTCAGGGGACAGCACGCGATCGCTCATAGGTCGATCTCCATTCCGTCAAACGCGACCTCCCAGCCAGCCGCCGCCACGGCAGCCTGTTCCGGCGAATCGTCCAGCAGGATCGGGTTGGAGTTGTTGATGTGCAGCAGGATTTTGCGCCGGACGTCGATCGCCTGGAACGCGGCGATCGTGCCGTCCGGACCGCTGACGCTCATGTGCCCCATGCGCAGGCCGGTCTTGCTGCCGATGCCGGCGCGCAGCATTTCGTCATCGGTCCACAGCGTGCCGTCGAACATTACGAGATCCGCGCCTTGCAGCCGCCGCGCCAGGGCATCGCTCATGCCGGCGCAACCTGGGATAAAGAACAAGCGCCGGGCGCCATCACTGATCATCGCGCCGACGGTGGTGTCGCTTTCCGTTATGGGTGGCACCGCACCCGCCTCGAGATACAGAGGCACCTTGCCAGGCACTTCGAACAATTCCACCGTCAGTCCACCCAACGCTCCGTCGGGTAGCGCCAGGTCGATCGGCGCGCCGAGCGCCACGCTTCGCCGCGCGACGAGATCGCGCGCCAGCACATCAAAGATCGGATTTGCCGCCAGGATGCCGTGAATGGCGGCCGTGGCGTAGATCGAGAAGGCGTGCCGTTCACGCAATGTCAGCAGGCCAGCAATCGCGTCCACGTCGCCACCCGTCAGCACGACGCCGGCGATCGGCGACGAACGCAAGCCTTGGTGCGGACGCAGACATGGCGTCGCCTCGATCTGCTGGCGCAGGTCGGGGGAGGCGTTGAGCAAATACCAATGCTCGCCATCGGCGCTGACAGCGATCGACGCCTGGGTGCGCGGGCTGGCATGCGGATCGCCGGCCCTGGCGCGCCGGCAGGCGGCGGCGTTTGAATTCCATTGCGGGAACCCGCCGCCGGCGGCGGCACCCAGGACGCGCACTTGCATGAAATGGCAGCGCTATGAGGTGGGTTGCGGGCGCGTCGGCGTGCCCGATCGATGCCGCCCGGCGCAAGCGAGCGGCATGCTGCCGGCGGCAACTGGCAACATTTTGAATGAATCATGGAATTTCCGGGCCATGCGACGTGCCTCCCGCGTGGTTGCACCGACGCTATCGGTCTCGGCAAGCCGTGGTCAAGCCACGCCGGGATTGGGCGAGCGGCGGCCGATGCCGCCCCGCCCAGCGGACCACAGCAAACCCGCCCGTGGTCCAGTGCCAACCTCTGGCCCAATGCCGGCCGCTGGCCCAATGCAAGGCGGCGTGGTGGACGGCACCCCTGCGAGGTGCTAGGTACCGGCCGCCGGCATCAAACGCCGGCCTGCGACCTCGCGGAACGAGGCAAAGTGAGGAGACATCCCATGGCCTGGACACGCCCGAAGCTGCGGGAAATCTGCATCGGCATGGAGATCAACGGCTACTTCGCCGGGAAGCTCTGAATCAAGCTTTCGTGTTCGCCCTGCGGCGAACCTGACCACCATCAGGCGTTAGGCGCTGCGATCCCGGGTGGGATTGGGTGTCGGGACGGGCTGATGTCACGGCAACCGCGGCCCGTCTGAGCCGCGGCTTGTCGATTTACATATCGGACGCAGTGCATGCCAGACAACGACGCAGCGAACCTGCCGGAGCATCCGCGGCTGGCGCCGGGCGTGCGGTTGCACTTCGATCGGACGCGAGACGCCTGGGTTCTGCTTGGCCCGGAGCGCGTCATCGAAACCGAAGGTCCTGCCAGTGAAATCCTGCGCCGCTGCGATGGCAGCCGCACGGTCGACCAGATCGTTGATGAGCTGGCGGGCGTCTATAATGCCGAGCGGGCACAGATCGCCGGCGACGTGAGGGAGATGCTGGCGGAGCTTGTCGCGAAGCGGATGCTGGCCGGATGAGCGCTGCCGCGATCGCGCCGCCGTTGGGAATGCTCGCTGAACTCACCCACCGGTGCCCGCTGGCCTGCCCCTATTGTTCCAATCCGCTAACGCTGGAGGACCGCGGGCAGGAACTGGACACCGCGGCCTGGGCCCGAGTGTTCCTGGAAGCCGCCGGGATGGGCGTGCTTCAGGTGCATCTCTCCGGCGGCGAACCGGCCTCGCGCCGCGATCTGACGCAGCTTGTGATCGCCGCGCATGATGCCGGCCTCTATACCAATCTGATCACCTCATCGATCGGGCTCGACGCGGCCCGGCTTGCACGCCTGAAACAGGCCGGGCTCGACCACGTCCAGTTGTCGTTGCAGGACGTAGACGCCGCAAGCGCCGACCACATCGCCGGCTATCCCGGTGGGCATGCCCGCAAGCTGGCGTTCGCGCGCGCGGTGGTGGAGCAAGGGTTGGCGCTGACGATCAACGCCGTGGTTCATCGTGCCAATATCGAACGCGTCGCCGCGTTCGTAGAGATTGCCGCGTCACTCGGCGCCGGTCGCGTGGAAATCGCGCATGCACAGTATTACGGCTGGGCGTTGCGCAATCGGCAGGCCCTGATGCCGACGCGCGCGCAAGTGGATCTCGCGATGCGGGAGCTGGAGGAAATCCGGCCGCGCTATGCGGATCGTCTTGTGATTGATTTGGTGGTGCCGGACTATTATGCGCGTCGGCCGAAAGCGTGCATGGGCGGCTGGGCGCGGCGGTCATTGAACGTGACGCCATCCGGCCGCGTGCTGCCGTGTCATGCTGCCGAAACGATTCCGGACCTGGAATTCTGGTCGGTGCGTGAGCATGAGTTGCCGGCGATCTGGCGCGACTCACCGGCTTTCCAGGCATTCCGCGGCACCGCGTGGATGACGGAACCGTGCCGTTCTTGCTCATTGCGCGAGGTGGATTTCGGCGGGTGCCGCTGCCAGGCGCTGGCACTGGCCGGAGATGCGCGCGCCGCCGATCCGGCGTGCGAACTGTCGCCGCATCATGGCCGGATGCTGGCGCTGGCAGCGCAGGATTCGGCCGGCGAGAGGATCGGCTATGTTTATCGCGGGCGACCGGCACGCGGCTGAGCATGCTGGCCGCTGCGCGGAGGCGTACAATCGTTTCGCTATGCGGAGGCGGACGATGGTCCCGTTATGCGGGGACACGCGATCGTTGCGATATCGAACCAGAGCCTCTGGCCGTTCCGATACCGCCCAGCGGAGGCGCGCGATCGTTCCGCCACGGCATCTGTGCCCCTACGGCACCTGTGCCCCCTGGCCGTTCAGATACAGCGCATAAACTGAGGTGCTGGCGCACATGAGCAATCGATCGCGCTTGCGTCCACCGAAGCAGAGATTGGCGCAGGCTTCGGGCAAATGGATCCTGCCGATCAGGTCGCCGTTGGGAGCGTAGCAGCGCACGCCGTCCTCGGACGGATCGCCCCAGCCGACGCTGGCCCAGACATTGCCGTCGGTGTCGCAGCGCACGCCGTCGGTCATGCCGGGAGCGAAATCGGCGAACACGCGCCCCTGGCGCAGCCGCGTCCCGGCGACCTGAAAGACGCGGATATGGGCCGGACCGCCATGGGAAATGCCGCTGTCAACCACGTAGAGCCATGATTCGTCGGGCGAGAAGCACAGCCCGTTGGGGCGGACGAAATCGTCCGCCACCACCGTGGCAGCGCCGCTCGCGGGATCGACACGGTAGACGTTGCGCGGCAGCTCCGCCTCGGCCTTGTGGCCTTCATAGGGACCGTCGATGCCGTAGCCGGGATCGGTGAACCACACCGCGCCGTCGCTCGCCACTACCACGTCGTTCGGCGCATTCAGCGGCTTGCCTTCATAGCGGTCGAGCACGACTGTGGTGCGGCCGTCATGCTCCGTGCGGGTGACTCGGCGCGCGTCATGCTCGCAGGTGATCAGCCGGCCCTGGCGGTCTCGCGTATTGCCGTTGCTGTAGTTGGACGGCGCGCGGAACACGGACAAGTGACCGTCCTCCTCCAGCCAGCGCATGATTCTGTTGTTGGGAATGTCGCTGAACAGCAGATAGCCACCATCGCGGAAATAGACTGGGCCCTCGGCCCAGCGAAAGCCGGTGGCTATGCGTTCCACCGCGGCATTGCCCTGGCGATAGGTGAAGCGTGGGTCGAGCCGCTCGACATGCGGATCGGGATAGCGGGAGTCAGGCAGGTTGCCGAGCGGCAGGGACATGGACATATCCTCCTCGGTGTTGCTGGCGGATCGTTTGAAGTGCCAGAGGGGTGCAGGGTAAGAGCGGCGATGGCATTGCTCAATGAGGCCGAAGCGCAGCACGCGCGCGGTATTGCGTTAGAGCAAATGGGGCGCCTGGCCGAGGCGCGCGCGGCTTTCGAAGCGGCGGTCGCGCTGATGCCGCAGCGTGCCTTGTTCCACCACAGCCTGGCGCGGGTGCAGCGGTTCTCGCCTGGCGATCCGCGGTTGGCGGCGATGCTGGCGCTGGCACGGCGCACGACGACGCTGCCCGAGGCAGAGCAAGTGCATCTCTGCTTCGCGTTGGGCAAGGCCTTTGCCGACCTTCACGAAGACCAGCGGGCGTTCCGCTACTACCTGCAAGGCAACGCCGTGCGGCGGCGTGCGATGCAGCATAACGAAGCGGTGGCGCTGGATTTCCTCCAACGCATCCGTCGGCATATCACCGCCGATGTTATTGCTGCCCAGCGTGGTCATGGTGCGGCTTCGCCGGCGCCGGTGTTCATTCTCGGCATGCCGCGCTCCGGCAGCACGCTGGTGGAGCAAATTCTGGCGGCCCATCCAGAGGTGTTCGGCGGCGGCGAACTGCGGCATTTCGGCGCGGCGCTGGCGGCGGTGGGCGACGCGTGGGGCTACCCGGAGTATGTGGCGACGCTGCCGGCGGCGCATCTGCAACACATTGGCGCGCGCTACATCGATGCGATGCGCGCGATAGCCGGCCCAGACGCCGCCCGCATCACCGACAAGATGCCGACCAACTACTTATTCGTTGGCCTGATCCGCCTGGCGCTGTCGAACGCCACCATCATTCACACGCGCCGCGACCCGATCGATTGCTGTCTGTCGAATTTCACCACGTTGTTCGCCCCGGGGCGGCTTGCCTACAGCTACGACCTCGGCGAGCTGGGGAAATACCATCGCGCCTATGACGCGCTGATGCGGCATTGGCACGATGTGCTGCCGGGCGTGATGCTGGACGTGCAGTATGAAGCGCTGGTGGCGGATTTCGAGACCGTGGCGCGGCGCATCGTCGCCCATTGCGGCCTGCAATGGGACGACGCGTGCCTGCGGTTCCATGAAGCGCGACGGACGGTGCGGACCGCGAGCGTCATCCAGGTGCGGCGGCCGATCCACACCGGCTCGATCGGACGCTGGCGTGGACACGAGGCGTTGTTCGCGCCGTTGATCAAGGGGCTGGGAGAGGAGATTTGAAGCCCGTCATGTCGTTGCGAAGCACCATCATGTCATTGCGAGGCGCGTAGCACCGAAGCAACTGCGGTCGAGCGCCGCACGAGATGGGTGCGCTGTTCCGACCGGGATTGCTTCAGCGCGACGCGCCTCGCGACGACATGGGGCCACGACCTGCGGTATGGGTCAGCCTGCGCTGCGGCTCGCCAACTGTCGGCGCAATGCCTCGGCATCCGCGATCGGCAGGCCGCAGACGTCGCGGCGACAGACATAAGCCGCGGGGCGGCCGGCAACGGGGCCTTTGCCGGCCGCGGGGTGGTGGCCGGGCAGCGTATCGGGGCCGAACGCGCGCAGCACGACCACCGCCGGATCCGAGGCGCGCAAGGCCGCCGCGGTCAGCGATTGCGCCTCGGGATGGGCGGGATCGCCGGCGACGACGACGGTCGCGGCTTCCTCCAGCAGGTCGGCGGCGGCAAGCAAGCCGGGCATGCCCGCGATACGCTCGGGATCGGCGAAGGCGCGCAGCGACGCCTCGGCGCGGGTGCGCCATGCGGCATCGCCGGTCAGGTGGAACAAACGGGCGAATACCTCGGCGAGCAAGCCGGCACCGGCCGGCGTGGCATCGTCGGCCGCGGTGCGCGGTCGGGCCAGCGGCACGTCGGCCGCGTCGTCCGCCGTGGTGTAGAACCCGCCGTGGCCGTCGGCGAAATGCGCTTCGGTGGCAGCCACGATTTGCTCCGCGTGGGCCGGGTAACTCGCCTCGCCGGTCGCCTGGTGCAGTGCCACTGCCGCACGGGCCATCGCAGCCTGGTCGTCCAGCATCCCCACCGCGGTGACGCGGCCCAGGCGCCAGGCGTGGTGCACCCGCCCGTCGCCGGCACTCATTTGGGTCAGCACGAAGTCGAATGCCTGTTGCGCGCGGGCCAACCATTCCGGGTGATCGAATACCGCGGCGGCACGTGTCAGGGCGGCGATCGCCAGGCCGTTCCAGTCGGCCAGCACCTTGTCGTCGCGCCCTGGACGCACGCGCTGGGCGCGCGCGGTGAACAAGGCGAAGCGGGCACGGGCCAGCGCGGCTTCATCCTCTGGTGTGCCCTCCGGTGTGATGCGGCGCAGGATCGTGTGGCCTTCCCAGTTGCCATCCCGCGTCAGGTCGTAGGCTCGTTTGAACATGGCGGCGTCGGGGCCGAGCACGGAACCGATCTCGGCCTCTGTCCAAACGTAGAATTTTCCTTCCTCTCCTTCGCTGTCGGCATCTTCGGAGGCGGCGAAGGCGGCGCGGCCGTCGACGGTCGCGGCCGTCATGTCGCGCGTCATCCAACCGACGGTCTCGACGGCGCGCGCGGCGTACAGCGGCGAGGGCCGGTGGGCGTGGGCGAAGGTCAGCAATTCCAGCAATTGCGCGTTGTCGTAGAGCATCTTCTCGAAATGCGGCACCAGCCAGGTGGCATCGGTGCTGTAGCGGGCATAGCCGCCGCCGAGATGGTCGTAGATGCCCCCTTGCGACATCCGCTCCAGCATCAGGTGCAGGGCGTGCTGGCCGGCGGGATCGCCGGTGCGGAACGCGTTCTGCCACAGGAAGCGGAAGATCGGCGCGTTGGGGAATTTCGGGGCGCCGCGCAGCCCGCCTTGCTCCAGGTCGTTGAGCTTGAGATAGGCGTTCGCGACGGCATCGAGATGCGCCGGCGTCGGCAGGTCGCCGGTCTGTGCCGCCGATTGCCGCAGCAGGTGGCGGCGCAGCGCACCGGCGTTCTGGGCCACCATCTTGTCTTCATCACGATAGGCGGCGGCAACGCCCTGCAGGACCTGGCGGAATGATGGCCGCCCCCAGCGTGGCTCCGGCGGGAAATAGGTGCCGCCCCAGAACGGCGCGCCGTCGGGGCTGAGGAACATGGTCAGCGGCCAGCCGCCTTGCTCGCCCAGTGCGTGCAAGGCGGACATATAGAGGTGGTCGATGTCGGGACGTTCCTCACGGTCCACCTTGATGTTGACGAACAAGGCGTTCATCAGCGCGGCGGTTGCCGGGTCCTCGAAGGATTCGTGGGCCATGACATGGCACCAATGGCAGGCGGCGTAGCCGATCGAGAGCAGGATGGGCTTGTTGGCCGCCGTCGCTTCGCTGAGCGCCGCGGCGCCCCAGGGGCGCCAATGCACCGGGTTGTGAGCGTGCTGCAACAGGTAGGGCGAGGTTTCCCCGCTCAGCAGGTTGGCATTCTCCGGCATCGCGCGTGTCCTTCCGCTGAGGCGCGTGGCTGGGGCGAATATGGGGCGGGGCGCGCCGCCAGGACAGGTGGCGCGTTGCTGACGATCGCCCAAGAGTGCGGTGATGAGGGTTGGTCCGCTGCGTTATCAAACACGCACCATCGCGGCGCGCAGCGGATCACCTTGCACTGGCTACGACAGGCGCACCTGTGGAGCCGACGCCGTGATACGCGCCGGTGTCATCCGGGTCGCCTCCGCCATGCCGCGGAATGCGCCCCACAGCGCATGGTCGCGCCCCGCGCGCATCAGGTACCAGGCGATGCGCGGCAGCAGTGACAGCCAGCTCTCGCCATGCTTGCGGCCGACATAGAGCCGGTTTCGCATGAACCAGAACCACCGTGTGCCGGACCAGGCGACACGTTGCTCGGCGCTGACCTTGTGGCGGACTTCGATGTCGCCGCGATAGCGCACACTCCAGCCGCGGGCGATGGCGCGCTGGCAGAAGTCGAGTTCCTCCCAGCAAAAGAACAACGCTTCGTCGTAGCCGCCGATGTCGTCCCAGGCGCGACGGCGAATGGCGTGACCGGCGCCGACAAATGTGCTGGCGCGGAAGCTTTCTCCCGCATGCGGTAGAAGCCGGCGCGCATAGCCCCATGACGAGAGGTCGTCGCCGCCGCCATGGCACAGGATGCGGCAGCCGACCGCGGCCAGGTTTGGTTCCGCGTCCACGGCGTGGACCAGGAGCGACAATGTGTCGGTCGTGGCGAATTCGGCGTCATTGTCCAGTCCGACGATGACGCGGCCGTGGCCCAGCGAGGTTCCCCGGTTGCGTCCGCCGGCGACGCCGTAATTGCGTCCGAGCGAGACCAGAGTGGCATCCGGGTGCCCGGTCACGCAGGCGGCGAGGCGCGCCAGGTTCTCCGGCCGCGAGCCCTGATCCACCACGAAGAGGTGCTTTGTCACCCCGGCCTGTGCCAATACGGAAAGTATTGCCGCCACCGTCGCTTCGGCGCGGTCGAGCGCCAGGATCACCACATCGGTATCGTAGGGCCTGGGGGGAGCGCCGGGGGCTCCGGCCACATGCTCAGACATCGGCGGGCGGCGCGGCAGAAAAGGCAAGATAGGCCAGGCGCTTGATTTCCTTGCGGCCGCGCTCCACGGAATCGAGCACCATGCCGCAGACCCAGGTGAGCGAGGACAGCAGCACCAGGCCGGTGGCCAGCACGGCACTGGGCAGGCGGGGTACCAGGCCGGTGCGCAGGAACTCCGCCACCACCGGGGCGCCGATCGCCA
Source organism: Acetobacteraceae bacterium (assembly GCA_035508435.1). Classification (GTDB taxonomy): domain Bacteria; phylum Pseudomonadota; class Alphaproteobacteria; order Acetobacterales; family Acetobacteraceae; genus JASHVB01. The sequence continues at coordinate 83,766 of DATJNA010000006.1, read as the reverse complement.
GCGCCGCAAGCAGCGATACACTCCCGGTTGCGGCAAAGAACTGCAGCGGCCGGCCTTCCTTGACCAGCACGAACATGATGCGGAGGATGCGCAGCCCATCGGACCAGGTGTGCAGCTTGGACTTGGAGCCGGCGGGACGCTCGCGATAGCGGGCGGCGATCTCGGCGATGGGCATTTCCATTTCCAGCGCGTGGACGGTGAATTCCGTCTCGATTTCGAAACCGCCGGACAGCGCGGGGAAGGTCTTGACGAATCGGCGGGAGAAGGCCCGGTAGCCGGACAGCACATCGCTGATGCGCCCGCCGAACACGCCGCGCACCATGGCGCTGAGCAAGGCGTTGCCCACCCGGTGGCCGGGGGGGTATGCGCGTTCTTGTGATGACACGCGCGCGGCCGTCACCATGTCGAGTTGCTGCGTGGCGAGCAATCGCAGCATGGTGGGGGCGGCGGCGGCGTCGTAGGTGTCGTCGCCGTCGACGAGCAAGTACATATCCGCCTCGATGTCGGCGAACATGCGGCGCACGACGTGGCCCTTGCCTTGCAACGGCTCCTGACGCACCACGGCGCCGGCGGCGCGTGCGACGACGGTGGTGCGGTCTTCGGAATTGTTGTCGTAGACGTAGATCAGCGCCCGCGGCAGGCTGGCGTGGAAGTCGGCGATGACCGTGCCGATGGTGGCTTCCTCGTTGTAGCAGGGGATCAGGACCGCGACCGGCGGCTCGGGCGACAACCGAGCGTCGCCGCACCAATCAGGTTGGAGCCGCGGCGGCAGTGCCGCGACGGCGAGCCGGGCGATGATGTCGGACACGGCCTTCCCCCATCCTCAATAGGCGTTGCGCCACAGCGTCGCCACGGTGCGCAACAGGATCAGGCAGTCCATCCAGAGCGACCAGGAGGCGATGTATTCCAGGTCGCAATCGAGCCGGCGCAGCAATTTTTCCTGCGTATCGGTCTGGCCGCGCCAGCCGCGCACCTGGGCGAGGCCGGTCATGCCGGGGCGGACCCGGTGGCGCAGGGGATATCGGTCGGTGATTTGCTCGAATGGGATGCCGCCGGCGCAGGTGCCGGGCGCGTGCGGCCGCGGGCCGACCAGCGACATGTCGCCGCGCAGCACGTTCCACAATTGCGGCAGCTCATCGAAGGAGGTGCGGCGCAGGACCGCGCCGATACGCGTCACGCGCGGGTCATGCGGGCAGGTCTGATGCAGCCGGCCTTCCGTGGCCGGCCGGTCGTGCATGGTGCGGAATTTCACCAGCGCGAATGGCCGGCCATGCAGGCCGATGCGGCGCTGGCGAAACAACACCGGACCGGGGCTGTCCAGCTTGATGGCGATGGCAGCGGCGAGCAATGGCAGCAGATGGGTGACGAGAGCCAGCAGCGCGACGGCGATGTCGATGCCACGCTTGACGGCAGCGGGCCAGCCTTGCAACGGCGTCGGACGCGGATGGTGCAGTGGCAGCCGGAACGGCGGCGGTGGCCACGCCATCGCACTCGTCGCGAGCGGTGCTTGCCGCAGCATCGAATGGTGCGAATCGATGGGTGACACGGCGGGTTCCTCGCGTCCGGCTGCCGAACGCGGCAACCGTTGACGTTGGTTTGATGGCGAGAAGTGACCGGACCGTTAACGAGATTGCCGAAAGTGCCCCGGTATGCCGGAGTTCATGGAACATCCCATGAAACAAGCGCCGTGTACGTACTCGTACGGATCGTTTGCGGAATACGATGGTAGAATCAGCGGAATACGATTGCGCGCGAGAGCCCGAAATTCATGAACATGCCAGCGATCGCGCCGGCCGCGGTTGCGAAAATCGGTTCGCTGGCGCAGAGCGGGACAAAGGTGACAAGCAGCGCGTAGGTGCCGCGGTTCAGAATGAAGCCGAAGGCGTTGACGGCGAGGAAGCGTGCCCATTGCTGGTGTGCCGGGCCCTCGCCGATGCCACGGAATGTCCACATTCGGTTGCACAGCCAGGTGAAGGTGGCGGCGACGCAGTAAGAGACGAGGCCAGCGCCGTATAGGCCGAGGCTGGCGCGGAGGCTGTAGACCACGGCGGTGTCGATCATCCAGCCGAAGGTGCCGACGGTGCCGAACATGAGGAACTGCACCAGGAGTTGGATGCGGGCCTCGGTCGCGAGGTCGCGGGCGGGCATTGGTAGCTGGGTGGCGATGCGGAGCAGGAGGGCTTGCATGGCGGGGCGGTTAACGAAGAGGGACGGAAAGTGCAAGCGAAGTCGGGGTGGCGGCGGTGAACGGCGGGCCTGGCAAGCGTCCGACTGGCAGGGACGCCGCGCCGGACGCAGTCTGGCGTGATTCCGGTGACCGTGTGGTTACCGTGGCTTGCGTCTGACCGATCCGCCTATCCGGTTCGCGCAGGTGGTTGACGGAGCCCGACCGGCGACCGAGGCCCGGCCGCTCCCCTGTGCTGACCGGATGGGCGCACTGGCTTTTCCGCCGGGCCCTGCCACCGCGCCCATCGCCTCGTCCACCATGCCGCACGCCGTCACCCAATCGAAGGTACGGAAGGCGTGGTTGCGGCTGACATAGCTGGTGCCCGCATACATCATCTCATATTGCAGATGCCGCGAGGCGAATTCGGATCCTACGGCGTCCCAGGCCAGCTTGAAGAACTTGACCCGATCGTCGGCGCGATAGAACGGCGAGACCTGGGTGCGGCGGATCAGCTCGGCTGTGTCGGGGTCGGCGAAATCCGCCACCGAGGACGGCAGCATGATCATGCCGCCGCCGGCCAGCTCGCGCAGCTTCGCCATCAGCGGCGGGTAGCTCTCCTGCGCCTGCACCTGCGCCGCGTACAGCAGTGAGCGATCCGGCACGAAATAGCGTCCGCGCATCTGTCCGCGCGCCTCCATGGCCCAGACGAACGCCTCCACCTGCCCCACATTGGCGGCGATCTGGCCCAGCATCTCCCGCACCTGCGGATAACCGAGCGTGTCGTTGGTCTCAGCGATGCGATGCGCGAGGCCGGCGAGGAACCGCAGCTTCACCGTCAGTCGCACCTGCGCCTGGTAGTTCTGAAAGACATGCGCGGGAGTCGCATGAAACTGCCGCTGGCACATCTCGACGTCGCGATGGACGAACACGCGGTCCCACGGCACCTTGACGTCGTCGAAATACAGCAGTGCGTCGTTCTCATCGAGCCGGCTCGATAGCGGATTGTCGAACGCCGACACCGCCGCGGCTTCGTAGGATTTGCGCGACAGGAGGCGCAGGCCAGGCGCATTCATCGGCACGGCGAAGGACAGCGCGTAGCGTTCGTCACCCTTGGCGAGCGGCGGCAGGGTGGAGACGAACACCTCGTTCGCCATCACCCCGGCGGTGGCCAGCATCTTGGCACCGCGCACGGTGATGCCGCCGGCATCCTCATCCACCACCCCCGCCGTCAGGAACTCATCCCTTTGCTCGTGCTGCGTGCGGCCGCGATCCGCTTGCGGATTGACAATGACGTAGCTGAGGTAATGGTCGGCATCGCGCGCATACCGCACATAGTCGCGCAACGCGGCGGCGCGCTTCGGGTCGTAGGCTTCGAACACCTCGATGCCCATCAGGAACCCGCTCAGCGTCGACGCGACATGATCGGGGGAACGGCCGAAGAAACCGAGATGCAGGCCGGCCCAGGCCTCCAGCATGCGGCGGCGATCGACCAGCTCCGCATAGCTGGTGGGGAGCTGCCAGCAGCGGCTGACGCGCGCGCCGGTCTCGGTTTCGAACGTCATCGCCGCGACGTGGTCGGGGTGCGATTGGAAGTCGTAGAATCCGGCCGCGGTGCGGCAGGCATTGCGAAAGGCGGGATGCTGCGTCGGGTCGCCGATTTGCTCACCGTCCAGGCGGATGTCGCGCCCATCCTGCAGCGACCTGAGATGGCTGGTGCCGTCCTTTGGCATAAGACTCCGTCTCCTATGCGACTGTCGCCGCACATTGCTAAGCCTGAAACTCATAAATTCGGTCGCCTATTTCGTCAATTCAACTAGAGCCCCTGTTTGCCGGCAGGCCAACGACAATACTTGGCTCCAGATCTACTTTGATGCATCTGGCGCGACCGCTGGTCGCAACCAGACAGCCGTGGGGTTTGAGTTCTGCACGTACCATGCAGACGCGGGTCTCCGGCTCAGCCGACGCTTGCAATTCCTCGCCAGGCCGGGACAGCAAGTCCTCCAGTCCCGCGGCTTCGATCCTGTCGAACGTCGTTCCATCCCCACTTGGAACGCCTTGGTTGGCACGGACCAGGTCGTACGCGTGGCGCAGATGGCGCTGCGAAGCCGATCAACCGGCCGCGCGAATCAGAATCCCTGCTTATGGCACGATATTGGATCGTGGGAACTTGCGGTGCGGCGGCGCTCCTGTTGCAGCGAATCGTCCGCCCGGAGCGTGTCGAGCACGCGAAGTGTGCAACCGATGATACGCTCCGACGACTCATGGGTCCGGAGTTCCGTACAAGACGGGAATCGTGGACCACGCCGTTGGCGGCCGCGCGGAAGCTCAGTCCCCCGCCAGTTCGCGCTCGCCATCCGCCTCGATACCGGTGCGGCGCAGCTTGAAGCGGCCGGGCACCTGCCAGCCGGGCATCGGCGCACCCACCAGATAGCCTTGCACCAGTGGGCATCCCTGCTGGCGCAGCAATGCCAGTTGATCCTCGGTCTCAACCCCTTCCGCCGTGACGGTCAGCCCGATATGGCGGCTCATGACGATGATCGCCTCGACGATGGCGCGCGCCTCGGCATCGGTGGCCTGCGACTGCACGAAGCATTTGTCGATCTTCACCGCGTCGAACTGGAAGCGCAGCAGATTGCTCAGGCTGGAGTAGCCGGTCCCGAAATCGTCCAGCGCGAACGTCACGCCCATTGCGCGCAGGCTCGCCATGGTCGCGAGCGTCATGTCGTTGTCGTCGCTCATCACGCTTTCGGTGATCTCCAGCTCCAACCGATGGGGCGAGAGTCCGGTACGTTGCAGGATGCCCCGCACCGTGGCGGCGAAGTCGGGATCGTGCAATTGGAGCGGCGAAACGTTCACCGCGATGTGGCATGTCGCCGGCCATTGCGTGGCCTCGCGGCAGGCTTGCTCCAGCATCCAGGTGCCAAGGCGTCCGATCAGCCGGCATTCCTCGGCGACCGGGATGAAGGCGCTGGGCGACACCCAGCCATGCTGCGGATGGTCCCACCGGACCAGCGCCTCGAACCCCACCAGCTTCAATTGTGCGGCGTCGAATTTCGCCTGGTAGTGCACGTGCATCTGCGCGGTGCCGAGCGCGTTGCGCAAATCCTTCTCCAGCAGCACCCGGCGCTGCACCAGGTCGTCCATGCTTTGCTCGAACACGACGCAGCGCGCGCGGCCTTCCGCCTTGGCGCGATAGAGCGCGATGTCCGCCTTGCGAAACAACGTCTCCCGGTCGCCGCCATCCTGCGGGAACACCGAAACACCGACGCTCGCGGCGATGCGGATGTCATGGCCGTTCAGGTTCATCGGTGTGGCGATCCGCTCGATGATGCGGTGCGCCAGGTTAGTGCCGCTTTCGACATCGGCGCGGGCGGCGAGGAACACAAACTCGTCGCCGCCAAGCCGAGCGACGAAGTCGCTGCCTTCGGCCAGGCTGCGAATCTGCTGGGCAACATGCGCCAGCAGACGATCGCCGACGAGATGCCCCAGCGTGTCGTTTACGCCCTTAAAACCATCGAGGTCGATGAACAGGGTAAGCATCTGCTGTCGGGTGGCGGCGGCGCGGTCGCGCAATGCGGCGAAGCTGTCTTCCAGCAGCACGCGGTTCGGCAGCCCGGTCAGCAGGTCGTTATGCGCGAGGTAGCGGATGCGCTCCTCGGCCTTGTGGCGTTCGGTCACGTCGGTCAGCGTATGGATCGCGCCGCCGTCGCGCAGTTGCGTCCGGTGCAGTTCGATCACCCGTCCATCCGCGCGGATCGATTTCACGGTCAGGTGGTCCGCGTCCGCGCCTTGCTCTGCATCGCCGCCGGACGACTCGATCGACTGCCGCAGCCGGTCGGCCACCGCGGTGCTGCCGTCATGTCCCGACATTTCGAGCAATTGCAAGGCGCGTTCGTTGATCACCGGCGTGTTGCCGTTCGGGTCTACCAGGGCAATGCCCTGGTTCATGTTCCGCAACGTCACCGTCAGCGCGTAGCCATTGGCGAGCGTGTGGCGGCGCTGGCGGATCCAGAACGCGCCGAGCAATATAATCACGGCGGTCGCAACCACGCCGGTCTCGACGAAATGCGCGGCCGAGTACCAGTACCTACGAAAGGTCTTATTCTTGCCGAAGCCGACCGCGATGATCAGCGGATAGCCATTCACGCGGTGATAGCTGACGATCCGTCTGGCGTCGGGCGACGCCTCGGACCAGGAGGTCGCTGCATGGTCATCGTCGAGCAAGCGGAACCCCGGATCGGCCGCGAAGTTCCGGCCGATATCGGCCGCGCCGCCAGGTCCCCGCGCGAGCAAGATGCCGTTGGCGTTGAACAATGCGACAAAACCGTCACCGATCTGTGACGTGTCGAAGAACGCCGATAGCTGCGCGCAGTTCAGCGACAGGACGAAGACGCCGTTGAACTTGCCATCCTTGTCCAGCGCCTTGCGGGTGAACTGGATGGTGCGCCGGCCATTGCCGCGTCCCACGACCGGATCGCTGATATAGAGATCGTCGTGGGAAGCATCGAGCTGGGCGCGGAATTGCGGCCGGTCGGCAATGCTCGCCTGGCGCTGGTTGGAGCGCTCCAGCGTGGAGCGGACGTCATTGCCGTCGCGGTCCATCAGCGCGATCTGCCCCCGCAGCTCGTCGGACCGCACCATGCTGCCGGCCCACTGCCCGATGTCGAATTGGTCTCCCTGGAGCAAGTAGGATTCGCGAGCGCTGAGCAAGGTCTGGTCGATTTCCGTGATGATCCGCTTGGTGCTCTCCTCGAAGGCGGTCGCCAGCATGGTGCTGGTATTGCGGGCCGCATCAACGGCGTGTTGGCGTTCCCGCACCAGCAACATGGCGATGCTGACCCAGACCAGTGCCGTCAGTCCAAGAATGGCCGCCAGTTCGGGCATCACATAGGTGAGCGCAACGACGCGGCCCTCGGTGTGGCGTTTCGTCACCTTGGCGGTGGCCGCCTCGCCTTGAGACCGGCCTCCAAGCGACCCGAGCGGCGTCAGAATTGCCATGCAACCCATTGTCCTTCTGGGCCTCGCTCAGGTCCAGGTGTCCTCAGCCGGGACGTGCTTGGCCCCCCAACGCCTGGCCTTGCCACAACCCGGTCTAAACTCGACCTGCTTACGAAAAGGTTGCGTTGTCACGGAGTGCAACCGGATTGTAGCCGCCTGACTGCGACGCCGATAACGCCGTTGTAATGGCGGACGCCAGGCGATTGCTGGTGGTCCTTGAGCGGGCGTGGCCCAGGCCCGAGTCGATCGCGTCCGGCCTGGCCATACCGCCACGATGCGAGCAAGGCGATGTGGCTGCTGACATCGACCGGATGATGGCACTGACCGCTGCCGGCTTACTCTATGGGGGCTGCGAGGTCGGTGACGATCTATTCGACTTCCAGCCGAAGCGCGGCGCGCGGCCGGGATTGACGCGCATTTCGACGTGGCTTTGCGCCGTTGCAATGCCGCGCAATTGCACCGCCGCCTGGCGGTGGCGTTGCACGGGGACGCGGGGACGCAGATCTCTCCTACCCTCCCCCGCGGCCTGGGCCGCGACGGGAGGGCACTGAGTTGTGCGGTCAGCCGTTCGGTTCGCCCCACTGGTTGACGGGTGGCTGCCAACCTGGCTGGCTGGGCGGCGCTGCATAATAGCCAGCCTGCGGCTGTGTCCGCGGAAAGTTCTGTGCCTGAACCGAGCTGGCCGCGGCGCCGTTGCCGGAGTTGGACACACGCGGAGCGGCGGTCGTGGAGGGCTGCGCAAACGCGGGAACCGCGCCGACGGCGAGGCCAGCCGCCATGCTGGCCGCAACGAGCAGCTTTTTCATGATCTTCGAACTCCTGCTATCCGGGACGGGGGGTCCCCGAACTGGGGCCAGAGGCCGCCACCCGGTCGTGGCCGCGCACCTCTGGGCAGAGACCCGCGGGCCCGACAGGCCATGCCCGCCGCGCCGCGAAGTTCACGCCCTCCGAAAATAGGGAGGCGTGATTGTGTCCCGATCGACCGCGCTATACCAATTGGTATAGTTTCCGACCCTTGCCACGGGCCCGCGAGGCTGGCAGTCCGTGTTGGCGATCCCCAACTTTGACGGGACGTGCCTGCCAGAACCGTGGCCGGCGTGCCGGCCGAGACGGCAGTCACCGCCCGCGCCCCCACGCCCCTACCGGGCGGCAGCCGTGTCGCGAGGGAGACGGGTGTGTGAAGATTTTGCTGATCGAGGACGACCGCGAAACCGCCGACTACGTCATGCGCGGGCTGCGCGAGCAAGGCCATGTTGTCGACCACGCCGCGAACGGCCGCGACGGATTGTTCCGTGCTGGCGACGGCCCCTATGACGTGCTGATCGTTGACCGGATGCTGCCCGGTATCGACGGCCTCGCCCTGGTCCGCATGCTGCGCGAATCCGAGGTGCGGACGCCGGTCTTGTTCCTTACCGCCCTGGGTGGCGTCGGCGATCGGGTGCGCGGCCTGGATGCCGGCGGCGACGACTATCTCACCAAGCCGTTCGCCTTCGCCGAGCTGCTGGCGCGGGTGAACGCGCTGGCGCGGCGCCCGCCGCTGGTGGAGGTGCAGACCGTGCTGCGCGCCGGCGATCTGGAAATGGACCTGCTGAAGCGGAGCGTCATGCGCGGCGGCAGGGAGATCGATTTGCAGCCGCGGGAATTCCAGTTGCTGGAATACTTGCTCCACAATGTCGAGCGCGTGGTGACACGCACCATGCTGTTGGAGTCAGTCTGGGAGTTCCATTTCGATCCGCGCACCAATATCGTCGAGACCCATATCAGCCGCCTGCGAGCGAAGCTCGCGCAATGGGGCGGTGCGGAACTGATTCATACCGTTCGCGGCGCCGGCTACGCGCTGCGGGCTCCGGTGCAGGTTGCGTCCGCCTAGGATCCTGCGCACGGCAAGCTTCCGGCTCGCCGCGCTCTACCTGATGTTGTTCACCGCCTCGGCGGTGATCCTGGGTGTCGCGGTGTGCTGGATGACGCACGCATCGCTGACCCAGCAGCTCGAGGGGCGGGTGCGCGCCGCGGGTGGCCATTTCGCCGAACTGGACCGGACCGAGGGCATCGGCGGGCTGATCGCGCACGCGCGGGCGTTCGGCGGCAACGGCCCGGAGGCGCTCGACTATCTGGTGCAGTCGCCGGCGGGCAGACGGTTGGCTGGGCAACTGCCGATGGTCGGCGGTCGTCGCGGGTGGCTGCGGCTGAACGCGGACGGTGCGGACGGCCCGAAACCCGTCCTCGCCTATGTGCAGCAACTGCCTGATGGCGTCGTGATCGCGGTAGGCGATGACCTGCGGCGCGTCCGTCGGGCGGATGATGCTGTGTTGCGCGCCTTCGCGTTGAGTATTGCCGGCACGCTGCTGCTGGGCGGCGCCGGCGGCATCTGGCTGAGCCGGCTGTTCCTGCACCGGGTGGATGCGATGTCGCGCACCGCAGAGGCGATCATCGACGGCGACCTGAGCCAGCGGATCCCGCTGCGCGGCACGCGCGACGACCTCGACCGGCTGGCGGATACGCTGAACCGCATGCTGGACCGGATGCAGAAGCTGCTGACCAGCGTGCGCGAGGCATCCAACAACATCGCGCATGACCTGCGCACGCCGCTGTCGCGGTTGCGCCAGCGCCTGGAGGATGCGCGCGAGCATGCAGGATCGCCGGCGGCGCAAGACCAGGCGGTGGAGGCCGCCAAGGTCGAAGTCGATGCCTTGCTGAGCACCTTCGCCGCTTTGCTGCGTATCGCCGAGGTCGAGGCCGGCGCACAACGTGCCGCGTTTTGCCGGGTGGACCTGACATCAGTGGTAGCGACGGTGGCGGAAGCCTTCGCGCCGTCGGCCGAGGAAGAGGGTCGCAGCCTGGCCGCCAACGTAGCGTCGGGTGTGGTCGTGCACGGTGATCGCGAGTTGCTGACGCAGATGCTGGTGAATCTGGTCGAGAATGCGCTCCGCCACACGCCGTGCGGCACCGCGGTGCGGCTGTCGCTGCGTCGGCAGGGCAGGCAGGCGGTATTGGTGGTGCAGGATAATGGCCCGGGCATCCCGGTTGCGGAACAAGAGCAAGTGCTGCGACGGTTCCATCGGCTGGACCGCAGCCGGACGACGCCGGGCAGCGGCCTCGGGCTGAGCCTCGTTGCGGCCGTTGTGGAACTGCACGGTGCGGTGCTGCGCCTGGAGGATGCCCAGCCCGGCCTGAGGGTGAGGGTGGTGCTGGCGTCGATGGCAGAGTCCGCTGCGACGATCGAGGAGCCGGTACGTTCCGCCGCCTGACGCGGCCGCAGTGCCGTGGCGCCTGAGGTGGCCGCGATGGGGTGCCCTGACGTGGCTGCGATGCGGTGCCGCCTGACAGGGCCGCAACGCGGTCACTCGCGTGGTGGCTCAGGCCGGTCTGGTGCTTCTCCCTCCGGCCAGTAGCCTCGCGCCTGTCATTGTGTATCTTCAGAGATGTCCAGGCCTAAATGGAGGGGGAGAGAGTGTCATGCGTCGCCTTGTTTGGTTAGCCCTTGCACTGCCTCTCGCCGGTTGTGGCGGCGGGAAAGCCACGGCGACGCTTTCAGTCACTTGTGGTGAGAATACGCAATTATATGGCGCGGTATCGATCGAGGTACCGGGAGATCTGGAAAACGGGCATTCGGTGCTGGATTATCCCGACCCTGTGAATCCGGGCAAGACCGGCACGATCGAGGTGCAGCCCGGCAATCGCTGCAAGATCACGCCGGCCGTTGCCAGCAAGTAGCGGAGCAAACGGGATCGGATTGGCTGACCGTGAATATCCTTATCTGTGATGCGCGAAACAGGCCACGCCAAGGATCAACGACGTCATCGTGCTTCTCCATACAGGATGCGTGACGCCGCCTATGCCGTTTCCGGTGCCGGCGCAGGACGCACCTGCCGCGCCGGTAGCGCCAGCGCCAGCAACGCGGTCGCCCCAGCGGCGATCAGCGCGAACACGGCCGCACACAGGAAAATGGAAGGCGGCGGCAGGCCTCGCGCCAGCAGCATCCCGCCCAGCGGTGCCGCGGCAATACCCCCCAGGCGTCCGACACCTGTCGCGAAGCCATAGCCACTGACCCGCATGCGCGCCGGATACAGTTTGCCGCATGCCGCGTTCAGGCCGGTCTGGCTGCCCAGTACGGTCATCCCGGCCAACAGCACGACTGCGAGCATTGCCAAGTATGGCATGGCGACGAGGGCGATCAGCACCACGAAGACGATGCCAACGGCGAAATGTGCCGACAGCGCGCGATGCGCGCCGAACTGGTCGATCGCCCAGCCGAGATAGAGCACCGCCACCATGCCGCCCAGTGGATACAGACTGGTGGCGAACACCGCTCCGGCGGGTGACATGCCGATCAGGTGCAGCACTTCCGGCAGCCAGAAGATGAACAGGAACAAATTCAGCAGACTGCAAAAGAAGATGATCCAGAGAAGGGTGGTCTGCAACGCGTAGCCGTCGCTGAACAATGTGCGGAGCGGGTTGGCGTCCGGCACGCCGATGGCGTGGCGCTGCCCCGGCGAAGGCGCGATGGCGAGTCCTTGGAGCAGCGTGTGATGGTGCGGCGCGATGCGTTCCTGGGTTGCCAGGAACCGTGGCGATTCCGGCAGCCACAACGCGGCGATCGCGAGCAACACCAGCGGGAAGCCACCGCCGAGGATGTAGATGCTCTGCCAGCCAAAGTTTTCATGCAGCAACAGGGCAACGACCTGGCCGCCGATGAAGCCGCCCAATGGCGCGCCGGTGAAGGTCAGCATGATCATCCGGGCGCGCAACCGCTGTGGCGTATAGTCGCCGGCCAGCGCCACCGTGCCGGCGAAGCCGCCGGCGATCCCCATCCCGGTGAAGAAGCGGGTGCCGGCGAGGAAGTTGAGCGACGGTGAGGCCGCGCTGGCCAGCGAGGCGACGCCGAACAGGGCCAGGCTCGCGACCAGCAATGGCTTGCGGCCGAAGCGGTCGCCGATCGGTCCGGCCAGCAGCGCGCCCACCATGACGCCGATGTTCGACCACAGGAAGGCCAGGGCGAAGGCCGAAGGTGGCAGGTGCCAGGCATGGGTGAGCGACGGCACCGACCAGCCGATCGAACCGACGTCATACCCGTCGCACATCTGGATCAGGCCGCAGATCGCTATGACGCGAAGCTGCCAACTGCCAAGCCGCTGATTGTCCAACGCATGCTCGATCGCCGAGAGCGATGTGCCTGTCATCGTTGCCGTCCCTGCCGGTTATGTGCCGGCGCCTGGGGTGCGCCGGCGCGGCGTTGTGCCGCTTGCCGCGACGGAAGCCTAAAGGACGCGGCGGGCGCGGAGCAACAGGGAAAGCATTAGGGACGAGGACGGTCGGCAACTTGGACGAGGACGGTCGGGCAACCTGAACGAGGATGCTCGGCGACTTGGAAGCGAACGATTGGCGATCTGCGCATCGGCCTGTCGGCCAACTCCCACTGACGACGGACGGCGTCGAGACTATATGTCGGATTCAGAACATTTTGCTACGAATCGGCATAGCGTGACCGTCGCAACGTCGCTGGTTCGATCTCCGATCCAGCCGGGCCAAGCGGCCTCGCAGCAGGCATGCGAGTTCATCCTTCCGCTCCCTACCTAACGACGCACTGGCACGCCCGACTCACTGGCACGCCCGACAATTGCATCAGTCGCATGGCCACCGCCGTCCCCGACACTTGGATTGCTCGCGCCGCCACCGGCACTCCCGACGCCTGCATCAGTCTCGCAGCCGCGCCGCGAGGAAAGACACGAACTGCTGCACCTTGGGCAAGGCGACACGATGCGCGGGACACACGGCGTCGAGACGGACCCGCGGCGGCTCGTATTCCGGCAGCAACGGTAGCAGCCGGCCAGCGGCAATGTCCGCCTCCGCCAGAATCTCGAGGGTCAGCAGGACACCGCCGCCGGCAATGGCGACCTCACGACGCAGCAACCCGTTACCGGTCCTGAAGCGGCCGTTGACCGCAATTTTCGTCTCGCCATCAGGTCCGCTGAAGCACCAGACATCACGGGCATGGCGGTAATCGATCAGGCAGACATGCCGCGCCAGATCCGCGGGCACTGCCGGCGTTCCCTGCGCCGTGAGATATGTGGGCGCGGCGCATACCACGCATCGTAGCGACACCAGACGCTGCACAACGAATGCCGGGTCGTCGAGGGCGTGGGGTGAGGCCACCAGCGCAAGGTCGTAGCCTTCGTCGATCAGGTCGACGGGCCGTTCGCCCGTGGTGACGCTGATCGCCAGTTCAGGGTTTTGCTGCATGAACGCCGCCAGCATGACGCCCAGGCGGGTACTGCCGAACCCGACTGGGACCGTCACCCGCAGGTGGCCGCGCAGGCCTCCGCCCTGGCCCGCCTGCCGCGCGACTTCCATGTCCTCCAGAATGCGCGTCGCCTGAAGATAGAAGTTCAGGCCCGCGTCGGTCAGCCCCACCTGCCGGGTCGTGCGGTTCAGCAGCCTGGTGCCGAGCCAGTGTTCCAGCATCTGGACGTGCTTGCTCGCGGTTGCCTGGGAAATTCCGAGTTCGCGCGCCGCCGCCGAGAAGCTGCGGGTCGCAGCCACTCGGGAAAACACGGTCATGCAGGTCAACCGATCCAACGGCTGCGATCCCCTCTTGCCGCGGCTCGCCCGCACCCTTCGTCAGGAGGTTTGTCGTTTCGGCGGGTGGCAGTCGTCAAGTGACCATAAAGGCTACTTTTTGCATGTAGCAATTACGCAACGGACCATCAGTAGAAGAGTCGCACCTGGGCCAACATTTCACCAAAATTTGTAAGGTCTAAAAGCATGTACGTAACGTGCAGCTATCATTGCCGGAATGACACCGCTGCGGTAACGGTCAGGTTCGGGTCAGGCGTCAACGGGGGCGTCGATGGCGGCCAGTTCATCGAGGATCGGGCAATCGGGCCGCTCATCGCCATGGCAGCGTGCCGCCAGGTCGGCGAGCGCGGCGCGCACCGCCTGCAACTCGGTGAGCTTGCTGTCGATCTCGGCGATGTGGTGCAGCGCAATCGCCTTCACGTCGGCGCTGGCGCGGCCGCGGTCGCGATACAGCGCGACGAGTTGCTTCAGCGCCTGCACCGAAAACCCCAGCCGCCGCGCACGGCCGATGAAGCGCAGCATGGCGACGTCGGCCTCGCTGTAGGTGCGATAAAGATTTTCCGCCCGCGCCGCCGCGCCGATCAGGCCAATTTGCTCATAGTAGCGGATGGTCTTGGCCGGCACGCCGGAGTGCGCGGCGGTCTCGCCAATGGTCAGGCTCATGGGATCTCTCCCGCGCGCCAGCGGCGCAGCAGCAGGGCGTTCGACACCACGCTGACCGAGGAGAATGCCATCGCCGCCCCGGCGATCACCGGCGACAGCAGGCCGGCCCCGGCCAACGGGATGCCCACCACGTTGTAGGCGAAGGCCCAGAACAGGTTCTGGCGGATCTTGCGCCGCGTGGCACGGCTGATGGCGATGGCGTCGGCGATCAGTGCGGGGTCGTTGCGCATCAGCGTGATGCCGGCCGCCTGCACCGCGACATCGGTCCCGCCGCCCATGGCAACGCCCAGATCGGCCTGCGCCAGGGCGGGTGCATCGTTCACGCCGTCGCCGACCATGGCGACGCAATGCCCCTCGCGCTGTAACCGCGCGATCTCGGCGGCCTTGCCGTCGGGCAGCACCTCGCCCCGCACCTCGTGGATGCCGAGCGCCGTCGCGACCGCCGCCGCGGTGGCGTTGTTGTCGCCGGTGAGCAAAATGGTGCGGATGCCCATGCCGTGCAGACGCGCCACTGCCGCGCGTGCGGTCGGCCGGATCTGGTCCATGACGGCGATCGCACCGAGCAACCGTGGCTGCGGGGTCAGGGTCGCGACGAACATAGCGGTGCGGCCCTGCGCCTCCAGCGCGGCGGCCTCGGCCTCCAGGGTGTTGGCCACATCATGCCGCCGCATCAGGGCGCGGTTGCCGATGATGATCGCCTGTCCGTCGATCGTGGCGGCGAGGCCCAGCCCCGGCAGGCTGGCAAATTGCGTGAGCAAGGGCAGGATCAGGCCGTTGGCACGGGCCAGGATGGCGCGAGCCAGCGGGTGCTCGCTGCCTTTCTGCGCCGCGGCGGCGAGGGCGAGGAGTTGGTCCGTGGCGGGGCGTCGGGCGGATGAGCGATCAGGCTCCGCGCCTTGCTCGCCCCGCGACACCAGCAGTTCCGTCACCTCGGGCCGGCCCTCGGTCAGCGTACCGGTCTTGTCCAGCACGACCGTATCGAGCGCCCGCGCTCGTTCCAGCACCTCGGCGTCGCGGATCAGGATGCCGGCGCGCGCCGCGGCGCCGGTGCCTGCCATCAACGCGGCTGGCGTCGCGAGGCCCAGGGCGCAGGGGCAGGCGATGACCAGCACCGCAACTCCGGCCATCACGCCGGTGGCGAAACTGCCGCCGATCAGCCACCAGCCCAGCAAAGTAAGCAGGGCGCAGCCCAGCACGATCGGCACGAACACGGCCGCCACCTGGTCCACCAGCCGCTGCACCGGCGCCTTATGCGACTGCGCGCCCTCGACCAGGGCGATGATGCGGGCCAGCGTGCTGTCCTCGCCCACCGCCGTCGTCGCCACGCGCAGCATCCCGGAGCCATTGATCGCGCCGCCGGTCACGGCGTCGCCGGGACGCTTCTCCACCGGCAGGCTCTCGCCGGTCAGCAGCGATTCGTCGGCCTGGGAGTGGCCGGACAACACCCGGCCATCGGTTGGAAAGCGCTCGCCGGGACGGACGATGACGATGTCGCCGGCGGCCACGGCGGCGACCGGCAGGATAATCTCGCCGCCGTCGCGCTCCACCCGCGCGGTCTCCGGGCGCAACGACAGCAGTGCGCGGATGGCGGCGCCGGTGGCGCGGCGGGTGCGCGCCTCCAGCCAGCGGCCGAACAAGACCAGGGTGATGACGACGGCGGCAGCGTCGAAAAAGACCTCCCGGCCGCCGGTCGCGAGCAAGAACACGCTGTAGCCGAAGGCGGCTGACGTGCCGAGCGCGACCAGCAGGTCCATGTTGCCGGTACCGGCGCGGAGTGCCTTCCAGCCGGCGACATAGAAGCGGGCGCCGATCACGAACTGCACTGGCGTGGCAAGCAGGAGCTGCAACCAGAAGGGGAAGGAGACGCCGGCCATGGGCAGCAGCAGGGGCAGGCACAGCGCCGCGGCAATGGCGACCTGCAACAGCAGCCGGCGTTGGCGGGTGGCGTCGGCTTGCTCCGCGGCCTGCCGCTGGACCGCGTCGCCGGTGAGCCATTCGGCGCCATAGCCGGCATTCTGCACCGCCGCGATCAGCGCAGCCGGGTGCAGCAATCCGCCTGGGCCTTCCACCGTGGCATGCTCCGTTGCCAGGTTCACGGTGGCACTGGCGATGCCGGGGACGGCGGCGAGCGCCGTCTCCACCCGCCCGGCACAAGTGGCACAGGTCATGCCGTGGATCGCCAGTTCACCGCGCGCCGGCGGGATGCCATAGCCGGCGTCCTCGACCGCCTGGACCAGGACGGTGGGAGGTGCCAGCCCCGGGTCGAACCACAGATCTGCACGCTCGGCGACAAGGTTTACCGTGGCGCTCACGCCCGGCAATGCGTTCAGCGCATGCTCTACGCGACCGGCGCAGGTGGCGCAGGTCATGCCGGTGATCGGCAGGTGGACAAGCCGGCGAGAGCCCTTGCGCGAGGTCTCGTCAGCAGGGTGGTCAGTGACCAGGGCGTCCATGGCTCGATCCTCAGGCGCGGAGCACTTCCGCCGCGTAGCCAGCCTTGCGGACGGCGGCGATCAGGTCGGCGGGCCTGACGGTGCCGACGATGTCCGCCCGGCCGGTCTCCAATACGACGTGCACGTCCGCGACGCCTGTCACGCGCGACAGGACGCGCGTCACTGCCTTGACGCAGCCGGTGCAGGTCATGCCGGTAACGGCGAGATGCTGAGTGGGAGGGGACATGGCGACGGTCTCCGACGTTAGGCCTGGGACATGGGGGTTCCCAGCACTGGAAGGTCAAGGGCGCAGCTCAAGGGTCAGTCGCGAGCGGATCGCGTCGCCGCATGGCGCCCGAGCCTTGGCCGAAGTTGCGCGGGCCCGGGCCAACCGGGTGCCGCTACCTCGTCTGCTGCATCGCCAGGACCCGTGCTCGATCCACTGCCGGGAAACTGGCCAGCGCCGCGACATAGAGCATGCCCGCCAGCAGCATGAGCTCGTTCAGCCCGGCCTCGCGCGCGATCAGGTTGGCGAGCGGCGTCGCCACCACGGAGAAGGCGCCATTCAGCCCCCAGGCCCAGGGCAGCGCCCCGCTCTCGCCCAGGCGCGACAGTCCGAGGGGAAATGGCAGCCCGAGTGCCAGGGAGACCGGCGCCAGCACCGCCAGCACCAATCCGATGCGGGCCATGAACGGCCAGTCGAGGGTTGCCAGCATCAAGGGCTGAAGGCCGGCGAGGACCGCGGCCGTCCACACCACCACAGCAGCCACCGCCCCGGTGATGGCCGCCCGCGAGACATCGGCCAGGCGGTCTGCCGCCATGCTGCCGAGACCGGAAAACACCAGCATGCCGGTCAGCACGATGGCGAAGCCGCTGGTCCGGTCGTTCAGCCAGAAGCTGGCCCGCTCGATCAGGCCAATTTCGATGAACAGGAAGCCCAGCCCGAGGGCGGGGAAATACAGCGCGGCGCGCAACAGCCCGGCGCGGCCGGCGCGCAGCCGGCGCGGGGCCGCCAGCGGCACCAGCAACACCAGTGCGGCGATCACCGCTGCCTGCGCCAGCACCGCCAGATTCACCAGGGCGCCGATCTCCGCCTGAGGCAGGATCTCCAGCCGGCGCAGCAGCGTCCCGAGCTGATCCAACCGCAGCACGGCGTAGAAATACGGCCGGTCGAGCGTCACCGGGGTCAGGTTGAAGGCGCTGTCGGATTGTGTGGCGCCGCCGGAGAGCACCGCGGCGGCCTCGTCGGCGATCGAGTCGTCGGGGCCGCCCGACTGCACCTCGCCGCTGGCGAAGGAGACGGCCGGCAGGTCGTTGTAGATGTTGGCACGGGTGGCGGCTACGTTGATCCCGGGATACCAGGAGACGTCGAACGAGCGGTCGTCGCAGAATTTCCGCACTGTGGCGATGCGCGCGGCGGACCAGGGCTGGCGCGACAGCAACACGCGCGCGCCCCAGGCGGAGCGGTATGCCACGATATGTGCCGCCGGGTCGGCGATGCCGTCGCGCTGCAACGCGCTCCGCGCGGTTGCCAGCACGCGCAAGGCGTAGACTGGGAAATCGCGGATGGAGACGGGGATCGACACCAGTCCGCCCGGCGCCAGGGCGCGGAGGTCGGCGCCAATCGCCTCGACGCTGAAGGCGGTGGCGTTGGCCTCGGCGGCGTCGAGGAAATCCGACGACACGTCGATGACATCCCAGTTGCGGCCCTGCGCCGCGGCGGTGCGCACGGCGGCGAGCGGGCCGGCCGCGGAGAGCGTCACGCGCGGATCGGCATGCCACGGCGGCGACGGGCCAAGACCGTGCAGCAGTGCGTCGTGCAGCACCGGTTCAGGCTCCAGCGCGGTCACCCGGGCTGCGCCCAGGGACAGCAGCTCGGTGATGCGGAAGCCGCCGGACGTGCCGGCCAGCAACACGCGCGCTTGCGGGGCCAGGGCGTAGGGTAGCGCGTCCAGCGCGGAAGCGGCGTATGGGGCCGTGGGGCCATGGGCATAAGGCAGGGCTGCGATGCGGTTGCCGTCGCGATACAGGCCGAAGGCGCGCGGCGGCCCGGCGATGCCCATCATTCCGGCGTTGTTGGAAATGTCGGTGTCCACCCGCTCGGTAAAGTCGTCGAGCAAGGCGTAGTCGCCGCGCGGGGAGAAGACCTGCGCCAGGACGCGGGCGCCTTGTGTGTGCAGCGGCGCGTAGATCGCCTTGAACTGGTTCACCTGCGCCTGGTTGTCGAGCAAGAGCAGCGCCTCGCCCGAGAGCAACAGGAGGCCGGCGGCGGCGGCGCTGCGCCAGCGGTATGTGCGCGGCAGGAACAATGCGCTGGCGGCGAGTGGAAGCAGCAGCAGCGGGACCAGGAAGAAGGCATGCACCGCGAACATCGCGGACAGAATCAGCGCGGCGCCGGCGCCCGCGCCGGTGAGGTCGAAGCCGTAGACCGTGCCGATGCGTGCGGCGTTCAGCACAAAGCTCAGACTGACAAATAAGCCGGCGAGGAAGAAAAACGGCAGCAGCGCGGCGTAGTAGGCAGCGATGTTCCAGAGCTGATCCTGCCAGGTGGTCGGGTTCTGCAGTTGCAGCGGGTTGAACGGATTGGTGGTGGTGAAGTGAAAGCCCACAGCGGCGGCGATGATGAGCAATGCCGGCAGCGCGGCGAGCCATTGTGGCCCGCGACGCGCGAAGGAGTCGCGCCACAGCGCCAGCACCACGCCCGACAGCGCGAAGCCGACCATGACGATGGAGATCACCCAGTAGCCGTATTCCGACCACGTTGCGACTGCGAAGTAACGCGTGAGCGCCGTCTCGTAGCCGACCGCGGCAAGGGAGATCAGGAAGAGCGGCCACAGGCTCATGGCGGGTGCGGCCGGGCCTCTGGCATAATTCGTGGCCTCTTCGACGGACTGGCAGACAATAACGCGAAGGACGAGCATACAATAATGCGCTGTGGCGATGGCGGCCAGAGGCGATGCCGCAATCAGCAGCATGGCGAGGCTCGTGATAGGCGGCAGTGGGCAAGGTCGGTGATCAGGCATCGGAGCCGCGGCGGCTTTGCGAGGATCGGCGCGCCGCGGTGGTGGTCGGACGAACGACGCGGTGGTGGCAATGCCAGTGACGGCCACCTCGGTGGCGGTAATGCCAGTGACGGCCACCTCGGTGGCGCCAATGCCAGCGACGGCCGCCGCGGTGGCGAGGCGAGTGCTGCGGCGCTAGAGCATCTTCAACCGTGACCGGGGTCGCTGAAATGGCCGTCATTGCGAGGAGCGAAGCGACTCGGCAATCTGGTTCGACATTGTATCCGGATGGTTGGTGTGACGCGCGACCCGGCCTGTTCGCCGCCGGCACTGCTCGCAAGGGCGGCGGAGATGGTCTGCGTCTCCCGCCAGCGCAGCCGCGGGCAGGACACAATCGAGCGGAGGGTGGCGCATGAGCCGCGACGATCAGAAGCGCGAGGCGGCGCGCGCCGCCATCGCCTTGGTGCAGGACGGCATGGTAGTCGGGCTCGGCACCGGGTCCACCGCCGCATTCGCGATCGAGGCGCTGGCGGAACGCGTACGGGGCGGATTGCGGATCGTCGGTGTTCCGACCTCGGAACGCAGTGCCGCGCAGGCTCGCGGCCTGGGGATTCCGCTGACAACTCTGGAGGAACATCACCGCATCGATCTGACCATCGATGGCGCGGACGAGATCGCGCGTGGCTCGCTGGAGCTGGTCAAGGGGCTGGGCGGGGCGCTGTTGCGCGAGAAGATCGTTGCCGCCGCGAGCGATCGGCTGGTGATCGTGGCGGATGCGGCCAAGCTGGTGGGCCGATTGGGCACCGGTGTCCCGGTCCCGGTGGAAGTAGTGCCGTTCGGCTGGCAGACCACGGCCGAGCGTCTGGCACGGCTAGGGGCAAATCCGGTGCTACGCCGTGACGATGCCGGGCAGCCGTTCCGCACCGACGGCGGCCACCTGATCCTGGATTGCGGCTTCGGCGTCATCGCGGACCCGGCCGATCTGGAGCAAGCGCTGTCACGCGTCGTGGGTGTAGTGGAGTGCGGATTGTTCATCGGCATGGCGGACCTGGCGCTGGTCGCGAGCGACCACGGCGTGCAGCGCCTGGCGCGGGAACGGCGTGGATGAGGGCGTGATGCGAGCCGTTCTAATTGCTGATTCTCCCGACGGTCCATGTGAGGCCAGAGATCGCTGTGAGATCACGGAGCAGATTCACCACGGAGACGCGAAGACACGAAGACCGGCCGACGCGCTACCGTCGGCCCACGGCAGAACGGCCGCGTACATATTTCTCAATTTTATGCCTTCCCGCTTCGTGTCTTCGTGTCTTTGCGGTGGATCTTTGACCTTGAGCTTGGTCGCGCAGGCCTTGCGTCGATTTGTGGTGAATCCTTAACTTTGAACGGGACCGCACAGGCCCCGCGTCGATCGCGCATTCTTGCCAGATTGCAAGGCACATTTCTGCTCGTGCCCAGCGGCTCAAGCATTGAGCTGCCTGATATGGCCCGGCGTTATGCTTCGCCGCGGCGGGGAATTCGGTCGGTATCGATCTCCTGAAAATTCCAGAAGCTGTCGAACGCGATGCGCAGGCGGTTCGGCTTTGGACGCAGCCGCATGCCGTCGGGCGGTGTGACCGCAACATGCGGCCGCAGCACCGCGCGCCAGAAATCCGGCGTCAGCACCACGTCGTTCAGCGACACATAAGCGGCGGGATCCGGTGCGGCACCACGCCATGTCAGGCGCAACCGCGGCGACACCAGCGTGTGCACGCGCTTGCCGAAATAGGGCGCCTCATAGGCAACGCCGGAGTTCACCGTCAGGATCCCAGTGATCTGCGGCAGGGCCATCATGCGATAGGTGTTGTCGGCGATCACGCCCAGCACGCCGCACGGTGCGGCCGCTGCGACCTCCAGCAGGCTGTGGTTGCGATCCAGTGGATGCGGCTTCAGCACCACGCCGTCATAATGCCCGCACAGTCGATGCACCTCCTCAGCGCAGCGATGGGCATCGAAGAAATCGCCATCGATGATCTGGGTCGCATCGAACCGCCGCTGGCCGATCACCAGCAAGGTATTCTCCGGC
This sequence comes from Acetobacteraceae bacterium, assembly GCA_035508435.1. Classification (GTDB taxonomy): domain Bacteria; phylum Pseudomonadota; class Alphaproteobacteria; order Acetobacterales; family Acetobacteraceae; genus JASHVB01. The sequence continues at coordinate 61,866 of DATJNA010000006.1, read as the reverse complement.
ACGCGCGCTGCCGAAATGTAGCAGCACATGGCCTCGCGCAGGCCGGCCGTAGCGATGACCTCGCTTTCCGGCATCGCCATCGCGAGCATGGCCGCCTGTGCCTGCGGACGCGACGCGCGGGCCGCGAACAAGAGATCGTCCATGAAGCGCACCGGATGCAGGCGCAGATCGACATACGGAATGTCGCCGGCTTCGAGCAATTTCACCAACCAGGGCGGCAGCTCGTAGCCGATGCAGAATCGGTCGCGGAGCCGATCGGCGACGAGATCCGCAAATGCGCTGTCCGCGGGCAGGGCTTCGTGGACCGACGCCCAGTACAGATCGGCGTCCGCGGGAGAACGCAGCGCTTCGATGTGGTGGCATAGGTCGGGTGCATCGACGACGGTCAGCCGCTCGACCGGAAGCTTGGCGGCGAGCTGGACCTGCCGCTTCACAGCGTTCCACAACCACAGCGTCTGGCGGCTGTTGCCGCCGGGACGGCCGCCGACCTCCGGCCGCAACAGGTCGCCCACCACGATGGCGGCAGTGATCGTCATGGCGCGATCAATCGCTTGGCAAAGAACAGGCGGTCGTGGCCGGGCGGGCAGTCGCGCAGTGTGCCGAATACGGCGAAGCCGAGCTTCTGGTAGAAACCGACCGCCTGAAAGCTGAAGGTGTCAACCTGGACGCCGAGGCAACCGCGGGCGCTTGCCTCGGCCTCGGCTTCCGCCATCAACAAGGTGCCGATGCCGCGGCCGCGCAGCGGCTCCGGCACAAACAACATCTGGACCTGCAGCCATCCGAGGCAGGTGCATCCCCATAGGCCGCCAGCGACCGCGCCGTCATCATTGCGGATCGGGATTACCAGCAGTCGCGGCTGGGCCGGACCGATGACCGGGCGCGAGCATGCGTCGAGCGCGGCGTAGATCGCCTGGAACGTGCCGGGATCGGGATCGTCCGAAGCCGCGATACACGAGACTCCGCCAGGCACGATGCCCGGTGCCGCGCTGGTCATGGCGCGGTTTCGCCGCGCCGCAATCAGGCGACGACGTTGATGCCCGCCGAGCCTCCTGCCGCACTACCGGCCTGGGGGGCCGCACCCGCTGCTTGCGCGGCGGCGCCATGATGGTGGTGATGGTGCGCGCGCCCGCTCTCCTGCGTGGTGGCGGCCTGCGAGGCCGTGGCAGTTTGGGCGGTGCCGCTGGGCCGTGCCGGCGGCTGCGGCTGCGGCTGCACCTGCTGGACGATGGCGGAAGTCGCCGGTGACGCAACGCTTGCGATGCTCATGATGGTCGTCCCGTACTCTCGATCGACCGGCGACTCTAAGGCAAAAAGATGAAGCAAAACTTAATTGTGCATCGCAAAGAATTGCCGCGCCAGCACGGCGCATCACAACATCACAAAGAGTGACCGCGGTGGCATCGCACGTCGCAAAGGGTCCACGGCGGCATGGCGCATCGGCATTGAATGACCACGGCGGCGCGGCGAATGTCCGTTATCTCCAAGTGACGCTGCGGCGCCGCCGCCACGGGGCTCGCGGCGGCGCCACCGCTGGCAGCATCACCTGTCGGTATCGTGACGCGTGCGCGTGTCATTGCTCGCCTGCGCCTGGTCGCGCTTCTTCGCCGCCTCGTGATGCCCGATGGCGCAGCCTGCGCCGGCACCAAGCAAGCCATGATGCCCGGCGACGTGGCCCGCGACGCCGCCAACGACGGCGCCCTTGACGCAGCCCGCGGCGTGGCCCTGGGTCGGCGCCAGCGCCATGCCGAGTGCCAGCGCCGTTGCACCCGCAATCTGTACCATCCTCATGATGCTGCCCTTTCAAGCATTGCTCGTATCGGGCAGCGAACGCGGGGCGAGGGCGGGAGTTCCGCCTCGCCGCCTGGTGGGCAGCCGTGGCGCGGTCACGTCTGGTTCGGCGCCGCTTCGGCTATGTCGATCACCGCGCCGTGGCGGGTCTCACTCGGCAGACACAGACGGGCTAGCGCGGGTGCGATGTCCTCGGGCCTGGGCAGGCCGGCGGGATCCTCGCCGGGAAACGCCCAGGACCGCAGCTTCGTCGCCACCACGCCGGGATCGAACAAGTTCACCCGCAGGCGCGTCTGGCGCAATTCGTCGGCCCAGGTGAGCACGAGGTGGTCCATGCCGGCCTTGGTGGCGCCATAGGCGCCCCAATAGGCGAGCGGTGCCCGCGCCCGCGCGTCGGTGACGAACACGGCACGACCCGCCGGCGCACTCCGCAGCGGCGGATCGCAGGTCCGGATCAGCCGCCATGTCGCCGTGAGGTTCACCCCGAGTGCGTCAGCCCAGTCCTTTGGCATGATATGCGCGACGGGGGTCAGCCGCCCGAGCGCACCGGCGCAATGCACCAGCACATCCAGCCGGCCGAACCGCTGGTACAGGCTCGGCCCCACCGCATCCACTTGCTCTTGCTCCTGCAGATCGAGCGGCAACAGGGTGGCAGAGCCGCCGGCGGCCCGAATGGCGTCGTCCGTCTCCTCCAGCCCGCCAGGGGTGCGGGCGGTCAGCACGACATGCGCGCCGAGGCGGGCCAGCGCGACGGCGGTCGCGGCACCGATGCCGCGGCTGGCCCCGGTGACGAGGGCGACATTGTCGGCAAGCGGGGCAGGGTTCACGGCAGCCACACGTCCCGGCAGCTTTGTTGGTCAGACGCTCTCGGCCAGCAGGCTGAGCTGGCGCTCGGAATTGTCCGCCTGGTCCGGCAACGGAATGGGGTATTCGCCGGTGAAGCACGCATCGCAGTAGTGCGGGCGGGCAGGATCGCGGTCCGGCTGGCCGAGGGCGCGATACAGCCCGTCGATCGAGATGAACGCCAGGCTGTCGGCGCCGATCAACGCGCCCATCTCCTCCACGCTGTGTCGCGAGGCCAGCAACTGGCTGCGCTCCGGCGTGTCGATGCCGTAGAAGCAGGAATGCGTGGTGGGCGGCGAGGAGATGCGCATGTGCACCTCCCGTGCACCGGCGGCACGCACCATTTCGACGATCTTGCTGCTGGTGGTGCCGCGCACGATCGAATCGTCCACCAGCACCACGCGTTTGCCTTGCAGCACGGCGCGGTTGGCGGAATGCTTCAGCTTCACGCCGAGGTGGCGGACCTTGTCGGTCGGCTCGATGAAGGTGCGGCCGACATAGTGGTTGCGGATGATGCCGAGCTGGAACGGGACGCCGCTCTCCCCGGCGAAGCCCATGGCGGCGGGAACGCCGGAATCCGGGACCGGCACGATCACATCCGCCCGGGCGGGCGCCTCGCGGGCCAGTTCGATGCCGATGCGCTGGCGGGCGTCGTAGACAGAGGTGCCCTCCACCACCGAGTCCGGGCGCGAGAAGTAGATGTATTCGAACACGCAGAAGCGCGGGCGAACGCGGCCGAACGGCTTGATGCTGTGCACGCCCTGGTCGTTGATCACGACGATCTCGCCGGGCTCCACGTCGCGGACGAAGGCGGCATTGACGATGTCGAGCGCGCAGGTCTCGGAGGCGAGCACCCAGCCGCCGGTGCCCTCGTTGCCGATGCGGCCCAGGATCAGTGGCCGCACGCCCAAGGGGTCGCGCACGCCGATCAGCGCCTCGTTCGACAGTGCCACCAGCGAGTAGGCGCCGACCACCTGCTTCAGCGCATCGATCAGGCGATCCACCACGGTGGAGTAGAGGCTGATGGCGATCAGATGGACGAACACCTCGGAATCGGTGGTGGACTGGAACAAACAGCCGCGGCGGACGAGGTTGCGGCGCAGCACGTGGGCATTGGTGAGATTGCCGTTATGCGCGACGGCAAAGCCGCCGAACTCGAAATCGGCGTAGAGCGGCTGGATGTTGCGCAGGACGGTGCCGCCGGTGGTGGCGTAGCGGTTGTGGCCGATGGCGGTGTGGCCGGGCAGGCCGTTGATCACGCGGGCGTCGCTGAAATTGTCGCCGACCAGCCCCATGCCCTTGTGGGAGTGGAAGTGCTTGCCGTCATTGGTGACGATGCCGGTCGCTTCCTGGCCGCGGTGTTGCAGCGCGTGCAGGCCGAGGGCGGCGACCGCGGCGGCGTCCGGCACATTCCAGACGCCGAACACCGCGCATTCCTCGTGTGGCTTGTCGTCGTCGTGCGGCAGGGTGGTCGGCGGGTGCATGCCTATCCTCTCCTAATCGCGCGCCGGGGCGCCGGCGGTGCGGCTGAGCGCCGAGCCGTGGGGCGTGGCGCGCAGCAGGTCGTCGGCGGTGGCCTGGGGGCCGCTCGGCGGCGCGTAGAGCCGTGGCCGGTAGGCCACGGGAAGCCGCCTGACGGCCCAGCTCGCGCCGGCATAGGCGGGCGAAAGCAAGCGGGCCTGCCGCACGGGCTCCGGCCAGCGGTCCACGGGAACCACCATCCCGGCAACGATATAGGCAATGATGAGCAAGACCGCACCCCGGGCCAGGCCGAAAAGCAGCCCCAGGGTTCGGTCGAGGCCGCCCAGCGGCGAGGCGCGGACGACACGGCCGATCAGGTGGGCCACGAGCATCAGCACGATCAGCGCGGCGACGAAGATCACGGCCAAGGTGGCCGGATCGACCCAGTAGGCGTCGCCGAACCAGGCGTGCGCCTGTGGCCGGCCCAGCATCAGGCCGAAATACGCCGCGGCCCCTGCGCCTATCCAGGCGCCGATACCCAGCACCTCGCGCACGAGTCCGCGCATGAAGGCGAGCAAGGCGGAGATGGCGAGCACGGCCAGGGCGACGAAATCGACCCAGGTCATGGCGATGGCCGCGAACAAGCCGCGGTGATTGCCTCACGCCGTCGAATCATGCGCCCGCCATCTCTTGGTTCCAGCGTCTTATCGTCCGCTCCGCACCTCGCGCCAAGGCAAGATAGCGCAACGGGCCGCGAGTCGGGGGAGGACATCTGAGCCGGACATCCGGACAACAGCGTCTTGCCGCGAACAACGCGGTTGGCCGCAAGGAACTGGACGGGAGCGCCTGACCCCAACCAAGCTGGCTTGTACTGGCTTACAGACGTCGGCTATGCGAGAGATCGGTGCCTTCGAGGCCAAGAACAAGCTCGGTCAGTTGCTTGACGAGGTGGAGCGCGGCGGGGAGTTCGTCATCACCCGCCGCGGCAAGGCGGTTGCGCGGCTGGTTCCGGCCCGTGCGAACCACAGTCGCACTGAGGCGCGGGCCGCCTTGCAGCGGATTCGGGCGCGCGCGGAGAGCGGCAAGCTCGGCCGGTTCGAATGGCGCGAATGGAAAACCTACCGCGACGAGGGGCGCCCGTGAGTCTGATCCTGGATAGTTCAGCGACCCTTGCATAGGTCTATGGAGACGAGACCACGGCGGCGATCCGCGCGGTGTACGATCGGGTCGCCGACGACGGGGCGATTGTTCCAGCGCTATGGCGGCTGCAGGTTGCTAACAGCCTGACGGTTGCGGTACGCTGCGGCCGTATTGACGCCGATTTCCGGCAAGCGGCACTCGACGATCTTGCGCTGCTGGACATCACGATCGATCAGCAGACCGATGCCCGTGCCTGGGGTGAGACGCTCACGCTGGCCGACCCACGCTGGCCGACCGCTACCGGCTGACCCTGTACGACGCGGCGTATCTCGAGTTGGCGCGCCGCCGCGGTCTGCCGCTTGCAACGCTGGACGGTGACCTGCGAGCCGCGGCACGCGGATCAGGCGTTCGCCTGATGGGCGACACGATTGCTTGAGCCGCGGCGTTCCGAGGTCGAGTGCGTCCATGTGCCGAGGCATCGCCCTCTCCTGGCCAATGCGTTACGCCGCCGTTGGCGCGGGCCACGCGCGGCACTGACCTCCGCAGCCCCCGACGCCCGCCTGACCGAAGCGCGGCCGGCTGATTGATCCCCGACTTTTCGCTTGACATACATATCCGTCTGGTTATGGATATGACCCATAGCCATATGGTTATGCATTGCGATGCCCGACCCAAGTGACCCGCTGTTCAGATCGTTGGCCGATCCGACCCGCCGCGCGATCTTTGAGCGCCTCTGCCGCGACGGGGAGCAAACCGTCGGGGCGCTGACGACGCGGGCCGGGGTCTCGCAGCCGGCCGTGTCGAAGCATCTCGGGATCCTGAAGCAGGCCGGCCTGGTGCGCGACCGGCGTGAGGGTCGCCAGACACATTACAGTGCGCAGTTCAGCGCCTTGGCCCCGTTGATCGACTGGACGAACCAAATGACCGGCTTCTGGGAGCGCCGGTTCGACCAACTCGAAGATCTGCTGAAGAGGATGGACCAATGAGCGAAACGCCCGCCGATACGCGCTCTGTCGTTGTCGAGCGTGAGATCCCGCATCCGCCGGAGAAGCTCTGGCGCGCGCTCACACAGCCGCACCTGATCGAGGCATGGCTGATGAAGAACGACTTCCAGCCTGTGGCGGGCCACCGCTTCGAACTTCGCGGAGACTGGGGCAGCGTTGCTTGTCAGGTGCGGGAAGTCGAGCCGAACAAGACGCTGTCGTACACCTGGGGAGCGCTGGGTCTTGCGAGTGTCGTGACGTGGACCCTCACCCCGACGCGCACGGGTACCCACCTGCGGATGGAACAAGCGGGCTTCCGGGCGGATCAGCAGCAGGCCTACCAGGGGGCGAAGTACGGGTGGCAGCGGTTCTTCGGCAACCTGGAGCAGGTTCTGGCGCGGATTGACTGAGGCTTGCGGAGCAAGTCCCAGCCGGTTGGCGGCAGCCGCAATGCCACTCGATCCGTTTTGCGCGGACTCACCCCGTTTTGCGCGGACTAACCGGTCGACAGGTCGCCATCATCAGTCGTCGTGGTGTGTCTCGGCTGCCCGCGGCATGAACCGTCCGACCAGGTCGGCGATGTGCCCGACCTCCTCCAGCCGCAGTCCGTCCGGCGCCAAGAGCGGACGGTTGCCACGCGCCACCCGCCGCGGCAGCGTCGCCGAATCGAATCCGAGCTTCGCCGCCTCCTTCATGCGCGCCTCGGCCTGCGCCACCTGCCGGATCTCGCCCGACAGCCCGACCTCACCGAAATACACCGTGCCTGCACTGGTCGGCTGATCGCTGGCCGCGGAGGCGAGCGCTGCCGCCACCGCCAGGTCCGCCGCCGGCTCGGTCACGCGCAGGCCGCCGGCGACGTTCAGATAGACGTCGGTGGCGTTCAGCCGCAGTCCGGCGCGCGTCTCCAATACCGCGAGCAACATCGCCAGCCGCCCGGAATCCCAGCCGATCACCGAGCGTCGCGGCGAACCGCCCGGATTGGGCGCCAATAGCGCCTGTATTTCCACCAGCACGGGCCGCGTCCCTTCCAGGCCCGCGAATACCGCTGAACCGGCGATATTGCCGCGGCGCTCGGCCAGGAACAGGGCGGAGGGATTCGTCACCTCGGCCAGGCCTTGCTCTGTCATTTCAAACACGCCGATCTCATCGGTGGCGCCGAAGCGATTCTTGACGCCGCGCAGGATGCGAAACTGATGGCCGCGGTCGCCTTCGAAATACAGCACCGCGTCGACCATATGTTCCAGGACGCGCGGGCCGGCGAGCGCGCCGTCCTTGGTGACATGGCCCACCAGCGCCAGCGCGAAATTTCCTCCCTTGGCGAGGCGGATCAGCTCGAAGCTGGCCGCTCGCACCTGCGCCACCGTGCCGGGGGCACTGTCGATCGAATCCAGCCACATGGTCTGGATCGAATCGATCACCACCAGGACGGCGTCCCTGGCATGCTCCAGGCTGGCGGCGATGTCGCGCAGGTTGACCGAGGCCGCCAGCTCCACCCGCGCCGCCGCCAGCCCCAGCCTGCGCGCGCGCAGCCGGACTTGCTCGATGGACTCCTCGCCGGAGACGTACAGCACGCGGCGGCCAGAGCATGCCAGCGAGGCGGCGGCCTGCAATAGCAGCGTTGACTTGCCGATCCCGGGATCGCCGCCGACCAGGACGGCGGAGCCTGGCACCAAACCTCCGCCCAGCACCCGGTCCAGTTCGCCGATGCCGGTGACGGCGCGGGGCGGCGGGGCGGCACTTCCGGCGAGGCCGACGAACTCCACCCGCTGGCCCGGATGCGCCTTGCCGGCGGGGCCGGAGCGGGCAGCGATCGGTTCCTCGACGATGGTGTTCCACTCGCCGCAGGTCTCGCAGTGGCCGGCCCATTTGGGCGTGACGGCGCCGCAGGAGTGGCAGACGAAGCGGGAGGTGGGACGGGGCATGCGGCCGAGACTCACACGGTCGGGTTGCCGAATGGTTTACCGCCTCGGCATCGAGTCGTACCGGCGCGCCCCTACCCCGCCGGCACGCCCTTCGTCGTCGAATATTCGAAATGCAACGCCTCGCCCGGATGCACCACGCCGAAGATCGCGTGCGCCGCCACCGCTGCCTCCGCGAACCCTTGCAGGATCAGCTTCAGCTTGCCCGGATAGGTGGCAACGTCGCCGATCGCGAACACGCCCGGCCAGCTTGTGGCACCGGTCGCCGGATCGATCTTCACGTGGTGCTGCATGCTCTCCAGCCCCCAGGCGGCGATCGGCCCGAGATCCATCGAAAGCCCGAAGAACGGCAGCAGCACATCGGCCGGAATCGCCCGCGTCCCGCCTTGCAGCGTCGCGACTTCCACCGCTTCCAGCACACCGTCCGCGCCGCGAAGTGCCTGAAGCTGGTAGGGGATCACCATCTCGACCTCGCCGCGCGCCGCCGCCGCATCGAGCTGCCCCGCACTCTCCGGCGCGGCGCGGAATTTCGCCCGGCGATGCACCACCGCGACGCGCGCGATGTCCTTCAGCGAGAGCGCCCAATCCACCGCCGAATCGCCACCGCCCGCGATCACCACGCGCTTGCCAAGGAACTCCTCGCGCCGGCGCACGTAGTACTGCACCGCGCCGGTCGCCTCATACGCCTCCAGCCCTTCGATCGGCGGACGGTTGGGGCCGAAGGCGCCGGCACCGGCCGCGATCAGCACCGCCTTGGCATGCACCGTGTCGCCGCGCTCCGTGCTCAGCGTGAACCCGCCCGCCGCGCCTGCCAGACCCGACACGCGGCGCCCGAGCAAGCGCGGCGCGTGGAACGGAGCGATCTGGGCCTCGAGCCGCGCGATCAGCCCGGCCGCGTCGATCGAGGGGTGCGCGGGGATGTCGTAGATCGGCTTCTCCGGATACAGCGCGGCACACTGCCCGCCGACCTCGCCCAGGGCGTCCAGCAGCACGCTGGACAGGCTCAGCATGCCGAGCTGGAACACTGCGAACATACCGACGGGGCCGGCACCGATGATGGCCACGTCGGTGGAAATATCGTCTGCCATGGCGCGCCCGTACCCCGCACCGCATGCGGCGGCAAGCGCGCGACGCGGGCCATTCCCTTTTGCCGCCGACACGCTATGTCCGCACGGCACCCGCGGAGGAAGCAGCGATGGCCGAGACGCCGACCGACACCGATGTGCTGGTCATCGGTGCGGGGCTCGCGGGCCTGGGCGCCGCCACCGCGCTACGCCGCCTCGGTGTTGGGGCGATCGTGCTGGAAGCCACCGACCGCATCGGCGGCCGCGCCTGGACCGCCTATCCGGAGGCGCTGGGCGGCGGGTGGTTCGACATGGGCGCCATCTGGCTGCACTCGGCAGAGCATAACCCCCTGGTGCCGATCGCCCAGACCGCCGGCGAGACCTTGCTCCGATCCAATGAGCTGCGCCGCGAGCGCTTGTTCGTCGGCACAAGGGAGGCGACGCCAGCGGAATACGCCGACTACGGCGAGGCGTGGGACCGCTTCGAGGCGGCCACGGATGCGCTGCTAGAAGCCATGCCAGATGCGCCGCTGGCGGCCGTGGCGGACCATCTCCCCGGCGACCCCTGGGCGCTGACGGTGGAGGCGTGGGAAGGCCCGGTGATCTGCGTATCCGAGGCCGAGGATTTCAGCCTGCGCGACTGGCGGCGCAATGCGCTCGATGGCAGCAACCTGGTTCCACAAGGCGGCATCGGCGCCTTTGTCGTGCGGCGGCTCGGCGCCGGGCTGGATATCCGCCGGCAAACGCCAGCGCGCAGGCTGCGCTGGAACGGCCCGGGCGGGCGCATCGCCGCGGACACGCCGCGCGGGACGCTGACCGCGCGGGCGGCGATCGTCACCGCCTCCACCGGCGTCCTCGCGTCCGGCGCGATCGGCTTCGATCCGGCTCTGCCCGCCACGGTGGAGCAATGCCTGGACGCCATGCCCATGGGCCTCGCGATGAAGGTGGCGCTGCGGGCGAATGGCACGGACCGGCTGGACCTGCCGCCGCATTGCTCCGTCGAGCGCCAGGTGACGCGGCGCGGCGACCGGCTGGTGCCGTTCCAGTGCTGGCCGTACGGGCGCGACTACGTGCAGGGCTGGATCGGCGGTGCGCCAGCCTGGGAGCTGGCACGTGCCGGCGACAGCGCCGTGGTGGATTTCGCCCTGGAACGGCTGCGCATCATCTTTGGCAGCCGGGTGGACCGATTGTTCTGCGGCGGCGGCCACCTGGTCACACACTGGGAGGCGGATCCGTTCATTCACGGCGCCTATTCCTGGGTGAAGGTCGGCCAGGCGGATGCACGCATGCGACTGGGCCAGCCGCTGGGCGACGGGCATCTGCTGTTCGCCGGCGAGGCGTGCCATGACGGGATGGCGGGCACCTTGGCAGGTGCGTGGCTGAGCGGCGAGCAAGCGGCGGAGACGGCTGCGGCGGCAGTGCAACGCTGAGTGCCACACAGCAAAGCAGAGCCCGTCCGCCTGCCGGTTAACCACCACGCAGCAAGCCAGGAGCTGCCCGCTTGCGGGCAAGCACCATGCAACAAAGCGCAACCCGCCCCGTAGCGGCGAAGTTGCTCGCGGTCCGGGTCGGCAGCGCGCATGTTCGGGCAAATCCTCGAGACTGGTGAGCAACCCTTGCGAGTAGTCTCGGGCGGCTCTGCACTCACGAAGGCGTGAATAGATTACGGCGGATTTAGCCCGGCGCGTCCGGTGGCAATCACGTCAACCGGCGCTAGCCTGTCGACCTCGGCGGCACGCGTACAGGACTACCGTGGTCGGGGCACACATACGGAACCGTGTCGTGCGAAGGCCACAATGGTGGCGAGGGAGGAACGATGGCGGGACGAACGGTCTCGCGCCGCATCGTTATCGCCGGCGGGGCTGTCGCCTACAGCCTCGGCAGTGCGAGCGGGCGCGCCGACCAACCGGCCGATCCGGAACGCATGAAGCTGCCGCAACCGGGCGACTGGCTGGTCAGCGCCGGCGTTGACGCCGACACCACGCCGCTGAAACCCGGCGACCTCGCCGCGCAGGACGTCACCTTCGCCTGGAGTTTCGACCCGCACAGGAAAGTGCCGCGCGACGGATCGCGGCTTAACATGGTCCTGTTGATGCGGTTCGATCCCGCCACGCTCGGCGAGGCAGAGAAGTTGCTGGCGGCGGACGGCGTGGCGGCCTTCTCCGCCATCTGCACGCATCAGCAATGCACGGTGACGGACTGGCTGAAATCCACTCAGGTCCTGCAGTGCCCGTGCCATCAATCGCAGTACGATCTGCGTCACGGAGCGAAAGTCGTGGGCGGTCCGGCGCCACGACCCCTGCCGGCGTTGCCATTGAAGCTCGGCAACGGCGTGCTGGTGGTCGCCGGTCCGTTTTCCGCCCGCGTCGGTGGTGAACAACAGCAAGGAGCATGACGACCGCAGACCACGCGTCACGAAACGACAAAGCAAGTGCCTGAACGCACGATCCGGTGGAGGAAATGCAGATGCGACAAGGGACCAAGACCGTCTTAACGACAGTCGCGGCGGGCCTGATGGGCTGCATGCTCGCAGGCGGTGCTGCTGCGGGGGAAGTGACCGGCTATGCCACGGTCACGCAGCAACGGTTGGAGAACCCGGAACCGGGCAACTGGTTGCTGTATCGGCGGACCTATGACGACCATGGATTCAGTCCGCTGCGCCAGATCAATGTGAACAATGTCAGCCAGCTCGTGCCGGTGTGGACATTCGCCACCGGCGTCGTCGAAGGCCACGAATCGCCGCCGATGGTGAACAACGGCGTGATGTTCGTCACCACGCCGGAGATGCAGGTGCTGGCGCTGAATGCCGCCACGGGCGACCTGATCTGGCGCTACAAGGAGAAACTGCCGGCCGATTTGTTCCAGTTGCATCCGACCAATCGTGGCGTCGCGCTGTGGGGCGACAAGGTGTTCCTCGCCACGGTCGATGCCCACCTCATCGCGCTGGATGCCAAGACCGGCAAGGAAGTCTGGAACACCACCGTCGCCGACTACAAGCGCGGCCAGTACATGACGCTGGAGCCGCTGGTGGTGCACGGCAAGGTCATGGTCGGCCTGTCCGGTGGCGAGTTCGGTGTGCGCAGCTTCATCGCCGCCTATGACGCCGACACCGGCAAGCAGGCATGGGTGTTCCAGACCATCGCCGGCCCGAACGATCCGGGCGGCGACACCTGGAAGAGCGACGCGTGGAAAACCGGCGGCGGCTCGGTGTGGATCACCGGCGACTATGATCCGAAGCGCAACATCGCCTATTGGGGCGTCGGCAATGCCGCGCCATGGCCTGGCGACCTGCATCCCGGCGACGACCTCTACACCAGCTCGACCGTCGCGCTCGACCCCGATACCGGCAAGCTGGTGGGCTATCACCAGTACCATTGGAACGATTCGTGGGACTGGGACGAAGTCCGGCCGCCGATCCTGGTCAACATGGAGCATGACGGCCAGCAGATCGATGCGCTGGTGCATGCCGCGCGCGACGGCTACCTGTGGGTGCTGCAGCAGACCGACAACGGCATCAAGTTCATCTCCGGCAAGCCGTTCGTCTATCAGAACGCGTTCAAGAGTCTCGACCCGCAGACCGGCCGGCCCACCTACGACATGGACCACAAGCCGACCGCCGGCAAGGAAGTGAATTTCTGTCCCTCGCTCTGGGGTGGCGACGACTGGACTTCGGAATCCTACAGCGATCAGACCCACCTGCTGTACATCCCGGCCAACGACAACATGTGCGGCCAGATGCTGGGAGAGAAGAAGCAGCTCGTTGCCGGCCAGCTCTGGCTCGGCGCCGACCCCGACAGCCTCAAGCTGCGCCCGCGCGGCGATCATATCGGCGAACTGCAGGCGTGGGATGTGGCGACCGGCAAGCGCGTATGGACCTATCCGTTCCCCAACCAACTGTTTGATTCGGTGCTGAGCACGGCGGGCGGACTGGTGTTCACCGGCGGCACCAACGACCGCATGTTCCGCGCGTTCGACGCCAAGACCGGCGAGCTGCTGTGGCAGCAGCGCACCAACTCGGGCATCATCGGCATGCCGGTGGCGTTCCAGGTGGGCGACACCGAGTACGTCGCGGTGCAGTCCGGATGGGGCGTGGACGCACAGCGCATCCAGGATTCGCTGGCCAAGACATCGCTGAAGGTCGATCCCGACGCGGTGCCGCAAGGCGGTGTCGTCTGGGTGTTCGCATTGCGGCGGCACGACTGACAAGGCTGCAATAACAAGGCACGGGGCGAGATGGACGGCATCCGGCCGCGCCGTCTCGACCCACGGAAGAGGTGGAAACATGGTCACGCTGACAATCAACGGGCAGCGCCACACCTATGACGGCGATGCCGACATTCCCTTGCTCTGGGTGATCCGTGACGAGCTGGGGCTGACCGGTACCAAATTTGGCTGCGGCAAGGGGCTATGCGGTGCGTGCACCGTGCATCTCAACGGCGCCGCGGTGCGATCCTGCCAGGTGCAGGTTTCCGAGGTTGCCGACCGCGCGGTCGTCACCATCGAAGGCCTCGATCCCGAGGGCAACCATCCGGTGCAACGCGCCTGGCGCGAGACCAGCGCACCGCAATGCGGCTACTGCCACGCCGGGCAGATCATGCAGGCGGCGGCGCTGCTGGCCCAGAACGCCAAGCCGTCGGACGCAGAAATCCTTGATGCCATGTCCGGCAACATCTGTCGTTGCGGCTGCTACCAGCGCATTGCCGAAGCGGTGCGCCTGGCCTCGACGGGAGTATGAACCATGACCCACATGTTCGATACGATCGAGATATCGCCCGACCGCCTCGTCCCCGGCCGCCTCATCAACGTGAGCCGTCGCTTCGTGCTGCAGGGCCTGATCGGCGCCGGCGCGCTGGTGGTGGGAACCAGCATGCTGCCGGGTCCGGCCCGGTCGGCGTGGAAGACCGGCGCCGATGCGATGCCGCACGGCACGGTCAATGATCCGCATGTGTTCATCGCGATCGAACCCTCCGGCCGGGTAACGATCATCACCAACCGCTCCGAGATGGGCACGGGCGTACGGACCAGCCTGCCCATGGTGGTCGCCGACGAGATGGAAGCCGACTGGTCGCAGGTGCATGTGCAGCAGGCGCCGGGCGATGAGAAGAAATACGGCAACCAGGACACCGACGGATCGCGCAGCACCCGGCATTTCGTGCAGCCGATGCGGCAATGCGGCGCCGCCATGCGCATGATGCTGGAGCAAGCGGCGGCGACGCGCTGGGGTGTGCCGCTGTCGGAGGTGCGGGCCGAGAACCACAAGGTCGTGCACCTCGAGTCCAGCCGCATCGAGGGCTACGGCGATCTGGCCAAGGCAGCCAGCGCGCTGCCGACCCCTCCCGTCGAAAGCCTGAAGCTGAAGGACCCGAGCCAGTTTCGCTATATCGGCACCGGGTCGGTCCGCATCGTCGATCTGCATGACATCACCACCGGTCATGCGACCTACGGGATCGACGCCAAGTTTCCCGGCATGAAGTTCGCGGTGATCGCGCGTCCGCCGGTGGTGGGCGGCAAGCTGGCGTCGTTCGACGCCTCGGCTGCGCTGAAGGTTCCCGGCGTGGAGAAGGTGTTCGAGGTGCAGGGCTGGCCCTGGCCCACCAAATTCCGCCCGGTCGGCGGGGTCGCGGTGGTGGCGCGCAATACCGGCTCCGCCATCAAGGGCCGCAATGCACTGAAGATCACCTGGGACGACGGCCCGAACGCAAACTACGATTCGGCAGCGTTCCGCCAGGAGATGGCTGCGACCGCCGGCAAGCCGGGCAAGGTGGTGCGCGACGACGGCGATGCCGAGGCGGCGCTGCAATCCGCCGCCAAGGTGATCACCGCCGAGTACTACGTGCCGCATCTGTCACATGCCAGCATGGAACCGCCGAACGCCGTGGCCCATGTGTTCCAGGGCAATTCCGGCCCCGAGTGCGTGGTCTACGCGCCGACGCAGAGCCCGGGCGGCTGCCGCGACGACCTGGCCGACATGCTGGGAATCCCGGTGGCGAACGTCACGGTGAACGTGCCATTGCTCGGCGGCGGGTTCGGGCGCAAGTCGAAATGGGACTACGTGCTGGAAGCGGCACTGGTGTCGAAAGCGGCTGATGCACCGATCAAGCTGGTGTGGACGCGCGAGGACGACATCCAGCACGATTTCTACCACACCGTCTCCTTCGAGAGGATCGATGCCGGCATCGACGGCAACGGCAAGGTGGTAGCCTGGCGGCATCGCAGCGTGGCGCCGACCATACTCTCCACCTTCAAGAAGGGCGCTGACTACGAAGGACCATTCGAGCTTGGCATGGGACTGGTCGACAACCCCTTCGCCATTCCGAACCTGCGCTGCGAGAACGGCAAGTGCGAGGCGCATACGCGGATCGGCTGGTTCCGCTCCGTTTCGAACATTCCACACGGTTTCGCGGTGCAGTCGATGGCGGCGGAACTGGCGGCGGCGCTGAACAAGGACCAGAAGGAGACGCTGCTGGAGCTGATCGGCCCCGACCGCATCGTCGATCCGCGCAAGTCGAAGGAGGTGACGAACTACTGGAACTATGGCGATCCGTTCGAGACCTACCCGATCGACACGGCGCGCCTGCGCCGCGTGGCGGAGGTCGCCGCGGAGCAAGCCGGCTGGGGCAAGACCCTGCCCAAGGGCGAGGGCATGGGCATCGCCGCCCATCGCAGTTTCCTGAGCTACGTCGCCTCCGTCGTCCATGTCGCGATTGGCAGTGACGGCACGCTGGCGATCCGTCAGGTGGACACCGCGATCGATTGCGGCTTCCACGTGAACCCGGAGCGCATCCGCTCGCAGATCGAAGGTGCCGCGGTCATGGGGCTGGCGCTGGCCAGGCATGGGCAGATCACGTTCAAGAACGGGCGGCCGGTGCAAGACAATTTCGACGGGTTCGTGGTGGCGCGGATTGGCGAGGCGCCGCTGAACGTGCGAACCCACATCATTCCTGCCGGCTGGGACGTGCCGTCGAGCGGCGTCGGCGAACCGGGGCTGCCGCCGTTCGCACCCGCACTGTGCAATGCGATCTTCGCCGCGACCGGCAAGCGGATTCGCAGCCTGCCGATCGGCGATCAGTTGAAGACCTGAAACCGACGCTCGCGCTGGCCCGGCGCGAGGCATAGCGGTGCGAGCCCGTTAATGGTTGGGACCGATGCGGGTAGTCCGCGCATCGGTCCGCCGTGCTTCTGCGTGTCTTCTGCCGCGGCCGCGCGGACGGTCCTTGCGAGAGTACTTCATAGCCAGGAGCACTTCCCGATGTCAGGCGCGTGTTCCGCGCCTGGCCGTATGCGCCTGAACCCGCAGCGCCCGATAGAATGCAGTCTTGGCGTCCGGCACCAGCGCGCGGAACGATGCGAAGTCAGCGTGGTTGGCGGTGAGCATGGTCAATCCATGGCGCCGCGCCGAAACAAACATGCGGCAATCCAGCAACAGCTTGCGTCGTGCCTCTTGGCTCAGCCCCCTGGGTGCGGACGAGCGTGCCCGCCAGTACCCCGGCGAGCGCGTGATCCGCCGGCGAGGCGGACACCACACGATGCGAAGGCGCCTGATCCAGCACAAAGCGCAGGTAGTGCAGGTTTCGCGCCGTCCGCGCATCCGCGGGATCGAGCCGGCCGAAGGCAAAGGCCAGCTCCGTCCCCGTCACGCTGCTGACATGCACCAACCCGCGGGCCGCGAGCAATCGCCTGGCGCCCATCGGCAGGCGGTTATGGCCGTTGTCGATGAACACGCAGGTATCAAGCAATACCCGGCCGATCGCTCGCGGATCGGCGTCATCTGGCAGCAACGTGATCCGGGACGGTGGGATCAGGCGCTGCGTCTGGTGCTCCGGTCCGATGCGGCGGAGCGCGGCATCCAGGTCAAAGATCGAGGTCAAACGGCGGATCCAGCCCGCCCGCCTGCGACAGCAGCCACTCCCCGTAATCGTCGCCGAGCGCCACTGACGCCAGCGCGTATTCGGCCAGTTCGGTATCGGAAGTGATGCCGGTGCGCGCCTTCGCGGCCGCCACCAGCGACTCGTCCAACCGTACACTCAGGACGCGACGCTTCGGTCCGCCCAGAAGCTGCTGAGTTTCGGCGAACCAACGGAGCATTTCTCGTTGGTCGGCGCGCGGAGCGAGCACCGGGGGGCGTCGGCGCGGATGCTTGGGGGTAGTCTGGCAGATCTTCTTTGCGAGACAAAAATACCTCAAATCGTCGTACAAATCCGCCCGTTTGCCGCCGCCGCCATCTGCCGTCCCGCATGCCCGACCCCGTAACGCAATCGCCACAATCGCCCCAGGTGACACGCATTCCCGCTCCGGGTTAAGGGAGCGCCACCGTCAAGCCCCCAACCAGAGCCCGCATGTCCGCCACGATCCACCCCACGCTGGCAACGGCCCGGCGCTTGCCCAATGTCTGGGACGCGGCGGCGATATTGTGCGTGTTCGGCGCGCTGATCGCCGTGGCCGAGGTCGCGCGCGGCACCTTCGCTCCGATCAGCGCCCCCGGCGCCACCCATGTCAGCCTGAACCCTGTTCACCTCCCCGAGTACGCCGTGCGGACCACGCTGCGGATGTTCGCCGCCCTGGTCGCCTCGCTCGTGTTCACCTTCACCTACGGCACCGCCGCCGCCAAAAGCCGCCGCGCCGCGCTCGTCCTGATCCCGTTGCTGGATATCCTCCAGTCCGTCCCCATCCTCGGCTTCCTGAGCTTCACCGTCGTCTTCTTCATGAGCCTGTTTCCCGGCCAGGTGATGGGCCTCGAACTGGCCGCGATCTTCGCCATCTTCACCAGCCAGGCCTGGAACATGGCCTTCAGCCTCTACCAGTCGCTGAAGACCGTCCCCGCCGACCTCGCCGAGGCCGCCGCCAGCTTCCACCTCAGCGCCTGGCAGCGCTTCTGGCGCCTGGAAGTGCCGTTCGCCACCCCCGGCCTGGTGTGGAACACCATGATGTCGATGTCCGGCGGCTGGTTCTTCGTGGTCGCCTCGGAAGCGGTCTCGGTCGGCAACAACACCTGGACCCTGCCCGGCATCGGCTCCTACGTCGCTTTGGCGCTGGACCACCGCGACATCCGCGCCGTCGCCTGGGCCATCCTGGCCATGCTGGTGGTGATCTTGCTCTACGACCAACTGCTGTTCCGGCCCCTGGTCGCCTGGTCCGCCAAGTTCCGCTTCGAAACCACCGCCGCCGCCACCGCGGCCGACCCCTGGGTGCTGCGGCTGGTGCGCCGCACCCGCTGGCTGGCGATAATCGGCCACGGCATCGGCGACATCGCCGCGGCGCTCGGCGGCCTGCGGATGTCATTGCACGCCCGCCACCGCACCGCGGCAGATCGCCGGCCGTCCCGCATATTGGACGCGCTCTGGCTTGCGGTCTTGTTCCTGGTCGTCGCCTGGGCCATGGCCCGCGTGGCCGAATTCGTGTCCGGCGCGCTCTCCTGGTCGGACCTGGGAACCGCCGTGATGCTGGGCTGCTTCACCCTCATCCGCGTGGTCGTGCTGATGATCATCGCCACCCTGATCTGGGTGCCGATCGGCGTCTGGATCGGCCTCCGCCCGCTCTGGGCGCGCAGGGCGCAGCCACTGGCCCAGTTCCTCGCCGCGTTTCCCGCGAACCTGCTGTTCCCGCCCTTCGTCCTCGCGATCGTGTATTTCCACCTGAGCCCCGACATCTGGCTCACGCCCCTGATGGTGCTCGGCACCCAATGGTACATCTTGTTCAACGTCATCGCCGGTGCCGCCGCCTACCCAGGCGACCTGCGCGAGGCCGCGACCAACTTCCATATCGGCGGCCTGCTGTGGTGGCGCAAAGTCATCGTGCCCGGCATTTTCCCCTATTACGTCACCGGCGCCATCACCGCCTCGGGCGGCTCATGGAATGCCGCCATCGTCGCGGAAGTCGCCTCCTGGGGCGATACCAGGCTCCAGGCCCACGGGCTGGGCGCCTACATCGCCGAGGCCACCGACAAGGGTGACATGGCCCGCGTCGTGCTGGGCGTGGTGGTGATGTCCGCCTTCGTCGTATTGTTCAACCGTTTGCTCTGGCGGCCGATGTATGCCTATTCGCAGCGTCGCCTGACCCTGGGCTGAGGAGACCCCGGATGGATGCCGCCGTCGCCGCCCAGGCCGTCGCCTTGTTGGAGGTGCGCAATTGCCGCCAGGCGTACCACAAGGACGCCAATGCCGACCTCGTGGTGCTGGACGATGTCAACCTGACGCTGCGGGAAGGCGAGATGGTGGCCTTGCTCGGCCGCTCCGGCTCCGGCAAATCAACGCTGCTGCGCATCGTCTCCGGCCTGCTGGAGCCGACCGCGGGTGAGGTGTTGTGGTGCGGCCGCAAGGTCTCCGGCCCCGCCGACGGCGTCGCCATGGTGTTCCAGAGCTTCGCCTTGTTCCCCTGGCTGACCGTGCGGGAAAACGTCGAGCTCGGCCTGGAAGCGCGCCGCGTGCCGCGCGACGAACGCGAGAAGCGCGCCGAGGAGGCGATCGACCTGATCGGCCTGGGCGGGTTCGAAAACGCCTATCCGAAGGAACTGTCCGGCGGCATGCGTCAGCGCGTCGGCCTCGCCCGCGCGCTCGTGGTGCATCCCGACCTGCTGCTGATGGACGAGCCGTTCAGCGCGCTCGATGTGCTGACCGCGGAGACGCTGCGCACCGACCTGATCGACCTGTGGGTGGAAGGCCGGCTGCCGCTGAAATCGGTGCTGATGGTGACGCACAACATCGAGGAGGCGGTGCTGATGTGCGACCGCATCCTGGTGTTCTCCTCCAACCCCGGCCGGGTCGCCAGCGAACTGCCGGTGAAGCTGCCGCATCCGCGCAACCGTCTGGATCCGGTGTTCCGCCAGTTAGTGGACGACATCTATGCCCTGATGACCCGCCGCGCCCCGCCGGGTCCGCGCGCCCCCGCCGCGGCGGTCGCGACGATCGGAACGCCGCTGCAACGCGTCGGCACCAACCTGATGTCCGGCATGATGGAGACGCTGGCCGGCCAGCCGTATAACGGCAAGGCCGACCTGCCGGCGTTGGCCGCCTCGCTGCAATACGAGGTCGACGAGCTGCTGCCCCTGGGCGAGGCGCTGCAGATGCTGCAGTTCGCCGTGCTGGAGGAGGGCGACATCGCGCTGACCGAGGACGGCCGCAAATTCGTCGCCGCCGACACCGAGGAGCGCAAGCAGATCTTCGCCGCCGCGCTTCGCGCCCACGTACCGATCATCAACATGATCCGCCAGGTGCTGGACCAGCGCTGGAACCACCGCGCCTCCGCCGAGCGGTTCCGCGACGAGCTGGAGGACTACATGTCCCCGGACTATGCCGAGGACACGCTGCGCGCCGCCATCGGCTGGGGCCGCTACGCCGAATTGTTCAGCTACGATGAGGAAGCCGGGCAGTTCAGCCTGGAGGAGCCGGAATAGGCCGCGGAATTGGCCGCAGTCGCGGCTCTTCGATTTGGCGGTAGTGGGCCGGTTTGAACTGCGGCTATGGGTGTATAGCTGCCCGTCAGGGTGGAGCAGGCAAACGGCCACTCTGCCGCCAACGCCGCCAACGCCGCCATCCGGCAGCGCCCGACATCTCGGAGGCGAACCTGCGCTGAAGACCTATTTGGCGCTATTGATCCACGCCGTATCCGGGTGCGCCCGGTCCGAAAAACGGACCGCATTTTGGTCCGCGAGCATGGTAGAGTATTTGCATGGTAAGCTACGGTCAGTTTTGTGCTGTTGCTCGTGCGCATGAAGTTCTCGGCGGTCGCTGGACCTTGCTCGTGGTGCGCGAAATCCTGTGCGGTGAGCGCCGCTTCAACGACATCCGCAGGGGCATTCCCCGAATTTCGCGGACCATGCTGTCCGAGCGGCTACAGGCGCTGGCCGATATCGGCGTCATCACGCGTGTCAACGGGTCGCGCGGGCCGGAACATGTTCTGACCGACGCGGGCCGTGAATTGGTTGGCATTATCGGTGCGCTGGGCACTTGGGGCCAGCGATGGTTGTCGCGCCAGCCAGACCGCGAGGATCTCGATGTGGAGCCTTTGCTGGTCGACATGCAAAGGAGGGTTCGCTGGCAGGCCTTGCCGCCACATCCGTTCGTGGTTCGCTTTGAAATCGACCGCGCAAAGCCGCGGTTCATGTTGTTGAAGGCGTCGGAAGCATCGCTCTGCACTCAAAACCCGGGATTTCCCGAAGCGCTTGCGGTCAAAGCCCCGATTGCCGCCCTTGTCGCCTGGTGGCGCGGCGACGTCGGTTTCGTTGCCGCGCAACGGCTCGGGCTGTCAGTCACCGGACCGCGCACCCAGGTTCGAGCGTTTCCAAACTGGTTCGAGCGATATCAGTTCGCGGGCGTCGTGCCAGCCGTTACACCAGCGCGTGGTCAGCCCCGGTCCGAATTACGTACCGAACCTCAAGCCGTCGCTTCCCTATAAATCTCCTCGTTGAGCCAACCATCAACAGGAGATTATCATGACCGCACACCTGCTGATCCTGTACCCGAATCCCAAGAATGCGGGGGCGTTCGATCGAGCCTACCGCGACGAACATCTGCCTTATGCCGGACCGAGACTTAGCGGAGCGCTGGGGGTCACGACAAAGCGCGTAGTCGGTCCGGCTTTCGCGCCGCCACCATACCACCTGATGTCGGATGTCAGCTTCCCCGATCTCGACGCGCTGAAAGCCTGCGCGACCTCGGCCGGCGGCCAGGAGGCACTCCAGCATGCCGCCTCGATCAGCAACGGCGGCACCCCCACGGTACTGGTGGTGACCGAGGAGGTGTGAACCGTGCGCCCCGCACCCGTCGATCTCGGACCGGGTGCGGGGCTGCGATCGGCCTGGAAGTGGACGGCGCGTTCCGGGTCGGCGAATGGCTAGTTTGGGTCGAAAGCCGAAAATCAAACCGACCCACCTCCCGATTGACGGCCCGGCAGCCGGAGCGGCCCGTTCTGCGGTAAGCTCCGCTGCGTCATGACCGTCCCGCGCCTCAATCCCGCCGGCCGCTTCAATCCGGACTCCCTGTTCCGGCCGCGCGCGGTCGCCGTGATCGGCCCCACCACCACGCTCGGCGCCCAGATCATGGCCAACCTGGCGCTCGGCCAGTTCCGCGGCAGCATCGAGACCGCCGATACGCCCGCGGCCCTCGCCACCCCGCCGGACCTCGCCATGCTCACCGGCCCGCCCGACGGCATCGCGCCCGCCCTGGCGGCGCTGGCCGCCAAAGGCTGCTTTGCCGCCCTGGTACCAGGACCGGCGGAAAACCTGCCCGATGCCGTCGGCCACACGGGCGTTCGGGTCCTGGGCCCGCGGTCCTTCGGCCTCGCCGTCCCGAGCATCGGCCTGAACGCCACCCGCGCGCATATCCCGCCGCCGCCTGGCCGTCTCGCGCTGGTCTCGCAGTCTGCCGCGCTGTGCCGCACCGTCATCGACTGGGCCGAACCGAACGGCGTCGGCTTCAGCCACATCGTCGGCATCGGCGGCAACGCCGATCTCGGCTTCGGGGCAGTGCTGGACTGGCTCTGCCGCGATCCCGGCACCGGTGCGATCTTGCTGGACATCCGCCGCCTGAAGGACCGGCGCCGCTTCCTCTCCGCCGCCCGTGCCGCAGCCCGCCTGCGCCCGGTGGTCGCGGTGCACGCCGGCCTGCAGCTCCTCGACGATGGCGCCGGCGCGGCAGAGCAAGCGTTCGAGGCCGCGCTGCGCCGGGCCGGCGTGCTCAGCGTGCGCCGGCTGGAGGACTTGCTCGCCGCGGCCGAGACCCTGTCCCGCGCCCGCCCCGCCCGGGGCGAGGCGCTGGCGATCGTCAGCAACTCCATCGGCGCCGGACGGCTGGCGGCCGACGCCGCGCTGCTGGATGGCCTGCAACTCGCGCCGCTGCCCGACACCAAGCACGGCATCGTCCATGTCCCGCTGGAGGCGGCCGGGCAACTCGCCGCCACCGCCGGCGCCGTGGCCGCGTCGCCGGAGGTGGGCGGCGTGCTGGTGGTGCACGCGCCCGCCGGCCCGGCCGATGCCGCCGGGATGGACGCGCTGGAGGCGACCTCCCGCGCCATCCGTGTGCCGCTGCTGGTCTGCGCCATGGGCGAAACCACCGGCGCGCAGCACCGTGCCAGTCTGGTGAAGGCGGGGCTGGCCGCGTTCGCCACGCCGGCACAGGCGGTGCGCGGCTTCCGCCACCTGGTGCGCGATCGCCGCAACCGCGCCGCAGCGCGCGAGCTGCCGCCCAGCACCATCCTCGCCGTCGCGCCGGACCGCGCCGCCGTGCGCCGCTTGTTTCAGCAGGTGCGCTCCGCCGGCCGGCTGGATTTGTTCGCCGACGAGGCGCTGGACGTGCTGGCCGCCTACGGCATTCCGACCGCGCCGACCCGCTGCGTTGCCCGCCCGGAGGATGCCCCCGTCGCCGCTGCCTTGCTCGGCTTCCCGGCCGCGGTGAAGCTGCGCCAGCCGGTACCGCCGCGCGAACGCCCGAGCGGCGGCGTGGCGCTCGAACTGCACGATGCGGAGGAGGTGCTGGTCGCCGCGCGGCTGCTGGCCGCGCGCCATGCGCGGCGCGGCGGTGCCGCCGGTGGCGGCCTGCTGGTTCAGCGTCAGGTGGTGCGGACCCGTGAGCTGGGCGTGTGGGTGACTGACGACGCGGCCTTCGGTCCGGTGATCGCCTTCGGTGCAGGGGGCACGGCTGTGGACGGCACGCGTGACCTCGCGATGGACCTGCCGCCGCTGAACCTGGCCTTGGCGCACGGACTGATCGGACGGTGCCGAACGGGCTCGCTGCTGGGCCGGCCGCTGCGCGACCAGCCGGCGGCGAATGAACCGGCGGTGGCCGAGGTGCTGGTGCGGATCAGCCAGTTGATCGTCGACTGGCCGGAGATCGCCGCACTGGAGGTCCCCGCCTTGTTCGCGGATGCGGTCGGTGTGACCGCGGCCGATGCCTGGCTGCGGCTGCGCCCGGCGGACGCGCCGCCGGCGGTGCTGGCCATCGCTCCCTACCCGGTCGAACTGGCGCAGTCCTGGTCGGACACGGACGAGAACTTCATGATCCGCCCGATCCGCCCGGAGGACGCCGAGGAACACGCCGCCTTCTTCCGTCGCCTGCCGCCGATGGACGTGCGCTATCGCTTCTTCTCCTCGATGAAGGAGCTGTCGCAAGAGCAGTTGGCGCGGCTGACCCAGGTCGATTACGACCGGGAGATGGCGTTCATCGCGGTGCGCGAGGCCACCGGCGACACGGTGGGCGTGGCGCGCCTGGTGCGGGAGCCGGACGGGCGCAGCGGCGAGTTCGCCGTGATCGTGCAGCCGGACGTGAAAGGGCACGGGCTGGCGACGCACCTGATGCGGCGGTTGATCGATTGGGGGCGGCAGAGCGGGCTGGCCGAGGTGGTCGGCCAGGTGCTGTCCGAGAACGCGCCGATGCTGGCGTTCGTGCGCCACCTCGGATTTTCGCTGCGGCGCATGCCGGAGGAGCCCGATGTGATCGAGGCGCGGCTGACGCTGTAATGCAATAAAGCTCCGCCGCCTTTGAGGGAGGAGCGTCAGGTCCCGAAAACTCCCCCTCCCCCGGCGGCTTGGGCCGTGAAGCGGACCAAGGTCGGGGACGGGGGCGTGTCCTCGTTCCTTGGCCCCCGCAAGCACCCGCCCATTGGCCTCCTCCCGCGCGGGGACGTGGAGCTTTTCCTGCCCTGCAACCCTGCCGCAACCGCGGCCGCCCGATAACGCGCACGGCGGGCCGCGCGATGCGTACATGGATGGCTGACCTGATCGGACTGGTGATCGGCTTCGCCCTCGGCGGCGCCGCGCTGGCGCATTTCTGGCCGCAGATCGAGGCCTGGCGGCTGCCGGCCATGGGGGAATTGCTGGACCCGCCCCACCCGGCGCCGGCTTTGCCGCTGGTTCAGACGCCGCGTCGGCACCCGGAACCCGCCTCCCCCCAGGTCGCCATCGCGCCGCCTGCCCAGTCGCCCCTGCCGGATATCACCGTCACCCTTCCCGCCCCCGCCCCACTGCCGGCGGTTCAGGAACCCGACGAGCCGGGGGAGGACGAGACCACGCCGCCGCCCAACACGCTGGTCTCCGGCACCGGTTTTTTCGTCTCGGAGCATTTGGTGATGACCGCGGCGCATGTGGTTCCCGGCTGCCGGCAGGCCGCCATCGTCTCGCCCGCGCTCAAGCTGTCGCCGGTCAGCGTCGCGGCGCGCGACACCCACAACGACATCGCCTTGCTGCGCACATCGGCGATTGCGGCGCCGGCGATACTGGCGATCGGCCATCCGGCGCAGGGGGCAACGCGCGTGTTCATGCTCGGCTACCCCGAAAGCGCCGGCATGACCGACCCGGAGGCGACCTCGGGCGTGCTGGAGAACGACAAGCTGCGGCAGGTCCCGACGTATGATCCGCGGCAGCACATCCTGATGGAGGCAAGTGCGGTCCGGCACGGCTACAGTGGCGGGGCCATCTTCGATCCGAGTTCAGGCAACGTGGTGGGCATCGTCCGCGCAACGCTGCTGCCGAGCCGGTCGCATCAGGTCGCCGGATTGCCGGACGCGGGCCTCGCCGTCGGCCCGGGATCGGCGCTGCTGGACGCGTTCCTGCAGGATGAGGCGCCAGGCACGGACGCGTTCCCCGCCGACCAATGGGGCGACGATCCACTGGCGGTGCTGCGTCGCGCCACGGTGCACGTGCTGTGCTGGCACTGAGCGGCGAGCCGCCGCGCCTCAGGCAGGGTCACGCCGCCGCGCCTCACGCGCCCGGGGCTTCTCCCAATGTGCCCGCGCGGCGCATAGTGTGCAGCAGGGAGGGCCAGACCGATGGACGACGTGACGCGCGACCGTTTCACCTTCAGCGACTTCCGCCTCGACAGCGGCGAAGTTCTGCCCGAGGTCACCATCGCCTATTGCACCCGCGGCAGGCTGGCACCGGACAGCCGCAACGCGGTGCTGGTCACCCACGGTTATACCAGCGGCCACCAGATGATCGAGCCGAGCGGCTCATCGTCCGAAGGCTCCTGGACCACGCTGGTCGGCCCGGGCGCGCCGGTCGACACCGAGCGCAACTACGTCGTCGCTTCCAACATGCTGGGCTCGAGCTTCGGCTCGACCAACGCCTCGTTCATCGATCCGCGTACCGGCAGGCGCTATGGCTCGCGGTTCCCGCGCATCACCGTGCACGACATCGTCACGGCGCAGCATCGCCTGCTGGAGCACCTCGGCGTGAAACACCTGCGCGCGGTGGTGGGGCCATCCTATGGCGGGTTCCAGGCGTTCCAATGGGCGGTGAGCTATCCGGGCTTTATGGACGGCATCGTGCCGGTGGTCACCGCGCCGAAGGCGCGGCTGAACGCCACCGCCGACACGCAGGCCCGCTTCGAGCGTGATCCCAACTGGAATGGCGGCGACTACTACGACGCGCCAGGCGGCATGCGCGACACCATGATCGCGCTGCGCATGGACACGCTCCGCCGCTACGGCGCGACCGACGAGGCGGCGATCCGGCGTGCCGCCGAGCAATGGGCCGATGTGTTCGACGCCAACTCGCTGCTGATCCTGGGTCGTGCCATGGAGACCTATGACGTGACCGGCATGCTCAACCGCATCAAGGTGCCAGTGCTCTACGTGCTGTCGCGCACCGACGCCTTGTTCCCGCCGGAACGCGCGCCGGCGGTGATGCAGGGGCTGCGCGACGCCGGCGTGGACGCGAGCTATTTCGAAATCGACAGCGACAAGGGCCACCTCGCTTCCGGCGCGGACGCGGGCAAATGGGCGCCGGCGCTGCGCGACTTCATGCGGCGGGTAGGAGCATCGGCGTGAACGACGCGTCGCATCCCACCGGGCCGCTGACACTGGCGATCGATGTCGGCGGCACGCGGCTGAAGGCCAGCGTGCTGGCCACGACCGGCCACATGATCGAGAATCCGGATCGGGTCGACACCCCGCATCCATCCAAGCCCGACGCGGTGGTGGCGCTGCTGGTGGAACTGGTGAAGCCGCTTGGAGCGTTCGATCGCATCTCGATCGGCTTTCCCGGCGTGGTTCGTCGCGGCCGCGTGCTCACCGCGCCGAACCTCGGCACCGCCGATTGGCACGGCTTTCCGCTGACCGACGTGCTGGCCGAGAAACTGGGCAAGCCGGCGCGCATGATGAACGACGCAACCGTACAGGGGCTTGGCGTGATCTCCGGCCGCGGCCTGGAATGCGTGATCACACTCGGCACCGGCATGGGCTTCGCCTTGTTCGACCGCGGCATGCCGGCGCCGCACCTGGAGCTGAGCCAGCATCCGGTGCACAAGGACCTGACCTACGACCGGTGGATCGGCAACGCCGCGCTGCAAAAGGTCGGCGCGAAGAGCTGGAACAAGCGCGTGAGCAGGGCGATCGGCTATATCGAGACGCTGACGAATTACGACACGCTGGCCATCGGCGGCGGCAATGCGAAGCGGATCGATTTCGACCTGCCGCAGCGCGTGCGCACGGTGTCGAATGATGCCGGCATCACCGGCGGTATCCGGCTCTGGGATCCGTTGCTCGATCCGGTGTTTGTGGCTGACGACGCGATGGCGTTGCGCGACGCGTAACCATCCTCTGCCATGGCGTAGCAATCCACCGTCATTGCGCGGACCGCGAGCGGCACTCGGAGGGACGCGGCAAGCTCGATCCAGCCGCGTGGGATTTTCGTGCGCAACCCGGCCGATGTTGCGTCGTGCCGCACGCTTCGTTCGCGCTCCTCGCTATTACAACCGGCCGCTATTTGACCTTGGCTCCCAATTCCCCCACTGATCCTCAGCCCTTCCCCACCCGAGGCTGATCCTTGCCTGGCGCTCCCTTGCTCGAGGTGGAAAACCTCGCCAAACACTACGAATCCAGATCCGGCCTGATCCTTGGCGGCACCGTCGGCCTGGTGCGTGCCGTGGACGGCATTTCATTCGCGCTTGCGCCAGGCGAGACGTTGGCACTGGTCGGCGAATCCGGTTGCGGCAAATCCACCACCGCGCGTCTCGTGCTGCGGCTGATCGACCCGACCGCCGGCACCATCCGCTTCGAGGGCGCCGACATCACCACGCTCACCGGCGCACCGCTCCGCCGGCTGCGTCGGCGCATGCAGATCGTGTTCCAGGATCCGTTCGCCTCGCTGAACCCCCGCATGCGCGTGGGTGAGATCCTGGAGGAGCCGCTGATCGTCCACGGCATCGGCGACCGCGCCGCCCGCCGCGCCCGCGTGCACGAACTGCTGGGACTGGTCGGCCTCGCCGCCTACCACGCCGAGCGCTACCCGCACGAGTTCTCCGGCGGCCAGCGCCAGCGCATTGGCATCGCCCGCGCGCTGGCGGTGGAACCCGCGCTGGTGGTGTGCGACGAGCCGGTCTCGGCGCTCGACGTCTCGATCCAGGCGCAGGTGGTGAACCTGCTGAAGGAGCTGCAAGACCGGCTCGGCCTCGCTTATTTGTTCATTGCCCACGATCTCGCGGTGGTGAAGCACATGGCCGACCGCATTGCCGTCATGTATCTCGGCCAGATCGTCGAGCAAGCGCCGAAGGACAGCTTGTTCGCCGATCCGCGGCATCCCTACACGCGCGCCTTGCTCGCGGCGATCCCGCGCCCCGACCCGCATCGCGACCGGCATCGCCCGGTGGCCGGCGGCGACGTGCCGAGCCCGATGAATCCGCCGAGCGGCTGCCGTTTCCATACCCGCTGCCCATTCGTCATCGATCGCTGCCGGACGGAAATGCCGGCGCTGGCGCCCTGGGCCGAGGGGCATCTCACCGCCTGCCATCGTGCGGCGGAACTGCCGGTGATGAGTGAGACCGCGGCGAGCCATGTCGCACCAGGCGCGGCAGCGCGACTGGCGCTGTACGCGCGACGGCGGGCGGAGATGGCAACCACAACCGGGTAGTCACGCCGGCGATACGACCGCTCCGGAGCAAACCAGATGGCATCGACCCCATCGGACGCAAGGTCTCCATCGTCGACGCCGCCGGGACGCGGCTTCCATGCCGCGGTCCTGCTGATCGTCCTGGCCTGGACGCTGCTGAACCTGCCATTCCTCATCGGCCATAGCGCCATCCCCTGGGACAGCCTGGACGAGTTCTTTCCGCAGGTTCGCTTCATTGTCGATGCGGTTTGGCATGGCGAGGCACCGTGGTGGAATCCTTACCTGCATGGCGGCCAGCCGGTACTCGGCGATCCGCAGGGCATGATCTTCACGCCGCAAACACTGATTGGGATTGTTTGCGGCCGGCACTTCAACCGCATGGTCTTCGACCTGACGACGCTGAGCTGCGAACTGGCGGGCGGCATCGCGCTGGCGCGCTACGCGCGCAGCTACGCCGACAGCCGAACACTGCCGATCCTTGGTGCGGTCGTGTTCATGGCCGGCGGCGTCGCCACCAGCCGGCTGCAGCACGTGCCGCAGATCGTTTCCTACAGCTTGCTGCCATTGCAGCTTCTGGCCCTGCGCGCCGGCTGCCGACGGCCCACCGCGCTACGGACTGCGTTGCTCGCGCTTGTGCTGGCCAGTGTCATTATGAACCCGAACCAGGTGGTGTTCCTGTCCGGCTTCGCGCTGCTGCCATTCGCGCTGTGGCATTTGCACCAATCGCAGTTTCCGCGCCGCGCCATCCTTGGAATCGCAATCGCTGCCCTCATCGCGCTGCTGGCCGACGCACCGATGCTGTCGGCAATGCTCGAGTTCATGCGCCTGTCGAACCGCGAACAATTCGACCTGGCCGCCTCCGCTTCCAGCTCATTCCCGTGGTTCAACGCTGCGAGCATCATGCTACCCGGGTTGTACGGAGTCCTGTCGCCACGGCACGGCTTCTGGGCGCCCACTGATTTGTCGCAGGACGTATTGTATATTGGCGTCATCCCGCTCGCTGCGGCACTGTCCAGTCTGACCTCGCCGCGCCGCATGCCCGCCGTCACCGCGCTGAGTTGGGGCAGCGCCGTGGTATGGTTCGTATTTGCCGTCGGCACCCACTCGCCGTTCTATCCCGCGCTGTTTCGGATCCTGCCGGGGCTGGCGGCGTTTCGCCGCCCGGCCGACGGCGCCTACCTGCTGAACTTTTCCCTGGCGCTGCTGGTCGGAACCGCCCGGCTGCCGAACTGGCGGTCGCGCGCGGCAAGCGCCGCAACGCTTGTCACCGCCGTCGCGCTCGTGGGCATGTTCGGCGGTGCCTGCGTTTCGCTGCTGCTGTACGCCCAACGTGTCGGCCACGCGCCTGATCTGCTGCCGGTGGCCTGGGCCTGGGCGCTGCGGATCGCAGTTGGCGGCGGTGCCGCGCTGCTGTTGCGCAACCTGCCGCGGAGCACCGCTCATGCCGTGGCGGCTCCATTGCTCGCCGCGCTAACGGTCACCGACCTCGCGGCCGCCGGCCGTTGGAGTGCGGTGTTCGCGCCGCCGGTGCACACATCGGATGTCGCGCAGATCTTCTCCGACACGCTCGCGTGGGACACGCCACGCACGCCGCTGGAGCAGTCGGTCACGTTTCTTCGAAACAACGCCACAGGCGAGGCGAGGCCGCCGTACCGGATGGAGGCACTGGGCGGCAGTCTCGCCGGCTCCATGCCGATCGCATTCGGCATTGCAACGACGCAGGGCTACGATCCGCTGTGGTTGCGCTCCTACGGTGACGTGGTCGGCGTCGAGAACCTGGCAGCCGAGGCCAAGCGCTTTACCCCGGCGGCGCCGGACTACAATAGCCCGGTCTATCGCCGCCTGGGCCTGCGGTATGTATTGCTGCATCGCTTCATCATCGATCATCCGTGGGATTTCGGCGAGACCGGCGTCGTGACCGCGCAGATCCGGGCTGAATTCGTTGCCAGCGATTGGGCCGAGCTTGTGAATGCCCCCGGCACCTACGAAATCTGGCGGCTTCGCAATGCGATGCCGAAGGCCATGCTGCGCACCGACGACGGCACGCAGCATGCGTGCGACATATTGGCCTATCAGACCGTCACGGTGTCGGTGCGGTGCCGGGCCGCGGATCCCGGACTGTTGGTGCTGGGCGATCCCGTCGCACCCGGATGGCGCGCCTGCGTCAATGGCGCGCCCGTGCCTGTCGAACCATATCAGGGCCTGTTCCGCGCGGTGTCGCTTCCCGCGGGCGACAACCGCGTGACGTTCCGCTACCAGGCGGTGCCCTTTCTGCGGAGCCACCGCTGCGGAAAATAAACGACGT
Organism: Acetobacteraceae bacterium; assembly: GCA_035508435.1. Taxonomy (GTDB): domain Bacteria; phylum Pseudomonadota; class Alphaproteobacteria; order Acetobacterales; family Acetobacteraceae; genus JASHVB01. The sequence continues at coordinate 30,550 of DATJNA010000006.1, read as the reverse complement.
CACCGCGCTGCGAATGCTACGCGCGTCGAGGCGTGGGAGCAGGTGAATAGTGACGTATGTTGAAATTGGGTAGGAGGCGCCACGGGCTGCCGACGCTTTGCGCGCCGGGACGGGAAGTGGGCGGGGCCTCATGTGTCAGCCGGGCAGCGAGCGACAACCGCTCGGCCGTGCGTAATAGGGGTTTGTCACGAGTCAACAGGGCGATCCCTTCGGTCAAATCAATTGATGCCCCGACCAATGCCTCCCGCATAAATGCGAGACAGTCGCGGCCTGTCATTTGCGGACGGCGCGGCGCGGACGCAATCTGTCGGGACCGGGCGTGCCGACCCTCCGATCCGCGGCGACAGGATCAAGCCAGCGACAGGATCAAGGAGCGGCCGCCAGGTCCGGGAGAACGAAGGAGGACACCGCCATGGCCGCCGTCAACGCCACCATCGCCTCGCCCCGTGTGTTGTTGGTCGGTGGGGGCAGGGTGCGACAGATCGCGGACTTGCTCGGCAAGTTCGGATTATCGCGGCCGCTGGTGGTGTCCGATCCGATCATGGTCTCCACCGGACTGATCCAACGCGCATTGGAACCACTGGCCGAAGCCGGCATCGCCGCAACGGTATTCTCCGACACCGTCTCCGATCCCACCGACACCGTCATCGAGGCCGGTGTCGCCGAATTGCACCGGGGAAATTTCGATTGCCTGGTTGGCTTCGGCGGCGGCTCGCCGATCGATACCGCCAAGGCGATGGCGATCCTCGCGGCCGGCGGCGGCCGGATGCGCGACTACAAGGCGCCGGTCGCAGCCGATCAGGGCGCATTGCCGATCATTGCCATTCCCACCACCGCCGGCACCGGCAGCGAATGCACGCGCTTCACCGTCATCACCGATACCGGGCATGACGAGAAGATGCTGATAGCGGGCCTCGGTGCGCTGCCGCTGGCCGCGATCGTGGATTACGAACTCACCTACACCGTGCCGGCGCGCACCACCGCCGATACCGGCGTCGATAGCCTGACGCACGCGCTGGAGGCGTTCGTGTCCAGGCTCGCCAACCCATTCTCCGATGCGCTGGCGCTGTCGGCGATGGAACTGATCGGGCGGCACATCCGCGCCGCCTATGCCGAGCCGCGCAACGCCACGGCGCGCGAGGGCATGATGCTGGGCGCGACCCAGGCGGGGCTGGCGTTTTCCAATGCATCCGTGGCGCTCGTGCATGGCATGTCGCGACCAATCGGCGCACATTTCCACGTGCCGCATGGGCTGTCCAACGCCATGTTGCTGCCGGCAATCACGCGTTATTCCGTGCCGGGCGCGGAGGCACGCTATGCGGAAGCCGCACGCCGCATCGGCTTTGCCGCGGCCGGTGATGCGGATGGGGTGGCGGCGGCGAAGCTGGTGACGGGACTCGAGGCGCTGAACAAGGAATTGTCGGTGCCGTCGCCGGCGGCCTACGGCATCAGGGAAACGGACTGGAACGGCAAAATGGAGCTGATGGCGCAGCAGGCGTTGGCGTCCGGCAGCCCGGCCAACAACCCGCGCGTGCCGCAGGCGGCGGAAATCGTGGCGCTGTATCGCGAAGTATGGACCGGGGCCGCGGCGAACGCTTGATCACGTCCCGACTGTCATTGCGAGCAGTCTGTCATTGCGAGAAGCGGAGCGACGCAGCAGTCTCGGTCGAGGTATGCTTCGACAGATCGACCCTCGCGTGAACGAGATTGCTGCGTCGCTCCGCCTCTCGCAATGTCACCGGACGGTTCCTCGCAATGACACGAGCCCGCTAATACACCCCCAGATGCTGGTGCAGATCCACGCCATCCCGCTGCAAAGCCTCGGCGGTCGCGTCCACCACCACCCGTCCACTGTTCAAAATCACGATATCATCCGCCACATCAAATACCAATTTCGCATTTTGCTCTACCAGCACGATCGACAACCCGTGCTGCTTCAACCGCCGGATCGTCGCCATCACCTCCGCCACGATCTGCGGCGCCAGTCCCTCCGACGGCTCATCCATCAGCAGCACGCGGGGATTCGACATCAGCGCCCGCCCGATCGCCAGCATCTGTTGCTCGCCACCCGACAGGTACCCGGCATATTGCTCGCGGCGTTCCGCCAGCCGTGGAAACGTTGCGTAGACGCGATCGAACGTCCACGGCTCGGGCCCATCCACGCGCGGGCGCCGTGCTGCCACCGCCAGATTCTCGCGCACCGTCAGGCTGCGGAACACGCGCCGCCCTTGCGGCACCAGGGCCACGCCCTGCGCCGCGATCGCCTCCGGCGAGCGACCGCCGACCGACACGCCATACACCGACACCGAGCCGCGCCGCGGTGGCACCAGCCCGACCGCCACGCTCATGCTGGTGGTCTTGCCCGCGCCGTTGCGGCCAAGCAACCCGAGCAATCGCCCTTCGCCCAAACGCAACGAAACGCGGTGCAGCACGTGGCTGTCGCCGTAATAGGCATCGATTTCACTCAGCGTCAGGGCCTCACGCGGCGCCAAGATAGATCTCCCTGGTGCGCGGATGCTCCACCACTTCGGCGCGATTGCCCTCCACCACCACCTCACCGAAGTGCAGCACCGTGATTTGCTCGGCAAATTCCAGCGCCACGTCCATGTCATGCTCGATCATCACGATCGTCACGTCGCGCGGGATAGTCGTGATGAGCGCTGCCACGTCACGACGTTCGTCCACCGAGAGACCGGCAAAAGGTTCATCGAGCAACAGCAGTTTCGGTGCCTGCGCCAACGCCATGGCAATCTCGATGCGGCGCCGCTCGCCATATGACGTCTGCGCCACCGGTCGCTGCGCAAGGTGCCGCAGCCCGACGCGTTCCAGGGCGCCGGCGGCCTGATCCGTCAGCGCGGTCCGCCGATCCAGCCGCACGATCGGATTCCAGCGCAGCGATGACAGGCCGAGCAACGCCAGCGTCACGTTGCGCAGCAACGTCTCGTTGGGGAACAACGTAATGATCTGGTAGGTGCGCGCCAGCCCAAGATGCGCGCGCCGCCGCGCCGCGAGCCGCGTGATGTCGCGACCGAACAAGATGACACTGCCGGCATCCGGACGAATCTCGCCGGTGATCAAATTGAACAACGTGGTTTTGCCCGCGCCGTTGGGGCCGATGATGAGGCGGCGCTCGCCGATGGCAACCTGGAGGCTCACGCCGGCGGTAACCCGCAGGCCGCCAAACGACTTGTTGAGGTCGCGCACCTCCAGGGCGTTCACGGCGCGCGTTCCTCGCTCAGCACCGAGGGTGGCGCGCGCGGCCGGCACGCGGCGATGGCCCAGCGCCACAGCCGCACTGCGCCGGGCACGAAACCCTCGGGCATGAACACCACGATCAGCACGAAGATCGCGCCGAGCAGGAAGTTCCATCGGGTGATGTAGGCGCTGGCGACGTCCTGGATGATCACCACCAGCGCCGCGCCGAAGATCGGCCCGAACAAGGTGGCGGTGCCGCCGGCGATCACCATCAGCAGCGCCTCCGCCGAGGTGCTGAGCGAGACCGTTTCGGGGCTGACGAACTGGTTGTAGTAGAGGTACAGCAGGCCCGCGACCCCGCTCCAGAATCCCGAGAACAGGAAGGCGAGGAAGCGGGTGAGCCAGACGTTGTAGCCGAGTGCGGTCATGCGGCGCGGCTGGTCGCGCGTACCGCGCACGGCGGCACCGAACGGCGAGGCAACGAAGATCGCCATGCAGCCGAGGGTTATCAGGAACACGACGAGGGTTGCCCAATAGAAGGCGGGGGCGTTGTCGAGTGCCAGTCCGAACGGCTGCGGGCGGGTATTGATCGAGAGGCCATTGTCGCCGTTGGTCAGGCTGATCCAGCGAAAGGCGATGCCCCAGACGATTTCGCCGAGTGCCACGGTGATCATGACGAAGCCGAGGCCGGTGCCGCGCAGGGCCAGCACGGCGAAGATCGCGGTGGCGACAACGGTAGCGGCCAGTGCGCCGATCGCAACGATGATGCTGCCATGACCGGCGTTGATCAGGGTCGCGGCCGTATAGCAGGCGACGCCGAACAATCCGGCATGGCCGAGCGTCACCAGCCCCGCATAGCCCACCAGCACGTTCAGGCCCATTGCCAGCACGGCGTAGATCAGCACCTGCGCCGCGATGTTGATGTAGTAGGCGTTGCCCAGCCAGAACGGCAACGACGCCAGTGCGGCGAAGGCAAGCAGGAGGGCGACGATCTTCATGCGACGGGCCGACGCTTACCTGTCATTGCGAGGGGTGCGGCGACGAAGCAACCTCGATCATTGCCTGGCACAGTGAGCCGGCTCGAACGAGCTTGCTTCGTCGCTCCGCTCCTCGCAATGACATGCGGGGCGCTCACAGCGTCACGCGCCCGAACAACCCGCGTGGGCGCACGACCAGCACGATCAGCATCGGCAAGAACAACACGACGTAGGCAAGCTCGGGGAACAGTACTTGGCCGAAATTATAGAGGAAGCCGACGACGAAGCTGCCGACCAATGATCCCAGCAGGCTACCCGTGCCGCCCAGGATCACCACCACCAGGGCGAGCGGCAGCATGTCCTGATCGAGGCCCGGATAGACCGACAGGATCGGGCCGCCGATCACGCCGGCAAATCCCGCCAGTCCGGCGCCCAGTGCGAATACGAGGGTGAAGAGGTGAGAGACGCGAATGCCGCAGACGCGTGCCATGGCGGGATCGTCGACCGCGGCGCGGATCATCGCGCCGAGGCGCGTCTTGTCGAGCAATCCCCATAGCGCCGCGGCGATGGCGACGGCGATCAGGATGATGATCAGGCGATAGGTGGGGAAGGCAACCGACAAAAGATGGGTAGAGCCGACGCCGATCGCGGGCGTGTCGACCGAGATCGGGTCGCCGCCCCAAGTCATCAGGCAGGTATCGGCCACCATGAATGACAGGCCGAGCGTCACCAGCACCTGGGCCAGTTCGGCGCCAATCAGGCGGCGCAGCAACAGGCGCTCGATGATGGCGCCGAACAGCGCCACGCCGATTCCGGCGCCGATCGCGGCGACCCAGAAGCCGGCACCCCAGGCGAGCAAGGTCACGCCGAAATAGGCGCCCAGCATGAACATCGAGCCGTGCGTCAGGTTGGGAATGCGCATCAGCCCGAAGATCAGCGAGAATCCAGCGGACAGCAGGAACAGCAGCCCGCCGAGGGTGACGCTGTTGATGGCAAGGATGGCATACATGTCTACGCGACCGGCCCTGCCGCGCGGGCATGGTCCATCAGCTCTTCAGCGGCGGGTAGTTGCGGGAATAGACCGGTTGCTCGAGGAACCACTTCTCGTCGAACGTCCAGAACTGGCTGACGTTCTGGTAGGTCTTGATGGTGTGCTGCGCCAGCTTGCCGTTCTCCTTCACCACGCGACGGATGTACACGTTCCCCACCACGTTGCCGAAATGGTCGAAATGGAACGGACCGCGCGGCGAATCCGACAGCGACACCGCGCGCATCGCCCTGATGAGCGCCGCCTTGTCGTCGGTCTTGCCGTCGAGCGCCTTCACCGCCGCCTCGGCGACCAGGCCGTTGATGTACATGCCCGCGGCATATAGGCCCGGAATGAAACCGGTCTCCTTCACCATGCCGGCGATGAAGGCCTTATTGCTCGGCGTATCGAGATCGGAGGTGTAGTTGGACGAGCTGATCATGCCCAGCGCCTCGTCGCCGTAGCTTTTCATCAGCGCGTCGTCGCCGGCCGGACCGCCGCCGAGCACCGGCAACTTCAGCCCCGCATCGTGATACTGCTTCATGAAGCGCAGCGGGTTGGAGCCGGCAAAGCCCTGCACCACCACATCGACGCCGGTAAGCTGCGCCAGGTATGGCGTGTAGTCCGGTGTCACGATTGGCGGCCACAACTTCTTGACGATATGGCCACCTTCATCCTCGAAAACCCGTTGAAAACCACCCATCTGCTCGTAGCCGAACGCGAAATCCTCGGCGATGGTCATTGCCGTGCCGTATTTCAACTCCTTGCGCGCGTAGTCGGCCAACGGGTGCATGTTCTGCGCCGACGTGCCTGAGGCGCGGATGAAGTACGGGTTGGGCTTACGCTGCGTCATGTCCTCGGCCGCCGCCAGGCTGAGGATCGGCGTCTTGTGCGCGGCGACGTAATCGGAGATCGCCAGCAGCTCGAACGCGGCGAGCGGACCGAAGATCATGTCCACGTGGTCGCGCTCGATGAGTTCCTGCGCCTTGGTCTTGGTGCCGGCGGGATTGCCGCCGGTATCGGCGGTAACCAATTCCATCGGCCGGCCCGCCATCATGTTGTTATGGTCCTTGAAGAACAACGCCGCCCCTTGCTCCATTTGCAGGCCGCCTTGCGCGAGCGGGCCGGTCTTGACGGTGAGCAAGCCGATTTTGATCGGCTTGTTCTGGGCAATGGCGGGCATCGGCAGTGCCGCCAAACCGGCAGTGCCGGCGAGGAATGTGCGGCGTGTCAGTCTGGCGGTCATGCGGTCGTCTCCCTCCCGTGCCGGCTTTTACCCGGCGGCCGTGTCCTACAGGGTGCATCGCTACGCGTCCAGCACGGTACTGCGCTCTTGCGCCGTTTTGCGCGGCGGTGAACGATGACATCGGTTTCATGAGGAGGGTCCGCGCATGCAACGCAGCATCGCCGTGGGGCTGGGGATCATGGAGTTCCCGTTCGACACCGCCGCCGGCTTCTGGCGGTGGGTGGATCTGTGCGAGGCGGGTGGCGTCGATTCGCTGTGGCAGACCGACCGCATGGTCAGCCGCGCGCCGATCCTGGAATGCATGAGCGCGCTGGCGGCGATTGCCGGGCGCACGCGGCGGTTGAAGTTCGGGGTCAATGTCGTTTCTGTGGCGATGCGCGAGCCGGTGTTGCTCGCCAAGCAATGCGCCACGATCGACATGCTGTCGGGCGGGCGTCTGCTGCCCGGCTTTGGCATCGGCAGCCCGCGCGGGCCGGAATGGCAGGCGATGCACCTCGATCCCGCGACGCGCGGGCGCAAGACGGATGAAGCGTTGGAGATCATCGCCCGGCTGTGGACCGGGGAGAAACTTGATTACGAAGGCCGGCATTTCAAGTTGACCGGCGCGCAGATCGCGCCGCTGCCGGCGCAGCCTGACCTGCCGATGTGGATTGGTGGCTCGTCGGATGCGGCGGTGCGGCGGACGGCGCGGTGCGGCACGGGATGGCAGGCCGGATCGGAACCGCCGCACGAAGTCGGCCGCGTGATCGCCGCGATCCGCGCCGCGGTGACCGAGGCCGGGCGGCAGATTGACGACGATCATTACGGTGCCGCGTGCGCGTTCCGCTTCGGCAGTTGGAGCGATCCTGGGATGGACCGCGTGGCGGAGGCATACCGCGTCCGCACCGGCCGCGATGCGCGCGAGGCGTTCGCGGTGGGTGATGCGGCGACGATCATGGCGCGGATCGCCGAGTACGTCGCGGCGGGGGCTTCGAAATTCATCCTGCGTCCGGCGGCGCAGGGCGACGAGGAAATGCTGGCGCAGACACGCCGTCTGATCGAGGAGGTGCTGCCGCAGGTTGCGCTGCGCTGGCCCCGGCCGGTGAAGCATGCGGCGTGACGCGGCGAGCCGCGCACATCGGGCGTCATTGCGAAGCGCGCGGCGGATGGCATCGCGAGGCGCGCAGCCGCGAAGCAACCTGGTTCGTATTGACGCGATGCCGGCCACGCACGGGCTTGCCTCGGCGCCATGCGTCTCGCATTGACAACGGGCCGTGAAGCATCGCGCCGACCGGCTTCTGGTTGATCGCGGCCTGGCGGAATCGCGCAGCAAAGCGCAGGCGCTGGTCATGGCGGGCAAGGTGTTCGCGGGCGAGCGCCGCATCGACAAGCCTGGCCTCGCCGTCGCCGAAGACACGCCGCTGGAAGTGCGCGGACAGGATCATCCTTGGGTGTCGCGCGGCGGGCTGAAGCTGGACCATGCGCTGCGACATTTCGGATTATCGCCGGTTGGGCGCGTGTGTCTGGATGTTGGCGCCTCGAGCGGCGGCTTCACCGATGTATTGCTGGCGCACGGCGCGGCGAGGGTGCATGCGGTGGATGTCGGGCACGGGCAGCTTGCCTGGAAGCTGCGGTCTGATCCGCGCGTGGTGGTGCATGAGAAGACCAACGCGCGGCATCTCTCGGCCGCCGAGATTGTCGATCCGATCGAGGTGCTGGTGTGCGATGCGAGTTTCATCGGGTTGGCAACGGTGCTGCCTGCGCCGCTGGCATTGTGCGTTCCGGGTGCCTGGGCCGTGGCGCTGATAAAGCCGCAATTCGAGGCGGGACCGGAGGCGGTGGGGCGCAAGGGCGTGGTGCGCGATCCGGCGGTGCATCGGGCGGTGTGCGAGCGAATCAGTGCGTGGTGGGCAGCGCTGCCGGGCTGGTCGGTGTTAGGCGTTACGGAAAGCCCGATCACCGGGCCGGAGGGGAACAAGGAGTTTTTGATCGGGGCTTTGCTGGCCGCTTCGATTTGAGCGGCAGATATCGTGTCGCGACGCAGGTGAGGCTCATGCGTAAATCCTTCGCGCCAGTTCCGGCCGCTGCCATTGCTCGGACAGCACGCCTTGCTTGGCTCCGTAGTTTTCCGACGATCCGTTGCCGTCGCGGCCGTCGCGCAGTTCGCGCACGCGATCGAGGCTGACGTCCACGATGCTGGTGCCGGGAACGGTACTCTCGTAAATGATCTCCTCCGGGGCGGCGATCAGCGCCAGGCCGCGATCGTCCGGCGTCACCATATTCTGGGTCGAGACCACCAGCGCCAGGTTCTCGATCGCGCGTGCCCAGAGCAAGGCGCGCCACGTCGCCCACAGCCTGCGCTTGTTCAGGCCGGCGGGCAGGAACAACAATTCGGCGCCGCGCAGGGCCAGGGCGCGCGAGACCTCCGGCACATAGACCTCGCTGCACATCGCCAGTCCGACCTTGCCGTGCGCGGTGTCGAACACCGGGTATTGGCCGCCGGGCACATACTGGAACTCCCAGTACTTGCCGCCGGTATAGAGCCAGGGACCATTCGGATAGGTACGGCGGTAACGCGCAGGCTCGCGGCCGTCCGGGTACGCCATGACGATCAGGTTGAACGCGGTGGCCGCCTGGGCGCTGATCGGCTCTATGGTGCCGAACACGGCGTGCACGCCATGCTTCGCGGCGGCCTCGGCGAGGCGGTCGGTCGGATCGTATTCCGCCGGCATGCGCCAGGGGCCGGGATAGGTTTCCGGGAAGCAGACGAAATCGGCACCGTCGGTGGCACAACGTTCGATGCTGCGGACGGCATCCCGCACGTTGGCCTCGTCGCCCGGAGGCGCATGGGTCCGCGGCTGCACCACGGCGATGCGGAACGTCATTTTCTCTCCCCTTTGATTATGCGGTTGCCTCGGCGGGCATGCGCAGGAACGCGCCCTGCTTTGCCAGTTCCGTCTGCAATTGTGCCATGGGGACCGCGCGCGGCGCCACACCGAGCCCGGCCGCCAGTCCGGCGGCGGCGCCCGCTGCCTGGCCGGTCAGCCAGCATTGCGGGATTTCGCGCAGGAAGGAGTGGCTGGCCGCGTCGCAGGATACGTGGCGTCCGGCGACCAGCAGGCCGTCCAGCGTGCACGGCAGCAGGCAGCCATAGGGCACCGACACGGACGGCATTTTCGGCGACAACGACGGCGAGACGCCGATCTCGTCGGGGAATGGCGTGCCGTCGGCCCATTGGTCGCGCGTCACGCGCGCCACGCCGGGCAGGCGGCGCGAATGGCGCACGCCGAGTTGCGGTCCCGACAGCATCAGGAAGGCGTTCTCGAATCCCGGTGCATGCGCGCGATAGACGTCGAGATGCTGCGCCATCAGCCGATGCGAGCGCACCTCGACTTCCGTCAGGTCCTGGACGTCGATCGCGGAATAGCCGGAGAGGCGGGGACCCATGAACAGGGCGACGTCGTTGCGCCAGGAGACGAAGGGACGCTCGAACAAGCCGCCGCACAGGGAACGTCCGCGGTCCATGAAGGCGGCGAATCCGGCGGCATCGCCGGTCTTGAACACGATCCAGCGCGCCAGGTCGCATCCGCCCCATATCCACGCGGTGTTCATGCAGTGGTGGATGTCGCGTTGCTCGATGTCGGTATCGGCGCCGGCGCCGGCGCGGCCAAAGATGTCGCCGTCGCCGGTGCAGTCCACAGTGACGCGGGCGCGGATCGCGAGCCGGCCCTCCTTACTTTCGAAGATCACGCCGGCGACCGCATTGTCTTGCATGATCGGCGCGGCACCGAGGCCGTGCAGCACAAGCTGGACGCCGCTTTCCAGCACCAGTTCCTGGCTCGCGAGTTTCAAGCGTTCCGGGTCGATGGTGGGCGACCAGGTGACGATGCCGTGATAGGCGGCGGTGCGTTCCTTCCAATAGGCGGCGGTGGCTGCGTCGGCGCTGCCCCATTGGGCCGGCGGCGGACCCGCGATGGCGTCCTTGGGCAGGCGGTCCAGCAGGTCATTGGCGATACCGCGTATGGTCTGCTGGCCTGACCAGTCGGTCATCCGGTCGATCCAGATCACCAGGCCGCCGGTCGAGAGGCCGCCGAGATGGTTGTATCGCTCCAGCAACACGACATCGGCGCCGGTGCGCGCGGCGGCGACTGCCGCGGCGGTGCCGGACGGGCCGCCGCCGACCACCAGCACGTCGCAATCGCGGAACACGGGGGTGGCGCGCGGCGCTTCGTGTACCACGCCGCTGGGGCGCGGGCGGCGCGGCAACAGGCGGGACGCGGAGAAGATGTCGGATTCGAAAAAGAACGACTGATTGCTCTGGCGCATCGCCTGAGGCGGGTCGGATTTGCCCTGGGTCATGGCGTCTGGCTTCCCGTTATGTGGTCCGGCGCGGCACCGGAAGTAGCAGGAATTCCGGCGGTCGGCGACGCGACGCCGCCAGTGTCATTGCGAGGACCGCGGACCAAGCGTGACCAGACGAGGCAACCTCGGTCAGGAATTGCCTGGACGGGCGAGCGCTTCTCGACCGGAATTGCTTCGTCTGCCGCGCTTCGCTCGCGATGCTCGCAATGACAGGCAGGCCGTATGGCACGCCGGTGCCCGACGCGTATGGCGGTCAGCTTGAAATGTCGGGCTGGACGTCGAAAAACGTCGAGCCGGGCGACGAGCGATGAAGTCGGGTAACGTGCAACGAAAGCGAGGCGCGCGCGGCGCCAGGCCGCGCGTGACCTCTCTCACGGCGCGATGGCAGCGACTGCGTCAACCCATGCTGTGCGATCCGGCTCCAGAAATCATGAATTCGTTGGTCCCCGGCACCGGTGCGATGGCGCCGAACAGGCCGGCGGATTCGTTTTGCACGCCCGAGGTGAAGTAGATCTGCCCGGTCGATCCGGCCGAGCCGCCATTGCCGGGCGTCAGTGCCCAAAGATCGGTGATGGTGATCGGCTTGCCATCGATGCCGAGCAATTTCCCCATGTATTTGTCGTGGTCCTGCAGGTCGAAGGCGCTGATCGTGCCGTCGCCGAAGTTGCCGACCAGCAGGTCGCCGGCATACTTGCCGAAATCCGACGGTGCGATGGCCAGGCCCCATGGCGAGTCCAGCGGGCCATGCGAGGCGACGCGCGCGATGAGCTGGCCGTTCAGCGTGTATTCATCGACGAAGCCGTTGCCCGCGCCGGCTACGTCATCGTGTTTGAACTGATCCTGCTTGGCATAGGTCACGAACAAATCGCCGTTGAGCACTTGCACATTGAACGGTGCATAGCCGGCAGGCAGACTGCCGTCGGTCAGGCTTTGGATCTGCTGGAACTGGTCGTTGAACACGTCAACCGTGCCATGCCGGAAATTGGCAGCGTACAGGAGGGTCGTGCCGCTGGTGTCGGTGGCGATCGCCAGACCCTTGTAGACGGCGCCGATTCCCTCGGCGGGGTTGACCGTGTTGTCGCCGGCCGCGGGGTTATTGGAGTTGTCGACTTCCAAAGTGGTCTCGGTGCCGCCGGCCCAGGCCGAGATGGTGCCGTCCTCGGTGTCGAAAATGAACGCAGCGGGCGTGCCGTTCACCATGAACCCGCTGCTGTCGGTATTGTAGACGATGCCGGTTGGTGCGGAAGGTCCTGTGCCGCCCGCCGGCGGCGCGACGGTGACGACGAGCTTCGACGCGGTTGTTGTATTGGTTGTCGGGTCAACGTGGTACAGCGTGGACGTTCCGGTGCCGTTGTTGTTGACCCAGAAGTCGCCGTTCGGCGAGAACGCGACGCCCCAGGGATTGATCAGGTTCGGGTCCTGCAACTGGGCATTCAGGTGTCCCGGCTGGTCGTCCGAGACCAGATTGTCCTGGCTGAATAGCTGCTTATGCTGGTGCAGGATTGTGTGCCGGTAGCTCGCTTTGCCTGGCGACAGGAAGGCCAGGCGCCGGTCGTCGTTCCATCCCCCTGAGTACAGCGTGTCGGCGCTGATCCAAGCCGTCGTTTCGTCTTGCATGGCGTCGCTCCTCTGGTGCCGCGGCGTTTTGCCGCTTCGCCGTATAGACGCAGACGAGAACTCAATATTTCCTCCCTTCTTCGTGTTGTTTGTGTGTCATGCAGTGGTTGTGGGTGGTCGCAGTCACAAGCACGGGAGCAGGGAATAATTGCCGAAGCCGCGACGATGTTGTGAAGGCGCGTGGTCGCGGCCCTCAGAACGCCAGCCAGGAGAACAGGAATATGGTATCGTTCGCTCTTGCGCTGCGCCCGAAGCCATCATAGTTGGATGTGCCGCCGTTGAAGCTTGTGTAGGCAGTCGCCTGGATGCCGAGTTTCAGGTTCACCCACGGGGCGGCGATTGAATTCGATTTGCCGAACGGCACCCAATCGGCCTCCACCATGAAGGCGTTGCTGTCCGGTTGGCCGGTGGCGCTGCCGTTGACCGGCGCGGGCGCGTTGAGCAAGGGATTGGCATTACCCCAGGTGTACTGCCATCCGAGTGTCACACCATAGGTCTGCTTGTAGTAGTACGTAAGTGCGAGGCGGATCTGCTGCAGCTCGTTGCCGGTCTGGCTGGACTGGCCGGCAATGAAGGTGCCCTCGAGGTTCTGGCTTTCGTGCGTGTAGATGCCTTCGGCGGTGAAGATGTGCGTCTGATTGCCGAGGAACTGGTAGCCTGCATCGACCGCGACGTCGGTGTACCCGTTGCGGCCCATCGCGCTGCTCGCGGTGAACGCCGCGGTCGCGGGATTGAAGTCGGAATGGAAGATCAGCCCGCCGAGATGGGCCGACTGCTGTTTCCAGTTCCACTCATAGGCAGCGCGAAAATAGGGTGCGATCCCGGTGGTGGAGCCGAATGGAGCGCCATTCAGTGTCGTGCCGGTCAGGTGCAGCAGGGTCGGACCCTGTGTCTCGTAGCCGCCGGCCTCGACATACAGGCTCTGGTCGTACCAGGCGTACGCCGTGACACCGACCGAGTTACCCGCGAGCGCGGTGGCGACCGCCGGCTGCGCGGCGGGGGTGGGAGCCAGCGCGGATGCGACAAATGGATAGCTCCATGCGTAGGTCGAGTTGTAGGGATCCTCTACCGTCGGGCCGTTGTTGACGCTGATCCCGACACGAAGATTTTTATCGCCGAGCTGGAGCACGGTAGTCAGTGGCCTGATGTCGGTATTGTCGAGGTTGAACGTGTGCGCGACGCCGTCATACGTGCCCTGGATGAACGCGCCGGACCAGGGCGTGATGCGGCCGGCAAAATAGGCACTGACCTGATCAAGCGAAAAGTTGTTGTTGTCGCGGAAATGGTCGGCCGGTGGGGCGGGTTGTGCGGAATCGGTGTGGGTGAACGACGCGATCGTGGTGAAGGCGATCGGGATCTCGGGGCCCTGGCCGCCGCCTTGCGTGTATCCGCCGATCTTGAACGCGCGGCCGAACGGCGTGAGCTGCGGCCCGAACGCGCCGATATGACATGCGGCGCATGGTTGTCCGGTCTGCACCGCGAATGCGGGTACCGCATGGGCGACGTCACCTGGCCCCGGCAGTATTATTGCGATTGCGAGAAGAAGAAGTGCGATTTCCAGGCGGAAATCGCCGAAGGTCGTGCGCACCGATCTGGCTCCTGCGACATGACGGTGCCGCATCCGACGCCTTCATGCGGCGGTTATTCCGGCCGGCCGGTACGACAGAATTGTGAAGCGCGCAGCAGGAATTTTCTTGGCGTGCGATGGAATTTTCCCGACCCTGCACACGTCCATCGCGTGATCAGTCGTGTAGGAGACTGCATGTTTGGCGACATCGCGTTGCCCCGGCGCCGGGCCATCAAGGTCGCGGCCTCGGGAGTTGGCCTTGCCGCGCTGCCGTTGCAGCGCGCGAGTGCCGCGCAAAAGGTAGCCAAGTTGGATGCGCGCTACCAGGATCATCCGAACAGTACGCAACACTGCGCGCTGTGCGAGTACTATGTCGCGCCGGTCGCGTGCAAGCTGGTGCGCGGCGAGGTCAGCCCGAACGGTTGGTGCAGCTTCTTCCATACCGCGACGGGCTGATGCCGGCCGCGGCGCGGCGACCCTGTCAGAGCGCCTCGCGCAGCAGCGCAACCGACTTCCGCACGCCATGCAGCGGCGGCAGCATCAGGTCCTCATGCTCGATCGACAGCACGTCGTCGTAACCGACCAGCCGCAGCAGCGCGCAGAACTGCTTCCACCAGTGCACGTCGTGGCCGTAGCCGAGCGTGACGTAGCTCCATGACCGATCGCGCAACAGGTCCACCGGCTTGGTGTCGATGCGGCTGTTGATGCCGCTGGTGACCGGATCGATGCGCGTGTCCTTGGCGTGCACGTGGTAGATCGCATCCCCGAGTGCGCGCGTGGCGGCCAGCGGATCGGCACCCATCCAGAACAAATGGCTGGGATCGTAATTGGCACCGACCGTTGGGCCGACCGCGTCACGCAGGCGGAACAATGTCGCCACGTTATAGACGTTCTGCTGGCCATGCAGTTCGATACACAGCTTCGCCACCCCGGCCGCCTGCGCTTCCGCGACCAGGCCGCGCCAATAGGGGATCACCACCTCGTCCCACTGCCATTGCAGCACGCGCGCGGCTTCCGGCGGCCAGGCAGTGGTGACCCAGTTGGCGTTGGCATCGCCCGGGCCGCCGGGGCAACCGGACATCAGCACCACCCGCGGCACGGCCAGCAGACCCGCCAATCGGATGGTTTGCGAGGTGACCTCGCGATGCCGCTGGCCGCTGTCGCCGGGATGCAGTGGATTGCCGGAACAATTCAGCGCGCTGATTTGCAGCCCATGATTACGCAGCTTGTCCATGAACGCGCGCCGTGCCGCGGCGCTTTCCAGCATTGCGGAAAGATTCAAATGCGGCGCGCCGGACCAGTTGCCGCAGCCGAATTCCAGTGTCTCGATGCCGAGTTCAGCCGCCGTGACCAGCAACCGATCCAGTGTCATCTCGGCGAGACTATCCGTAACCAGGCCGATGCGCATTGCCCTTGCTCCCTCGGCGCGCCGTTACCATCCGGGATCGTCCGGGCGCAGCCCCAACAGTGCCTTGCCCGCCGCTTCATAGTGCCCGGGCAGTCCGGCCGCGTGCTGCACCGCCACGTGGACATCGCGAAAGCAGCGTTCAAGCGGATTGCGGGTATAGACCGCGTTGGTGCCGGCGGCGTGGAACACCAGATCGACCGCGCGCACTGCCTCGTGCATCGCGTGCACGATCGCCAGCCGCGCCTGCGCGACGACGGCGTCCAGGTCCGGCGCGCCGTCGCTCACCGCGCGCCACGCCTTGCCGACCGCGTCGATCACATAGGCTCGCGCGGCCTGCACGATCGCTTCGGCTTCCGCGATGCGTGTCTGCACCAAAGACCGGTCGCGCAGCCGCGCGGCCGACATGGTGGAACTTGCCTCAGCCGCCATCGCGGCAAACGCATCGATCGCGCCGCGCGCGATGCCCAGCGCGTTCGCCGCCGTCGCGGTCCATAGCACCGAGTGGATCAGCCGAGGATGATACAGCGGGCCAGGTTCGCAGGGCGGCGCGGCCGACGACGAACTGTGGGCTTCCGGCACGAACGCGTCCTCGACCACGAAATCATGGCTGCCGGTGCCGCGCATGCCGACCACCGACCAGGTGTCGGCGATGCGGCCTTGCGCCGCCGGCACCCACATCGCGCGGGTGAGCGGCACGCCCGCATCAGTTCGCAGCGGCCGGTCGCCGTTCATCACGGCGCAGGTGCACATCACCCAGTTGGCGTGATGCACCCCGCTGGCGAAGTTCCACGCGCCACGCACGCGATAGCCGCCATCGAACGGATATGCCCTGCCTTGTGGCCGGGCCGAACCCGCGCCGCGGAAATTCGCCGGGCATCCGGCGAAGCCGCGGCCGACCTCCACCGGCAGCCAGCCCAGGAAGGCAGAGATGTTGCACGCGATCATCGCGCACCAGCCGGCGGAGCCGTCGGCCTGCGACAATGCCTCGATGGCCTGGAACACTGTCAGCGGCGGCAATTCCGGGCCGCCCATGGAGGATGGCAGGTACATCTGCAACAGCCCGGCGTCGGCGAAGGCATCGGCCACCGGGCTGGGCAGGTGACGGATGGCCTCGCCCTCGTCCCGATGCGCCCGGATCAGCGGCCCCAGCGCTTGCGCGGCGGCAACGATGTCGCTGGGCGGTTGCGCTTGCGTGGCGCCGGTTGGCATGTGTCCTCCCGCAACGGGCGCGCACCGGCGCGGGCCCGGAACAGCATCGGCTGCCGCGGCAGTGAACCATTCGGCAGTAGGGCGGGCAACAGGCGGGTTCTGCGCGCGCCGCGACGGGCAGGCGGCGGTTGATTTGACCGGGATTGCCTCGCCTCGCTCGCAATAACGGGGACCGCGGGCGAATGTTGGGGATGACGGTCGTATCCACTTGGCGTCATCGGCCCCGCCTTTCATACTGGCGGCATGAATGACGCCGAATCGCCCGGCCCGTCCCGCGCCCTGGAGGACACGCTCGCTGCCTGGGATGAGCAATTGGCCAGCCTGGAACGCCAGGCGGGAGCGACGTTGCGTGCCACCCGGCGGCTGCGCAAGGCAGCGCACGAGGGCGCCGTCGCCAGCTTTCCTGCCGCCGTGTCGGATTTGCGGAAGAACGCGACCGACCTGCACGCCGCCATGGGCGAGGTCGCCGCGCCGGAGATCGACCTGACGGGCGGCTTCGCCGACGGGCGATTCCTCTCCGAACTGGCCGCCGCGGCCGCCGCGCTGAACGTTACCGTGGTGCAGCGCGACGGCCGGGTCAGCGTGTATCCGCTGGCGCTGCGACTGGAACCGCGCGCCCAGGGCGTACGCATCGGCCGGCGGCTGGAGCGCCGCATTCGTCCCAGCTTCCTCGCCCGCCACCTGCGCGACCTGCAATTGCGGCCCAACCGCTTCAACGCCCGCCAGTTCCTCGACCGGCTGCTGCGCGCCTATGCGGTACTGGCGGCGCAGCGCGACCCGTCCTGGCAATCCAATCGGCCCGGCGAAGGCCCGCTGGTGCCGCTCGCCGATCTGCACGAGCTACTGACCCTGCTACCCGCCGCCGCCGCCGACTATCCGCTGGAAGAGTTCTTGCTCGACCTGCTGCGGCTGGACCGCCAGCCGGATGCCCGCACCGGCCGCGGCCATCGCTTCCAACTCGGCGGCTCGACCGGCACCAAGGGCGCCAAACGTCTCTCCGCCTATGACGAGACGGGGGCTCAACACGACTATTACGCGATCCGCTTCATCTCGGAGTAGCAGCCGATGGAGGTGATCGACGTCCAGGCGGTGCCGATGAGCCGATGGCTGCGGGTCATCGAGCCGGAGTATTTCACGACCTACCTTGCGGCCGGCGGGGCCGGGGTGAAGTTCCTGGTGGGGGACGAGGCGGCACTTGTTCACCTGCGCGACGCCGCGCCTGCACTGGCGCTGCGTCACAAGATGTTGGCCCTGCATCTCAGCGCCGGCGAGACGCGACTGCACATGCTGCAGGACGTGTTCTTCGCTCTGGCCCGCGCGCTGCCGTGGGACGATCTGCTGCAGCGCTACCTCGAAGGCTTGTTCAATCGCAACAACTACGCCTGGCCGCGCCCGGGCATTGCGCTCACCATGCCGGAACTCGCGTCCAGCTTCGATACCGCGGTGCCATTGCTCGAACGCCATCGCGACCAGTGGCTCAGCCGCGACCTGTGGGCCGATGCCACGTTGGCACAGGATTTCCGCTCCGCGTTGCTCGGCCTGTGTTTTGCGCGGCTCGAGCCGGCCGGTGATGCCGAAGCCGGCCTCCCGATCCTGCAATGGCTCCGCGGGGAGAAGGTGGGACTGACGCAGTTGCGCCAGTTCGACATCGCCGCCCGCATCAGCCGCACCAATGCCCGCGCGATGCTGGTCTCGCTCTGCCATTTCGTGCGCAAGGCCGGCGTGGGCGGGCTGGTGCTGACGCTGGACCTCCGCCCGGCCCTGCGGGTTTCCGGCGCGAATGAGACATCGCTGCGCTACTCGCCGTCCGCCGTGATGGACCTCTACGAAGTGCTGCGCGAGGTCGTGGACGACATCGAGCATTTGCCCGGTTTGTTCTTGCTCGTGCTGGCCGATCGGACGCTGATGGCGGGCGACCGCCGCCGCACGCTCGACATGTACAAGGCGCTGGAAATGCGGATCTGGCCGGATGTGCGCCCCGGTGACCGGCAGAACCCGCTGGCACCTCTGGTGACGGTGAGCGGATGAACCTGGAAGCCCGCACCGCGATCGAGGCCCTGCGCGCCGGCGTGCCCAACCGCGCCGCCGTCCGGCTGATGCGCACCGCCGAATCCGGCATTGAGCAAGCCTTCGACCGCCTCCTGTCCGCGGTGTGGGCAGAGGGCGCCGCGCCGCGCGGCCTGGGCATCGCCGGCGGCTTCGGCTCGGGCAAGTCGCACATGCTGGCCTATCTGGCCGAGGTGGCCCGCACCCACGGTTTCGTCGTCAGCCGCGTGGTGGTGAGCAAGGAGACGCCGCTCGCCGACCCCGGCCGCTTGTTCGAGGCGGCGATGCGCTCCGCCGTCCTGCCTGGTCGCAACGATGACGCCCTGGCCGGCGCGCTGGCCGCGCTGCGCGCCACGCCGGAGCGGTTCGACGCGCTGGAAGCCGCGGTCCGCGACCCGGAGAGCCGGTTGGCTCCCGTGTTTGCCGCCATCCTGTTCTTGTTGCGTCGGCAGAACGTATCCGCCGAGACGCTGCGCCGCTGCGAGCGCTTTCTGGCCGGCGGACGCATGGCCGCCACGGTGTTCCGCCAGGCGCTGGCTGGGGTGGGCGCGCCACGCATGTTCGACGTGAAGCTGCCGTCGGCGGCCGAGTTGGCCATGCAGCGCATCCGCTTCGCCGGGCTGCTGTTGCATCACGCCGGCTATGCCGGCTGGTGCCTGTTGCTGGACGAGGTGGAGCTGATCGGCCGCTACACGCCGCTGCAACGCGGCGTCGCCTATGCGTGGCTGGCGACCTGGCTCGGGCTGGAAGGCTCGGTGCCGTTCCCCGGCGTGGCGACGGTCTATGCCATCACCGACGATTTCGTCTCCGCCGTGATCGAGGCGCGGCAGGACACCGACCGCCTGTCCGAGCGCCTGATGCTGAAGGGCCGTGAGCCAGAGGCGACCGCGGCGGTGGCGGCGATACGGCATATCGAGGATACGGTGCGGCGGCACCGCCTGCCTCTGCCGGGAACGGAGGAGCTGGCACACGACTGCGACAGGCTGCGGGAGATCTACACGTCGGCCTATGACTGGCCGGCGCCGGCGCTGGAAACGGGCGAGCGGACTGCGACGCGGACGATGCGGCAATACGTCAAGGCGTGGGTGACGCAGTGGGACATGCTGCGGCTGGGCGACGCGGCGGGTCCGATCGTGGCGGAGACGGTCGAGAGCAATTACCAGGAAGATGGGGGATTGGCCGAGCCGGATCCGCAAGCAGGGGCGGACGAGCAATCTGGGTGACCCTGGGGCGCGGATCGTCACCCAGGTGCAGAGCGGTCTCGTCGCCGTACTCGCTGTCGGTGGCGCGGGTTAACGTTTTGGTTTCGATCTGTTCCGCGTCACGGCAGCGCGAAGCAGAGTCGTCAGCGCCGCCTCGTTGATCGTCTCGCCCTCGCGGAAGTCGATGGCACGTCTCGTGTTCCCGTCAAGACTGGAATTGAACAGACCCGAAGGGTCCGGCAGCGCCGCCCCGTTGGCGAAGGTCATCTTCACCACGCTCTTGTGAGTCTCGCCGGTGCAGATCATGCCGTCGTGGTACCACACCGGTACTCCGCGCCACTTCCACTCCTCAACCACTTCGGGATCGGCTGCCTTGATCAAGTGACGCAGCCGGCTGAGCATCTCGCCCCGCCAGTCGCCCAGCTCTTTGATTCTCGCGTCTATCAGCTCGGAAGGAGACTTGCCTTCCCGCGCCCCGTCCTTCGCCATGGCTGGCTCCGCTGCTTGGTCCCCAGGCCTTGATAGGTCAATTGGGCAACAGGGGTAACGGCTCCGATTGCAGGTTTGATCGGACCGGCGCATCTGCACGCCGACTCTGGCGGGCCAGCCGCAATCATCATGGTGTCGGGATTCCAGCAAGATCCCTGACGCAATGCCGCAGATGAACGCGACGGCCGCGAAGCTGTTGGCGCTGCGGAGTGCCGCTCTCGCAGCAACGTGAGACGGCGTTGTCGTCGATGCCACGCTGCGTCACTCCAATCGGCACCGTATTGTTCCGGTTTATCGGCGGCGGTTTGCGCGTATCCGCATCATTATCCTTATGTTGGCCTCTGTCCCTCGTCTGGTCACCCCGCGTACAGCCCACGCGCCCGCGCCTTCACCTTGATCAGCGAAACCAGCAGATCCAGCATGGGAGTTTCCACGCCCGCGAGCCGCGCCATGTCCAGCGGCACGCGGTAGAGCGCGTCGATCTCCATCGGCCGCCCCGCCTGCAAATCCTGGAGAATGCTGGGCTGGTGCTGCAAACGGGTGTTGGTGGCGACGATCCGCGCCATGTCGAGATCGAGCGTGATCCCCATCGCGCGCGCCACCGCCTCGGCCTCCGCCACCATGCGCGTGGAGCATTCAATCAGCGCCGGCTCCGTATGCGTTGCGGCGACAGGTGTCTCGGTCAGCACACACATCGGGCCGGCGCTGAGATTGAACACCAGCTTCTGCCAGATCAGCGTGCGGATGTCGGG
This sequence comes from Acetobacteraceae bacterium, assembly GCA_035508435.1. Lineage (GTDB taxonomy): Bacteria > Pseudomonadota > Alphaproteobacteria > Acetobacterales > Acetobacteraceae > JASHVB01. The sequence continues at coordinate 9,474 of DATJNA010000006.1, read as the reverse complement.
CGCGATCGACACCGGCAGGTGCGCGGCACGGAACGCCGCGGCCAGAGCGGTGATGCGCGGCGTGGTGGAGCCATCGGGCTCGCCGAACACCGTGCCGAGGCTGGACCCGCTGAGCAATCGCACCACGCCGGGCGCTGGCGTGGAGCAAGCAGGCCAGAAGATGCCGCCGATCGCGCGGTGCGGGCCGACGCTTTGCCACAACGCCCCGCCAGGATCGAGCCGCGAGATCTGCTGGCCATCCCGCGGCCCGCGATGGCGGTGGAAATACCACCAGGGAACGCCGTTCATGACGAACGCGACCGGCGTATCGTCTCGCAACAGAGGGTCGATGCGCGCTGCGACGTCCGGCAAGGCGGGTGCCTTCACGGTGACGATCACCGCATCCTGCGGCCCCAGGTCCGCCGGGTCGTCGCTGGCGGGAAGGCGCGCGATGACGATGTTCTCAGGGGTTTCGACCCGCAGGCCATCGGCACGTATCGCCGCGAGGTGGGCGCCGCGCGCCACCACCGATACGTCGGCGCCGCCCTGTGCCAGGAAGCCAGCCAGATAGCCGCCGACCGAGCCGGCGCCGAAAACGCAGATGCGCACGGCCGTTCAGCGGCGCGGTCGGTTCGCAGCGACAGACCTGCCGCCGCTCAAGCGAGCAATTCCATCGCGGCCCGGGCCAACGCCTGCACGCCATAGCCGATGCAGCGTTCGTCGGGCTGATAGGCCGAGTTGTGCAGCTTGTCGTCACGCCCCGGCTGGCTGCTGCCGACACGCAACTGAAAGCTTGGCACCAGGTCGGCCATCAGCGCGAAATCCTCGGCGCCCATGCTGGAGCGTCCCTCGCTCACCGCATCGCCGAACTGCTTGCGGATCGCGGCCACCGTCGGGTCCACCACCCGGTCGTCGTTGCGCAAGGGCGGCACACCACGGCCGTAATCCACCTCGCAGCGCACGCGCATGCCTTCCAGCATGCCGGCGGCGAGGCGCTTGATCGCGGCCTCGGCCATGTCGCGTGCCTGCGGATGCAGCGTTCGCACCGTGCCGCTAAGTGTGCAGGCGTCCGGGATGATGTTGCGCGCGGTGCCGCCATGGATCGCGCCGACCGTGACGACCGCAGGCATGGTCGGCGGCACTTCGCGCGACACCACGGTCTGCAGCTGCGTCACCAGATGCGCCGCCGCGATGATCGGATCGATGGCGAAGTTCGGAAATGCCGCGTGGCCGGATTTGCCGTGCACCGTGATGTCGAAGCGGTCTGCCGCCGCCAGGGCGGGGCCTCGCACGAAGCCGAACCGGCCGACGGCCATGTCGGGGTGATTGTGGAACCCCAGCGCCATGTCGATTTTGGGGTCGTCCATCACGCCCTCGGCGATCATTTCGCGCATGCCGCCGATGGCTTCCTCGGCCGGCTGGAACACCAGCTTCACCGTGCCGGCGAGCTGTGGCGCCAGATCCTTCAGCACCGCGGCGACGCCGATCAGCGTCGTGGTGTGGATATCGTGGCCGCAGGCGTGCATCAGGCCGGGCCTGGTGCTGGCGAACGTCAGGCCGGAGGTCTCCTGGATCGGCAGCGCGTCCATGTCGGCGCGGATCGCCAGCACTGGGCCGGGACGCCCGCCCTGGATCAGCCCCACCACGCCCGTCTTGCCGATGCCGATCTGGTGCGGGATGCCGAGCTTCGTCAGCTCCGCCGCCACCACGCCGGCGGTACGGACCTCCTCGAAGGCGAGCTCCGGATGGGCGTGGATATCGCGGCGAATTTCGATCAGCGACGGCTCGATCCGCTGCGTCAGGTCGCGGATGGCAGTGCCGGGGTCGTTGGGGAGCGCGTGGTCCATGTCGGCAAGGCCTCTCTTGAGTTTGGCGGCATCATGTTGGCGAGTGGACGATGGTGCAAGCCGGAGACGAAGGCAGGAGTCCAGTGGGGGAAGATTGCGTCGCTCGCCGCGAGTTCAGCGGCCGACATCTTGCCGCTCCCAGCCTCGGGTTTGCCGGTCCCGGTCCTGGTTTTGCCCGTCCCCGCCGCGGGTTTGCCCGTCCCCGCATCGGGTTTGCCGGTCCCGGCCCTGGGTTTGCCCGTCCCCGCCTCGGGTTTGCCGGTCGCCACCGTCGGTTTGGCGGTGCCGGCCTTGGGCAGGATATTCCGCCAGTGTGCCTATTTGGTTAACGCAGGCTGCCACAGGCTGCCAACCGCCGTCGATCGTGCGCCGACCGCGGCTGGGTCCGCCGGCGCGAACCGGATAGGGACAACCACCAGCCTCAATCGGCTGCGCACACCAAGGAGTGCCTCAGTGGGAAGCTCCCCCCTCACCCACGACGATGAAGGGCGCCCAATAAGACGGTTGCGCGTCCTCCGCGACGCCGTCGTCGATCAGGGCAAGCATTGATTGGCGCAGGGCTTCGGCATAGCCGATCGCGGGATTGCTGGTGAGTTTGCTCATGGTGCCGGTGATCAGCTTCACCGCGGCGTCGGAATCCACTTCCCAATGGGACACCAGCAATCCGCGCGCCTGGGCGTAGATGAAGGCACGGGCGATGCCGGACAGGGCTTCCGCGCTGCGGGCGCCACCCGCCGCGGTGTTGCAGGCCGAGAGAATGACCCAGTCTGCGTCAAGTTTCAGGCCTGCGATGGCGGAGGCGGCAAGATACCCGGCGTCGGCTTTGCTCGGTTCGGCGGGGGGCGTGAGGATCAGGCCAGGCTCATTGCTCCCGGTGATCTGGCCGGCGAGGGCGCCGTGTGTCGCAAACATGACGATCCTGTAGTGGACCAGCCGGCCGCTTTCACTGAGGGCCTCGACTTCCCGTACCGTCGCCCGGGCACCGAGCCGAATGTCGTCCGGATCCGCGCGGAGGGCACGCGCGACCGCGCAAAGCTCCTCCGCCGTCTCAGGCAGCGGCGCCTGAGCCCGGATGAAAGCAGCCTCGGCAAACGTGCCGCCGGTGGCGATCGGCGGCAGTCCGCGATGCGTGCCCCTGGCTGACACGAGCCACAACTGGCCGTGTGTCGGCCCGGCGCAGCTCTGGGCCCTGAGCGCGAGGACCGCGTCCTTGCGGTCATCGGGATTGTTCGGATCGCCGTCCAGCAAGGGATTGCCGAAACCGATCATCTGCTTCGTTGCCGCGCTCGGGCGCGACACAACGCGGAGCGCGCGCAGCGACGAGGCGGCGGGAAGCACGGTCAGTGCGTGGTCGCGGACGAGCCAGGCGGCCGAGACGTCCGAGTCGCTCTGCGGCGGCGCCGTGATCAGGGTCTGGAACGGCAATTCGGTGAGCGGCCCGGACGGCACAATCAAGAGGCGCCTGCCTTTGATCAGGTCCGCCATCTTGCCGAACAATGCCTGATACAGCTTGTAGGCGCGGGCGTGGTCGAACGGCAGCCGCCGTCCCGCGTCACGGTCGGCCGCGGTGTAGCTGTGCCCGGTCAGTGTCGCGCAGGACTGATCGCGCCATGCCGCTTCATCGAGCCCGCAGCGCAGTGTCTGGACTTCGCGGACGAGTGCATCGGGGGCAAGTTCGGAACGCCCCCAGAGCGACGCGGTCCGTGTCACCACGAACACATGAACCGCGCCGGGCAGGGTCGGAAACGCCCGCGTCCCGACGATCAGCACGAGCGCTTCGTTGTCCCTCAGCAAGACGGCAGTTTCGGTGAGGCTGGCCGGAAGCGGCAGGGCGAGATCCGCGAACCTGGGAAATCGCTGCGCGATCGTCGCGTCGAGGGTCTTCAACTCGGCGTCGATCTCGAGCATTCGCCGGCTTGGCTGGGTCGCCGCCTCGGTCGAATCGGGAGCGGGCGAGGACAAGGCGGCGGTCACCGTGTAGCCGACCTGGTCTCGCTCGCTCACCAGATCCTGTCGCTTGCGAATGAGCTGCTGGAGGTCGGCCGCGCCGTCCGCCTGGCGCACCGACATTTGCTGCAACGCCCAGGCGGCGTCGGAACTCGTTGCCCATTGCGCCATCTCGAACGCCTCGGGCGGAATCGGCTGCCGGTTGGCGGCGGCATCGTAGCGGCTTGCCAGGAACAGTTCGAAGGCGCCGATCCACAGGTCGAACGCTTTCGGCGAGGCGCGTGCCTGCGAGGCGGTGCGCATTGCGGCGGCGGCTTGCTCGGCGCCGAGTCTGGCCTCCCGGACGGCTGCCTCCCTGCGTCCCAGCCGCAGAAGCTCAAAGGCGAGATTGGTATGGCTGGAGATCCGATCGTCATGCCCGTTCGGAAGCTTCCTATCCCAGATCGCCGCCGCTTTGGCGAGATAATCCAGTGCCTGAGCGTGATCCCCCAGGTCGCTGAACAGCATCCCCCGGTTATTGTAGGCGCGGGCAACATCTTCGTGGTCGGCGCCGACAACCTTCAGCTTCTCGTCGATGATGCGCTGGTTGATCTCGAGCGCTTCCTTCAGCCGTCCTTGCTGACGACGGACGTCGGACAGCGCTTGCAGCACGGAACCGATATCATAATGACCGGATGGAAACCGCTGCTGCAGGATGGCCAGCGATTTCTCGGCATAGGGCGCCGCCCGATCGAACTGCCCGGTCTGCAGGAGTGCCAGGGCATAGTTGACGAGGGCCTCGGCATGCCCGACCGGGTTGCTGTTGGCCGGGTCGCTTTCGATGATGTCAAGTGCGCGTTTGAGCGTGGCAATCGCTTCGTCCGTGCGCGAGGTGCGGCGATAGAGATCGCCGAGATTGCTCAGCACGGTCTCCAGGGTTTCGTTGTCATGGAATTGCTCGGCGAGAGCAATTGCCTTCTTGTATTCTGCCTCCGCCGCGTCCTCCCGGCCCATGCTGTCATAGAGCGATCCGAGGTTCAGTCGTATGATCGCGACGTCGCCTTGCCGATCCGCGAAGTTCCGGGAATAGAGATCAAGCGCCTGCAGGTATATACCTTCGGCGGTATCGAACCGGCCGAGCTTCCTCAGCAAGGGCGATATCTCCAGCAGCGTCTGGATGTCGTAGTAATCGACGTTTTGCGGGTTCGCCTGAATGCGCTTTTGCAGCAGAGCGACGAGACGGATCGCGTATGGGCCGCCTTTCTGGATTTGGCCGAGAGCATCGTAGGTCTCGGCAAGGGCACGAAGCGCGGGCACCGCATCGTCGTCCGATTGACCGGAGCGCTGCAGCGCCACCAACCCTCGCTGCAGAATTTGCGCCGCATCCTGCAGGCGGCCTGCGTCCTGGTAGAGCACGCCCAGCATGACCAGGGCGCCGGAAACATCGTCGTCGGACTTGCCCGCGGCCTTGGCCAGTTGCAGGTAGGCTTCGAGATGCCCGATGGCGGTCGGGACATCGCGAACGTCCATGGCGGTCCTTCCGGCGGCGAGGAAGACGAACCCGACCGCATCGTAGGCCCCGGGATTGTCGAGGCTTACCGCGCGCCGAAGGATCGCGGTCGCCCGATTGAGCGCGCCTTCCCTGCTGTGAAAATCGCCGAGCTTTTCGTAGGCCTGCGCTTCCTCGAGCAACAGGGGCAGGATTTTCACCGGACTGGACTTCTCAAGCGCCCGGATGCCTTGTTCCGCGCTGGCGAGCGCCGCCTTGGCCTGGCCCGCGTCCAGTTCTCGCCGTGTCTCGGCGACCCAGTCGCGCTGCGCCTGAGCCTGCGCCGCGTGTCCCAGGATGAGGAGGGCGAACATGCCCCAGAGCAGGAGGGAGTGAAGCACCGCATTCGGGAAAGCCATAGGCGGCGTTCCGGAATCAATGTGAACATCTTTGGACTGCAAAGACATTCCCCCCTCCCTTTTTCACTGCGCCGGGGCGATCGAGCCCGGTTCGCGGCGGCTCTCGCCGGGCATATCAGGCCGGCTAGTGCGTGATTCCCACCAGTTTGATCGAGGCCAGCACATCGCTCCCATACTCGTCGGCAAAATCATGAAGCGCGATCCTGAAGCGCTCGACCGAGAAGCCTGAGCGCCAGAGCTGCGGGTCCTCTACGATCTTGTCCTTCCAGAACGTGAATTCGCGGTCGATCTGGCTCTGGGTTTTGTCCTCTGACATGTCCACCACGAGGACGAGCTTGTCCGGTTTGCCGCGCGCATCCGAGGGCGACCACCCGATCAGGAAGGGACCGTCGCCGCTGAAGCTCGCCTGCTGACGCTCTGCGTCGCCAATCGCCGATTCGGCGGCGAAGAGATCGTAGTGATCGACGACGTAGTTGCAGTCGTCGGCGGTAGCTTTCGCGGCGCGCGGATTGTCGAGCGGCCATACGGTGAACATCCGGTCCGACACCGGAACGCTCGCCGGAACGGTGTCGTTCGGCGGAAAATGCGCAACGAACGAACGGCAGACCATGATCAGTTTGGCGCGCGTCGCCGGCGTCGCCTTTGAACTGAACGCAACGATGCCATAAGCGCCGGCGCTGGAGGGGGGAATGTCCGTGGCCTTCAGGTACTCCCGAACCGGGATCAGTGGTCTCGCCGCCGGCGCGGCGGGCTCAACTGCATGGATGCCCCTGTGCCTGTGGTGGCGGCAATGGACATCCTTCAGCGGATCGCAGTCCTGCTGCGCAACGGCCAGCCTGGGGAAAGCCGCCAAGACGGTGAGGCTGGCGCACACGGCGAAGGCGAGCCGGCGGTATGTCACTTCGATCGCCTCGGCCGGTGCGTCGATCTCGCCTTGCCGAGAACAGCGCGCAACCCAAGAACCATGCCGCGAACGGCGAACGCCGCGAGCATCGTCGCGACCAGCAGGAACGTTGTCCCCGACGAGGTGTCCGGCCGGACCCACCAAACCAGCGCCAGTCCTATGATCAGTCCCAGCCCCGCGGTCGGCATATGAATTGGGGGCACGATTCGCATCAGCGTCCCTGCGCTACCGTTCCGCAGCTCAGTCTACTGCGTTTCGAATGCCCCCGCTACAAGAAGCGGACTCTCACCGACAGTCGAGGAATCGCGGCTTGCGTCAAACGCGCGGCCGCGAGACGGAGCCTTGCCCGCAATGAACAAAGGGCGGACACTCAGGCGGATGAACCGCGAGGAGGCCAGCCGCCATGCAGATCCGCCCCTTGGGAAAGCAGATCGGTGCCGAGGTGACGGACGTCGATGTGAAGACCCTCGACGCTGCCGGTTTCGCGCCGATCTACCAGGCCTGGCTGGATCGCAACGTGCTGGTGGTGCGCGACCAGGAGCTCAAGATCGAGGATTTCCTGCGCTACAGCCGCCGCTTCGGCATGGTGGTGCCGCATCCGTCCAAGAGCACGCGCCATCCGGAGATCCCTGAGATCACCTTGCTCGGCATCAACAAGCTCGACGCCGATGGGCGATTGAACGAGGCGATCTATCGCCGCGGCGCCGAAGGCTGGCACACCGACGGCGCCTATGATGCCGATCCGTTCAAGGCGACGCAGCTCTACGCGCTGGCGATCCCCAGCCGCGGCGGCGACACGTTGTTCGCGAACGGCTATGCCGCCTATGACGCGCTGCCGAAGCAACTGAAGCACCGGCTGGCGGGACGCATGGGTGCGTTCACCTATGGCGGGCGGCGGAGGAAGACCGCGCTGTTGAATGCGGAGGATCGCGACTGGCAGCCCGTGATGCACCCGATCATTCGCACGCATCCCGAGACGGGGCGGCAGTCGCTGTATTACGATCCGGGCAAGATCGTCGCGATCGAAGGTCTCGATCCTGCCGAAAGCGATGCCCTGATCGATGAACTGCAAAGCCATATGATCCAGCCCGATGGCGAGTATCGCCATCGCTGGCGCGTGGGTGACATCGTGATCTGGGACAACCGATGCTCTTATCACCGCGCGGCGGGCGATTATCCGCCGGAGGAGGATCGCATCCACTGGCGGGTGTCGATCAAGGAATTTGCCCTCGAGGGACAGTTGGCGGCGGAGTGAAACCGGATCGTTGCGCGCCATGGCGTGAGGTCTGACGACCGATGACGGGCGCGAGATCGTCGCGCCATTCCTGAACACCCCATCCTCGCGGAGCGGACGTCCACGCAGTAGTTACTGCCGCAACGGGGACGGCATCTCCGGCGCCACGTTGCCTTGCCTGATGAATTGCGCCAAATCGCGCCTCATGCGCGCCGGGCAATGCTTCGGCGCGCCGCGCGTTATCATTTGCCAATTGGAAAATTGACATCGTGGCAAAGCAGAAAAAACCCTGGCGCCGCCGTTTCACAGTCTCCGAAGCCTGGCACCAGCGCGCGTTGTTCTGCATCAGCGCCGTGATCGTCGGTGCCATCTCGGTGGCCTTCGGCCTCGGCACCACCAAGGCCATCAACGTATTCTTCGATATCACCGGGCCGCATCCGCTGGTGGTGTTCGCACTGTGCCCGCTTGGCCTTGGCGCGGTCGCACTGCTGACGCGCAAGGTGTTTCCCGGATCGCAAGGCAGCGGCATTCCGCAGGCGATGGCTGCGATCGAGATGGACGGCATGGAATTCGCCGACACCATGCTGTCCTGGCGCATTGCGGTGGGCAAGATCCTGCTGACACTCGCGGGCTTCGTCTGCGGCGCGTCGATCGGCAAGGAAGGGCCGACGGTTCAAATTTCCTGTAGCGTAATGAACAGTGTGGGGCGGTGGGGACTGAAGCCGTCGCATGAGCTGCTGCGGCTGTTGGTGCTGTGCGGCGGCGCGGCCGGCATCGCGAGCGCGTTCAATACGCCGATCGCCGGCGCGGTGTTCGCGATCGAGGAGATGGCGCACTACCACATCGCCGGCTATGTCGGCCGACGCCTGTTGATGGTCACGGCGCTGAGCGGCATGACGATGCTGGCGCTGGTCGGCAACTACACATATTTCGGCACGGTGCATGCGGCGATGCCGTGGGGCACCACTTGGGCGGTGGTGCCGCTGATCGGCGCCGCGGGCGGCTTGCTCGGCGGCGCGTTCGCCCGCGTGCTGACCATTCCTGTAGCGAAATTCCCCCGCCGTCTCGCCTGGCTGATGCAGCGCCAGCCGGTACTGTTCGCCATGCTCTGTGGCCTGCTGCTGGCCGTGGTGGGCCATCTGTCCGGCGACCTCGCGTTCTGCTCCAGCTACAGCGAGGCGCGCGGCGCGCTGCACGGCACCATGCTGCTGCCGCCGACCTTTCCGTTGCTGAAATGGGCGGCGACGGTGCTTTCCTACATGTCGGGCATCCCCGGCGGCATCTTCGCCCCGTCGCTGTCGGTGGGCGCCAGCCTCGGCTATTGGTTCGTACCGCTGTTCCCGCACCTGCCGATCAGTGCTCTGGCCATGCTGGGCATGGCCGCGTATTTCTCCGGTGTGGTGCAGTCGCCGGTCACCGCGGCGGTGATCGTGTTGGAAATGACAAATAACATCGAGATGACCGTGGCGGTGTCGGCGGCCTCGGCGCTGGGCACGATGTTCTCGCGCATGGTCTGCCCGCAGCCGATCTACGCCGCGATGGCGGAGCAATTCATCGCCGCGGTCGCGCGGCGGTGAAACCGGGCGAGCGGGATTCTCCACAGGGGCTATCGCCGACAGGGGCTATCGCGGCAATCCTGGGCGAGATGCGGCAGCCGCGATAGCCGGCCCGCCGGC
>DATJNA010000005.1:0-64308 GCA_035508435.1 Acetobacteraceae bacterium | reverse complement strand
GCAGCAGGCCGGCTACGGAGTTGAGGCCGACGCCGATCCCGAGGCACCAGCCAGTCGCGCCGTCGATGCGCGAGAGCGCTTCGACCACCTGGTACAGGACCAGCGGCTCGACCTCCTCGCCGCCGAACACCCGTGGTGTCGACAGTCGGAACAAACCGGTCTCCGCCATTGCGGTCGCGACCGCTGGCGACAGGCGCCGGGTGCGTTCGTTCTCTGCCACCGCGGCGCGCACCATTGGCGCCAACGATTCCACGATATCGAGATAGCGTGCCGCCGCATCCGTCCCCATCTGCCGCTTCTCCGCGATACGCTGCGCCGGGCAACGCCGGGCCGGTCGTCTTGATGAATGCTAAACGTTTCCGTCCCGGCAGGGAAACGGCAATGACATGAACGTAGCTGATCTCGCTCCACAGTTGGCAGGCGCTACGGGCTTCTCGATGACACGGTGAACCGGTAGCGCGTCACATGAAACAACAGGAGAAGCGCGAAGCAGACCGAATCCGTTCGGTCGAGCATGCCACCATGGCCGTGGACCAAACGGCGCCAGTCCTTCACCCAATGTCGCGTTTGGTCGCCACGCGCGGCCCCGCCGGTGGCGCATGTTGCTTCGATGGCCGCCGATCACGCCTGCGAGCAATCCTCCGATGGCGGCTATCAAAGCTCGACGCTGCGGCAATGGCCGAAGCTCGACGCTATCGCGATGGCACGCGACACATGCATACTTATTTTCTCCATCCCCATGGATGTTCTGCATCGCCCGTGACTGCGAGGCTGGTCGCGAAAGACAGCTATCATTTTGAACGACGCCAGGCATTGGTTCTCTGACAAGGAAAGCGCACTGGCATGGATGTGGCTGATCTGGCGCTGGTGCTGGCGGTCGATGGCTCCGCCAGCGTGACCTATGAGGAATTTGGCCTGATCTGTAACGGCATGGCCGACGCGCTGCGCGACCCGGTGGTGGTCAAGGGCCTGATCGGCGGTCCCGCCAAGGCAAGCTACGCCTGCCTGCTGTTATGGTCCAGCACCGGCGCGCACGACGTGATCACCCCATGGACGCGCATCGCCAGCGTCGCCGACGCGCAGGCCTTTGCCAGCGAGGTGGAGAACATGCCCCGCACCGTGCGCGCCGGCGAGACCGCGATCGGCGAGGCATTGCTCGCGGCCCTGACCCTGCTGGCGAATGTGCCGGCCAGGCCGAAGCGCAGCGTGGTGGATGTGATCGGCGACGGCCGCTCCAACCAGGGCATCCCGCCCGGGCCGATCCGTGACCGCATGGCGGCGGCGAACATCACCATCAACGGGCTGTGCATATTGCACGAGGAGCCGGACCTCTTGCAGTCCTATACCCGCGAGGTGATCGGCGGCCCGGGCGCGTTCGCCGTGATCTGCAAGGACTATCCGGATTTCGCCATGGCGATGCGGCAGAAGCTGGTGCGCGAGACCAACGTGCCGATCGTGTGAGACATGTCGTATCGGTCGCCGACATGGGATTGGCTCAGTGCGCGATGTAATCCATGCGCCCGCCATCCACGGTCAGCACCTGGGCAGTGATCCAGCCCGAGTCCGGCGAGGCCAGGAACGCAACCGCATTGGCGATGTCCTCCGGCCGCCCGACGCGGCCCATCATCGCCAGCGCGGCAATTCGTTTCGCCACCGCCTCCCACTCCGGCTTGCCGCGGTCGCGGCGTGCCATGTCGGTCTCGACGAACCCCGGCGCCACCGCGTTCACCGTAATGCCGTGCGGCCCAAGCTCCATGGCGAAGCGCCGCGTCAGCACGATCACCTCGGCCTTCGAGGCGGCATAGAAGGTGGTGCCCGGCAGCGACGTGCCGATGCCGGCGTTCGAAGCGATGTTGACGATCCGGCCATAGCCCCGCTCGCGCATGCCGCGCATGACCGCGCGCGTGGTGAAGATCACGCCGTCGGCATTGACCTGACGCATATGGGAGAGGCGCTCGCGGTCGTAGCTCTCGAGCGTCGCCGGGTAGGAGACGCCGGCATTGTTCACCAGGATGGTCGGCGGCCCGAGCTCGGCCGTCACGCGATCCACCATCATTTCGACGTCGGCGTCATCGGCCACGTCCGCCTTCACCGCGATGGCACGTCCGCCGGCCCGCTCGATCTCCACCAGCAACGTTTCGGCGGCATCGCCTTGGGACAGGTAATTGATGGCAACGGCGGCGCCTTGCCGCGCCAGACCTTGCACTATGGCACGGCCGATGCCGCGGGCACCGCCCGTCACCAATGCCACTTGATCCGTCCAGCCCATTCCTTGTCCTCCGCTCCGCGGCGCTTCAGCTAGGGCATAACGACGCAATGCGGAAGCGGTGGCGGGGGATTCACGGTTTATGTGAATCGGTGACTGGCCACGACCGAATTCTTGCTGTCATTGCGCGGACCGCGAGCGAAGCATGGCGGGACGTAGCAATCTCGTTCGGAGAGGTTACCGGACGCTCGGTGCGCCCAAACGACCAAGGTTGCTTCGTCCCGCCACGCTTCGCTCGCGGTCCTCGCAATGACATTTTGTTCGCGCGATCCTGTCGCCGTCGATTCTTCGACCCAATGGCCCGGTCTGCTCTAGCGCCCAGACTCCCCGAACACCCGCGCAAAAATTTGCTCAACCGCCTGCAAATGCAGCGCCGGATCCATCGCGGCATCCAGTTCCGCGGGCGAAATACGCCCCGCCACCTCCGGATCGGCGAGCAAGTTCTCGCGGAAGCCACGGCCTGCCGACGCGCCGAGCGATTCCCATGTCGCCATCGCGCAGCGTTGCACGATGCGATACGCGTCTTCCCGCAGGATGCCCGCGCGGGTCAGCGCCAGCAGTACCTCGCCGGAGTGCACCACGCCGCCCAGGCTTTCCAGGTTGGCGCGCATCCGTTCCGGATGCACCACCAGCCGCTGCATCATCCCCGCCAGCCGCCCCAGCGCGAAATCCAGCGCGATCGTCGCGTCCGGTGCGATCACCCGCTCCACCGAGGAATGCGAGATGTCGCGTTCGTGCCACAGCGTCACGTTCTCAAGCGCCGGCACCACCGCCGAACGCACCACGCGCGCCAGGCCGGTCAGGTTCTCGCTCAGCACCGGGTTGCGCTTGTGCGGCATCGCGCTGGAGCCCTTCTGGCCGGGGTGGAAGAACTCCTCGGCCTCGCGCACCTCGCTGCGCTGCAAGTGACGCACTTCCGTGGCCAGCCGCTCGATGCCGGACGCGATCACCCCCAGCGTGCAGAAATACGCCGCGTGACGGTCGCGCGGGATGATCTGGGTGGACACCGGCTCCGGCTGCAGCCCGAGCTGCGAGGCGACATATTCCTCCACCCGCGGATCGAGATGCGCGAAGGTGCCCACCGCACCGGACACCTGCGCCACCGCAATCTCCGCGCGCGCGGTTTCCAGGCGGGCGCGATTGCGCGCGAACTCGGCGTAATGGCCGGCGAGTTTCAGCCCGAAGGTGGTCGGTTCGGCATGAATGGCGTGGCTGCGGCCGATCGTGAGGGTGAACTTATGCTCCAGTGCCCGCGCCTTCAGTGCCGCCAGCACGGCGTCCAGGTCCGCCAGCAGCAGATCGGTGGCCTGCGCGAGCTGCACCGACAGGCAGGTATCCAGCACGTCGGAACTGGTCATGCCCTGGTGGACGAAGCGGCTGTCGGGGCCGATCGCGTCGGCCAGCCAGGTCAGGAAGGCGATCACATCGTGGCGCGTCTCGCGCTCGATCTCGTCGATGCGATCGATGTCGGCGGGCCCGATCACTTTCATCGCGGCGCCGCCCCGTTCGCGGATGGTGCGGGCGGCGGATTCGGGGATGGCGCCGACGCGGGCCATGCCTTCGGCGGCCAGAGCTTCGATCTCGAACCAGATGCGGTAGCGGTTCTCCGGCGCCCAGATGGCGGCCATTTCGGGTCGGGTGTAACGGGGAACCATCGCTGTCCTGTCCCGCCTGGTGCGGTGCCAGCTAGACCCGCCGTCCGCCGGTTGGCAAGCGAGTACCGTTGCGTATCTCAATTCGGTAGGCTGCCTCTTGAGGTGGCGCTGTCGAGGGATTGCATCGCGCGCCTGCTCCTCGCAATGACGCACGCATGTACTTCAATGCCCTGACCCGGGATCTGGCCGCCCTTGCCCAGGTGGTGCTGATCGACATCACCCTCGCGGGCGACAATGCTGTGGTGGTCGGGTTGGCCGTGGTCGACCTGCCGCCGGCGCAACGCCGGTCCGCCATCATCCTGGGGATTGGCGCCGCCACCGCGATCCGCATCGCGCTCGGATTGTTCGCCATCACCATGCTCGCGATCATCGGCCTGCTGCTGGCCGGCGGCCTGCTGCTGCTGTGGATCTGCTGGCGCATGTATCGCGAGTTGCGGCGCTACCGTCCGCGCGCGACGGCCAGCGGGCCACACAAGACTCTAGGCCAGGCGATGATGCAGATCGCGTTGGCCGACCTGTCGATGAGTCTGGACAATGTACTCGCGGTCGCCGGCGCCGCCTACGACCGCCCCTGGGTGCTCGCCGCCGGTCTGGTGCTTTCGGTCGTGCTGATGGGCATTGCCGCGAACCTGCTGGCTAATGTGCTGGAGCGGCAGCGCTGGCTCGCCTGGGCGGGCCTGCTGATCGTGCTCTACGTCGCACTCGACATGATCTGGCGGGGGGCGTTCGAAGTGGCGGGTGCGATCAAAGGCTGAGGGCGCCGCTGTTAACCGAGTGATAACGAGTATCCGACAATCTGGCACTCCCGGCGCATCCGGGACGGCGCGTCAGTTGGAGGACACTCGTGCATTTCACGCGGCTCAAGGTGCGCACGCGCGTCTATCTCGGCTTTGCCGCGCTGCTCGCGCTCAGCCTCGGCATCGCCCTCTTCGGCGTGTTCCAGTTCTCTGGGGTCGACGCCAACGTCCGCAAGATGGACGCCCTGGCAGGGAACATCAGCAGGATCCTCACACTGACGCGCCAACTCGCAACGATCGATCTGGCCGAAACGCGCTATCTGAGCGATCCTGATCCCAGCTTGCTCGGCTCAGCCAGGGACGTTACGAAACGCGCCGATGGCCTGCTGAACGAGGCCGATCGGGTGGCAGTTTCGGCCGAGCGTCGCCAGATCTATCGATCCGTGAAAGAGGCGCTGGCTGCCCATGGCACGAACATCGATCGGTTTGCCCAGCTCGGCAGCTCCTGGAATGCCGAGCGGGCGAAACTCTTCACCGGCGGGGATGCGCTGACCGCGGCCGCCGGGCGTCTGGTGCAGGCGGCACGCGCGGCCCACAATCCGGCGTTGTCGGACGCCGCGGCGGTGGTTGAATCCACCACCCTCCTCGTTCGCGTCGCGAACTGGCGATTCATGGCGACGCTCGACAAGAACGGTCCCGCCACGTTCAAGACCAATGCCGGGCATGCCCATGCGGCAATCGAGGCACTCCAGCGCGTCGCGACGCCCGACGTCGCGGCCCTGGTGCAGCCGGTACAGACAGCGCTGAGCGATTACGAAACCGCCTTTGCCGCATTCTCCAGCGCGCGCCTGGCCGCGGCAGCGTTCTATGCCGAGCAAATGCGACCCCAGCTTGAGGCGATGCAGCACCAACTCGACACTGCCGTCGAGTCGCAATCTCATGATTTTTCTGGCAGCCGCGCCGTCGCGGCGGCGACAATTTCCGGCGCTTCCTGGTGGCAGGAAGTCCTCGCGGTCGCGGCGCTGGCCCTGGGCGCCGGCCTTGCCTTCGTCATCGGTCGGGGCATCGCCCGGCCATTGGCCGCCATGACCGGCGCAATGGGGCGGCTCGCGGCCGGCGAGCATGACGTCGAAATTCCCGCGCGCGAGAACCACGACGAAATCGGCGAGATGGCGCGGGCCGTGGAAGTGTTCAAGCAGCAGGCGATCGAGGCGGCGCGCCTGGCAGCGGAGCAAGCCGCCGCGCGGGCCGCGAAGGAGCGTCGCCAAGCCGCCATGGAGCAACACACGCAGGATTTCGGCCAGTCGATCTCCGGCGTCATGGCCTCGCTCGCAGGCGCGGCCGAGGGCATGCGCCGCGCCTCCGAAGCGATGGCGGACGCAGCCACGGCGGTCCATAGCGAAGCCCACAGCACGGCGGGAGCCGCTGCCAAATCGTCTGAAGACCTGGTGACCGTCGCGGCGGCGGTGGAAGAGCTGACGTCCAGCGTGGCGGAAATCTCCCGCCAGGTCTCGGCCGCGGCCGACGTCGCACGCCAGGCGGTGCAGCGTGCCGAGGCCAGCCATGGCACAATGCAGGGCCTGTCCGACGCAACGGCACGCATCGGCGACGTGGTCCGGCTGATCAGCGACATTGCCGGGCAGACGAACTTGCTCGCGCTGAACGCGACCATCGAGGCGGCGCGTGCCGGCGAGGCCGGCAAGGGCTTCGCCGTGGTCGCCGGTGAGGTGAAGACCCTGGCGGCGCAGACCGCCAAGGCAACAGCGGAAATCGGCGGACAGATCGAAACCGTGCGCGCGGCGACCTCGGACGCCGTGGCAGCGATGAGCGAGATCGGCGGCATCATCGGCCAGATGGACCAGGTTTCCGCGGCGATCTCGGCGGCAGTGGAGCAACAGAACGCGACGACCAAGGAGATTGCCGCCAGCGTACAGGCGGTGTCCGGTGCGACGGCAAGCACGGCGAACGCGATGGAGCATGTCGTCACCGTGGCGGACAAGGCCGGCGGCATCAGCCGGGATGTCTTGTCCGGCGCGGCGGAGATCGGCCGCGAGGCCGAGACACTGCGGATCGAGGTCGATCAGTTCCTCGACGCTGTGCGCGACGACGGCAACGCTGAGCGGCGGCAATACGAGCGCCTCGCGGTCCGTGGCATGACAGTGGGCGTCCGAGCCAAAGGATATCCGGCGGCCGATGTCATGCTGCGAAACATTTCCCGCGGCGGCGCCGCAATAGAATGCGCCTGGAATCTGTCGCCCGGCACACCAGTGGAACTGGAGATACCGGGCACCAACGGTTGGTTGCCGGCTCGCGTATCGCGCGGTGGCGGTGGCGCACTCGCGGTGGTGTTCAGCGCCGAACCACAGGTCCTGGCCAGTATCGATCGTGTGCTGGCCAGCCTGACGCCGGCGCAGATTGCGGCCTGACGGCATCACCGGGATCAGGACCAGGCTTCCGTTACGATCTCCGCATCCACAGAACCAAGATCAGGAGCGGGGACAGCACGATCGAAATTGCCGGCTGCTGCCGAGCGGGGCGTAAGGCCTCGAGGAGGAATAAGTGCTCCATCGAGTTGCCAAAATGCGAGGCGGTGACGGAGGATCTGCTTCGCCTTTGATGCGTTTATGCCCCCTCGGGCTCTGAGCCGAGACCCCGGGCGCTCCACGCCGCTGTCGCCCCGCAGGTGAGAAAACACATGCTGGCAGCCTGCCTCGCGCCGTCGTCATGCTCCATGCCGCGTGCAGCATGGTTCGGTGGAGGGCGTTCGAAGTCGCCGGCGCGATCCACGCGTGAGCATTCCTCACGCGGCCTTCACCGCGTCGATGAACCGCCCCACATCGCCCCGCAACCGTTCCGCCTGCTGCGACAGCGCGCCGCCGGCGCTCAGCACCTGCGCCGCGGCTGCCCCGGTCGCCTCGGCGCCACGGCTCACCCCCAGAATGTGCTGGCTCACGTCCTGCGTGCCCGTGGCGGCCTCGTGCACGTTGCGCGAAATCTCCTGCGTCGCCGCCCCTTGCTCCTCGACCGCCGAGGCGATGGAGGCGGCGATACGGTTCAGCTCGTCGATGGTGTGGGCGATGGCCTCGATCGCCTGGACTGCCTCGGACGTCGCCGTCTGGATCTCGCCGATCTGTGCGCTGATGTCGCCGGTTGCGGTTGCGGTCTGGTTGGCGAGGCTCTTCACTTCCGACGCCACGACGGCGAACCCCTTGCCGGCATCGCCGGCCCGCGCCGCCTCGATCGTTGCGTTGAGCGCCAACAGGTTGGTCTGCCCGGCGATGCTGTTGATCAGCCCCACCACGTCGCCGATCTTCTGCGCCGCACCTGCCAGCGTCTTCACAATGGCATCGGTGCGCCGCGCATCATCCACCGCGCGGCTGGCGATTTCCGAGGACTGCGCCACCTGTCGGGCGATCTCCGAGATCGAGCTGGACAGCTCCTCGGCAGCAGCGGCGACCGTCTGGACGTTGACGCCGGCTTGCTCCGCCGCGGCGGCGACCCCCGTCGCCTGGCCCGTGGTTTGCTCCGCGGTGGTGGTCAGTGCCTGCGCTGTCGCACACAGTTGCGTCGCGGCGGAGGCGACGGTGCCGACCAGTGCCACGCTGCCCGCCTCGAACTCCGCCAGCAGTGCATCGACCCGCCGGGCACGCTGCTGTCGCTCGACCAACAGCGCCTCCTGGTACATCGAGATGGCGATGTCCATGTCGAGCATGACCCGCGCCGTCACCGCCGCCAGCAGCGCGCGCAGCTTGCGGGGCGACCAGCGATGCGCCGTAATGGCAATATCGATCAGCCGGTTCAGGACGTAGTTGTAGCCGCCGATATACCACCGCGGCTCCAGTCCGACCCGGTGGTGCATCAGGCCGATCTTCTGCACGCTCTGGCAATATGCAGCATCTGGACTCGACACGAACAATCGCTGCCAATGGGCGGTCTGCGCCTGCTTCAACTTCGGCAACCTGTCGGCGACCATCGCCTTGAGCCGTGGCTCCGTCACGACGTGGTCGTAGAAGCCATCCAGGATCGCCGGCAGGTTCGGTGCGACTATCTGCCAAAAGCTTTGCAGGCTTGCATTGTCATGCTCGTCGATGCGGAGGAACCGCATCCTGCCCCGCAGGTCACCATCATCATTCGACGCCATGCCGCAATCCCCCCAGAACCGTGCACTCTGTCGCGGCGATGACCGCCGGACTTCAGCTCCAGGCTGGCACTGAATTGCCAACATTCGGTAAACGGCGGAGCCGGCAGGCCGCGAAGCAGGCGGATGGCAACGGCGATGCGATCCTATCGCCGCCACAGCCAGAAGATCAGCGTCAACAGCAGCGACAGCAGGATCGACAGCAGCAGGCTGCTGCCGAGCGGGGCGTAGAAGCGAAATCCGGGGCGCTGCACTCTGATGTCGCCCGGCAGGTGACCGAGACCAATCCGCGTCAGCCATGGCCACAACAGCCCCAGCGCGAGGAGGACCAGTCCGGCGACGATGAGGCGTTGGCGCACGCCATGCGATATGGGGCGTCAGTCGGTGGCAAGGAAACTCCCCCTTCCCTCACCCCCGGCGGAGTTCCTCCGCCGCCTTGTTGCCGGAGCGAATGGCACCCTCGATCGTCGCCGGCAGGCCGGTGGCGGTCCAATCGCCGGCCAGCACCAGGTTCGCGAGCGATGTGCGGGCGGCTGGGCGCTGGCGTTCCTGGATCGCGTTGGCGGCGAAGGTCGCGCGCTTCTCCTTCACCACGCGGTACGGCGGCATGTCGCCCTCCAGCCCGAGGGCGACCCGAACATCCGGCCAGGCCGCGGCCGCGAGCGCCTCCGCCTCGCGATCCACCAGCCGATTGGCGGCGCTGATCGTCACCGAGACATGGCCGGTCTTGACGAAGACCCATTGCGCGGTGCCGCGCACGATGCCCATGAAGCCGGCCTCTCCGGGATCGGTCGCGGTGCGGTAGTGGATGTTCAGGATCGATTCGAACTGGTCGGGCGCAATCAGGGAGGGCAACAGCGACTTCGCCACCCAGGGCGGCACCGCCAGCACCACGGCATCCTGCGCCTCGAGCCGCACCGGCCCGTCGGTGGTCTGTAGCGCCGTCACGCGGTCGCCTGCGATCTCCAGCGCCGCGACCCGCCGGCCGAACTGGATCCGGGCGCCGCGCGCCCGCAACGTTGCCACAGCGGGCTCGACCAGTGCGCCCGACAACCCCTCCCGCGGAAAGCGCGGAACGCAGGCGGAGCCGCCGCGCAGCAGCGTCTCGCGCAGCACACTGCCGAGCGAGCGCGCCAGCGCCTCGCGCGACGGCGTATTGAGTGCTGCGACCGACAGTGGTTCCACCAGCCGCCAGTAGAGCCAGCCGTGACGCAGCGCCTCGGAGACGGTGGTGGTGTCGTCCTTCATGCGCGCGAGCGACAGCAGCGCCATGTAGTCGCCCAGGCGGGCATGTGGCACGCGGCGATTCGGCTGCAACAGCCACCACGGGATGGGCCCCGCATTGGGCCGCAACGTCCAGCGCGTGCCGGTACCAAGGTCGATGAACGGAAAGCAGGCCTTTTTCGGCCCGCCCATTTTGTCCAACGCCCCGATCGTCTTCAGATAGGCAAAGCTCGCGCGGTTGCCGGACAGCAGCAGATGGTTGCCATTGTCGATGGTCAGGCCGAGTTCGCGATCGAAATAAGAGCGGCAGCGGCCGCCGGCAGAGGGTCCGGATTCGTACAGCGTGACCGCGCGCCCGGCCGCCGTGAGCGCGAGCGCTGCGGACAGGCCGGCCAAACCGGCGCCAACGATGTGGATGCCAGCCATAGCCCCGACTGAAGACTCCCCGGTGCGGCCGCCTGCCCCGGGCGGCCGTTCGGGCGCCGTCTACACGATGCGACCTGCCTGCGGAAGGCGGGGTATTATTCCGCCGGCACGCGCAGCTCCTCGCGATGGGCGAACCGCCGCGGAATGTGCAGGCCGACCGCCGCGGTCACCGCGGAGACCAGCGTGAACAATGCCAGCCCGTAGAGTCCGCCGGCGTAGCTGCCGGTGACCTCCTTCAGCCAGCCGACGATGGTGGGGCCGAAGAAGCCACCGGCATTGCCGATCGAGTTGATCCACGCCAAACCCGCCGCCGCGGCGCTGCCGGTCAGCATCATCGACGGCAGCGACCAGAACGGGCCCTTGGTGCCGTAGAAGCCGGCGGTGGCGATGCAGAGGCCGGCGAGCGCCCACCAGGTGCCCATGGTCATGCCGGCGATCACCAGGCCGACGGTGGCGACCAGGCAGGCCCAGAACAGGTTCCAGCGGCGTTCCCCCATGCGGTCGGAGATCCAACCCCAGGTCATCATGCTGACCGCCCCGCAAATGTAGGCGAGCATGGTGGCGTAGCCGGTGCCCATGTTGGTGGCACCCAGCGACTTGATGATCTGCGGAATGAACAGGACGATGCCGAGGCTGGCGGTGACGATCCCGAGATAGTTCAGCGACAGCAGCAGGATCTTGGGATTGAACAATGCTTCCATGAAACCATAGGTGCGCACGGTTTCGACGGCACGGCGCTCGGCTTCCAGCCGGCCGACCAGCCAGGCCTTCTCTTCCGCATCGAGCCAGGTGGCCTGCGCCGGCTTGTCGGTGAGGTAGAAGAACACGCAAATGCCCAGCAGGACGGTGGGCACCGCTTCCAGAATGTAGATCCATTTCCAGCCGGCGATGCCAAGCACGCCATCCATGCCAAGAATGGCGGTGGAGATCGGCGCACCGAGCGCGACTGAAATCGGCAGCGCCAGCGTGAAGCCGGAGACGATGCGGGCGCGGTGGTGGTCCGGAAACCAGTAGGTGAACAGCAGCAGAATGCCCGGGAACAATCCGGCTTCGGCGGCGCCGAGCAAGAAGCGGACGGAGAGGAAGCTGGTGGGGCCGACCACCAATGCGGTGGCGGCGGAGGCGAGGCCCCAGGTGATCATGATGCGGGCGATCCACAACCGCGCGCCCACCTTGTCCAGCACCATGTTGCTGGGAATCTCGAAGATGCAGTAACCGAGATAGAACGCGCCGGCACTGAGGCCGTAGGTGGCGGCGCTGAGGCCGATCTCCTTGTTCATCGTCAGCGCGGCGAAGCCGATATTGATGCGGTCGAGATAGCAGAAGAAATACACGACCATGGCAAACGGCAGCAGCCGCAAATACACCTTTCGTATCGCGCGCTGCTCGATCGATCGTTCCATACCTGGAGTCCCCTTTTCGTGCCGGCCACGGATCGGCCAGTTCGGCAAGATTAGCGGGGCCCGGGAATTGCTCAAGGGTAAAACGTGACTTTGTAAAACGTGACTTTGTAAAACGTGACTTTGCCACCGCCCCGACGCCGTCGGCACACGCGGCCGACATGCCGCCGCACTCAGTTGTTCTGCTTCGCCACCGCGCCGCGTCGAGGTTGCAAAGCGGCAGCCAACGCTTCCGGATTGCGCAGGGTGATGTCGCGCTGCGGATGGGGCAGCTCGATGCCGTGCGCCTGATAGAGGTCCCAGATGCGCAGCATCAACTCGCTGCGCACATTGGCCATGCCATTGACGGGATCATTGATCCAGCACCGCAACTCCAGATCGATCGTGCTGCCGCCGAATTCAACCAGCAGGCAGGTCGGCTCCGGCTCGGCCAGCACGCGCGGCACCTCGCGCGCGGCCTCCAGTGCCCGCGAAATCGCCGCATGCGGATCGGACTGGTAGGAAATGCCGACCTTCACGTGCAGGCGGATCAGGTCGTTGGAATACGACCAGTTGGTGACGCGCTGGGTGATGAGGTCCTCGTTGGGGATCAGGAATTCCTTGCCGTCGCGCGTGCGGACCGCGACGTAGCGGGCATTCAGCGCGTTGACGAAACCGTAAGTGTCCTCGACCTCGATCACGTCGCCCGGCTTGATCGAGCGGTCGAGCAAGAGGATCACGCCGCTGATCAGGTTGGAGACCACCTTCTGAAGGCCAAATCCGACGCCGACCCCGACTGCGCCGGAGAACACCGCGAAGGCGGTGAGGTCGATGCCGATCGAGCCCAGCGCCAGCAGCACGGCCAGCACCACCAGCAGCAGGCGCGCCAGCTTGCCCGCCAGGACGCGCATGACCGGCGTGATCACCGGCATGCGATCCAGCCAATGCTCGATCATCCGCGCCGAGGTGTTGGCAAGCCAGATCAGCAGCGCCATGGTGATGACGCCCTTCACCAGCAGCAACAGGCTCAGCCGGTAGTTGCCGATCGGCACCGCCATCGCGTCCATCACGCCGATCACCGGCCCCAGCAGGCCGGCAATGTTCAGCGCGGCGATCGCCCAGGCGGCGACGGCGATGACGCGGGCGAGCGCCTCGTTGCGGACCAGGCGCGAGGAGAGGCGGATCAGCACCCACACCAGCACCAGGCTTTCGGCGGTGCGCAGTACCGCGGCGGCGGAGTGCGTGGCATTGAACGCAAGCCGTGCGAACCAGAGCAGCAGGAGCAATACGATGGAGGGGCCGGCGCGGGCGAGCGCGGTGGCAACCGGATGCAGCGGCCCGGGTGGGACGCGATCGGCCTGACGCAACAAGGCGCGGCGAAGCGGCCGTGCCGAAGCCAACGTCACCAGGCCGAGAAGCAGCATGCAGGCAAGCTGGAGCAAGGTGTCGGACACGAAGATCCTGTCCCGTGCCCAGACCACCGCCTGGTGAGCGTACTGGTGCAATTCGCTGGCAGCGAGCCATGAGTCCATTGCCGGCGGATCGGGCGAGGCAACCAAGGCGAAAATCCGGCGCCTGCGCCGTCACGCGGATCACGCTGACGCGCGGTCCGCTTTCCACTGTCACGCGGTCCTCTGTCACGTGGTCCTCTGTCACGTGGTCCTCTGTCACGCGGTCCACTGTCACGTGGTCTTCTGTCACGTGGTCCTCTGGCCTCGCGAGTTGCCACCGGCCTGACAGCCGACCCGCGGTTGAACGAAACAACGGCTCCGCAGCGGCAGGGGCGGGGAGCCTGGTCGGCTTGATTGTTGCGAGGACCGCAAGCGAAGCGTGGTGGGACGCAACGACCCCGTTCCGAGGCAGCCCCGTAGCGTTCGTGCGCCTTCGCGAAGCATCGTCGCTCCGCGCCCGGCAAGACAGTGCGCCTGATGGCCCGCTGATGTCCCAGGGCGTGCCGGGGGCTCAGCCGGCCAACGCCGCGCCGGCGAACCGCCTTCCGCGTCGTGGCCGCGTCGATGGGACACTCAAACGGTTCCTGGTCGGTCGCACGCTCGAACTGGTCAGTGGGCGCCGGCCCATCCGGGTTCACGCGCGGCCGGTTGCATTCATCCGCGCCAGCATTCTTCCGCTGGTTTCGCGCCGGAATTTGCTGCACATCCCGCGCATGGCTATTGCAGCCGAGTTCTGCCGGAGACCCCGCCATGTCAGCGCCTTCGACCGAGACCGTCGAGACCGTCCTCCGTCATGCCGACTCCGCCTTCGACCAATCCCGCGAGACCCTGTTCTCGCTGCTGCGCATCCCCTCAATCAGCGCGCAGCCGGCGCACCGGGCGGATTGCCAGCGCGCGGCGGAATGGTGGCGGGTCCAGCTCAGCGGGCTGGGCTTCGCGACCGAGATCATGGCCACGCCAGGCCATCCGGTGGTGGTAGGGCGCTATGACGGCCCCACCGGCTACACCGGCCCGCACGTGTTGTTCTATGCCCACTACGACGTACAGCCGGTCGATCCTCTGGAGCTGTGGCACAGCCCGCCGTTCGAGCCACAGCTCGTCGACGGCCCGCACGGCAAGCGCTTCGTCGCCCGCGGCGCGGTGGACGACAAGGGCCAGTCGGTGATGTTCCTGGAAGCGTTGCGCGCCTGGCACAAGGCCGGCGGCATCCCCGCGCGCCTCACGGTGCTGATCGAGGGCGAGGAGGAAGTCGGCAGCGTCAACCTGGAGCCCTTCGTCGCGGCGCACAAGGACCACCTCCGCTCCGATCTCGGACTGATCAGCGACACTGGCATGTGGGACGTGGACACGCCCGCAGTCACCACGCGGCTGCGCGGCATGACCTATGCCGAGGTGACGCTGCACGCCGCCAACCGCGACCTGCATTCCGGCTTGTTTGGCGGCTCCGCGCTCAACCCGATCAACGCGCTGACCCACATCCTCGGCGAGCTCAAGGATGCGACCGGACGCGTCCAGTTGCCGGGGTTCTATGACCGGGTGAAGCCGGTCTCCAACGCACAGCGCGCGCAATGGGATTCGCTGCGCTTCGACGAGGCGGCGTTCCTCGGTGGCATCGGCCTCTCGGTGGCGGCCGGCGAACGCGGCTTTTCCCCGCTGGAGCGGCTGTGGGCGCGGCCGACCGCCGATATCAACGGCATCTGGGGCGGCTATACCGGCGACGGCAGCAAGACGGTGATCCCCGCGCACGCCAGCGCCAAGGTGTCGTTCCGTCTGGTTGCGGACCAGGACCCCGCCGAGGTGTTCGAACAATTCCAGCACTTCGTGAACGAGCGCCTGCCCAAGGATGCGCGTGCGGAGTTCACCGTGCATTCCGGTGCGCCGGCGTTCGAAGCAAATCTCGACTCGCCGTGGCTGCAGGCCGTGCAGACGGTGTTGCGCGACGAATTCGGCAAGGAGCCGGTGCTGATGGGCAGCGGCGGCTCGGTGCCGGTGGTGACGTCACTGCACCGCGTGCTGGGGATCGATACGCTGCTGATGGGGTTCAGCCTGGACGACGACCAGGTGCACAGCCCGAACGAGAAGTTTGAGCAATGCTGCTTCCAGCACGGCATCCGCTCACACGTGCGGCTGCTGGCGAAGTTCGCAGGCGGGTGACGGGAGTGGCGAAGCCGAACGCGCTTGGCGGCTGGCTTCCGACGATGATGATGGGGCTGGCTGCCAGGGCGGTCTGCGAGCTGTTTGCTGGCAACATCCGTTCGCGGGCATCAGCGGAGCGGCAAGGCGTTCGCCGCCGCGCCCGGTCCTGTCCCGTCAACCTGGCATTGACTGCGCCACGATGGCGTCCTGCGACGTGATGTATTGTCTGCCATAGGAAACAACCAGCATGGTCGAGGTGCGCCAGACCGAGGCCTTCGATCGCTGGTTCCGCAAGCTGCGCGACCGTCGGGCAAGAGCACGGATCCAGGTCCGCATTGACCGGCTGGCGCTGGGAATCGCCGGGGATGTGAAACCGGTGGGAGAAGGACTTTCTGAGTTGCGCATCGACTATGGTCCCGGCTACCGCGTCTATTTCATCCGCCAAGGCGAGGCGGCCGTGGTGCTGCTCACTGGCGGCGACAAGACGACGCAGGGCAGGGGCATCGCCGCCGCCTTCAGCCTCGCCCGCTCGTTATGAAAAGTGCAGATCATGGCAAAGACCAAGACTATCGCATGGGATAGCGCCGATCATCTGGCGACCGCCGAGGATGTCGCGGCTTATCTGGAAGCAGCGTTCGAGGATGGCGATCCGGCGTTGATCGGCCACGTGTTGGGGGTCATCGTTCGGGCCAAGGGCATGGCAGAGGTTGCAGAACGCACGGGGCTGGGGCGGCAGAATCTTTACAAGGCACTGTCTGCCGAGGGGCACCCCGAGTTCGCCACGGTGCTGACCGTTGTGCGCGCGCTTGGTTTGAAGCTGACCGTCACGGCCGCCTGAATGGCGGGCGCTCGGGCGCGGGCACTATAAATCGCGGATACCAAATCGTGGTCAGTGTTTCCGACACGGCATCCGCTCACATGTGCGGCTGCTGGCGAAGTTCGCGGGCGGGTAGAGCCTCTTCCGCTGCTCGGAAGGGAACTGGCTCGGCCGGTCGGGAGGCAACTGGCTCACCGCTCGGGAGGGAACTGGCTCAGCCGTTCCCAAGGTGTATCTTGCGCCCGACCCGGACCGGCAGCCGCCAGCGGCCGCCGCGCCGGATGCGAGGACACGACCCATGAACGTCGCCGACGTGATGACCCGCCACGTGATTTCGGTGCCGCCGGATGCCACTGTCGAGGCCGCCGCCCGGCTGATGCTGGAGCGTGGCATCTCCGGCCTGATGGTGGTGGACGCCAGGGGCGAGCTTGCCGGTATCGTCACGGAGGGAGACCTGCTGCGCCGCGACGAGATCGGCACCGTCCGCCATCGCCCGTGGTGGCTGCGCATGCTGGTCTCGCCCGGCCGGCAGGCCTCGGACTTCACGCGTGCCCACGGACGCCGCGTGCGCGACGTGATGACCCAGGACGTGGTCACCGTCGCCGCCGATGCGCCGCTGGAAGAGGTGGTGGAGACGATGGAGCGCCATCGCGTCAAACGCGTCCCGGTGACCGAGAACAGCCGCGTGATCGGCGTGGTCTCGCGCGCCGATCTGCTGCGCGCCCTGGTGGTGGCGGAACGCCGCGACCGGCCGATCGCCACCGACGACCGCTCCATCCGCGCTGCCATCCTCGATGCTCTCGACAAGCAGTCCTGGACCCCGCTCACCACGCTGAACGTGACGGTCGCCGATCGCGTGGTTGACCTCTGGGGCACCATCACCAACGAGGAGGAGCGCCGCGCGATCTGCGTGCTGGCCGAGAACACGCCGGGGGTGCAGCAGGTCAATGACCACATGGTGTTCGTCGAACCCTATTCCGGCACGGTGATCGACGGGCCGGCGGATCGGTGAGCCAGCGACAGCCAGCCTCAACGTGATTCGCGCCGCTGGGTTTCCTCGGTCACTTCGGCTTCGATCGCTGCCAGAAGCCGCGCCGGGAAATGTTCCGGCACGCCCTGGGTGATGAACACCAACCGCGTCGTACGATCCTCGGAGGGCCAGTGCGGCAGGAAATCGGGCGGCGTGAAGACGTGCTGCACGCCATGGATCAGCGCGGGCTGTCCTGGCATCTCGGCCACATCGACCAATCCCTTCAGGCGCAGCAGCCGCGCGCCGCAATGCTCGGCCAGCGCCTGGAGCAAGAGAGTCAGCGCCAGCGCGGGCACCGGGCGGTCGCGGCGCAGCACAAAGCTGGTGATGCCGTCGCTATGTTGGCCCACACGGAACGGGTCGCGTGCTGCCACCGGCAGGGATGCGAGCCGATCCACGCGTGCCGCCGCATCCGCGCTCGAGAACAGGTGAAGCGGCGTCAGGTCCGGCGACGGCAACAGCGGCGCGGTGGGATTCAGTGCGGCGAGGCGACGCCGCAGGGTTTCCGCGGAACCGGCCAGATCGGTCTTGCTCAGCGCCAGCCGATCCGCCAGCGCCGCCTGGCGGCGCGCCTCGGTATGCCGTTCCAGCGCGGCCTCACCGTGCAACGCGTCCACCACCGTCAGCACGGTGTCCAGCCGGTGGCCGGCCGCCACGTCCGTGTCCGTCATCAGCGCCTGGAGGATCGGCGCGGGATCCGCCAGGCCGGAGGTCTCGATCAGCAGGCGATCGAACGCGATCTCGCCCGCCTCGCGCCGTGCCTGAAGGTCGAGCAAGGTCGCCACCAGGTCGCTGCGCACGGCGCAGCACAGGCAGCCGGTCGTCAGGGCCAGCAGCGTCTCGTCGCTGGACGCGATGAGTTCGTGGTCGAGCCCGATCTCCCCGAACTCGTTCACGATCACCGCGGTGCGCGCGAAGTCGGGGTCGCGCAGCACTCGCGCGATCAGCGTGGTCTTGCCGCTGCCGAGAAATCCTGTGACGATCGAGACCGGCCGCATCATTGTGCACCACATCTACCAGGAGCCAGCCCATGGACGCGATGCCGGTGAACGCCGTGCCGGACGACCACACGATCCGCGACGAAGCGACGCTCGAGGCGATCTACGGCGAGGCCTCCCCCGGGGCGATCGCCAAGGAAGTGGACCACGTCCACCCGCACTATGCCGCGATGATCGCCGCCTCGCCGTTCATGGTTCTGGCGACGTCGGGTCCTGGCGGGCTGGATGCCTCGCCGCGCGGCGACCCTGCCGGTTTTGTGCATGTCGAGGACCCAGGCACGCTGCTGATCCCCGACCGCCGCGGCAACAATCGCGCGGATAGCCTGCGCAACATCATCCACGACCCGCGCGTTGCGTTGCTGTTCCTGATCCCCGGCGTCGGCGAGACACTGCGCGTGAACGGCCGCGCGACAATCTCGGTCGCCCCCGACTTGCTCGCGCGCTTTGAATTCCGCGGCACGCTGCCGCGCTCGGTGATCGTGGTGATGGTGGAGAGCGTGTATTTCCAGTGCCCCAAGGCACTGGTGCGATCGGACCTTTGGAACCCGGAGAAGCACGTCTCCCGCAAGTCGTTGCCCAGCACCGGCACGATCATTGGCGACATCAGCGCTGGCCGGCTCGGCGGCGAGCAATACGACCGCGAATATCCGGAACGGTTGCGGCGGACGTTATATTGACCGGGCCGAGTGAGCGCGGCGGTGCCTTGAGGTAATCGCTTCCGATGCGTCGCACCCTTGCCATCGGTATGCTCTGCGCCCCCTTGTTCGCCTCGCCGGCGCATGCCGAGACGCTGCTGCATCTCTCGGATACCGAAACGGTCACCGTCGCCCCAGATGAACTCGCCGGGGCCCTGCGTGCCGAGGCGACCAGCGCCAGCCCCGCCGACGCGCAGCGGCGCGTTAATACGGCGATGGCGAACGCACTGGCGGAGGCCCGCAAGGTTGCCGGCATGACCATCAGCACCGGCGCCTATTCCGTTTGGCATGTCGGCCCCACGCCGCAGGACCGCAGCGAACGCTGGCAGGCGAGCCAGACGCTGAACCTCACCAGCCATGACGGCGTCGCCTTGCTGACCCTGGTCGGCACCCTGCAACAAGGCGGGATGGCAATCGACGCCCTGAACTGGCAACTCTCGCGCGAGGCTCAGCGCAAAGCGCATGCCGAGGCGTTGCGCGCCGCCATCGCCGCGCTGCGCGGCAGGGCAACCGAGGCGGCCAACCTGCTGGAGCTGCGCTTCGATTCATTCAAAGAGGTGCGCCTGGAACAAACCGTGCCGCCGCCAATCCCGCGCTTTGGCCCTGTGATGGCGATGGCGGCCCCGGCCGCCGCGCCGCCCAGTGCCGTGGCGGCGGACCTGCCGGTCAGCGCCACGGTCGAAGCGGACGCCATCCTGCTGCCGAAATAGCGGCATGTCGTCGTCCGCCTCAGCGCCGGAACAAGCCGCCGCGGCGGAAGCGCTGGCGGCGGCACGGCAGGGGGCGCACGAAGCCTATAATCGCGGCGCCTTCGACCAGGCGATCGCCGCGCAACGCACGATCCTCGCCGAGGCCAAGGCGCAATCCTGCGCGACGGTTGACGACTATCTGTTCCTCGCCCTGATGCTGTATGGCGCCCACGCGGTTGGCGAAGGTGTCGAGACCCTGCGTGACGGGGTGCGTTGGTTCCCCGACAGCGCGCCGATCCACGAAAACCTTGGGGTGTTCCTGCTGCAAGCGGGCGATCTCGCCGGGTCTATCGCCGAATGCCGGCAGGCAGTGGTGCTGGGGTCCGACAGCCCGAACGTGCACGACTGCCTGTGCGATGCGTTCTGGCAGATCGGCCGGCCGGACGAGGCGGTCGCGGCGGGCCGCGCGGCGCTCGAAGCCAAGGACCGCAAGTTCGGCATGCGCGCGCCGCTGGTGGCGATCCCCGACGGCCAGCCGCCGCCCTTCAACTGGGCCAGGCCGCAGGAGAACGTCATCGCCTATTGCCTGTGGGGGAATGAGCCGCGGTACCTGGTGCCGCTGCAGGAAAACGTGCGCATCGCCGCCCACGTGTTCCCCGGCTGGTCGATTCGACTGTACCACGACAACACCGTGCCGCAGCCCTATCTGCTGGAACTGGCGGGACGCGGTGTGCAGCTTCGCCCCATGGCGCTGCCGCCCAACGTCCCGGTGCACCGGAAGCTGCTGTGGCGCTTCGAGGCGATCGCCGACCCCACGGTGCGTCGCTTCCTGATCCGCGACGCCGACTCATTGCTCTGCGTAAAGGAGCGCGTCGCCGTTGATGCGTGGCTGCAATCACGCTTCTGGTTCCACACCATGCGGGACTGGTACACCCATACCGATCTGGTGCTTGCCGGCATGTGGGGCGGGGTCGGCAACGTGCTGCCGAACACGGCCACGCTCATGCAGGCCTATGCCGCTTGGCGGATGGAGAACAATCACGTGGATCAGGACGTCCTGTCGGAAACGGTCTGGCCCACCATTCGCCGCCACTGTCTGATCCACGACGGCATCTTCACCGGCTGTCTGGGCAGCGTTGCGTTCCCACCCTATGGCCACTCTCCGCCCGGCATGCATATCGGGCAGAACGCATTTCTGCATTTCCAGCCGGGGTAAGAAATTTCCAGCCGGGGTAAGAAGAGGGGCAGGACCTGGTTGGTTGCGTTGTTCCCCCTGATGGGTTGCAGAGCCGCCCGAGCCGTCTCTCACCCGGCGACCTTGCGCAGCACGGGCTGGTTGAGCATGTTTGCAGATACCCGACCGAGACGGGCGGGGACAGGAGTGGTTTGATGGACGGCCAGGTCGATACCAGACGGATCACGATCCACGCACCCGAGGATTTTGCCGGGATGCGGGTGGCTGGCCAGCTCGCCGCCGAGACGCTGGACATGATCGCGGCCCATGTCCGCCCTGGCGTCACCACGGCGGCGCTGGATCGGCTTTGCCACGAGTTCATAATCGCGCATGGGGCAGTGCCGGCGCCGTTGAACTACCGCGGCTACCCGAAATCGATCTGCACCTCGATCAATCATGTCGTGTGCCACGGCATTCCGGGTGAGCGGAAACTGGAACCGGGCGATGTGCTGAACATCGACGTGACGGTGATCCTGGACGGCTGGCATGGCGACTCCTCGCGCATGTATTGTGCCGGGCCGCCGTCCACCCGCGCGCGCAACCTGATCGACGTGACCTATGACGCGCTGATGCGCGGGGTTCGCGCGGTGAAGCCCGGGGTGACGCTGGGCGATGTCGGTCATGCCATTCAGACCTTCGTCGAGAGCCACCGGTTCTCGGTGGTGCGCGATTTCTGCGGCCACGGCATCGGCCGGCATTTCCACGAGCCGCCCAACGTGCTGCATTTCGGCCGTCCCGGCGAAGGCCCGGTGCTGCGGCCCGGCATGTTCTTCACCATCGAGCCGATGGTGAATGCCGGCCGTCCGGAGGTGAAGGTGCTGGACGATGGCTGGACGGCCGTGACCCGCGATCGCAGCCTGTCGGCGCAATTCGAGCATATGGTGGGTGTGACGGAGACCGGCGTGGAGGTGTTCACGCTGTCGCCGGCGCATCTCGACAAGCCGCCGTACAACGCGTGAGGCCGGCGCGGCGCCATTCGCCCCACAAGCCGTTCGCCCAACAACAGGAGGAACCAGGCATGGACATCGAGCCGATGATGGTCACCGTCGCCAGCAAGGACGACGCGAATTACGTGGCCGGGCGGCGCGCGTTCTTCAAATACCGTGATCTTGGCGTGACGGCGGCGACGCACCGGCGGATGCGCGCGCAGGTGACTTCGGCGGAGCAAGGCCTGTCGCAGCCGACCGGCTGGCACGTGCACAAGTGCGAGGCGCAGTTCGTCTATATGCTGAGTGGCTGGGTCGATCTGGAGTTCGCGGATCGCAAGGTGCGGCTGCACGCGGGGGACTCGATTCTGATCCCGGGCAACACGCCGCATAACGAGACCGGGACGTCGGACGCTTTCGAGCTGCTGGAAGTGTCGTTGCCCGCGGATATGGGCACGGAGCCCTGCGCTGCCCCCTGACAGCCGCTCCGGCGCCGTGGGCACCACCGGACGCGGGACTTTTCGGGTTTCTTAACCACTCGCTGCCACCATCGCGGCATGACGCGGCGCCCCTCCCCTGCCCTGGCGGAAACAGCGGATCTGCTGGCGCCGCTGTCGCCTGAGGCGGCTGGCGCGGCCGGCACCGAGGGCCATCGCGACCGCATGCGCAGCCGTTTGCTGAAGGCGGGGCCGGAGGCGCTGGCGGACCACGAAATGCTGGAGATGGTGTTGTTCCTGGCACTGCCGCGCCGCGACACCAAGCCGCTCGCGCGGGCCTTGCTGGATCGCTTCCATAGCTTCGCCGCGGTGATCGCCGCGCCGGTGCCGGCCTTGCTTGCCATCGAAGGCATGGGTGAGGCGGCGGCCGCCGCGCTGAAGACCGTGCAGGCTGCTGCGCTGCGTTTGATCCGCTCCGAACTCGCGGAGCTGCCGATCCTGGCGAACTGGGAGAAGCTGGTCGAGTACCTGCGGGCCACGCTCGCGCACGAGGATGTCGAGCAAGTACGGGTGCTGTACATGGACGGCCGCAACCGATTGCTCGCCGATGAGATGCAGGGACGCGGCACGGTGAACCATACGCCGCTTTATCCCCGCGAAGTGGTCAGGCGCGCGCTGGAGTTGCGAGCCACCGCGGTGGTGGTGTCGCACAATCATCCGAGCGGCGATCCCACGCCATCGCGCGAGGACATTGCCATGACGCGCGAACTGAAGGCGGCGGTAGAGGCGCTGCGAATCGCGCTGCACGATCACGTCATCATCGCCGGGTCGAATTTCCTGAGCTTCAAGCAGCAGGGATTGCTGTAGGCACAGCAGCAGGGACTGTTGCCGGCGCGGTGGCAGAGGTTGCCGTGAGTTCGGGCGGCGACTCTTAGCTTGACCGCCGAGTGGCTGCCACCTGACTTACCGTCGTCGGCGGCAGACCTCACATCAGTCCTGATCGATCAGGCGCGTCCGCTCGCGCGGCAAGACCGGCGCGGGATTGCGTTCGGCCAGCAGACGCAGGCCATCCAGGGTCAAATCCGGTTCTATTTGCTCGATCACCAGCGTGCCTTCGGAAAACAGCGGTGCCAAGCCGCCGGTAGCGATCACCCGCATTGGCGCGCCGAACTCGGCCTTGATGCGAGCGACGAGGCCCTCGATCATGCCGACATAGCCCCAATAGACGCCCGACTGCATGGCGGGAACGGTCGAGCGGCCGATCACCGCCTGGGGGCGCGCGATGCCGATGCGCGGAAGCTGTGCCGCGGCCTGGTGCAGCGACTCGATCGAGAGGTTGATGCCAGGGCAGATCACGCCGCCGACATAGGCACCATCGTTGTCCACCACATCGAATGTCGTGGCGGTGCCAAAATCGATGATGATCAGCGGTCCGCCGAAGCGCTTGTGGCCGGCGAGCGCGTTCAACAGGCGGTCGGCGCCGACCTCGGCGGGGCGATCGACTCGGATCTCGAATCCCCAATCGAGGGTAGAACGCGCCACCAGCGGCTCGACATGGAACCAGTCGCGGCACAGGCGACGCAGGTGATACAGCGCGGCGGGCACCACGGTGCCGATGACGGCGGCGGAGATGTCCTCCGGTTTCAGGCCGGCATGCGAAAGCAAGGTGAGCAACCAGACGGCGTATTCGTCGGAGGTGCGATCGGAGGCGGTGCG
The DNA here is from genome assembly GCA_035508435.1 of Acetobacteraceae bacterium. Lineage (GTDB taxonomy): Bacteria > Pseudomonadota > Alphaproteobacteria > Acetobacterales > Acetobacteraceae > JASHVB01. The sequence goes on along the minus strand of DATJNA010000005.1, from coordinate 40,354 downwards.
GGTGCGCCAAGTGCCGCGCCATTGGTTGGCGTCGCGCACTGCGAAGACAATGTTGGTATTACCGGCGTCTATGACGAGGAGCATGGGGTCCGCATCCTCCTGTCATGTCCGGGCCTGATCCGCCCGTCCACGGCGACCGAAAGTGCGCAGATGGTCCGGTCAAGCCCGGCCGTGACGTTGACAGGCATCAACCGAACAGTGCCTTGGCCGCGGCCTGGGCCGCGACCACGATCGGGCCGGGGAAGAGGAAAAAGAACGTGGTGAACAGCCCGGTCGCGGCGGCGACAAATGACAGTGAGGGCGGACGCGGGTCGAACGCCGCGACCGGAGCATCGAAATACATCACCTTGATGACGCGGATATAATAGAATGCGCCCACCACGCTGGTCAGCACGCCGATCACGGCGAGCGTCCACAGCCCAGCCTGGACGGCGGCGAGGAAGATATAGAGTTTGGCGAAGAACCCCGCCATCAAGGGGATGCCTGCCAGGCTGAACATGAACACCGCCAGCGCCAGCGCCAACCCCGGATCGGTATTCGACAATCCCGACAAGTCGCTGATTTGCTCCAGCACTCGGCCATTCCGCCGCATCGAAATGATGCAGGCGAAGGTGCCGGCGGTCATGAAGACGTAGATCACCATGTAGACCAGCGTACCGCGAATGCCCTCCGGCGTGCCGGCGGCGAGGCCGATCAGCGCGAAGCCCATATGGCCGATCGAGGAATAGGCCATCAGCCGCTTGATGCTGCGCTGGCCGATCGCGGCCAGCGCGCCAAGAATCATCGATGCGATCGACACCAGGATGATCAGCAACTGCCAGGCGCCGAGCAAGTGGCCGAACGGCACCGCCATCACGCGCAGCAGCAGCGCCATGGCGGCGACCTTCGGCGCTGTTGCGAAGAACACGGTCACCGGTGTGGGTGCGCCTTCGTACACGTCGGGCGTCCACATGTGGAACGGCACGACCGAGACCTTGAACGCGAGCCCGACCAGCACGAACACCACACCGACGATCATACCCGCCGAGGCATGCGACGACTGCGCCAGCAGGCCGCGCAACTGGAGGAAATCCATGGTGCCGGAGAAGCCGTAGACCAGCGAGATGCCATAGAGCAGCAGGCCGGAGGCGAGACCGGAGAGCACGAAATATTTGAGTCCGGCTTCGGAGGAACGCACATCGTCGCGGGCGAACGCGGCGAGCACGTAAAGCGCCAGGGATTGCAGCTCGAGGCCAAGATACAGCGTCATCAAGTTGTTGGCCGACGCCATCACCATCATGCCGATGACCGAGAACAACAGCAAAATGGGGAATTCAAATCGCGCGATATGCTGTTTGCGATTGTAGTCCAGAGCCAGGATCGCCGTGAGCGCCGCACCGGCGAGGATGAGTATCTGGTTGAATGCGCTGAACGCATCGGCGACGAACTGGCCGTGGTAGCCGATGCCGGTGGTGCGAGTGAGCACCAGCAGCGCGGTGATCAGGAAACCGCCGAGGGTGAACATGGTGCACGGCAGCGTGGAGTCCTGCTTGCGCAGCACGCCGAACACCAGGATGGCCATGCCGATGCAGGCCAACACGATTTCCGGGAGGGCGACGATCCAGTTCATAGGCGCGGCCCTCCGACGCCACCCGACACACGCGTTATGGCCTGGCTTGACCCGGCCATCTGCGCATCGCCGGCGGGTCGCGGCATGCCTTGCGTTGCGACCCAATCGCGGTGGCTGGTCGGGTCAAGCCCGGCGATGGCGGGTTGGTGTTGGTGTTGGCTGGCACCACCGTTGATGGCGACAGCGCCGGAACTGGCCAACGCCGCCGTGTGCCGCTTCACCATCGCTGCCACGCTCGCATCCCAGAAGCTGCTGAAGCTGGAGGGATATACGCCCATCCAAAACGTCAGCACGATCAGCGGGGCGAACACCGCCCATTCGCGTGGGCTGAGGTCCAGGATGTTGCGCAGATCCGCTTTCGTCAGCCGGCCGAAGATCACGCGGCGGTACAAATACAGCATGTAGGCGGCGCCCAGGATCATTCCCATGCCGCCGAGCAATGCCAGCCAGAAGCTGACCTGGAAGGAGCCGATGATCACCAGGAACTCGCCGACGAAGCCGGAGGTGCCAGGCAATCCCATCGATGCCATCATGAATACCATGAAGGTGAGCGCGTAGCCGGGCATGCGGTCGGCAAGGCCGCCATAGCGGGCGATTTCGCGGGTATGGAGGCGATCGTAGATGACGCCCACCACGAGGAACAGGGCGGCGGAGACGAAGCCGTGCGACAGCATCTGGTACAGCGCCCCCTGGATGCCCTGCACATTGAAGGTGAAGATGCCGATCGTCACCACGCCCATATGGGCCACCGAGGAATAGGCGATCAGCTTTTTCATGTCCTCCTGCGCGAGAGCGACGAGGCTGGTATAGATCACCGCGACCACCGACAGCGTGAACATCAGCGGGGCGTAGTGAGCGCAGGCCTCGGGCAGCATGGGTACGGAGAAGCGCAGGAAGCCATAGGCGCCCATTTTCAGCAGCACGCCGGCCAGGATGACGGAGCCGGCGGTGGGGGCTTCGACGTGCGCGTCCGGCAACCAGGTGTGTACCGGCCACATCGGCAGCTTCACTGCGAAGGAGGCGAGGAAGGCGAAGAACAGCCAGCCCTGCATCGCCACCGGGAAGTGGGTGTGCATCAGCGTGGCGAGATCGGTGGTGCCGGCCTGGAACCACATCGCGAGCAGCGCCAGCAGCATCAGCACCGAGCCGGTGAGCGTGTAGAGGAAGAATTTCACCGCGGAGTAGACGCGGCGCGGGCCGCCCCAGACCCCGATGATGAGATACATCGGGATCAGCACGCCCTCGAAGAACATGTAGAATACGATGAAGTCGGCGGCGCAGAATGTGCCCACCATCATGGTTTCCATGATGAGGAAGGTGAGCATGTACTCGCGCACGTTCTTGGTAATGCTTTCCCAGCTCGCCAGGATGCAGATCGGGGTGAGAACGGTGGTGAGCAATACGAACAGTACTGAGATGCCGTCGACGCCCAGTTTGTAGCCGACGCCGTAATCGGCGAGCCAGGGGAGATTCTCGACGAACTGGAAGCCGGCTTCGCCGGGGTCGAATTCGACCCATAGGACGAGCGACAGGGCGAGCACGATCAGGCTGGTCCACAGCGCGGTCCAGCGGGCGTTGGAATCGATGGTGGCCTGGTCGCCGCGCACCGACATGACCACCGCGCCGCCGACCAGCGGCAGCCAGGTGATGAGCGACAACAGGGGGAAGCCGGCGGCGTTCATGCGGCAATGCTCCGACATCCGTCATGGCGCGGCCATGCCCCCGGCCTTGAGGCGGGGATCACCCGACGGTTTGCGCGCGGCCGGGCAGAGGCCGATGGCCGGGGCAGGCCCGGCGATGACGGGCATTTTGTCATCGCGATCACCCGAACAACATATAGATGCCGACCAGCACGACGACGCCGATCAGCATGGCAAAGGCATAGAGGGCCAACGATCCGGTCTGGATCTTGACCACCTCGCGCGACCCCTCGGTGGTCAATGTCGCGAGGCCATTCGGCACGCCGTCGATCACCGTGACGTCGCCGGTCTGCCACAACGCGCGCGCCAGGCGGATCGCCGGCTGGACGAACAACGTGTCGTACAGCTCGTCGAAGTACCACTTGTTCAAAACAAACAGATAGACCGGGCGGAAGCTCTGGGCGAGCTGCATCGGCAGCAACGGCAGCGCTATGTACATCACATAAGCCACCGCAATGCCGAGAAGGCCGAGCACCAGTGGCGCATAGTCGACCCAGCCCGGCACGGCTTCGAGCTGGGCGATCACGTGGTTCGATGCGCCGTTGACGATGCTGCCGCTCCAGAACGCCTGCCAGCCTTCGCCGATGAACCAGCCATGCAACAACCAGCCACTGACGGTCGCGCCGATCGCCAGGACGATCAGTGGCACGAGCATCACCGCGGGACTCTCATGCGCATGCTCCAGCACGTGGTGATCGGCGCGCGACTGGCCATGGAAGGTCATGAACAGCAGGCGCCAGGAATAGAACGCGGTGAGGAATGCGGCGAGCACGGTGCAGATGAAGCCGTAGATCCCGATGCCGGTGTGCGCGGCGTAGGCGGCATCGATGATCGCGTCCTTGGAATAGGCGCCGGCGAATGGCGGAATGCCGGCGAGCGCGAGATTGCCAACCCACATCACCGTGCATGTCACCGGTATCAGCCGCGCCAGGCCTCCCATCTTCCGCATGTCTTGCTCGTCCGACATGGCGTGGATGACCGAACCTGCCGACAGGAACAGCAGAGACTTGAAGAAGGCGTGGGTGATCAGGTGGAAGATTCCCGCCTGGTAAACGCCGACGCCGCAAGCGGTGAACATGTAGCCGAGCTGTGAGCAAGTGGAGTAGGCGATCACGCGCTTGATGTCGTTCTGACAGCAGCCCACGGTGGCGGCGAAGAACGCCGTGGATGCACCGATGAAGGTGACGAAGCCCAGCGCGACGGGCGCGTATTCCATCAGCGGCGACATGCGCGCCATCAGGAACACGCCCGCCGTCACCATGGTGGCGGCGTGGATCAGGGCGGAGACCGGTGTTGGGCCTTCCATCGCATCGGGCAGCCACACATGCAGGCCAATCTGCGCCGACTTGCCCATGGCGCCGATGAACAACAGGAAGCCGATCACCTCGATGGCGGGGAAGGTGGTGCCGAACAGGCTGTAGGTGTCGGCCTGGTGCTGTGCCACGGCGGGGAAGATGACCTGGAACTCGACCGAGCCGAACTTGAAGAAGATCAGCGCCAGGCCGACGGCGAAGGGCAGGTCGGCGACGCGGTTGACGATGAATGCCTTGATGGCCGCGGCGCAGGCGGAGGGACGATCGTACCAGTAGCCGATCAGCAGGTAAGAGCATAGGCCGACGCCTTCCCAGCCGAAGAAGAGCTGCGTCAGGTTGTCAGCCGTGACCAGCATCAGCATGGAGAAGGTGAACAGCGAGAGGTAACCGAAGAAGCGGTAGCGCGGATAGGCGTCGTGAGCCATGTAGCCGATCGAGTAGACGTGAATCAGCATGGAGACGAACGTCACCATGGCCAGCATGACGGCGGACAGCATGTCGACGCGGAGCGCCCAGTCGACATGGAAGCGTCCGGCGTCGATCCAGGTGGCGATCGGCACGACGCCGGGGGTGATGTCGCCGTTGTGGAGCTGGAAGAATGCCAGTGGGCCGCAGATCGCGGCGATGATCATGCCGATGATGGAGGCGCCCTGCGCCACGCGATCGCCCGTCCAGCGGCCGAGCAAGCCGGCGATCATGGCGCCGCAGAGGGGTGCGAAGACGGCGATGACGTAGAGCATGTCAGCCTTTCATCAGGTTGACGTCCTCAACCTGGATCGAGCCGCGGTTGCGGAAATAGACCACGACGATGGCGAGCCCGATGGCGGCCTCGGCGGCGGCGACCGTGAGCACGAACATGGCGAACACCTGGCCGGCGAGGTCACCGAGCGCGGCGGAGAAGGCGACGAGATTCAGGTTCACGGCGAGCAGGATCAGCTCGATCGACATCAGGATGATGATGATGTTCTTACGGTTCAGGAATATGCCGAAGGTGCCCAGCACCAGCAGCAGGCCGCTCACGACGAGGTAGGGGCCAAGGCTCATCGCGGCAGGCTCCGTTGGTATGTGAGGCGAGGTTCGTACCTCGCGTGATGGCCTGGCTTGACCCGGTCATCTACTCCGGATCGACCGCGCATGGAGCCAGCGCGACGAACGGGAGAACGAGGGCAGATGGCCGTGTCACGCCCGGCCATGATCGGTGGCGGTGAGGGCGCCGCATCGGCACGGCGACCACGCCACTCAATGCGCATGGTGGCCTCCGGCGTCCGCTTCTTCCGGTTCCTCTCGCTCTTCCACCTTCGGGCGATAGATGCCGGTTTCGCGGATGCCGGCACCGATCGCGACCTGCACCAGCTCCATCGTTTCGCGCACCTCGCGCGCGTGCTGGACATCGACATTCTGATGGCGGGAGGTCTTGCGCTCGCGCAGGGTCAGCACGATGGCGCCGATCATCGCTACCAGCAGGATCAGCCCGGCGGCCTGGAACAGGAAGATGTAGTCGGTATAGATCAGGCGGCCGAGCGCCGCGGTGTTGCTGATATTCGCCGGGGTGGGCGCGGCGCGCAGGACGCCGGACTGCGGGGAGATCTGCCAGACGTGGTAGGTGAACAGCAGCTCGAGGAACAAGAGCACGCCGACCGCGGCGCCGATCGGCAGGTATTTCTGAAAGCCGCCGCGCAGTTCGGCGAAATCGATGTCCAGCATCATCACGACGAACAAGAACAGTACTGCGACGGCGCCGACATAGACGATGACCAGGATCAGCGCGAGGAACTCGGCACCGGCGATCAGAAACAAGCCGGCGGCGTTGAAGAAGGCGAGGATCAAGAACAGTACGGAGTGCACCGGGTTGCGCACGGTGATCACCGCGGTGGCGGAGGCCAGCAGCAATACCGCGAAGACGTAGAACGCGATGGTGAGGATGATCATCGGTAGGGCGCGTCCAGCTCCAGCCGGCGGGCGATCTCCGGTTCCCAGCGGTCGCCGTTCGCCAGCAGCTTGTCCTTGTTGTACATCAGCTCTTCGCGGGTTTCCGCGGCGAATTCGAAGTTCGGACCTTCGACGATGGCATCGACCGGGCAGGCTTCCTCGCACAGGCCGCAGTAGATGCACTTGGTCATGTCGATGTCATAGCGCGTGGTGCGGCGGGAGCCGTCCTCGCGCGGTTCGGCCTCGATGGTGATGGCCTGGGCGGGGCAGATCGCCTCACACAGTTTGCAGGCGATGCAGCGTTCCTCGCCGTTGGGGTAGCGGCGCAGGGCATGTTCGCCTTTGAAGCGCGGGCTGATGGGGCCCTTTTCGTAGGGGTAGTTGATGGTGGCCTTGGGGCGGAAGAAGTAGCGCAGCGTCAGCCCCATGCCGGCGAGAAGCTCGCCAAGCAGGAAGCTGCGTGCGGTGCGATCGAGCAGGGGCATCAGCGAGGCTCCATTGCGGCTCGGCGGCGGGTGCCAGTCTCATCTGTCACTGCGAGGAGCGCAGCGACGAAGCAAGCCGGATCATGTGCGTCACTCATGACCGAGGTTGCTGCGTCGCTGCGCTCCTCGCAATGACAGTGATCACGCATAGTTCGGCCACCAGCCAAAGGCCATCAATGCGCCGGCGGTGATCACCAGCCAGAGCAATGACAGCGGCAGGAACACCTTCCAGCCCAGTCGCATGAGCTGGTCGTAGCGGTAGCGGGGGAAGGTGGCGCGCACCCACAGGAAGAAGAAGAGAACGACGCACACCTTCAACACGAACCAGATGACGCCGGGGATCCAGGTGAAGGGCTCGATGCCGAACGGGGCCAGCCAGCCACCCAAGAACAGGATGGTGGTCATGCCGCTCATCAGGAACATGTTGGCGTATTCGCCGAGGAAGAACAGCGCGAAGCTCATGGCGCTGTATTCGACGAAGAAGCCGGCGACGATCTCGCTTTCTCCTTCGGGCAGGTCGAACGGTGCGCGGTTGGTTTCCGCCAGGGTGGAGATGAAGAACACGACGAACATCGGGAACAGCGGGATGCAGAACCACAGGTGGCGCTGGGCCAGCACGATGTCGTTCAGCCGCAGGCTGCCGGCGCAGAGCAGGACGCTGACCAGCACGAAGCCCATGGAGACTTCATAGCTGACCATCTGGGCCGCGGAGCGCAGCGCGCCAAGGAAGGCGTATTTCGAATTGGACGCCCAGCCGGCGATGATGATGCCGTAAACCCCGAGCGAGCTGATGGCGAACAGATAGAGGATGCCGACATTGATGTTGGCGATGGCCCAGCCGTCGTTCACCGGGATCACGGCCCAGGCCAGCATGGCCAGACTGAAGGTCAGCATCGGGGCGAGCAGGAAGAGGAAACGGTTGGCCCCGGAGGGGATCACCGTCTCCTTCATCAGCATTTTCAGCGCATCGGCGAAGGGTTGCCATAAGCCGAATGGGCCGACGACGTTGGGGCCTTTGCGAAGCTGCATCGCGGCCAGGACCTTGCGCTCGGCATAGGTCAGGTAGGCGACGCCGATCAGCAGCGGCACCAGCAAGGCAAGCGCCTCGGCGAAGGTGAGGATCAGCAGGCCGATGTCGGTATTGAAAAAGAAGTCGGACATCGCTGGCTACTCCGCCGCCGCGAGCGTTGGCGCCGCGGCAGTTTCGGTGCAGGCGGCCATGGTGGGGCTGGCGCGGCTGATCGGGTCGGTCTGGTAGTAGTTGGCGATGGCGGGCGCGAAGGGCGCGTCGCCGAGGGCGGCCGGATCGCCGGCCGGGCCGGTGTGATCGGTCACGCCGAACCGAGGCAGATATCCGACCTTTCCGAACACCGGGTTTAATTGCTCCAGATGGGCGCGCACGGCTTCGAGGGTGTCATAGGGCAGGCGAAGGCTGATCACCTCGCTGACGGCGCGCAGGATCGCCCAGTCCTCGCGCGCGTCGCCGGGCGGATAGACCGAGCGTGAGCCGCGCTGGACGCGGCCTTCGGTGTTGACGTAGGTGCCGGGCTTCTCGGTATAGGCGGCGCCGGGCAGGATGACGTCGGCGCGGCGGGCGCCGGCATCGCCGTGATGGCCCTGATAGATTACGAAGGTCCTGGGGCCAATCTGAGCGGAGTCGACTTCATCGGCGCCCAGGAGCCACAGCACGTCCACCCCACCGCCCATCATGAATGCCAGGCTCTTGCCGTTGGGTCCCGGCAGGAACCCGAGATCCAAGGCGCCGACCCGTGCCGCGGCGGTATGCAGCACATTGAAGCCGTGCCAGTCGGGAGCCAGCGCGCCGATTGCAGCGGCGAGCCGCCAGCTCGCGGCCAGCACCGCCGCACCGTCCGGGCGCGCCAGCGCCGCCTGGCCGGCGATGATCATCGGATGCTTGGCATCTCGCAGCACCTTGGCAAACGCATGCGAGCCGTCGTGCAGTGCGTTCAGCACCGACGGAGCGTTGCCGAGATGATCCACGGCGTAGGTCAGGTCGGTCTCGCTGCCAATCAGGCCAATCGGCATTTCAACGGCGAGCCAGCGCTTGCGGATCCGTGCGTTCAAAACCGGCGCTTCCTTGCGCGGGTTGCTGCCGACGATGAGCAAGGCGTCGGCTTCGTCGATGCCGGCGATGCCGGTGTTGAAGCAGTAGAAGTCGCGGCGGGAGGCATCGAGGCGGGCACCGTCCTGGCGGCAATCCAGGTTCTGTGACCCCAATGCGATGATCAGGTCCTTCAGCGCCAGCATGCTTTCCGCATCGCACAGGTTGCCGGCGACGGCGCCGATGCGTTCGCCGGCGACGCCATGCAGTTTGTCGGCGATGGCGGCAAAGGCATCGGCCCAGGTGGCAGGCTGCAGCGTGCCGTCGCGGCGGACCCAGGGGCGGTCCAGGCGCCGGCGCTTCAGGCCATCGAGTGCGAAGCGCGACTTGTCGCCGAGCCACTCTTCGTTCACGTCTTCATTGATGCGGGGGAGGATGCGCAGGACCTCGGGGCCGCGGGCGTCGATGCGGATGTTGGCCCCGACGGCGTCCAGCACGTCAACGCTGTCAACCTTGTTCAGCTCCCAGGGGCGGGCGACGAAGGCATAGGGCTTGGAGGTCAGCGCGCCGACCGGGCACAAATCGATGATGTTGGCGGAAAGCTCGGAGCTGAGCGCCTTCTCGACATAGGTGCCGACTTCCATATGCTCGCCACGGCTGGTGGCGCCGAGGTCGGGGACGCCGGCGACCTCGGTGATGAAGCGGATGCAACGCGTGCAATGGATGCAGCGGTTCATCACGGTCTTGACCAGCGGGCCGAGATACTTGTCCTTCACGGCACGCTTGTTCTCGGCATAGCGCGAGTGGTCCATGCCGTATCCCATGGCCTGGTCCTGGAGGTCGCACTCGCCGCCCTGATCGCAGATCGGGCAATCGAGCGGGTGGTTGATCAGCAGGAATTCCATCACGCCGCGGCGGGCGTTGCGGACCATCGGGGAGTCGGTGTGCACCACCATGCCGTCGGCGACGGGGTAGGTGCAGGAGGAGATCGGCTTGGGCGGGGCCTTCTCGATTTCCACCAGGCACATGCGGCAGTTGCCGGCGATGGAGAGTCGTTCGTGATAGCAGAAGCGGGGGATTTCGATGCCGGCGGCCTCGCAGGCCTGGATGACGGCGGAGCCGTTGGGGACTTCAACCTCGATGCCGTCGATGGTGAGCTTGGCCATTTATGCGATGTCCCGAACGGTGATCATGTCATTGCGAGGCGCGAAGCGACGAGGCAATCTGGGTAGAACGGGCGCACGGTGCGCGCGCGTGACCAAGATTGCTTCGTCGCTTCACGCCTCGCCATGACATGGTGTGCGTTACTCCGCTGCCATAGGCACCGGCGCCGCGCCGGAGTGCGCCTTGTAGGCTTTGATCCGCGCCTCCATCTCTGGCCGGAAATGGCGGATCAGGCCCTGGATCGGCCACGCGGCCGCGTCACCCAGAGCGCAGATCGTATGGCCTTCGACCTGGCGCGTGACCTGCTCCAGCGTGTCGATCTCTGCTTGCTCTGCGCGGCCTTCGACCATGCGCGTCATGACGCGCCACATCCAGCCGGTGCCCTCCCGGCACGGCGTGCACTGGCCGCAGCTTTCGTGCATGTAGAACTTCGACAGCCGGGCGATCGCCTTGATGATGTCGGTGGACTTGTCCATCACGATCACGGCCGCCGTGCCCAGTCCGCTCTTCACGTCGCGCAGCGAGTCGAAATCCATCAGCACGTCATCGCAGACGCTCTTCGGAATCACCGGCACCGAGGCGCCGCCGGGGATCACCGCCAGCAGATTGTCCCAGCCGCCGCGCACGCCGCCGGCGTAGCGTTCGATCAGCTCGCGCAGCGGGATGCCGAGCTCCTCCTCCACGTTGCACGGCTTGTTCACATGGCCGGAGATGCAGAACACCTTTTCCCCGGAGTTCTTCGGCCGGCCGAGCGAATTGAACCATGCGGCGCCGCGCCGCATGATGGTCGGCGAGACTGCGATGCTTTCCACGTTGTTCACGGTGGAGGGGCAGCCGTACAGCCCGACCGCTGCGGGGAATGGCGGCTTCAGCCGCGGCATCCCCTTCTTGCCTTCAAGGCTTTCCAGCAGGCCGGTTTCCTCGCCGCAGATGTAGGCGCCGGCGCCGCGGTGCAAAAAGACGTCGAAGTCCCAGCCTGAACCGCAGGCGTTCTTGCCGATCAGGCCCGCCGCACAGGCCTCGTCGATCGCCGCCTGAAGCACCTTGGCTTCGTTATAGAATTCGCCGCGGATGTAGATATAGGCCGCGTGGGCACCCATGGCGAAGGACGCGACCAGACAGCCCTCGATCAGCTTGTGCGGATCGTGGCGGATGATGTCGCGATCCTTGCAAGTACCCGGCTCGCTTTCGTCGGCGTTCACCACCAGGTAGCAGGGCCGGTCGGACTGCTTCGGCATGAACGACCATTTCAGCCCGGTCGGGAACCCGGCGCCGCCGCGGCCGCGCAGGCCGGAGGCCTTGATCTCCTCCACGATCGCGTCGCGACCCTTGTCCAGGATCGCCTTGGTGTTGTCCCAGTCGCCGCGTGCCCGCGCACCGTTCAACATTGGATCATAGAGGCCGTAGAGATTGGTGAAGATGCGGTCCCGGTCCTGCAGCATCGTTCACTCTCCCGCGGGCGGCGCGAATTGCAACGTGGTCAGCGTGTTCGGACCGCCTTCCGGTGCCGAGGTCTGGCGGCCGATGGTAGAGCCCGGTTTCGGATGCTCGCCCCGGCGCAGCGCGTCCAGCAATTGCGTTACCCGCTCGGCGTCCATGTCCTCGTAGAAGTCGTCGTCCACCTGCAGGATCGGCGCGTTGACGCAGGCGCCGAGGCATTCGACCTCGGTCATGGTGAACAGGCCGTCGGCGCTGGTCTCGCCGAAGCCATGGATGCCGGTTGTCGCGCGGCAGGCCGCGGTGACCGCATCCGAGCCGCGCAGCCAGCAGGGCGTGGTGGTGCAGACCTGCAAATGATATTTGCCAATCGGCTTCAGGTTGAACATGAAGTAGAAGGTGGCAACTTCATAGACGCGGATCGGCGCCATGCCCAGTCGATTCGCCGTGGCGTCCATGGCCACACGCGGCAGCCAGGCGCTACCGGTCTGCCGCTTCATCTGTCGCTGCGCGATATACAGCACTGGGATCACCGCACTGGCCTGCTTGCCGGGCGGGTATTTGGTAACGTGCCAGGCGATTTCCTGCTCGCTCTCGGCGTCGAATTCGAAATGCGCCGGCTGATCCGCTGCCCCGGTGTTGCTTTCGGCCATGGCCTACCTGTCGATCTCGCCGAACACGACGTCCAGCGATCCGATGATCGCACAGACATCGGCCAGCATGTGCCGCTTGCCCATCACGCTGATCGCCTGCAAGAACGCGAAGCCGGTCGGGCGGATCTTGCAGCGATACGGGCGATTGGTGCCGTCCGCCACCAGATACACGCCGAACTCACCCTTGGGGCTTTCCGTCACGGTATAGGTGGCGCCGGGCGGCACGTGATAGCCTTCGGTATAGAGTTTGAAATGGTGGATTAGCGCCTCCATCGAGCGCTTCATCTCAACGCGGTGCGGGGGGCTGAGCTTGTGGTCCTGCACCTTCACCGGGCCGGGCTGCATCCTGGCAAGGCACTGCTTGATGATCTTGACTGATTCGCGCATCTCGACGATGCGCAGCAGGTAGCGATCGTAACAGTCGCCGTTGCGGCCGACCGGGATGATGAAGTCCACGTCGGCGTATTTGTCATAGGGTTGCGCGCGCCGCAGGTCCCACGGCACGCCGGAGGCGCGCAGCGGCGGGCCGCTGAAGCCCCAGGCCAGCGCTTCCTCGGCACTGAACACGCCGATATCGACGGTGCGCTGCTTCCAGATGCGATTGCCGGTCAGCAGTTCTTCCAGTTCGTCGAGGAATTTCGGAAACGTCTCGGCCCAGGCGGCGATCCGCTGGTCCAACCCGGCGGGCAGATCGCGCGACACACCGCCGGGGCGGAAGTAGTTGCAGTGCAGCCTTGCGCCCGACGCCGCTTCGTAGAACTCCATGAGCTTTTCGCGCTCTTCGAAGCCCCACAGGCTGGGCGTGATCGCGCCGACGTCCAGCGCGTAGGTGGTGACATTCAGCAGGTGGTTCAGCACGCGGGTGATCTCGGCGAACATCACGCGAATCCACTGCGCGCGCTCGGGTGCCGTGATCCCCAGCAGCTTCTCCACCGCGAGGGCGAAGCTATGCTCCTCGCTCATCGGCGAGACGTAATCCAGCCGATCGAAATACGGCACGTTCTGCATATACGTGCGGTATTCCATCAGCTTCTCGGTGCCGCGATGGAGCAAGCCGATATGGGGATCGGCACGCTCCACCACCTCGCCGTCCATTTCCAGGATCAGCCGCAGCACGCCATGGGCGGCGGGATGCTGCGGGCCGAAATTGATCATGGAGCTGTCGAATTCGACCACTTTGGTGGCGGTGGATCGAGTTTCGACGTCGTGGGAGAGATCGCTCATCGCTGATCAGGCCTTCGGCGGATCGGTCGGTGTGGGCAGCGTGTTTTTCCTGGCCGTGAGCCGCTCGGCATGCACCTTCTCGTCGCCCGGAAGCGTGGTCATACCCTCCCAGGGCGACAGGAAATCGAAGCTACGCCAGTCCTGCGTCAGCCGCACTGGCTCGTACACCACGGCCTTGCGGTCTTCGTCGTAGCGCACCTCGACATAGCCGGTGAGAGGGAAATCCTTGCGCAGCGGATGACCCTCGAAGCCGTAGTCGGTGAGGATGCGACGCAGGTCGGGCTGATCGGAGAAGGCGATGCCGAACAGATCGTAGGCTTCGCGTTCCCACCAGGTGGCGACGGGCCAGATGGCGCAGACTGAAGGCACCGGGGTGGCCTCGTCGGTGGTGACGATGACGCGCAAGCGGCGATTCCAAAGGACCGAGAGAAGATTATAGACGACGTCGAAGCGGTCCGGCCGCTCGGGCCAGTCGACGCCGCAGATGTCCATGACTTGCGCAAACGCAAATTGCGGATCGTCACGCAATGTGGTCATCAGGGCGGGCAGCGCGGCGCGATCGGCATCGAGCACGACCTCGCCCTTCTCTGTGCGCACGGCGCGCACGCCGGGCAGGGAACCGAGCGGGTCGGTCCAGTCGGTTGGTGTTGTCTCACCCACGCAGAATGGTCCCCGTCCGCCGGATCTTTTTTTGCAATTGCATGATGCCGTAGACCAGCGCCTCGGCGGTGGGCGGGCAGCCGGGAACGTAGACATCCACCGGCACGACGCGGTCGCAGCCGCGCACCACCGAGTAGGAGTAGTGATAGTAGCCGCCACCGTTGGCGCAGCTTCCCATGCTGATCACCCAGCGCGGTTCCGGCATCTGGTCGTAGACCTTGCGGAGCGCGGGGGCCATTTTATTGGTCAGCGTGCCGGCGACGATCATGACGTCGCTCTGGCGCGGTGAGGCGCGCGGGATGATGCCGAGCCGATCCAGATCGTAGCGCGGCATATAGGCGTGGATCATCTCGACGGCGCAGCAGGCGAGGCCGAAGGTCATCGGCCACAGGCTGCCGGTGCGCGCCCAATTCACCACCTTGTCGAGATTGGCGACGATGAAGCCCTTGCCGGCGATTTCGCCGGTGATGCCCTTCACCACCGCATCTTGCTCCGGTCCCGGCGGCAGTGCGTCGCGGTTCCAGGCGATTGCCGTATCGCTGTTCATGGACTTACTCCCATTCCAGCGCGCCCTTGCACCACTCATAGATGAAGCCGACGGTCAGCACGGCAAGGAAGGCGATCATCGACCAGAAGCCGAAGGCGCCGATGCCCTTGAGCGCGACCGCCCACGGGAACAAGAAAGCAACTTCCAGGTCGAAGATAATGAACAAAATGGCGACAAGATAGTATCGGACGTCGAATTTGCGCCGGGCGTCGTCGAACGGCTCGAAGCCGCATTCGTAGGCGGAGAGCTTCTCGGGGTAGGGTTTCTGGCGCGCCAACAGCAATGACCCGCCGACCATCGCGACGGCGATGGCACCGGCGATGATCAGGAAGACCAGGACCGGGAGGTATCCGTAGAGGACTGGCTGCATTGTGCTCCCCGCTCGGGCAGGCCGAGCCGGCCGCGGGGGCTACCGCACCGCAGCAGGCGGCGGACCTTACCCCCAACCCTTGCGCGCCGCTATAGGGCCACGCTCCGTGAGTCGAGTGCCGGCTGGCGCGAGTGACGGGGCTCGAACCCGCGACCTTCGGCGTGACAGGCCGACGCTCTAACCAACTGAGCTACACCCGCAGCGGCGAGGCCCAGGCTTTAGGGCGGGGGGTTGGGGGGCGTCAAGGGTGGCGGATTGGGCGTGCTTGGCCTGCGGTTCCTGTGCTGTGTCTGGGCTTCCAGGAGTGGGGATAACAGGTGTCGGCCCGGGCGATAACCAGCCGGCACGGCTGCGACACGGGCAGCTTCCTGCCCAAAGATCTGCATTTTCGAGCGCGCCGGAGGCCAACCCATCCACGCCCCCTTGGGCGGCTGCAAGCAGCCACGGCCGGTGCTATAATAATTGCATGGATCGCCGGGAGATCATCAACCGTCTGCGCGAGAATGAGGCCATGCTGCGCGCGCGGTGTCGCGCATGCGGCCCTGTTCGGCTCGCGCGCCCGCGGTGACGCCCGCCCGGACAGCGACACAGACATCATGATCGAGATCGATCCCGATGCTCGGCTCACTCTGTTCGACTATGCCGGGCTGAAGGAGGATATCGCCAGCTTGTTCGATGGACCGGTCGATGTGGTGAACCGCGACAGTCTCAAATCCTACGTGAAACCCGCTGCCGTCATCGATGCCATCTATGCCTTCTGAACAGTCAAGGGCCGCGCTGTACGACATTGCCCATCGCATCGACCTCGCCGATCACTTCATCACAGGCATGACGTATGAGGCGTTCAGGGATGACCTGCGCACGCTCTATGCCGTGACGCGCTGCCTGGAGATCATCTCCGAGGTGTCGCGGCGTCTGCCGTCGGAACTGAAGCAGCGTGATCCCTCTATCGCTTGGCGGGACATGGCGGCGGCAGGGAACATCTATCGGCACGAGTACGAAGACGTAGAAGCGCAGCAGGTTTGAGAGGCAGTCAAGCGCACCTTGCCGCCCCTCAGGGCTGTAGTCGCTCACGAGCTTGCTGTTCTCGATGGCCCGTGATCCATGCGCAGCTCTCGATCGCCGACAGGGAGCCCGGCTGCAAGGTATTCAAGCGGCACTTTCGCCTCACGCAGCTAACGAAACTAGACCGCGATACGTCATCCTGGCCCCGTTGAGCGAGGATCGCCGCATGGTTCTGCCGACCTTGTCGGCACGGATCGATGCGACGCCGGAGAATGGCTGCACCAAGATCTGTTTCGCCCTCTCGGCATTGGTCGCAGGCAGATCGAAGCTGCGCATTCGTGCCACCGAATCACGCAGCACCGAGGAGCCCGTCGCGCGCATCCGCCGGCAGGTCGCGGCGGCGATCGGATTGG
This sequence comes from Acetobacteraceae bacterium, assembly GCA_035508435.1. Lineage (GTDB taxonomy): Bacteria > Pseudomonadota > Alphaproteobacteria > Acetobacterales > Acetobacteraceae > JASHVB01. The sequence continues at coordinate 23,783 of DATJNA010000005.1, read as the reverse complement.
GGTAGGCACTCGCGGCCGCTGGCCAAGCCCCTGTTTTTTGCGCTGATCTTCGCTACATAACCTGGAACCAGCGCCCGGCGGCCCTCCGCGCGGGCGCTTTTCCCGTGCCGAGGCCCGCATGTCCGACCGCGCCCACGCCGACCCCGCCGCCGAGATCGCCCGGCGCCGCACCTTCGCGATCATCTCCCACCCCGACGCCGGCAAGACCACGCTGACAGAGCATTTGCTGCGCGCCGGCGGCGCCATCCAGCTCGCCGGCTCGGTGCGCGCCAAGGGCGAGCGCCGCCGCACCCGCTCCGACTGGATGGGCATCGAGCGCGAGCGCGGCATCTCCGTCGTTACCTCCGTCATGACGTTCGAGCATAACGACAAGATCTTCAACTTGCTCGACACGCCCGGCCACGAGGATTTTTCCGAGGACACCTACCGCACTCTGACCGCGGTCGATGCCGCAGTGATGGTGATCGACGCCGCCAAGGGCATCGAAGCGCGCACCCGCAAATTGTTCGAAATCTGCCGCCTGCGCGACATCCCGATCGTCACCTTCATCAACAAGATGGACCGCGAATCGCGCGACCCGCTGGAACTGCTGGACGAGATCGCTGCTACGCTGGCGCTGGATACCGCGCCGGTAAGCTGGCCGGTGGGCCGCGCCGCCGCCTTCGCCGGCACCTACGACCTGCGCGCGCGCGACCTGCACCTGACCGCGCCGCTGCCGCAGTCCGATCCTCGGCTGGCGGAACTCGGCGACGAAGTGGACCTGGTGCGCGCCGCGCTGCCCGAATTCGACCGCGACAGCTTCAACGCCGGCCACCTCACGCCGGTCTATTTCGGCAGCGCCATCAAGGGTATCGGCGTCACCGACTTGCTCGATGGCCTGGCGGAATACGGCCCGCCGCCGCGCGCGCAACACGCCGACACCCGCACGGTGGACGCGACGGAAGCAAGCCTGACCGCGCTGGTGTTCAAGATCCAGGCGAACATGGATCCCAACCACCGCGACCGCATCGCCTTCGCCCGCGTGTGCTCCGGCAGGCTCACAAGAGGCATGAAGCTGAAGCAGGTGCGCACCGGCAAGCAGATTCCCGTGCATGCGCCGCAGTTCTTCTTCGCCCGCGAGCGCGAGATCGCCGACGAGGCGTTCGCCGGCGACGTGGTCGGCATTCCCAACCACGGCACGCTGCGCATCGGCGACACGCTGACCGAGGGCGAGGACGTGAACTTCGTCGGCGTCCCATATTTCGCCCCCGAAATCCTGCGCCGCGTCCGGCTGGACGACGCAATGAAGGCGAAGAAGCTACGCCAGGCTCTGGGGGAGCTGGCGGAGGAAGGCGTGGTGCAGTTGTTCCGCCCGCAGGATGGTGCCCCGCCGCTGGTCGGCGTGGTCGGCACATTGCAGCTGGACGTGCTGCAGTCGCGGCTCGCGGCGGAGTACGGCGTGGCGATCGGTTTCGAAACCAGCCCCTACGCGCTGGCGCGCTGGGTGTCATCGTCCGACAAACCCGCCCTCGCCCGCTTCGTCGCCGCCAACCGCAGTGCCATGGCCGATGACGTGGACGGCGACCCGGTGTTCCTCGCCACGTCAGCCTTCATGATGCGGCGCGCCGAGGAACAAGCGCCCGAGATCGCGTTCCGCGACGTGAAGGACGTGCACAAGACAATGTCCGCCGCGACAGCCGGCGAGGTTGCGGCACGTTAGTGTTGCAGCCGGAACCCGCGTCATCCCGGCGAATGCCGGAACCCATTATTGCTCGGATCCGGGGTATCCCGGGATGACGACAGGCGCGGGGATGATGGTGCGCCCGCGGCGCAGGTCGCTTTATATTCGCCCGACCAACAGCAGGATCACGACGATCAGCACGATCAATCCTAACCCGCCGCTCGGATAATAGCCCCAGCCGGCGCTGTAGGGCCAGGTCGGCAACGCACCGAGCAACAGCAGGATCAGGATGACGATCAGGATTGTATACAACGCAGTCTCTCCCGTTTCAGGCGCAACCACGCCTCGTTTGCGACCGCGGACTCTTGGGTCCAACTATGGCTGCAACGCGGCGGGAGGCGGAGCATTCACGCATGCTCACGCGGATGTCGGAGCGACAACGCTACGGTCACCGCATGTTGAGCAACTGTTGCCTCCCAACGTCTCGACCCATAGGGTGCGGCACGCACGAACACGGGAGGCAAACCGATGGCAGGACTCTATTACGAGCAATTCTTCATCGGCCAGGAATTCGACCATCCCTGGTCTCGCACCGTCACGGAAATGGACAACACTCTGTTTTCGGCACTGACGCTGAACGTACAGCCGCTGCATCTCGACGCGGAATTCGCGGCAAAGACCGAATACGGCCAGCGGCTGGTGAATTCGATGTTCACCGCCGGCCTGATGGTCGGCATGAGCGTGAACGACACCACGGTCGGCACCACTGTCGGCAATCTCGGCTTCACCGACATGCGCTTTCCCAAGCCGGTGTTCCATGGCGACACACTGAAGGCGCGCACCAAGGTGGTGGCGATGCGCGAAAGCCGCTCGCGCCCCGATGTGGGCATCGTCGATTTCGAGCATACCTGCTGGAACCAGCGCGGCGAGATGGTGGCGATCTGCCGCCGTCAGGCGATGATGCGCAAACAGCCGAAGCCGGCCGAGTAGGTCGGCACGGGCAGACGCCGATGACGTTGCCGGGCTGCTGGCAGACGACATTGCGGGGTTGCTGGTAATCGCCGACCCGGTGGCACGGGCGACCCGTCTGGCCCCGTCATGACCGAGCGACAGCTTCCCCGATCATGACCGACACCTGCGGCTTCAATGCAGGCGCAAAATTGCCGGGTCGACGAGATAGAACGCAACGCCCAACACCACCAGGTAGGCGAGCAACACCAGCGTCCAGCCGAAATTATGGCGGATCACCTCGCCTTCGGCGCGGACGAATTTACTGGTCGAGACGCCGACGCTGGCGGTCTGCGGTGCGATCGGCTTGCCGATCTCCGAGCCGACCGAGTTCAGCGTCGGCAGCAGCAGCGCCGGGAATCCAAGTTGCACACCCACCAGCGCCTGGAACTTGCCGAACATGGCGTTGGTGGACGTGTTCGAGCCCGACAGCGCCACGCCGATGAAGCCCAGCAGCGGTGCCACCACGATGAACCACGTGCCGAGATAGGAGAATCCCTTCGCCAGCGACGAAGCCATGCCGGAGTAATTGAACACGTAGGCCAGACCGAAGATGAACAGTCCCACCAGCAAAGCGCCCCACATCTGCTGGAACGTCTTGCGGAAGATCGCTCCCAGTTGTGCGACATTCAGCTTGCCGGCCGTGGCCAGAAGCAGGCTGATGATCAGCCACGACGCCAGGATGGCGCTGCCGCCGACCCAGGGTGCGAACTTGAACGCCGCGGTGATGGTGGCCTTGGTTTCCGGCGCGGTCGCCGTCACCGCGGCAGAGAACCAGCCGACCGCCGGCAGGCCCGACCACGGCCCGGTCCAGGCCGCGACGACCACGACAAGCACCGCGAACGGCATCCATGCCAGCAACACGTCGCCGGTTGGCAGGCCGTGGTCGCGCAGGTTCTCGCTCTCGATGATGGCGCCGCCGATGGGCTCGCCGCCATAGCCCAGGATGCGGGGCGGCTGCCAGACTTTCAGTAGCAGCAGCAGAGCGCAGAAGCAGACGATGGAGCCGGTGATGTCCGGCAGATAGGGACCGAAGAAATAGGCGATCGGCCACTGCCCCAGGATGTAGCCCAATGAACCGACGATCGCGAGCGGCCAGCCGTCCCTGAGGCCGGTCTTGCCGGCGACAAGATAGATCAACACCCAGGGCGGCAGCAGTGCGAGGAAGGCGACCATCGTGCCGACCGAGCCCGACATGGCCAGCAGCGGATAGCCCGTCACCGCCGCGAGCGCGATGATCGGGGCGCCCAGTGCGCCATAGGAAACCGGGGCGTTGTTGGCGATCGCTGCGACGCGGATGGCATCCAGATCTGACAGACCCAACGTGATCAGGATTGGCGCCACCACGGCCCAGGGGTAGCCAAACCCGACCAGGCCCTCCATCAACGCGCCGAACGCCCAGGCGAACAACATCGTTTGCACACGGATATCGAGCGTGCCCTGGGCGATCAGCCAGCGCCGGAAGCTTTCGAATATGCCGGTGGTATTCAGTGTGTTGAACAATACCAGGCCCCAGAAGGTGATCCAGTCCACGTTCCAGACTCCGGTCGCCGCGCCATAGGCGTAGGCGCGCATGCCGCTGCCCAGCGGCATCTGCCACACCCAGGCGGCGAGCAAGAAGGTGACGACGGAGCCGATCAGCACCGATAGCCAGGCGGAGACACGAAACACCGCCAGCAAGGCCAGCAACAGCACCACGGGTATCAAGGCGATCACGCACGTGATACCCAGATTGCCGACCGGGTCGACGATCTGCGTGAACATTTCTTCCCTCTCACAAGCCTGCGGTGGATCCGCACGATGTTGGGCACGCGATCTGCGCCGCCGGCAATTGGTCAGCGATTGCTGCGCGAGCACCTATGTATGCACCGTTGCGCCAACTTCGCCGCGCATGCCTTGACCTGGATCAATGGCGAGGGATGTTTCGTAGACCTGTCCCGCCAGCCCGCTTCGGTCGCCGCCGGGAACGGGACCTGGCTCACTGCGTCGCTGTAGTCCTTGCGAGGAGCATAGCGACGCAATCGCGGTCACGCGGCGCATGGGTCATTCGAAGCGGGTCACCGACCGGGATGGCTTCGTCCCGCCACGCTTCGCTCGCGGTCCTCACAATGACATGGAAGCGGAGCAAGATTGCTTCGTCCCGCCACGCTTCGCTCGGGGTTCTCGCAATGATACAGGGGCGCGCCGCGCTTCTTGCAATGACACGAAGCCGGGCTCTTCGCAATGACGTGGAGCGGCTTACTGCGATCGCGGCAGCGCGGTCTCCCAGCCGCCACCCAGCGCCTTGTAGAGCGCCACCAGATTCTCCGAAACCGTCGTGGTGCTTTCGGCCAGTTGTTCCTCGGTCGAAAGCAGGCTGCGTTCCGCATCCAGTACCGTCAGGAAGTCCGAAACCCCCTGCTGATACCTGCTCTGCGCCAGGGACAGCGCGCGGCTATTCTGGTCCACGGCCAACACCAATTGGTCCCGCCGGGCTTGCTCGGTCTTGTACGCGGTCAGTGCATTGTCGACATCGTGCCAAGCCTGCAGCACGGTCTTTTGGTAAGTGATCGCCGCCTCCTGCTGCTGCGCCTCACGCAGATGCAGCGTCGCGCGCAACTGTCCGCCCTCGAAAATCGGAATGGTGATGCCGGGGCCGAGCGCATAGTTCCGCGCATTCATCCAGAAGGTTTGCCAGGGCTCGAGGGCCTGTAGCCCGACGCTGCCGCTCAGCGTCACCGACGGATAGAACGAAGCCACCGCCACGCCGACATTGGCGGTGGCGGCGTGCAGTTGCGCCTCGGCCTGCATGATGTCGGGGCGGCGGCGCGCCAGCTCCGACGGCAGTCCGACCGGCACCACAGGCGGTACCGGCGGCACCGGCTCCGGGTCCGCCAGTTCGGCGCGCAACGCATTCGGCGGCTCGCCCAGCAGCAGGCTCAGCGCGTTGATGCCGCTCGCCTCCTGCTGCTGCAACTGCGGAATCTGCGCCGCGGTGGTGCGCACCTGCGCCGAGGCATTGGCCACGTCGAGATCGGTCGTCACGCCCCCCGCGGCGCGCTGCTGCGTCAGGTTCAGGCTTTGCTCCGCGGTGCGGACATTGTCGCGCGCGATGTGCAACTGCGTCTGCACGCCGCGCAGGGCGATATAGTCCTGCGCCACCCCCGCGAGCGTGGCCAACAGCACAGCGCGCTCGGCCTCGGCCGACGCCTGCACGGAAGCCTTGGCGGATTCCACCGAGCGCCGGACATAGCCGAACAGGTCGGGCATCCAGGACGCGCCCAGCCCCACCTGATAGACGTCGAAGGCGCTGAGATTGGCGCCATGGAAGCCGCCGGTGACGTTGCCCGATGCTCCGTTCGCTCCCAGCGCACCGGGTGCCGAGGCGAATACGCCGACGTCGCTCGCCTTTTGCCTGGTGTAGGAGCCATTGGCGGACAGCGTCGGGAACTCCGCCGCCTGTGCCACCGCGAGCTGCGAATCGGACTCGGCGAGCCGGATGGCCGCGGTGCGCACGTCGAGGTTCTGCGCGGCGACGCGTTGCTCCAGTCGGGTCAGTTCGGAGTCGTGGAAGAGGTTCCACCAGTCTGCTTCAACCGGAGCGGCGACGGCGACGGAATGCTCCTGCGGCACTTGCTCGTGAGGCCCGCTGAACCAGGAGTCCGGCGACATCCAATCGATCGCCTTGAAATTCGGCCCCACGGTGCAGCCGCCCAGCACCAGCATCATGCCGGCGGCGATAACAAGTCGCAGCATCTTCCCCCACCTGGTCGTCCGGCACTGGAGCACCGGCGCCGCGCGCGTCGGTATCGCAACGATGCCGGACGACGCATGATCGTGCTCGTCCCTGCCCCAGTGCGGTGCGGTACGCAAGAGCGTTTAGTGGTTCAGGGTGACCTATTCCGACAGACCTGCCGCGCGCCTGCGGGCTACCACGTTTTCCCTCGGCGCCGCCTACGGGCGTCCAGCCCCGTGGTCGCCGAACACGAAGCGCAGGGGGTGGACTCTGCGGGTGGTCACCGGTGCGTCTACCAGAACAATCCGGGGATTCCGTGGCGCAAATCGAGCTATGATGCGCGCCGGGAGGCGGGCGGCGCCGCATGCTGCGCCCGCCGGCCGCCTGGCGTCCCAACAGAGAGAGGAAATCCATGACAACCATCACCGAAACCGCGCAGTCGTTCTTCGAGGCCTGCGAAGCCGGCAAGGGCTGGAGCGTGTGCAGCGCCTACTGCACCCCCGATGCGACGTTCTCGGCGCAGGCCGAGCCATTAATGGATGTCAAAACGCTGCAGCAATACGCCGACTGGATGCAGGGGCTGATGGGCGTGCTGACGGACGCGACCTATGAAGTGAAGTCGTTCGCCACCGACGCGGCGCGCAACAACGTCTGCGCGTACGGCGTATTCAGCGGCACGCATCTGGCCGGCGGCCCCTGCCCGCCGACCGGCAAGTCGACCAAGACGGACTATGTCTACGTGATGCAGTTCGCGAACGGCCGGATCGCGCACATGACGAAGATCTGGCACTCCGGCCTGGCGCTGAAGGAACTCGGCTGGGCCTGAACAGCGGTCGCCGCGCGTCATTGCGAGGCCTCGGAAGGGCCGGAGCAATCCGGGCCGCGCCGGCGTCGATGCGATTTCAGAACGAGATCGCTGCCTCGCCAGGCGCCTCGCGATGACCTCGCCACGCGCCGCTCGCGATCCTCGCAATGACACCGCTGCGGGCGCGCAATGACACTACGCCAGGTATCGCGCCGTCAGGTGCGCCTGGAAATCGTCGGGATCGAGCGGCTTGCCGGTCGCCGCGCGCAGCAGATCATCGAAGCCGAGCAAGCTGCCCTGGCTGTGCACCTTGGCAGCCAGCCAGCCGAGCAAGGGAGACATGTCGCCGCGCGCCAGCCCGGCATCGATGCCAGGGACATCGCGCCGGGCCGCCGCCATGAGCTGCGCCGCCGCCATCGCGCCCAGCGTATAGCTGGGGAAATAGCCGAACGCGCCGTCGTACCAATGGATGTCCTGCAAACACCCGCGCGCATCGTCCGGCGGCGGCTTGCCGAGCAAGTCGGCGAACCCTTCATTCCAGGCCCCCGGCAGCTCTTCCACCGTCAACGCGCCGGCGACCATCGCTTGCTCCAGGCGGAAGCGCAGGATGACATGCGCCGGATAGGTCATTTCGTCGGCATCGACGCGGATGAAGCCGCGCTCCAGGTGCCGCCACAGCCGTGCCAGGTTGTCCGGCCGGTAGGGCGCCGCATCGCCGCCGAATGTCGCGTGCAGCTCCGGACCGAGCCACGACAGGAATGCGTCCGAACGGCAGGCCTGCATCTCCACAATCAGCGACTGGCTTTCATGTGCGGCCATGCCCGCGGCCTCGCCGACCGGCTGGCGATCGAACGCGGCGGGCAGGCCGCGTTCATAGAGTGCATGGCCGGTCTCGTGCACCACCGCGAGCACGGCGGGCGCGAAATCCGCCTCGTCATAGCGTGTGGTGATGCGCACGTCGGCGCGCGTGCCGCCCGAGAACGGATGCGCGGAACGGTCCAGCCGTGCGTGGTTGAAATCGAGACCCAGGCGCTCCGACAGTCGCCGGCACAGCGCCTCCTGCGAGGCGATGGGAAACGGGCCTTGGGGACGGATCGGCGCGGGCTGTCGCGCCTGGCGTGCCTCCGCCTGCGGCAACGCGCGGCGCAGGAAGGCCTGGTAATCCGCGAACACGGGCGCGACGGTGGCGGCGCGCGCGCCGTGCTGGAAGCCGTCCAACAGGGCGTCGTAGGGGGACAGGCCGAGTGCGGCCGCAAGAGCTTCGGCCGACGCGCGGACCAGGCGCACCACTTCGGCAAAGGCCGGCCGCACGCTGGCGAAATCGGAGCCGCCGCGGGCTCCGCGCCAGATCTTCTCGCAGGCGGAATTGGCGCGCGCCTGCGCCTCCACCAGATCCCGCGGCAGGGCGGTGGCGCGGACATAGGACTTGCGCATCAGGCGGAGGTTGGCCTGCTGCCAGGGACCCAGCGTGCCCGCTTCGGCTTCGGCGGCGGCGAGGTCGTCGCCGATTTCCGGCGCGGTCAGCAACGAATGGACGAGGCCTGCCAGCACCGCGAGCTGGTCGCCGCGCGCCGCGCCGCCGCCCGGCGGCATCATCGTCGCCGCGTCCCAGCCCAACACGGAGGAAGCCTCGCCCAGCGTCGCGATGCGGGTAAAGCGTTCGGTCAGCCGGTCATAGGCGGTCATCGCGCAGCGTCCTTCGGGCCCAGATCACGAACATCACCACGAGCGACAGCGCGAGGCTATACCAGGTGATGGCATAGTTGAGGTGATTGTTGGGCGGCTGCGGCAGATGCTGCGCGGGATCGGGCCAGCGCTGCGGCGGCGGCGGGCCCATCGCGACCAGAACGAAGGGCGCGACACGCGGCAGGCCGAGTGAGGCGCCGATCGCCGCGGGGTCGAGCGTGTAGAAGGTGCGCGTGGCCGGATCGTCAGTGGCGGAAAACATGCCGGGCTTTGCCGGTTCGTGAATGAAGCCGACGATGGTGGTGTCGCCTTGGGGCTGCGCGATCGGCGCCGCGCGGTTCTGCGGCACCCAGCCGCGGTCCACCAGCAGCGGCGGCTGGCCGGGGCGTTCCAGCGGCTGGATGAGATAGGTGCCCATGGTGGGGCCCTGGGCTGTGTCGCGGACATCGACGCCGTAAGAGGCGCCGAGGTCGGCGCGCAGGCGGCCTGTGACGGTGACCTTGGTGTAGGGGCTTGGGTCGCCGCTGAGCGGTGCCGGCGGTGCGGCTTCGGCCCGGGCGATCTGCGCGAGGATGCCTTCCTTCCAGTGCAGGCGGTAGATCTGCCAGGTGCCGAGGCCGATCAGGATGGCGAACATGGCGAGGGCCATCAGGCCAGGAACGAGGAGACGACGCATTGGCCGTCAATCTGGCAAGCGCCACCCGACCGTCAAGCTACCTTGCGACCGAACGTGCCGTCAGAAGACTCGGAAGGCCTGCACAATTGCCGTTACGGTTGCGATCCCAAGAACCGCAGCGACAATGGCAGCGAGAGGTAAGGCGAGTTCGGTCGCATGCTGGGTCTTGAAGCGGGGGACAATTGCGCCGAAGGTGCATCCCAGCAGCGGGGCGATGGGCAGCAGGTAGCGCCCTTGCATCCCCCAGACAATCGGGGAACCAACCGGCGTCCATTCGACATAGGCCGCGGCGACAAGAAGTACGCTCGCCGCCGCCACCATCAAGAAATTCCAGCCGACCGGCCACTGACTGATCCGGACTTCCGTTTGATAGGGCAAAATTGCGCAAAGTAGGAAGCTGACCGCGAACAGGCTGTACGCGAACGAGGGCAGCGCGACGGACAGCCAGCCAAGGATACCGACAAAGCCCAAATAGAGCAGCCACACGGTTGTGGAGAGGTACGCTCGTTGGATGACGAGAAGAAAATGTAATGGATGTTCGAAGATGTAGCGTACCTGGCCGGCCGGGTCGAAATTCGGTGGGTGGGCAAACGCGTGTGCGGAGCCGAGCCAGGCGGCCGCGATACCGATGGCGGCAACCAGGGCAGCCGCATATCGGGAAAGCAGCACCGCGGGTTGCCGACCATGCACCACACCGGCCAGCCCAGAGAGCAACAGCGGCACATAGGGCGGCTTGACCGAGCAAAGTATTCCGCCGGCAATAGCCAGTGCGAATCCCGCATAGGATGGCAACGTTCCGGTGACCTGGCACCTCAAGCCGATTGCCGTGATGAGAAACGCACAGGCTATCACGCTGGCATCGGCTGAGACGGACGCGTACTCGGCCAGTGCCATCGGCAGAAGTCCGAGGAGGCAGACAATCTCGCGCCGCGCCGGGGTGAGCCACACGGCCCAGCTCAGTACCCCGATTGCGATAAAGGCATTGGCCAACCGGCCGAGGTACAGCAGCAGGAGCGGCGCCGCCCCGAGCGCGCGGCCGATGGCGATGGCCGTGGCTTGCGGCAGATAGCCGAGCGGGGAGTAGGCCGCCGCCGGAAACGCCTTGAATTCCTTGCGCTGCGGCACAAGCGGGACGCTCAATTGACCGGCAGTCACTGCCAGCGGCTGCGGCGTCACGGAACGATCGGCGAGGTTGGCACGCGTGCCAAGGAACGTCTGTACGAGATCGAGAAGAGACGAGGGTACCATTGCCCCGCCCTCGCCATGCTGAACAACAGGTTCGAAGTCGCCCTCGCTTATCGCGTACGCGCGGAAGAAGTGCTGACCTTCGTCGGGCACCTGGAACGGCGGCGTGAGCAATGCCAGCGGTACTGTTGCCAGCAGGCCGAGCACCAAGCAAACGACGGCAGCGGCCGTGGCCCGGGACCATCGGGGTGGTGCGAGAAAAATCAGGCGGTCCGAAACGATCGCGCAGCTCTTCATCGGAAAGGCAAGAGCCTAATGCCCCGATGGAAGACCCGCCGGCTCGTGGAGCACGGCGCGAGAGCCGTGGTCGACGGAACCGTCAGGGATGTCACGCGGCATAAGCGGTTGCCGCATCGCCATAGTCCTCGCAAGTTCAGTGATCATCTGCATGCTGCGGTCGGTTCGCAGGTGCAGATGGAGACCAACGAAGCCCGATACTGCGATGAACACGTAGAATATCAGGTCGGCGCCGCGGCCTACTCCCGACAGACGGGCCAGATCATTGGCAAGGCCTGGATTCCACACCAACAAGATGCCGCCGGCACAGGCCAGCGTCGCCAGACTGCTTACGGCGCGGGAAACGTTGCGCAGGAACAGGGCGTACGCGCCATAGCCGAGCAACGCAGCGGTCAGGAGAAGCTGAATCGGCATGGTGCTACCTTGCGAGCCTCCCGACCAGGAGTTCCATCAGAATGTTGAAGGAATTCGACACTCCCTGCCCTTTGGCGAGCGAGTATTCGGTGTAGCTGATCGTCACCGGAGCTTCGGCGTAGCTCAATTTGGCCCGGCAGATCTGCCCCAGGATCTCCGACGCATGCGCCATCCTGTTCTGGCGCAGATGGATGCGGCCTGCGGCGTAACGGGTCAGCAGCCGCAAGCCATTATGCGCATCCGTGATCCGCATGCCGGTGGTGAGCCGGGTGAACAATACCGCAGCCTTGAGCAACAGCGTCTTCTTCAGTGGCATGTTGATGGAGCGCCCGAGGAATCGCGAGCCCAACACCACTGCAGCCCCGGTCCGTAGCTGGGTCGACTCCAGGGCGCATACGTCGTCCACCCCATGTTGTCCATCTGCATCGAATGTCACGATATGTTCGGCGCCTTGATCCAACGCAAATGCGATACCGGTCTGCAAGGCCGCGCCCTGGCCGAGATTGATCGGATGGCGGAGCACGATCGCTCCGGCGGCCAGAGCCTCCTGTCCGGTCGGGTCAGAGGAGCCGTCATCGACGACGACGACATTGCGATAGCGCCGGCGGACGTCCGTCACCACGCGGCTGACGACGCTCGCCTCGTTGAAGGCGGGAATGACCACCCAAAGCCCGTGCATCTCGGCGTCATCAGACATCGCACCCTATCTCCCGGCGTCGCGCCTCGATCAGGCCAAGCGTCGTTCCCAGACGATGGTGATGTAGCGGTTGTTGAACCCATCGCGCAGTATCGAGGCCGCACGCTTCAAGGCACTGGAGGGGTGAGCCATATAGTAGCGCATCAGGTTGGGACGCAGGTCAGCCAGCCGCTTTTCCTGCCGCGCCATGATACGTAACGGGCTGAACGACTGCGTCTGGGGCAACGCCGCCACCTCTCGCAGGCCGAATTTCAGGAACAACCGGCGAAAGCTGGCCTCGGTGAAGTCGTGGCAATGGTGTGGGTTTGCGTCCACCGACGGTGTCGTCGGCACCGAAGCAATGATGCGGGCGATCGGAGCCATGGATGCTATCAGGTTTTCGACGAACCCTCGAGGGTCAGGCAGATGCTCGATGGTTTCCAGCGATACGATTGTCTGGTATGGCTGGGCGGAACGAAACGACATCGCGTCGCCCGCCGCATAGGAAATCTTCGGATGCGCGTAGTTCGCGCGGGCGTGCGCCAGCGCTTGCTCGGAGATATCGACACCGAGTGCGCCGGTGATGTCGGACCGATCTTCGACGACGCTGCGGGTGCCGTATCCGACGCCGCAGGCGATGTCGAGGAGCCTTCCCGGCAATGCGTGCCGGGCGGCGAACCGGTAACGCTCGGCATGAAGCGCCAGGGTCTGCTGGCCCGTTACATCAGTCGCGGCCAACTGCGCCGGAACGAGCCGTTCCAACGACGCGTTGCTCACGGTGAGCGATGCGTTCATCCAAGGTCCCACCCGATGCCACTCACGCGGATCGCTGACCCTGCGCCATTGTGGCGGCAGGCACCGTGGCGCGCCCCAGCGTGGGATGGCTGCGCCACAGCGACCTATCTTCTACCGATGAGATCGCTACAAACCCATTTCAGATGCCCGATGGCGGAACTGCAGCGCCACCAGCGCCGCCTTCGCCGGGCGCATCATCAGCACCGCCAGCGGGATCGTCACCAGCGGCCACAGCACCGCGTGCACCCAGAGCGGCGGGGAGAAGCGGAATTCCACCCAGAACGCCAGCGCCACCACCACTGCGCCCAGCACCATGATCACGCCGACGATCGCGCCGTCCCCGGTATCGCAAGCGCGCAGGTCCAGGCCGCAGACGTCGCAGCGGTCGCGCACCTCCAGCAGGTTGCGGAACAGGGGACCGCGGCCGCAGCGCGGGCAGCGGCAGGCGAGCGCCGCATGAAGGATGGAGGCGCCCGCCTCAGGCACCGCCGATACCCCGGGGCGAACGGCACGCGGAAGACTGATACCTGCGGGCGAACCGCGAGGTCCGCGCTGCCATCGATACGCCGGTCAGCCGGCGACCACCGGACTGGCGCCGTACCAGTAGATGCAGGTGAACAAGAACAACCAGACCACGTCGACGAAGTGCCAGTACCAGGCGGCGGCCTCGAAGCCGAAATGCCGTTGCGGCGTGAACTGGCCGGCCTTGGCGCGGAACCAGCACACGATCAGGAAGCAGGTGCCGACGATGACGTGGAAGCCGTGGAAGCCGGTGGCCAGGAAGAACGTCGAAGGATACACGCCGCCGCCGACGAACTTGAACGGCGCATGGGTGTATTCAACCGCCTGGCAGATGGTGAAGCTGATCCCCAGCAGGATGGTCAGGCCGAGGCCGGTCAGCAGTCCCTTGCGGTCATTCTCCAGCAATGAGTGGTGTGCCCAGGTGACCGTGCAGCCGGACAGCAGCAGGATCATCGTGTTGAGCACGGGGATGTGGAACGGATCGAAGCTGTGGATGGTGCTGGGCGGCCAGACGATCTGGCCGTTGCCCTGGGTCTCCGGAAAGATCAGGAAATTGAAATATGCCCAAAAGAAGCCGACGAAGAACATCACTTCGCTGGCGATGAACAGGGTCATGCCGTAGCGCAGGCCGAGGCGGACGAAGGGGGTGTGCAGGCCTGGGGTGCGGCTCTCGTGGATCACGTCGCGCCACCACATGAACATGGTGAACAACACGATCACCGCGCCGACGACCAGCAGGATATAGCTGCCGAAATGCGCCGCCAGGATGATGCCGAAGACGGTGCAGAATCCGCCGACGGCGCCGATGATGGGCCATGGGCTGGGATCGACCAGGTGAAACGGCTGCTTCAGGCCGGAACTTTCCACCGCGGGGACGTGATGCACCGTGGCGCCGTGTGCGTCGCTCATGCCAATTCCATTGTCGTGCGGCCGGGAGGTCCGCCCCGGCGCGGTGGCCGCATCTTCCCGATATCGCGCATCAGTTCAAGGGCCGAAGCATGGACAATCCGCTGCCATTGCCTCGCGGAGGCGGGCGGCATGCTTCCTGTCGCGACGCCATTGCGTTGTCAACACCGGGATGATGGAGCGGACCTTTGGTGCCAGGGGTGCGCACCCTGACCGTCATTCCGAGGCGCGGGGCGCCGAACAATCTCGGGCGGTCGGTGCCTGCGCGGTTCGTGCGCCGCTCGACCGGGATTGCTTCGGCGCTCGGCGCCTCGCAATCACCGGCGGACCTCGCAATGACAGGCGGACCTCACAATGACAGGGAGCGAGAGTCGCGCTACCCGTGGAAAATCTCCCCCAGCCGCCGGATCGATCCCAGCACGCGTTCCTGCGGCAGGCCCGGCCATTGGCAGCGCATGATGAAATGATCGACGCCAAGGCGCTCCCGGTAGCGGGCGATCTCCTCCTTCACCGAGACCTTGTCGCCGATGATGAAGCGGTCGCGGGCAAATTCCTCGAACGGCTGCGCAGTCGAGGCGCCCAGGCCCCACGACGCATAGGCATTGTACTTGTACTCCAGCGCCGCGCGGCATTCCGCAGCGGCCGTGTGATGGCTGGCGCCGACATAGCATTCGCGGGCGATCGGGTATTCGACGGGCGTGCGTCCCGCTTCCGCCAGCGTCTCGCGATACAGCCGCATCTGCTTGTCCACCGTGTCGAGGTGGGAGGCGTTCACGATCAGCCACGCGTCGCCGACGCGCGCGGCGCGTTTGATCGCGGCGTCCACCTGCGCGGCGATATAGACCGGCGGGCCGCCCGCACGGACCGGCTTCATGCCGATGCCGGCGTCCTTCACCGAATAGAACTTGCCTTCAAAGGTAACACGGTCCTCGGTCCACAGGCGGCGCATCAGCCGGATCGATTCGCTGAAGCGCGCCGCGCGTTCGGACAGCGGAATGCTGAAACTATGGAACTCGGGCTCGCGGTAGCCGAGGCCTACGCCGAGGATGTAGTTGCCGCCGGTCAGCACATCGAGCGTGGCGGCTTCTTCCGCCACCTGCACGGGATTGAGCAACGGAAGAATGAGGATGTTGGGGCCGATCGCCATGCCGCGCGCCGCGGCGGCGAGGTAGGCCATGATCGGCGTGATTTGCAGCATCTGTAGCGGTTCGGTCAGGAAATGATGCGGGAACCAAAGCGACACGAAGCCGGCGTCGCGGGCGGTGCGGACTTGCTCAACCAGTTCGGGGATGCGGTCCGGAACGGAGGTGCCTTCGGGGAACTGCGTGTTGATGAACAGACCGAGCTTCATGGGGCGCCTCCCAGGGATGATGCGGCAGTTTAGGAGGCGAAGTCGGCCAAGGGCGAATCGGGCACCGACCAGGCTGTCGCCGCGATGCGCGCCGCGCCGCAGCAGTCTCGGTCATGGGGCGGTCGGCATGGGGCGGTCGGCATGGGGCGGTCGGCAGTGATTGCCGTTGAGCTTCGTGTTGGCTGGGACTATCGCAAGTCCGATTCCACAGCCGGATCTGACGATCCAGCACCTGATCCGCTCCCCATTGTCCCCTGCCCGCGTGCGTCCTACGCATCGCTCGGCGATCCGAAAGCCTTGCTCGACCATTGTCCCCTGCCCGCGTGCGTCCTACCCATCGCCCATGAGCAGTCGCATCGCCCTGCCCGACGCTCCTGCCGTCGCCGCCGGGCACGGCCGTGCCGCGATCCTGACCCCGGATGGCGAGATCCTCCTTCTCCCGGCAGCAGAGGCGGCCCACCGCCTGCGTGAACTCCCGCCGCCGCTTCTCCTGCATGCCCCCGCCACCTTCCGCCGCCTCGGCCTACGCCCCGGCCCTGCCTTCGATCTGCTGGAATTGTTCGCCTTCGTGTTGCCCGCGCACACCGCCGCCCCCACCCCGCGTGGCTTGGCACTCGCGCTCGACCACCCGATGCAGCCCGCCAGCCTGGAGGCCGAGGCGGCCCTGCTGCCTGACCTCGCCGCCGCGCTGCTGAACCGCCTTGCGCAAGGCCGCGCCACGCCGCGGAACCGCGACGCCGCCGCCCTCGCCGCCCGCATGGGTGCCGTCGGGTGGGGCTGGACCCCCTACGTCCTCGCCGCGCTGGATCGCGCCGACGCCGTCCCAACCACCGACGCGTTGAAAATCTGGCGCCGCCTGCCGGAATGGGAGGACGCCTCACCCCTGCCGCCGCCCTCCGCGCTGCCGGTCACGGAAGCCGAGGCGCGCGCCCGCCTCGCCGCCATGCTCGGCCCGGACGCCGAGCAACGCCCTGCCCAGTCCGACTACGCCGGCGCCGCCGCCTCTGCCTTCGCGCCGCGCCAGACCCGCGGCGATCCGGCCTTCGTGCTGGCTGAAGCCGGCACCGGCACCGGGAAAACGCTGGGCTATCTCGCCCCGGCCAGCGTCTGGGCGCAGAAGAACCACGGCACCGTCTGGCTGAGCACCTTCACCCGCCACCTGCAACGCCAGATCGACGCCGAACTGGCCCGTCTGTTCCGCGACCCGGTCCAGCGCCGCCGCCGCGTGGTGATCCGCAAGGGCCGCGAGAATTACCTGTGCCTGTTGAACCTGGAGGACGCGGTCGGCTCCGCCACGTCGGGCTTCGTGCAGCAGCAGACGATTCCGCTGGGCCTGATCGCCCGCTGGGCCATGGCCACCGACGACGGCGACCTGCAAGGCGGCGACCTCCCCGGCTGGTTCGCCGAACTTTTTCCCCCCGCGCTGCTGGCAAGCCTCGCCGACCGCCGCGGCGAATGCATCCACGCGGCCTGCCCGCATTGGCGCTGCTGTTTTGTGGAACATACGATCCGCCGTGCCCGCACCGCGGAGCTGGTGGTGGCCAACCACGCGCTTGTCATGACCCAGGCCGCCTGGGGAGGACTGGACGACAACACCGTCCCCACCCGCTACGTCTTCGACGAAGGCCACCATTTGTTCGATGCCGCCGATTCCGCCTTTGCCGCCGCGCTCTCCGGCCACGAGACCGCGGAGCTGCGCCGCTGGCTGCTGGGGGCCGAAGGTGGCCGATCCCGCGCCCGCGGCCTAGCCCGCCGGATCGAGGAACTGGTCGCCAAGCGCCCCGAGCTGGAAACCCCGCTGGAAGCCGCGCTCCAGGCCGCGCGCGCCCTGCCCGCCCCCGGCTGGTCCGGACGATTGGGCGACGCCGGCCCGGAACTGATTGAGCAAGAGGCCGGCCGCCCCAACCCCACGGAGGTGTTCCTGCGCCTGGTGCGCCAGCAGGTGTTCGCCCGCATTGAGGGCGCCGACGGCGAGACATCGCGCTTCGCCATCTGGGGCGCGGCGGAGTGCGACGTGCTGCCGGTTGCACCCGAGATTCCGGCCGCCGCCGAGCGCCTTGCGCGCGCACTCGGCCGCATCGCCGAACCGCTGAACACGCTGCGCGAGCGCCTGCTTGCCCGCCTGGACACCGAGGCGGACGAAATGGACGCCGCCACGCGCAACCGCATCGAGGCGACCGGCCGTTCGCTGCAGCGGCGCGCTCTGCACCCGCTCGCGGCATGGCAGGCCATGCTGCGTTTGCTCTCCGAGCCGGCTCCCGGCCCCGGCACACTGCCGCACCACGTCCTGCTGTTCCGGCTGGAGCATCGCCAGGGCGGACGCGACGCCGATGTCGGCCTGCACCGCCACTGGCTCGACCCCACCGTGCCATTCGCCGCGACGCTGGCCGCGCCGGCGCACGGCCTGCTGATCACCTCCGCGACGCTGCGCGATGCCAGCGGCGCCGATCCGGAAGCCACCTGGGCCGCCGCCGAGGCCCGCGTCGGCGCGCCGCATCTGCCCTCACCCGCGATCCGCGCCGGGGTCCCCTCCCCGTTCGATTACGCCGCCCAGACCCGCGCGTTCATCGTCCACGACGTGGCGGCCGGCGACATCGCGCAGCTTGCGGCCGCCTACCGCGCCCTGTTTCTGGCCGCTGAAGGCGGTGGCCTTGGCCTGTTCACCGCCATCCGCCGGCTACAGGCGGTGCACCAGCGCATCGCGCCGGAGCTGGAGGCAGCCGGCATCCCGCTGTACGCCCAGCATGTAGACGCCATGGGCAACGCCACCCTGGTGGACATCTTCCGCACCGAGGAATCGAGCTGCTTGCTCGGCACCGACGCCATGCGTGACGGCGTGGACGTCCCCGGCCGAGCCTGCCGGCTGGTGGTGTTCGAGCGCGTGCCCTGGCCGCGCCCCGACATACTGCACCGCGAACGCCGCATCCATCTGAGCAATGGCGACCCCAAGGGCTACGACGACCGCATCGCCCGGCTGCGCCTGCGCCAGGCATTCGGCCGGCTGATCCGCCGCGCCTCCGACCGAGGCGTGTTCGTCTTGCTCGACCGGCAGACGCCGTCACGTCTGCTGTCCGCGTTTCCCGCGGGGGTGGCAGTGCGCCGGCTGGGATTGGCCGAAACGGTGAAGCAGACGCGTGCGTTTCTGAGCGCGGCGTGGGTGATGCCGCCGGCGGGATGAATATGCAATGGCACAAGCACCGGCAGGAAAGCGGGGACGTCTTCGATGAAATAGATGAACGGCCCGGTATCGACCTCGATCCGGCCCTGGCCGAGGTCGTCGATCAGTCCCACGACGCGCGTTCGGTTGTTACAGGCTCCGCGGGATCGGTGCCCTGCCACAGCTCCTTCCCAAGTCCCCGCAGCTCCATGATCGACAGCGGCTCCGAGATGTCCGGGGCGGCAGCCAGCAACTGGGTGACCTCCTGCGCGATCGAACGCCGGTCCTGCCTGGCGCGCAGCTTCAGCTTTTCGTACCGGTCGTCGGGCAGGTTCTTGATGTTGCGGGTCGCCATCTGGCTCCCCTCAGATTTCCTCCATTTTGCAGCCGAGCCGCTACAAAGTCGGGTGGGCGAACCCGGCGGGGGCGGTTGCTGAACTCTGCTTGGGTCACGTCCTCGCGGCTTGATCGCCGCCGCGGCTTCGCTCAGGCTCGGCATCCGTTCAGCAAGAGAGACGATCGATGCCCTCCCGCGACGCCCTGACCGCCCCCGAGGCGCTGGTGCTGACCATGGTCCTGGTCGCCGCAGCGGACGGCCGCATGAACGACCGCGAGATCGGCACCATGTCGGGGCAGGTGCAGACGCTGCCGGCCTTCCACGACTTCACGAAAGATAAGCTGGCCGATGCCACCGAGGCAGCGGTGAGCCTGCTGAACGAGGAGGACGGTCTGCAACACGCCGGCCGCCTGATCCGCGACGCACTGAGCCCGCGGCTGCGCGAGACCGCCTATGTGCTGGCCTGCGAGGTGATCGCGGGCGACCAGGGCAAGAAATCGGCGTCCTTCGACATGCTGGAATTCGTCCGGGACGAGTTGCAGCTCGATCCCCTGGTCGCGGCCGCGCTGGAGCGGGGGGTTCGGGCGCGGTACTCGACCGCCGACGGATAGGCCGATCCCTCCTTGGGCCAATGCCGCCTCAGACCGATGCCGCCTCAGGCCAACGCCGCCTCAGGCCAATCGCTCCTTGGGCCGATGCCGCCTCAGGCCGATGCCGCCTCACGCCGGGGCCTCCTGCCGGACGGCACCGGTGGCGGCGCGCATTGTTTGGCGCTTTGGCGCCACCGGCGGTGGATGCCGATCACGCATTGCCCGATACCGCGTCCCGTGGCGTGACGCGGTCCAGGCTGACGCACACGCTGCGCAGCAGGTCGGCATAGGGCACGGGTTTGCGCAGGATAACGAAATCGGCGTCCGCGCCGTCGGCCACGTCGTTGTAGCCTGACATCAGGATGATCGGCAGCGTTGGATCGCGCTGGCGCACCGCGCGAGCGAGGTCGAGACCGGTCATGCCCTCCGGCATTACCACGTCGGTCAACAGCAGATCGAACCGCCCGCCTGCCTCAAGCCGCGCCAAGGCCTTGCGGCCACGATCGGTGGTTTCGACACCAAAGCCCATGGCTTGCAGCATCTGCGCCGTCACCGCCGCGACTTCCGGATTGTCCTCCACCAGCAGGATGCGTTCATGCCGTTCCGACGGCGTACCTGCGTCCGGCGTGCTGGTTGAGGCCACGGGCTTGCGCGACCGCGGCAGGCGCAGCGTCACAGTCGTGCCCTGGCCTGGCTTGCTCTCGATAACGGCTTCGCCGCCGGACTGCTGGGCAAAGCCGTAGACCTGGCTCAATCCCAGTCCGGTACCCTCGCCCGGCTGCTTGGTGGTGAAGAACGGATCGAACACCTTGCCCAGCACCTCCGGCGCGATCCCGGTTCCCGTATCGCGCACGGCGATGACGACATGCTCGGAGTCGGTCGCGGTGCCGTTGCGCACGTCGATGCTGAACGTGCCGCCGTCCGGCATCGCATCGCGCGCGTTCGCGGCGACATTCAGCAGTGCGATTTCGAACTCGGCGAGATCGACTTCGATCGGCCACAGTTCGTCGGCGACCGAGACGGCGAGACGCACGTTGCGGCGCAGCGAGGCGCGCAGCATCTCGGCGACGCGCGGCACTTCGACGCGCAGGTCGATCACCTGCGGATTGGCGGCCTGGCGGCGCGAGAACGACAGCAACTGCCGCGTCAGTGCGGTGCCGCGCTCACTGGCACGCAGGATGTTCTCCAGCAGCCGCGGCAGGTGGGCCGCGCCCCGCCGCTTGGCCAGCTCCGCATTGCCGGTGATCACGGCGAGCAGGTTGTTGAAGTCGTGCGCGACGCCGCCGGTGAGCTTGCCGATCGCTTCCATCTTCTGCGCCTGGCGGAGTCGCGCCTCCAACTCCGCATGCTCTGTCAGATCACGGGCGGTGGTGAGGATGTAGCGGTCGGGGTTGCCCGTCTGCGGCGGTACCGGGACGAACATCACGTCGATCGTTGTTGTGCGGCCGGCCAGCGTGCGATGTGCCTGGTAGCGCTGCGTGACGCCGGTGCGGACACATTCGTGCAGGTAGTGCAGCGGCACCACCGCCTGGTCGGCACCCAGTACTTCCGCCACCTCATGCTCCACGACGTCCTCGCGGGAGCGGCCGTAGGCCACTTCCGTGGTTGGATTGACGTCAACGAAGACGAAGCGGCCATCGGGTGAGGCGCGGATCAGGGTGAGCCAATCCGGGGAATTGTCGAAGAACGCCTGCAACTGCGCGCGGCTGGAGGCGAGCTGCTGACCGCGTTCCTGCGCCGCCTGTGCCAGCCGCTCATTCAGCTCGCGCAGGCGGTGTTCGCTGTCCTGCAACGCCTGGGTCATGCGCTTGCGATCGTCGATGTTCTCGATGATGCCAAGGCTGTACAAGATGCGGCCCTCGGGATCGCGGATCGGGCCGACAGTGACGTTGACCCAGAACGCCTCACCAGAGCAATGCAGGAAGCGCTCCTCGATCTGGATCTGCGGCGCGGCACCGGACAGCAGGGCCTGGCCTGCGGCAGCGCAGGCGTCGCGATCGTCGCGATGCACGAGATCGAGAAAGTTGCGGCCGATCAGTGCCTCCGGCTCGTAGCCGAGCATGCGGCACAGTGCCGGGTTGACCTCCCGCAGGCGGAAATCGGCACCGGCGGTGGCCTTGCCGAGCGGGCTTTGCTCGAACACCCGGCGGAAGCGCGCCTCGCTTTCGCGGAGTGCCGCTTCCGCGCGTTTGGATTCCGTCACGTCGATATTGACGCCGGTGTAGCGGACGGGGCGGCCGGCGGAGTCGCGAATGACATGACCACGGCCAAGGATCCAGCGCGTCTCGCCGTCCGGCCGGATGATGCGAAAGGTCACCTCGCAGCGGTCGAGGCCGCTGTCCATGGCATGGCGATACGTTTGCTGGACGCGCGCAAAGTCCTCCGGATGGCGCACCGCCTTGGTGACCTCGACCGGGACGGGGTCGGAGGTGGGCGGCAGCCCCATCATGCGGAAGAATGACGGTGTGCCGTGCAACATCAACTCGGCCAGGTCGAGGTGCCACAGGCCGATGCCTTCCGAGAGCTCGGCAAGCGCCAGGATCTCGTCCCGGTCGATCGGAAAGTCGCGGAGCCCGCTCCCGGCCCCAACCGGCGGGCCAGACGTGTCCCGTCCGGTTTCTGTCATGGCGTCTCTGTTACAGGAGGCGGCGCCAGGCGGCGAGTGCGTGAGGCAGCATCACGGGCAGTTGAGAATTAATCGGTAGGGGCCGGCGAGGCGCTGTCGCACTCAGTCAGACTGCCATCCCGTCACTGTACCCGCCGCAGATCCAACGTCCGCGGGTGTTCGCGCGAGTGCGCCACGACCGGCGCCGCCATTGGGCCGGGCGTGTGGCCGATCGAAAAGAAGCGTGCCTTGCGCCGAGCCTCCGCCTCGTTCGCGTTCACCGGGAATCGCTCGTAACTGCGCCCGCCGGGATGCGCCACGTGATGCGTCAGCCCGCCCAGAGAACGCCCCGTCCAGCGGTCGTAGATGTCGAAGATCAGCGGAGTCTGCGCCGGGATCAGTGGATGCAGCGCGCTCGGCGGCTGCCAGGCCTTGAAGCGGACGCCGCCGACATACTCTCCCTCGCGGTCGGTGCGCGTCAGCGGCACTGCGCTTCCGTTGCACGCCAGAACGTAGCGCTCCTCCACCCAGCCATCCACGCGCGCCTGCACCCGCTCCACGGAGCTGTCCACATAGCGCGCGGTGCTGCCCTGTATCGCTTCCTCACCCAATACGTGCCACGGCTCCAGCGCGTGGCGCAGTTCCAGCGTGGCGCCGCGTAACGTTACCTCGCCGATGCGAGGGAAACGGAATTCGAAATGCGGTTCGAACCAGGCGCGGTCCAGCGGATAGCCGAGCGCGCGCATCTCCTCCAGCACATCGGCGAAATCCTGCGCCACGAAATGCGGCAGCATGAAATCGTCGTGCACGCGCGTGCCCCAGTGCACCAGCCGCCGCTCGTACGGCACCTCCCAGAACGCCGCCAACGCAGACCGCATCAGCAGCATCTGCGCCGCCGCCATCTGCGCGTGCGGCGGCATCTCCAGCGCGCGGAACTCCACCAGTCCGAGCCGCCCCGCCCCGCCTTCCGGCGTGTACAGCTTGTCGATGCAGAACTCGGTGCGATGCGTGTTGCCGGTCATGTCCGCCAGGATGTTGCGGAACAGCCGGTCCACCAGCCAGGGCGGCGTTTCCTGCTGCGGACTGATCTGCGAGAAGGCGATTTCCAGTTCCGCCAAACTGTCCTGCCGCGCCTCATCGATGCGCGGATGCTGACTGCTCGGGCCAATGAACAGACCAGAGAACAGATACGACAAGCTGGGATGGTTGTGCCAGAAGCCGAGCAGGGATTTCAGCAGATCGGGCCGGCGCAGGAACGGCGAATCGGCGGGCGAGGCGGCGCCCATCACCACGTGGTTGCCGCCGCCGGTGCCGATATGCCGCCCGTCCAGCATGAACTTTTCCGTGGTCAGTCCGACCTGGCGCGCCTCCTCGTAGAGCTGCTCGGACCGTCCGATC
>DATJNA010000004.1:0-2837 GCA_035508435.1 Acetobacteraceae bacterium | reverse complement strand
TGGTTTTTTGTTGGCCCCATTGCAGGCGACGCTTCTACGAGTTCCACGCATCGACCAAGTCGCCGCTCGCCGCTGAAGCCCTCGCTCAGATTGCCAGGCTCTACGCGATTGAGGCTGAGATCCGCGGCCAGCCGGCCGAGTACCGGCGTGCGGTCCGCCAACAGCGAAGCCAGCCAATCATCGAGGCCCTGCATACCTGGTTGAAAGCCACACTGGCGCGCCTGTCGAGCAGCTCGCCGCTGGCGGATGCCATTGGCTACACGCTGAGGCACTGGTCGGGCCTGGTACTGTTCCTCAATGACGGGCGGCTGGAGATCGACACCAACGTTGTTGAACGCGGCATGAAGGGCGTAGCAATCGCTCGGAAAAATGCGTTGTTCTCTGGATCGGACGGCGCCGCTGATCATTGGGCTATAGCACTGACGCTGATCGGCACGGCGAAGCTGAACGGCGTCGAGCCGCTCGCCTGGCTGACTGACGTGCTCAAACGTCTGGTCTCCGGCGGCACCAAGAGCCACCAACTTGAGCAACTGCTGCCCTGGAACTGGCGACCGCCCGATGTGGTCGATCCTGTACCCGTGGCGGAAGCAGCGTAACAGATAAGCCAAGCTCCCGGTCGGTGTGGCGTCGCCGGATTGGTCGGCCTGATCGCAACCCGCTCGTATGGTGAGCGGAATGTCGAGCACGCTCGTACCATGGATCGTACGAGCGCGCTTGGCGGCGGAATCATCGTCCGGGCCGTCCATTGACGAAGTAGCTGGCAACGGTGCGTCGATCCGCTCGTCTGGTTGCATGCGCGGCACCGGTGCGGCCGATGGCGTCGGAGTGGCCGGCCCCGGAGCTGCCGTCATGGCGGTATCCGGCTCTGTCGCGCTCAACGTCGCATCGGCGCTCACCGGGTCCGGCACGAAGTCGGCACCGGCATCGATCCCCCGCCACAGCAACAGCTGCTGCCGCCAGGCATAGAACTGGCTTGTGGTGATACCGTGCTTGCGAGCCACCATCGCAGCCGACATGTCCGGCTGCGTGCCGTCAGCTACGATCTTGTGCTTCTGCTCGGCAGTCCAACGGCGGCGCCTGTCGCAGGGGATCAGCTCGAGACCTGCCCGGCCAGCGCTCGTACGATCAGTCGTACGAGCATCCCCCGCCTGCGAGGCGCGCTTCGCCATACCGCCCTCTCCCGTTACCGGCGGCATTTGGCGCTAAACGGTCCGCGCCGAGCAATGTGACGCTGCGACCCCGCTTACCCATGACCGCGGCCGGCCTCATCATCAAATCCGCCGACGGATATTGCCTCGCCGGTCCCTGATTGCCACTCCGCACCGACCGGCCGTGCGCCCCCTTTCGCGACCATTCTCTACGCCACTGTCAGGCGACAGTGAAAACTGGTCCGGTGGCGACAGTGAAATCTGGTCCCCCCTGAATGGGAGGGAGACGGATGGATTTGTTGCCGGAAGCGGCGGCTCCGTTGCGGTTGGAACAACCGCGGGGGGAGCCGGTGCAGACACCGGAGGCAGTGGCAGCGATGCTTCGGCTGCATGATCTGGGATGGGGAACGCGACGGATTGCGCGCGAGCTGGGCTGCAGCCGGACCACGGTGCAGCACCACCTCGCGGCGGGCGAGTGGCGCGGCTATCGCCGCGGTGGCCGGCAGTCGAAGCTGGCCGGTGAGCTTGGGTGGCTGCGCGAGCGGCTGATCCGCCATCACGGCAACGGCGACGTGGTGCGCCAGGACCTGCAGCGGGAACGCGGTATCGCGGTGTCGCTGCGCACGCTGGAGCGTGCGGTTGCGCCGTTCCGCGCCGAGCTCGCAGCAGCAGCGCGCGTCACGCTGCGGTTCGAGACGCCGCCGGGACGTCAGTTGCAGATCGACTTCGGCCAGCGGCGGGTGTCGCTCGGCGGTGCGATGGTGCCGGTGTTCCTGTTTGTCGCCACGCTGGGCTACTCGCGCCTGTTGTATGTGCAGGCGTTCCGCCACGAGCGTCAGCCGGTGTGGTTTGCCGGCCTGGAAGCGGCCTTCCGGCACTTCGGCGGGGTGCCGCACGAGGTGCTGCTGGACAACGCGCGGGCGCTGGTGGACCACCACGACCCGGCCACCCGCGAGGTGCGGTTCAACGCCCGGCTGGTGGCGTTTGCCCGCTACTGGGACATCACCCCACGTGCCTGCGCGCCGTATCGCGCCCGAACCAAGGGCAAGGACGAAAGCGGCGTCAAATATGTCAAGCGCAACGCGCTGGCCGGCCACCGCTTCGACAGTTGGGCGGCGATGGAGGCGCATCTGGCATGGTGGATGCGCGAGGTCGCCGCGCTGCGCCGGCATGGCACGACGGAGGAGGCCCCGCGCGCCCGCTTTGACCGCGACGAGGCGGCGGTGCTACGCCACATGGCAATGAACCTTGTGCAGAAGGACCCGGCCAAGGGATCGCTCCGCGGCAAGCTCAAGCGCGCCGGGTGGGACGATGCCTATCTCACGCAGTTGCTGGCACAGCTTTGAAATGCGATTGCCCTGCCGTGGTCAACGGGCCTCAACACGCTTCGAGGGACATAACCGGAACAAGTCCGGCAAGATCGCCTGTCGCAAGGTGGTGGGCGAATTATCGAGCAAATGTCACCGGCGCAGCAGGGCTTAGGCTATAGCCCCCGGGGCGTCGGCCGCGTCGCAAAATACGGCGATAAAGCACCCACGAGAGGGAAGGTGCGCAACCAGCACCCTTGAATGCCACAAAAATAGGCGCCATACGACGTCAACTAATGTGATATACGGGTCCCGGTCAGGCCATGAGCCTACTCCAGTTTGCTGATGATGGGTTCTTCGTACCGCAGAAGATCGCCAAGGA
>DATJNA010000003.1:0-4258 GCA_035508435.1 Acetobacteraceae bacterium | reverse complement strand
ATGCTCTGGCTCCCGGAAATGCCAGCCTTCCCCGATGCACCCTGGCCAGCACGGACCGGCGAAATGTCAAAAGTGGGTTCCATCCCCGCCTGAATCCGCAGTTTGGCAGCCTGAAGAGGCGGAAACGAGGCGGTTCTTCGCGGTGGCCAAAACGCACAGCTTCGCGGTCACTGGGCCATCAAGCGGGACCTAGCCGACTTTATCGGTTCACCCCATGCGCAAGGCCCCTGCCCTTCCCTGTCCCGTGTTACCCATGGGGCTGGCGTGAGCGACGCGAACGAGAGCGACTGGGCGCGCCTCCGACTTGGGATGAACGACGCGCTGATGCTCTGGATCCTGGGTAGTGAAGAATACCTGCATCCTGATCCAGGGGTTGTTCGACTGGCCGCCTGTTCCCTGGCGACCGCAACCTAAATCAAGGACACTCTCAGCCAGTCGCGAATCGGAGGGCGGAAGACATTGGGCGACATCGAACGCCTTCTTGTGCGAGACATGCGCTGCATGAGCGCGCCGGAGGTCCGTCACACAGGCCTGACCCACGCGGCCAGGCGGGACAGCGACGCAGTCGCGTCGCGCAACGCACAGCCCGTCCGCAGGGCACCAGAGGGGCAGTCTATGCCACAAGTAGCGACTTGCTACCGCCTGCTATCAAGATAGCCTGATAGCTATCTGGATAGCAGGCGGCGGAGCGCGGATGAGAATGATCGGCGTGATACGCCGTCAACGGCCGACGCAGCGTTAATCGATTTTGGGTGCGCGCACACTAAAATCAACTTGCCTCCAAGCTCGCCCTGCGGCAAAGGGTTGGTCGATCTTCCGCGCAACGGGGATATGGGGCACGCCTTTATGCAAGTCGTCGTAATCGCCAGCCGCAAGGGAGGCGCCGGGAAAACAACGTTGGCGGCGCACCTCGCGGTCGAGGCCATAAGAAGCGGGGATGGCCCCGTTGCAACAATCGATGCAGACCCGATGCAAGGCCTGACTGGTTGGTTTGATGAGAGAAAGGCTGACGAGCCGCTATGTGTAGGCCCAGACGCCCTGGCAAAGGCGGGGATTAAGCACACTCTGGCCACCCTCAGGCAGTCCGGAGTGGCTCTGGTAATCATTGACACGCCTCCTGCCGCCACGACGGACGTGGCAGATATGATCGGGGTAGCCGACCTGGTGCTGGCGCCGGTCATCCCGTCGCCGAACGACCTGCGCGCCATCGGTGAAACGCTGGACCTGATCGAAGAGCAGAACAAGCCGTTGCTCTTCGTAATCAACAACGCATCAACCAACGGAAAGCTAACCAACCAAGCGCTTACCTTGCTCAGCCAGCACGGGACCGTAGCTGCCGCCGACGGGAAACCGGTCATCATCCGCACGCGGCAGGACTTTCGCAGCTCAATGACGGACGGACGGACGGTGAGCGAGCTGAAGGCTCTCAGCAAATCCGCCGAGGAAATCGCCGACCTATGGACTGCCGTGAAGGCACGCTTGGAAAAGGAGGTACGCCGTGGCCGTAGATCCGCAGCCGCTTGACGCAGCTACCCTCATTCGTCGCAAGCGGCGGCCGGAAGACGCAGCCGCTCGGGATACCGCAGCTGAAGTAGCGGCCACAATTGGCGAACGTCAACCGGCGCCGGCGCATTTCGACCCAGTCCCGCCGCCGGCGGAACAACAACCCGCAATGGTGGCGAGCAGGGCAGGGGAGGGGGCTTCGGCGCCACCTGCTTCGCCGACTGAAGGCATCCGGATGAAGCCTCGGGAGACCGTATCGCTTGCCGTTGTCCATGCCCGTGTGCCAGAGCAAATCGCCCGCGGGCTGAAGCTCATGTCCGTGATGGAGGGCAGGCAGGCCCAGAACATCGTCGCTGAGGCCCTCGAGGGTGTCCTGAATATCTGGAATCCAAGGTGGCGTGAAATCGTCTGATGTGATGAGGCGTCGCGCGGCGCTCCGACGTAGGCACGATTCCGGTCAGCAGGAAGACCTCGTCGCACCCAGTTGACTGCTCCCTACAGCACACCGGTGAGCGGGTGTCCCTCGAACAGGTCGCCGAATTCCAGATACTCGCCGAGCACGTCGAAGCTCTTGTGCCGGCCGAGCCGCTTGAGCTTGGCCGGATGCACGCCGCGGTCCATGCCGGTGGTGAGCGCGCCGCGTTTCAGGCTGTGGCCGCCGAACTCCCGCCCGCCGAACCCGGCCGCCGCGGCGCGCGCCTGGACGATCGCGGCGACCGCCCAGGGCGTGATCGCCTGGCTGCCGATGCGGGGCAGGGGAGGGGGCTGATCCGGCGGCACCTTCCTGGGCAGCCAGATGCGGCGGAACACTGGGCCGGCGGTGATGCGGGCGGCTTTCTGCCACGCGGCGAGCGCGCGCACCGGGCAGAGTTCGGTCTGGCCGTAAGGCAGGGGGACGGTCACCGCGTCGGTCTGCGATCCCTTGGTCTGCGGCAACGTGAGGCGCAGGCCGCGTTCGGTCTGTTCCAGCTGCTCGACGCGGATCGAAGCCAGCTCGGCGCGCCGCAACGCGCCGGCGAAGCCGGTGAGCAGCAGCGCGCGGTCGCGCAGGCCCCTGAGGTCGTCGGGAATCGGGGCCAGGATCTGGCGCAGGATGGCGGCGGTGGCGGCGACCTTCTTGCGCGGGGTCTCGCCTTGGCGGGCGGCCTGGCGGCTGATGCCGGCCATGGTCTCGGAGACCGCCACGTCATCGGTCGGCACGGCGCAGCCGGCGGCGCGGTGCAGATAGCGGATGGCGGCGCGGCGCAGCTTCAGGGTTTCCGGGGTGAGGCCGCGGCCGCGCTCGCTGGCCAGGAAGGCCGCGACATCGGCGCCGGCGGCGGGGAGGGGGGTAAGGCCGCGTTTGTCGCACCAGGCGCACCAGGCGCGCACCGCGGCGCGGTAGGCACGGCGCGTGTTCTCGGCCTTGGCCATGCGGGCATAGGTTTCTGCTGCCTCGCGCTCGGCGGCCAAGGAGCCGTCCAGCACCGGCGCGTCACTGTCGACCATGGTGTCGAACCAGGCACTGACGGACGCCGCGTCGCTGCCGATCGGCCCTGTCGGGCGGAGGATGACCAGGGCCGATCTGTCCGCGTCGTTGTCGCCTACGGAGGTCGCCACGTCCTCCGGGAGCACTCGATCCTCGACGGCGCGGTCGTCCGTCATCGCCGCGCGGCGCCGGTCGCTGCAGGGGCAGGGCAGGGGGCGGCCGACGGCCGATGGGGGCGGTCAGCCACGGTCCGCCTCCCGGGGTGCCACGAGGCCGGGCCGCCAGGCTGCCACCAGCTCTTGGAATTGCGGCCCGCGGCCGTAGGCGCTCGGATACTCGTGCTTCACCGCGATCAGCCACATGACGGTGAGGATGTCCTCGGCGATGGCGCGGTCGAGCATCCAGAGATTCGTGAGGTCGAAGCCGCCGCAGTCGCCGGCGTTCCACCAGGCGAGCAGAAAATTCGCCACCCGGCGGGACTGGCCGGTGTCGCTTTCGGCGATGGCGACCAGGCGGTCGAGGGCGGCGAGGGCGGCGTCGAGGTCGAGCACGGCCATGGGGCAGGGGCCTCCGCGGGGCGGTTTCGGGGCGGCACCGGCCGCCCTGCGGTGACTGTCGCGTTCCGCATTGTACTGGAACGGACATTGAATTGTCCCAATGACTTCACGCGTCCGCATTGCTCCGGAAACTACGCTGTTGGCCCGGAAAAGTACGGCATTGGGCCGGAAAACCCAACACACGCGTGGAGGGTGGTTTGGGCGCGCAGCATCCGCGGGCGCTGGCGGATATTCCGGAGCCGGTTTGGCAGGAGGCCTGCCGGCGGGAGGCGGTTGTACGGCCTCTGGCCGCGGATGCGCGGCTATCACGCCAGGCTGTGACGGACGCGTGCGCCCGTTTGCGTCTGGGCAAGAGCCAGCTCTACGAGCTGGTGCGGCGTTATCGGACCGATCCACGAACGACCAGCCTGGTACCAGGTTCCGGCGGCATGCCGAAGGGTGCGGACCGCCTTGCCCCGGCAATCGCTGCCATCATCGAAGGCTGCATCGAGCGGTTTTATCTCACCCGTCAGAAGCTCTCGGGCGCGGCGCTGTTCGACGCTGTCGAGCAGGACTGCCGCAAGGCGGCTCTGAAGCCGCCAAGCCTTAATGCCGTGCGCCGGCGCGTGGCTGCGAAGCCGGTTCCTGACGTGGTGCGGGCCCGTGAGGGTGCAGCGGTGGCGACGCAGCGATTTCGACCCGTCCCGGGCAGCCTGAAGACCAGCTGGCCGCTGGACGTGCTGCAAATGGA
>DATJNA010000002.1:0-16647 GCA_035508435.1 Acetobacteraceae bacterium | reverse complement strand
CAGCGCTGGTGCACGAAATAGTCCTGGAAATCCAGCCAGCCGGTGGGGGTGAGCAAGCGTGTGCGGACCGGATCGTTGCTCATTGGCAATACGCGCTGGGCGACGCCGAGGCGGCGGCACAGGTCGTCGGTAATGCCGGATAGCGTTTCGCCCGCGCGCAGGCGGCGGGTGCGTTCGATGTGAACCGCGAGGTCGCGGTCGCCCAGGCGGAACCAGGTATCGCCGCCGATCGTGGCCAGGGTTTCCATGCAGGACCAGGTCTCGTCGGCGCGGCCCCAGCCGAGCTCGCGGTTCGCCAGGCCGGCCAGCGTGTACATGACGGTGTCGATATCGGGGGAGATCGACAGGCCCAGATGTTCGAAATCGTCGCCGGTGTTGACGACGACGAGCAAGTCCTCGGGCGGGAGGATGCGCGACAGGCCGAGCGCCAGTTTGGCACCGCCGACGCCGCCGGAGAGCGCGATGATCACCGGAACAAATCCTCCTCGGGTGGACGCACCAGTTCGTTAACCGGGGCGTCGCGCGCCGTCCAGGTGAGGCCGCGAACGATCGCCACTGGCTGGGCCTCGCCGGCCTGGCCCTGGAGCAAGCCGGCGGCGGCGGCGATCTCGTCGGCGAAACCGATGACGGTGACTTCCAGGATGCGGCCGAACAAATCAGGCTGGCCGCGCATGTCGATCAGGGAGGGCAGGCCGGCGGAGCCGATTGCCACGCCCACCGTGCCGCGCCGCCACGGCCGGCCGAAGCTGTCGCTGATGATGACGGCCAGGCGCACGCCGGCGCTGGCCTCCAGCCTGGCTCGGATGGCGGTGGCGGATTTGTCGGGATCGAGCGGCAGCAGCAGGGCGCGGTCGATGCCGTCGGCGGGGGCGACATTGGAGTGGTCCACGCCGGCGTTGGCCATGACGAAGCCCAGCCGGTGCTGCATGATCAGCAAATTGGGGCGAGAGCGGACGACACGGGTGGATTCGGCGAGGATGACCTCGACGAGGCGAGCGTCCTTGCCGACCTCGGCGGCCAGTTCGATGGCGCGCGGGGATGGGGTGACGGTGGCGAGATCGACGCCGCGGTTCTCCGCCTTGGAGACGATCTTCTGGGCGATGACGATGACATCGCGGTCTTGCAATGCCGGCGCGCGGGCGGCGATCAGCGCGGCGAGGTCATCGCCCGGCTGGACCATGGGGATACCGGGGACAGCGAGGAATTCGAGGTGGTGGGGCATGGCGGGGTTATAGCCGCTGGGGGGCCGGGCACGGGAGGGGTCGGGTGTTGAGTTCCGGCCGCACGAGCCGGGGGCCGGCTGCGGTGCGCGGGGCGTGACGTTGACCGGCGGCGTTTGGCCGTCGCGTAGACCCCGCCGTTGCATCGGACCGCTCGGTCAGGGCGAGCATTGGTGCTGGGCGAGCATTGGTACTGGGCGAGCACTGGTACTGGGCGAGCACTGGTACTGGCTCGCTGCGGATGCGCGCGCAATGCAAGCACGCCGTGCGCAAGCACCGACCATAACGGCAACGAGTAACGCTGTGGTGCGGGCCGTCACCACCCCAAGGCTGTCTCGCTGAGGTCAGTTCATCTGCGAACGGCGGCTTCGCGACCTCCGGTGGGAAATTGGTTCTGGCGCCATTGCTTGAGATTCGTAACGTGGGACACGGCATTTGCCGGGGTATTTGCACGCTGATCGCCGGTGGCTGACCGCACGGCGTCTGCCGGCAAACACTTCATACCCGAAATGCCGATTCGATTTCCGCGATCCTGGGGCGGCACGGACCGGCAACCCAGTTCCAGTCCCGTTGCTCCTGATCCTCAATGTAATAGCCAAGTATCCGGACGGCCTGATCACGATTCGATTCGGACATGCTGGCGTTGTCTCGAGCGTCCAACGATTCCGGCGTGATGTTCCCTTCGCTGTCCTTGACCAATGGCGGTATCACGCCCTTTTCGCTCTTGCCGGCAATGGCGGTACGCAGGCCGATCAAGGCGCCGTTCGACCATTGCTCCCAGGCGGACTTCATCAGGTGGGCGGCATCATTGCCATGCGAGGGCTCGATGATGGCGGCACAGGCCATAGCAAGCGCCGCGCACAGCCCGCCCGCAGTCCGGCTTGCTTCCGCGCTGGTATCCGCCTGATTAAAGACCGCAGGCAAATGCTCCACCTCGCCGAACAGGAACTCAACCTTGCCTTTGAACTTCGCGTCACTGATGTAGCCCCAGAGCGGCGTTCCGCCGATGCATAGTGTTCCAGGGAGAAAATGCGCTGCCTGCGTGGGGCCTGCCGGCAGACCAAGTATTGTCATGGTCTGGTCCGACGAAAAATTCTGCATTTCTGCTTTGGTGCAGGTAACCGATCCCTTTAGCGGTTTATGTGCCGCGCGCAGCATCCGTACGATCGTCAGTACTTTGGCCACGCGAACGTTGCGCCCAAGATTGTGATCAAACGCCTGGGTGCGGAAATTGCTGTTACGCTCAATCAGCCCCTGAAACTCGCCAAGCTCCCGTTGTTCAGGATCGGACGACGGTGTACGGGCCATGGCTCGCTTTCCTGCATCCCAACGGAATCGTTCGGCTGCGAGGCCATGACATAGCGGATTGGACCGCAACCAGGTGATACCGGCCGATCATCGGCTTGCACATCCGACATTATCGGATCGAGTGTCTGTGCCGACGCCGCAAACGCTGACGGTAAATTACCAACAGAACTTTCGAAAGTCAAGAATTTTGTAGCAAAGCCTGGACGCTGAAAATAGTTTCGATTGCTTGCCGCGTAGGTCCGGTAGATCGTCGCGCGATAAGATACGGCCCCACTTGAGCCTCAACCGACGGCCACCGGCGTCGGCTTGCACCACTGTGCTGCGTGAGCCGGCGAGCGGGGCCCGCACCAACCACCGCAATTATGTTGCCGGCGCGGCGCTCGCCCCCGCGGGCAAGTCCGTCCGAATTCAATGTCACGCCGTGGCGCCCGCCGGCGACAACTACCGCGGGCTTGCCCGCATGCGAGTGGACGCCCACGCGGAAACTGTCATAGCATTGCTGCTATGCAGCATATCGCGGTCCTGACCAGTGGTGGCGACGCTCCCGGCATGAATGCCGCCATCCGCGCCGTCACCCGCAGCGCGCTGGACCAGGGCATGACGGTACATGGCGTCCGCCAGGGCTGGCAGGGCCTGGTCGACGGGCAGTTCCGCTTGCTCAGCGCGCGCGACGTGGGCGGCATCATCCAGATGGGCGGCACCTTCCTGGGCAGCGCGCGCAGCGCCGAGTTCCGCGAGGAGAGCGGCCGGTCGAAGGCACTGCGCAACCTGGCACAGTATGGCATCGACGGCGTGGTGGTGATCGGCGGCAACGGGTCGCAGACCGGTTCGTACAAGCTGAGCGAGCTTGGCGTGCCGGTGGTCGGCATCGCCTCCACGATCGATAACGACTTGCTCGGCACCGACATCACCATCGGCGCCGACACCGCGATCAACGTCACGCTCGACGCGATCGACCATCTGCGCACGACCGGATCATCGCACAGCCGCGCCTTCCTGGTGGAGACGATGGGGCGCGACTGCGGTTATCTCGCGTTGATGGCGGGACTTGCGGGCGGAGCCGAGGTGATCTCGACGCCCGAATTCGAAGTCTCGGCGGGGGAGATCGTGCAGCGGCTGCGCGCCGCGTTCGAGCGCGGCAAGACCCATGCGATCGTGGTGATCGCGGAAGGCGTGAAGGAAAATGCCGGCCGGATCCTGGCTTATGTCGATGCGCATCAGCATACGACTGGATTCGAGCTGCGTACCACGACACTTGGACACGTGGTGCGCGGGGCCTCACCCACCGCGTTCGACCGCATCCTGGCGACCCGGATGGGCGTGGGGGCAGTAAAGGCCCTCGGCGATGGCGAGACCGGCGTGCTGGTAGGCTGGCAGAACAACATGCTGACGCGCACGCCGCTCGGCGAAGTGGTCGGGCGGATCAAGCCGGTGAATACCGAGCTGCTGGAGCTGGCGCGCATCCTGGCGAAGTGAGGCAAGGCTCGATTGGGCGTCGCTGTCGTGCCTGTCGACTGGGCGATACAGTACTCATGCGCCGAGGGGTCTGTGCCGTTTGACGTCCGCGGCGGGCCGCGTCGCGCTACATCCCCAGCGGCGACCACGTCGGGTCCGTCGCGTTGGTCGGCGTCGTCACCGTGCGCTGGTTGAAGCCGGTGATGTCGGTCGACACCAGATGCGAGGAGTACCCCTGGCCGCGCGCATTCATCGAGCGGGTTTCGCTCTGGAACATCATCACCATGCCGCCCGGTGCCCAGGTGGGGCCTTCGACATCCCAGCCCTGCGCCAGAATGCGCTCGCCGCTGCCGTCCGGATGCATCACGCCGATGTTGAAATCGCTCAGATCGCCGCCGTAACGCGTATAGGCGATCAGGTCGCCGCGCGGCGACCACACCGGCGTGCCGTACCGGCCGCTGCCGAAGCTGATGCGCCGCGCGCCGCCGCCGTCGGCGCCCATGATGTAAAGCTGCGGATCGCCGTCGCGGTCGGAATTGAACACGATCTGCGATCCGTCCGGGCTGTAGCATGGGCTGACGTTGATCGAGTTGGCATTGGTCAGCCGTTGCGTCGATCGGCTGCCCAGCTCCACCACCACAATGTCGGAGCCGCTGCCCTGCGCCAGCGACATGATCACGCGCGAACCGTCGGGGGAGAAGCGCGGCGCGAAAGTCATGCCGGGGAAGTCGCCCAGCATGCTCTGCCGCCCGGTCTGCAGATCGAACAAGTAAACCCGCGGGCGATCGTAGGCGTAACTCATGAAGGCGATTTCGTCGCGCGTCGGGTGGAAGCGCGGCGTCAGCACCAGCCAGCGGCCATCGGTGAGGAAGCGGTTGTTCTCGCCGTCATAGTCCATGATCGCCAGCCGCTTGGTCTGGCGATCGCGCGGTCCCGTCCCGGCGATGTAGCAGACGCGGGTATCGAAATACCCTTGCTCACCCAGCAGGCGCTGATAGATCACGTCGGCAATGATGTGGGCGATGCGGCGCCAGTTGGCCTGCGTGGTGGTGTAGGCGGTGCCCTGGATCTGCGCCTGCGGCAGCACGTCCCACAGGCGGAACTCGACGCGAATGTTGCCGCCGCCCTGGGCCTGCGCTGCGCCGGTGACCAGCGCCTGGGCACCGATCGCCGCCCAGTTCTGGAAATTGGGGATCTCGCCCTGGCCGGGCGCCACGTTGACGAACGAAGCGGGCGGCAACGGCTTGAACAAGCCGCAATTGCCGAGGTCGCTGGTGACCACGCCGGCGATGTTGCGGCCGAGTTGCGCGGAGTCGCCGTCGCTGCCCGCGAAGTCCGGAATGGCAATGGGAATCGGGGCGGCGCGGGCGCGATCCACGGTGATCACGGCGCTGGGCTCGCCCGGGGCACCGGGCGCCGTGGCCGGGGGTGCGCCGGGTGCGGTGGCGGGCGGCGGGGCCGGTTGCGCCCTCACCGGCACCCGCGCGGCCAGCGCCATGGCTGTGCCGGCCGCGCCGAGCAGCAGGGGGCGGCGGCCGATGGCGGGGCGGGGAAGATCAATCATGGGCAGTCTTTCAGCAGGTGACGGGTCGGACAGGAAATCAGAGGCTCGTTACGGACTGAACCGGAAGGTCAGCACGTTGACCTTGCCCAGCATCGATTGCGGCAATGGCAACGTGGCACAGGCGGCGTCCATCACCGCGTTGATCGCGCGGCCGGAGAAGGCGAGCAAACGCGGGTCCCCAGCGACGCGGTCCTTGTCCTGATCCGCCACCTGCGCCTTGCGGACCACGCCGCTGGCGTCGGTCGTCACGGTGAGAAGGACCCACATCTTGTCCAGGTCGAGCGTGCCGGGCGTGTCGGTCCAGCAAGGCCGGACGTGATCGCCGATGGCGCCGCGCTGGGCGGTGGACAGGGCGGCGGTGTCGTTGCCCAGCGGACTGCCGCCACCATTGGGGGCGCCGCCGGCCTGCGGGTTGTAGCGATGCGTCGGCGCCTGATTCTGCTGCATGAGCTGGCGCAGCTTTTCCAGCGTGTTGTCCAGGGCCTGACTGTTCGCCGCGGTATTCTTGGTGGGATGCGGTTGCGAGGTGACGCTCGCTTCGGCCGGCGGCGCCGGGGCGGGCGGTGGCGGCAACGGCAGCGGCTGGGCCTGCGGCTGCGGCGGTGTGGGCTTCGGCGGCGTCGGCGGCGCCTGCGGCGGCGGAGGCGTGGGCGGGGCCAGCGCCGGGGTCGGTGGTGGCGGCGGCGTCGGTGTCGGCGGGGCTGGCGTTGGCGGCGCCTCGGTCTGGGGCGGCGGAGGCGGAGGCGGTGGCGGCGGCGGCGGCGGTGCCTCGATCGGCTGCGGCTTCGGCGGCTGGCTGGTGGGCGGCGCCGGCGGCAACGGCGGTGCGTTGGCCGGCGCGGGCGTGGGCGCGGCCTGCGGCGCAAGCTGGGTGGTGGTCGCCGGGCCGGTGAACACCATCGACATGGCATTCTCGGGCGGCGGCTCCGGCGGCGTTTCGAACCGGGGCAGTCCGATCAGTAGCGCTGCCAGGACCAGGACGTGAACAGCAGCGGAAATGACGGCGCCGCGGCGCAGAGCGGGCGGCATGCCTCGCTTGCCCTGCCCAAGCCGGTCCTCGCCATGCAGCACGTATTGCAGCACCGGTGCGCGGCCCTCAGTGGTTCGGGGAGGCGGTGCCGGAGGGCGAGCCCTGGGTCGCCGGAGCGGTGGGCGCCGGGGCGGCAGACTGCGTCCCCGCGGCGGGCTGCGTGCCGGGCGTTGGGGCCGCGGTCGGCGGGGGCGGCAGGCCGGTCTGCTGCGCCAGCAGCGCGACCTTGGTAAAGCCGCCGAGCGTGATGGTGCCCATCACCTGCATGATGCGGCCGTAGGCGAGGTCCTTGTCGCCGCGCACGAAGATACGGCGATCCGGATTGTTCTGCGAGATCGCCTGGAGCTTGGCCACCAGTTCGTCGAGATCGACCTGCTGATCCTGCAGGTAGATATCGCCCTGGGCGTTGACGGTGACGGTCAGCGGCTGGCTGTCGCTATTGATCTGCTGGGCGTTGGTCTTCGGCAGGTCGACCGAGACGCCGGAGGTCATCAGCGGCGCGGTGACCATGAAGATGATCAGCAGCACCAGCATGACGTCCACCAGTGGCGTGACGTTGATCTCGGCGAGCGGGCGATAGCGTCCGCGGCCGGTGCGCGTGTTGAGGGCAAAGGCCATGGTTCAGGCTCCTCCCCCTCCCCATGCGGAAGCGGATTGGGGGGAGGGGGAGACGTTGTGCTTGCCCACCCGTCCGGTCTCCTGACGCCCCGTCTGACGCCCCGTCTGACGCCCCGTCTGACGCCCCGTCATCACGCCCTCTCCTCCGTCTGGCGGGACAGGATGGCGCTGAACTCGGCGCCGAAGCCCTCCAGGCGCGCGGCAAAACGCGACAGGTCCGTGCTGATCTTGTTGTAGGCGAGCACGGCCGGGATGGCGGCCACGAGGCCGATCGCGGTAGCGAACAAGGCCTCGGCGATGCCGGGGGCGACCACGGCGAGGTTGGTGTTGTGCATCGCCGCGATGGCCGAGAACGAGTGCATGATGCCCCAGACGGTGCCGAACAATCCGATGAACGGGGCGGTGGCGCCGACCGAGGCGAGGAACACCATCCAGCGCTCCATCCGGTCCATCTCCCGCTGCACGGTCACGGCGATGGCGCGGTCGATGCGCTCACGGACGGAGGTATGGCTGACATCGGCGCCGGCGACTCGCACCGTGCGCCGCCATTCGCCCATCGCGGCGGCGAACACGCCGGCCATCGGATGATTGGGGTTCACGCCTTCCTGGTCGAACAATTCGTCGAGGCTGCCGCCGGACCAGAAGCGGTCCTCGAAACCGTCGGCCTCGCGGTTGACCTTGCGCAGGCTGGACCACTTTTCGAACACCACGGCCCACACCCAGATGCTGGCGGCCAGCAGGCCCAGCATCACCAGCTTCACCACGATGTCCGCCTGCAAGAACAAGCCCCAGAGCGACAGGTCGCTCCCGGCCGCCGCCAGGTTCACGGCATCCACAGCTCGATCCACCTCGACCCCCTATGCGGCGCCGTCCGGGGTGCCGCCTGTACCCGATTTCGCCGGCCCTGCATCACGCATGGCCTGCAACCCAGCTCGCCAGGACGGCGGCAGCCGCGCCGGGCGGCCCGCTTCCTGGGGCGATGTTGTGTTTCCTCCCGCCGTCACGCACGCCAGCTTCAGTCTCAGCACGGCGCAGGCGCCATGTGGGCCTCGCACCGTCTGGCGCAATGTGGCCGAGGCGCCGCCCGCCTCCAGCACCTCGGACTCCACGACCAGCGAATCGTCGACCCGGGCCGCACGGAGATAGTCCACTTCAACGCGCCGCACCACGAACATGCGGTTGAAGTTCTGCAACAGCGCGGCATGCGGGATGCCGAGGTCGCGCAGGGCCTCGGTGCGGGCGCGTTCGGCAAAGCGCAGATAGGTCGCATGGTAGACGATGCCGCCGGCGTCGGTGTCCTCATAGTAGACTCGCACCGTATAACGATGGCGGCCATCCGGCGGGATGACGGCAGGATGTTGGTTCATCCATCGTCCCGCAGCAGGTCGAGCTGGGCGGGAAGCGGCGCCGGTGGCGCCAGGCCGAGGTGGCGCCAGCCCGGCTCCCCCAGCATGCGCCCGCGGCTGGTGCGCAGCACGAGGCCCTCCTGGATCAGGAACGGCTCGACCACGTCTTCCAGCGTGTCGCGGGCTTCCGCCAGCGCGGCGGCCAGCGTCTCCACCCCCACCGGGCCGCCGGCATGATGCTCTGCGATGCGACGGAGGTAGCGGCGGTCCATCGCATCGAGGCCGAGTCGATCCACCTCCAGGCGGGTGAGCGCGGCGTCGGCAACGGCGCGATCCACCGGGTCGGCGTGGTCCACCGCGGCGAAGTCGCGCACGCGCCGCAGCAGCCGGCCAGCGATGCGGGGGGTGCCGCGGGAACGGCGGGCGATCTCCGCGGCGCCTTCCGGGGTGATTCGGAAGTCCAGTTTCTGGGCACCGCGGTTGACGATCAGCTCCAGTTCGTCGGGGGTGTAGAACACCAGGCGCAGCGGAATGCCGAAGCGGTCGCGCAGCGGCGTGGTGACCAGCCCCGCGCGGGTGGTGGCGCCGACCAGCGTGAACGGCGGCAGGTCGATTCGCACCGACCGCGCCGAGGGGCCCTCGCCGATGATCAGGTCGAGCTGAAAGTCCTCCATGGCGGGGTAGAGGACTTCCTCGATCGCCGGTTGCAGGCGGTGGATCTCGTCGATGAACAACACGTCGCGCGGTTGGAGATTGGTCAGGATGGCGGCGAGGTCGCCGGCGCGCTGGATCACCGGCCCGGAGGTGGCGCGAAAGCCGACGCCCAGTTCGCGGGCAACGATCTGGGCGAGCGTGGTCTTGCCAAGGCCGGGCGGGCCATGGAGCAAGACGTGATCCAGCGCCTCGGCGCGGGCGCGCGCGGCCTGGATGAAGACCGCGAGATTCTCCCGTGAGGCTTTCTGGCCGACGAACTCCGCCAGCGTCTGCGGGCGGAGGGACGCTTCGGCGGCGTCCTCGGCCCGGCGGGCGGGGGTGACGGTGCGGTCGGTGTCGCTCATCGGGCATGGCCGCGGCCATGACGCGTCGGCGGCAAGACGCGGCAATGACCGCGGCAAGACGGGCCTGCGGCCGGTCCGCGGATAGCACCGATGCGTGGTCCGCCTTGGCTCATGCTGGCAGGGTGAGTTCCTCGTCGGTGCCTATATAACTGGTCGGAAGGAGTCGGCTACCGCGGGGAGCTGCCCTGCGATCGTGCACCACGGAAGATCACTCGCCAAGACAGTTCGCAGCTACATCTTTCGTAGCATAAAGGCAGCCAACGCTCGTAAGGCCATATCACCGCGCTCTTAAGGCAAAGCCCACCAGGAACATCAGGGTAACGCCAATCGGCGGCAACATTAGTAAAATGACGCCAACCGCCGGCGTTGGCATCCTCGCGTGCACTGTGTGGCCAGGCCGCAAGCCCGCCGTTGCGACGGCCACGCGCGGATGTGGCGCGGCCGTATCCAGCGTCGCGCCGCGGCGCAAGCTCCGTTGCCGCGCCTCCCCCGCGTCGGTTTCAGCTCATGCCATGCTGCGGCAACAGCACAGTCCCCGGCGGCAGCGTGGTGGAGCTTGATCCGATGAACACGCCGGTCGTGGTCTCGCCGACCTGGATGCCGGAGCTGTCAGTCAGGCGCAGCACGTCGATCGGCCGATTGCCATGGAACAACGTCAGCATGTCCTGCGCGTAGCTGTAGCTGTCGGCGCTGGTTATGCCCTGCAGGCCGATGGTGAAGCTGCCGCCGCCATTGGCGATGTCCACCGGTCCGAGAAAACTCTGCGGCATGCCGATCGACAGGGTATCCTGTCCGGCAAGAATAACGGACTCCCCTGGTCCGACAGCGGACATGAAACTCAGGCTCGATTCGGCATTGACCGAGAAGCTGCCAATGCCAAGCACCTTGGCATTGATGGTGGCAACGCAGTTGGGACCGACCGAACTCGCGCCATCGTTGTCGAATGCCGAGTGGGCGGCGCCATTCATGATGAGATTGCCGTTATGACCACCCACCGCCACGGTGCCGCTCAACCGCGCGTTGGCGGCGATATTCACCGTAGTATTCATCGTCGCGTAGTAGTTGTTGTTGATCGACAGGTTGAGCGTATCGACGCCCGAGGCATTGAAAGTGACATTCTGTGCCGCAAAACCCGCGGTGGCGGCGACCGCGGTCAAATCCGCCCCGCGCGACAGGTTCACCACCGCGGGTGGCGTGCTGGAGGCATAGCTGGTCTGGGTCCCGACGTACAATGTGTCGCCTGACAGATCGCCGCCGGCCATGTTAGCGGTGCCGCTGTACAGGGACAGGACGTCGCCGGGTTCAATCGGTCCCGGCGGCGACCAGTTCTGACCCTGATAGATGTTGTTGTTACCGCTGCCGCCAACCCATGTCCGAGATGCCATCGAGAAGTCTCCTGGGGAACGCCCCGACCTTGCGCGGCGAGGTGGCACGCAAATCATCTGGATGCGGAGCCATTCGCGTCGATCTGGCTCAAAGAATATTCAGTTGTGAATACATAATCAGGTTATTCCGCTGGCGTTGTTATTGGCTTCAGCATGGCAGTGCCGCGAATTTCCATGCATTCGCCGGAGCAAGCACCGAGTTTGTGTCGAACCCGTGACCGGAATCGCGACTATCCGGTGGTCGGCTGCGCCAACTCCTTCAAACTCTCGCGGATCACTTCGTCGATGGCGGCGGCATCGCCCAGGCGCTCGATCACGCGCGCCACGGCCGGCTGCGCTTCAGCGCGGCGATAGCCCAGATTGGTCAACGCCGAGAGGGCGTCATCGGCCATGGTGCCAGCGCGGGCACTGGGGATGCTGAGGCCGGCGGCGCTGCTGGGCATCGCGCCGGCCTTCTCGCGCAGTTCGGTGAGCAATCGCGCCGCGAGGCGGGGGCCAACGCCCGGGGCGCGGGTGAGGCTGGCACGATCGCCGGAAGCAATGGCGCCGACCAGGTCGCGTGGGGAAAGCGCGGAAAGCATCGAGAGCGCGACCTTGGCGCCGACGCCCTGGACGGTGGTGAGCAAACGGAACCATTCGCGCTCGGCCGGGTCGGCAAAGCCGTAGAGCAATATGGCGTCCTCGCGGACATGGGTCTCGATCAGCAGGCGGGCGGTGGCGGGAGGCTGCGGCAACGCCGCCAGCGTGCGCGTGGAGGCGTGCACCAGGTAGCCGACGCCATTCACGTCGAGCACGACGGCGGCGTCGGTCAGTTGGTCGATGCGGCCGGTGAGGAGGGCGATCATGGGGGGACGACTCGAAGCCGGGCAGGGTGACCGCAAGATACGGACATAGACGGGTGCATGCGAACTGCCTTCGGCCGGGCGCGCCACGACGCACGTGTCGAGGTGTGCATGACGCCAGGTGACCGCGTGGACGCCAGCAACCCGGCGGTTGGGGCAATCCGCCTGGAACCGCGCCTGTTGCGTGGTGCCTCATCGCCGCGCGACTTCGCGCCGGCGGCGCGGTGGATCGGCGCCAACGCTGCAGCCGCTGCGCGAATATTGGGAGAGCGAGCGGAGCATTGTGGCGTTCGCGATGGGCATCGGAAGGTTGGATCGGATCCAGCCGGGAGGCGATCGCGAAGGCCTGGTCGCTGTCCGCCGGAACGCGACCTGGCGGCGGCGGCACCCAACCCTTGCAACGGCCCCGCTTCGCCCCTTACGCTCGCGTCAACTTCCCTCCACCACAGGAGCGTCCAAATGCCGCAATCCCAAGGAACCCGCTTCACCGCCGAGCCTCTGGCCTTTGTCGTCCGCCACCAGCTCTGGGATGCCAACGTCGAGGATCATACCGACCAGGGCGTCTCCATCGACGTCGTCGCCGACGTCGCCGGCAAGGAGACCTCATTGCTCCGCTTCAACTGCTTCGACCTGGAGCGCAGCTACGTCTATGGCCCGGAGAATGCCGAGCTGAAGACCCCGCTCCGCGTTGGCGGCGGCATGGGCATCCATTGCCGCATGGACCCGATCGTCGATGGCAACCCGGTCGGCTGGACCGTCCGCGTGCTGGGCCAGAAGCTGCCGGCGATGCTGGAGCGCGCCGGTTACGCCGACCTCGCCAAGGCGACCAACATGGCCTGGGTGCGGCGCGCCCTGCCCGACGTCGAGGCCTGCGCGCGCGACATGTACGTCGCTCGCCGCAACAC
This sequence comes from Acetobacteraceae bacterium, assembly GCA_035508435.1. Lineage (GTDB taxonomy): Bacteria > Pseudomonadota > Alphaproteobacteria > Acetobacterales > Acetobacteraceae > JASHVB01. The sequence goes on along the minus strand of DATJNA010000002.1, from coordinate 3,916 downwards.
CGTGAAGCACAATCGCGGCACCGAGATGTTCGAGGCCGGCAACATCCGCTTCGGTCTCGAAATGCGGCGGCTGAAGGACGGTGACGGCGGGCTTGCGGTGCATGTGCTCGCCGATATCGGCGGTTCCAAGGGCAAGGCCTATGTCGAGGAAACCGAACTGCTGGCGTTCGACTGCTTCTGGAGCAACGCGCACTACCACTATGGACCACGCAACAAGAACCACCGCCTCAACTTCGACCGCACGCTGGTCGAGGATCCGCTGGAGTGGACGTTCGAACAATTCGAAAGCCGCAGGCTGCCGGCGATGATCGAACGCGCGGGCTATCCGGGCGTGGCGGCGGAACTGGACCAGGACCTCATCGCCGCGGTGCTGCCGGCGCTGAAGAAGCGCGCTTTCGAGATGTGGGAGGAAGGCGAGCGGCTGACCGGCCACAAGGGCCTGCCGCTGGAGTTCACCCCGAACCTGGCCGCGGAATAGCCCGAACCTGGCCACGGAATAGCTGCGGCCAGGCTGGCGGATGCTTGTCATTGCGAGGACCGCGAGCGAAGCGCGCGGGACGAAGCAACCTCGGTCGGATCGGCACACGGAAAGCCGTGCGCTGGTCCGACCGAGATAGCATCGGCCCAGGTACGGGCCGCGCAATGACATGGGGCTGAGCGTGTCGCGCTTCTCCGCCACCGGATAGCAGGGCAACATGCAACGGCCGTCAGTCGGCCGGTCGCACGCCTCTTCCCGTTTGACGGCGGCGGCCAGTTCTCTACATGCTCCGGCCCTGCGTTGCGGACCACAACAAAGCCGCCAGCATGCCGGGAGAAACAGTCCAGTACGACACACCCCATCGGGGGATGATCACGGCGTGCGCCATCGGCGCCACCGTGCTGCAATTGCTCGACCAGACCATCGCCAACGTGGCGCTGCCGTACATGCAGGGCAGTTTCTCCGCGAGCTTCGACGAGATCACCTGGGTCCTGACCTCCTACATCACGGCATCGGCGATCATGACTGCGCCGGTCGGCTGGCTCGCGGCGCGCTACGGACGCAAGCCGCTCTATGTCGTCTGCATCATCGGCTTCACCGCGACATCGATGCTGTGCGGCGCCGCCCAGTCGCTCGACCAGATGGTGGTGTTCCGCATCTTCCAGGGCGTCTTCGGCGCGGCCCTGGTGCCGCTGTCACAGGCCATATTGCTCGACATCTACCCGCCCGAGCGGCGCGGCTTCGCCATGGCGATCTGGGGTGTCGGCGTCATGCTGGGGCCGATCATGGGCCCCACTGTCGGCGGCTGGCTCACCGAAACCTATAACTGGCGCTATGTGTTCTATATCAACCTGCCGTTCGGCATGCTCGCCGCCGCCGGGCTGATGATCTTCCTGCCGGGCGGCAACGAGCCCCGGCCGCTGCGCTTCGACTGGTTCGGCTTCAGTGTGCTGGCAATCGGCCTTGGCAGCCTGCAGTTGATGCTGGACCGCGGCCACGACCTGGATTGGTTCACCTCCCGCGAGATCATGACCGAGGCGGTATTCGCCGGCCTGGGATTCTATCTCTTCCTGGTACAGGCGTCGTCCGCGCGCCAGCCGCTGATCCGGCCGGCATTGTTCCGCGACCTCAACTTCGCCTCCGGCGTGCTGCTGATGTTCATGGTCGGCATCTTCATGGTGTCAAGTCTCGCGCTGATGACGCCATGGCTGCAATTGCTGAGCCAGTACCCGGTGGAAACCGCCGGCCTGATCATGGCGCCACGCGGGCTCGGCAGTTGCATCACGACATTGGCGACCGGGCGCCTGGCATCGCGCGTTGACGCGCGCTTGCTCGTGGCGATCGGCCTGGTGATGCTCTGCTACAGCTATTTCCTGATGAGCCGCTGGACGCCGGACGTATCGGAACGCGAGATCATCGTTGCGATCATCATTCAGGGCGGTGCCATGGGGCTCCTGTTCACGCCGATCCAGGTCCTGGCCTTCGTCACACTGCCACCAGCCATGCGCACCGAGGGCGCCGCATTGTTCAGCTTGCTGCGCAATCTCGGTGCGGCGATCGGCGTTTCGGTCGCGACCTCGATGGTGGCGCGCACCTCCCAGGCGATGCACGAAATGATCGGCGGCGCCGTCACGCCGTTCAATCGCGCCTTGCAAGCCGCCGGACCAGTGCACCGCTGGCTGGATCCGGCCTCCCTGCATGGCGCGGCATTGCTCGATCGGATCATCAACGAGCAAGCACAGATCGTCTCCTATAACGACATCTATCTGCTGCTGATCATGGCAACCGTGCCGGCGTGGCTGCTGCTGCTGATGATGCGTCTGCCGCGCAAAACGCTGAGCGCGGCAGCGGAATAGCCGCCGTACCGGCCAATCACGCGACCCGTGTCATGGCAATGAGGGCGTGTCACGCGCCGCCGATTGCGGCTACCGGCGGTTCACCGGCGCGATCAGTTGCATCACGAACCATATCCTACCGCGTCACGAACTTCTCCAGCCAATGGATGGTATAGTCGCCGGCCTGGAACGTCGGATCGTCGACGATCCGCTGATGCAGCGGCACCGTCGTTTGAATCCCGACGATCGCGAATTCCTCCAGCGCGCGGCGCAGGCGGTTGATCGCGTCCAACCGCGTCGGCGCGTGCACGATCAGCTTCGCCACCATGCTGTCGTAATAGGGCGGCACCACGTAGCCGGCGTAGAGCGCCGAATCCACCCGCACGCCCAGCCCGCCCGGCGCGTGGAACACCGTTACGCGCCCGGGCGTCGGGAGGAACGTATCCGGATCCTCGGCGGTGATGCGGCACTCGATGGCGTGGCCAGAGAAGCGAATATCCGCCTGGCCGTAACCCAGCGTGGCGCCCGCGGCGATGCGAATTTGCTCCCGCACCAGGTCGACACCGCATACCATCTCGGTGACCGGATGCTCCACTTGCAGCCGCGTGTTCATCTCGATGAATGCGAAACTGCCGTCCTGATGCAGGAACTCGAGTGTCCCCGCGTTGCGGTAGCCGAGCTGCCGCAAGGCCGCCGTGGCCCGCGCCCCCAGCGCATCGCGCTCAGCCCGCGTGATCGCCGGCGAGCCGGCCTCCTCCAGCAGCTTCTGGTGCCGCCGCTGCAACGAGCAGTCGCGCTCGCCGAAATGCACCACGCTGCCATGTGCGTCGGCCAGGATCTGCAGCTCGATATGGCGCGGGCGATCGAGATATTTCTCCAGATAGACCGCATCGTTGCCGAACGCCGCCCGTGCCTCGGTGCGCGCCAGGCTGAACGCCTCCTCCAGGTCCTCCGGGCGCCGCGCCACCTGCATGCCGCGCCCGCCGCCGCCCGCCGACGCCTTGATCAGCACCGGATAGCCGATCCGCCCGGCGGCCATGCGCGCCGCGGCCAGGTCCGCCACCGCCCCGTCCGAGCCAGGCACCAGCGGCACGCCCAGCGCCGCCATCGTCGCCTTGGCCGCGATCTTGTCGCCCATCATGCGGATATGTTCCGGGCCCGGCCCGATGAAGGTCAGCCCGTGCGCCTCCACCATCTCGGCGAAGTTGGCGTTCTCCGACAGGAAGCCGTAGCCGGGATGCAGCGCGTCGGCGCCGGTGATCGCCGCAGCCGAGAGGATCGCCGGGATGTTGAGGTAGCTGTCCTTCGCGGCGGGCGGGCCGATGCACACGCTTTCGTCCGCCAGGCGCACGTGCATCGCCTCGGAATCGGCGGTCGAGTGGACAGCGACGGTCGGGATGCCGAGCTCGCGGCAGGCGCGCTGAATGCGAAGCGCTATTTCGCCCCGGTTGGCGATGAGGATTTTCTGGAACAACCGATCATTCCAGGATCATCAGGGCTTCGCCGTACTCGACCGGCGCGCCGCTGCTGACCAGGATCCGCACCACCGTGCCGGCCTTGGGCGCGCGGATCTGGTTGAACGTCTTCATCGCCTCGATCAGCA
>DATJNA010000001.1:0-5380 GCA_035508435.1 Acetobacteraceae bacterium | reverse complement strand
GTCCAGCAGCATGCAGAGCTTCGCAGTGGTGCCGCCCATGTCGAACGACAACAGGTCGCCGTCGCCGCTCTGCCGGGCATATTCGCCCGCTGCCACGACACCCGCTGCGGGCCCGGATTCGATCATGCGGACCGGCAGCGCACTGGCGGTGATGCCGGGGACGATCCCGCCCGATGACGTCATCCACAGCAATTGTCCTGTCCCGCGCCGAGCAAGCTCGTCCTCGAGTTGGGCCACATGGCCGGACATCAGTGGGCGGGTATAGGCGTTGGCGGCAGTCGTAGAGGCGCGGTCGTACTCGCGGATCTCCGGGCAGACGGCGGAGGATAGCGACACGCTCACGCCCGGCAAATGCTCGCGCAGCAGGGCGCCGATGCGTTCCTCGTGCCCGGTATAACGGTAGCCGTGCAGCAGGCAGACCGCGACCGACGCGATCCCACGCGCCTTGATGGCCGCGGCGATCGCCTTCACGCCCGCCTCGTCCAGGGGCACCAGGACATCCCCGTCCACCGTCACGCGCTCCACCGCGCCGAAGCAGTCCGTGCGCGACACCAACGGTTCCGAGAACTGGAGCTTCAGGTCGTAGAGGTCGTAGCGGCCCTCGGTGCGGATGCGCAGGATGTCCTGGAACCCGTCCGTGGTGATGAGCGCGGTCCGTGCGCCGCGGCGTTCCAGCACGGCGTTGGTGACAACGGTGGTGGCGCCGAAGATGGCAGCCACGTCGCGGCCTTGGCTTTGCCGCATGCGGAGCAACTCGTCGATGCCCTGCAGCACCGCGCGCGACGGATCGTCGGGCGTGCTGAGCACCTTGTGGGGGTGCACCACGCCGGCATCATCGAGCAGGGCCAGGTCAGTGAAGGTGCCGCCTGTGTCGAAGGCGAGTTTCATCGATAGCCTCGGGATAGTTGCGGAGCTGTGTATAGTCATACGGTCGGCAGGGCGGATCCGTCCGGCGTCATGTCGAGACGGCCGGTCATAAAGAGCGATCCAAGTTGCTCGTGCGTGATCGCCGCAGGCGCACCGGTCCAGATCACCTGGCCGAGGCGCAAGACCGCGACGCGTTTCGAGACTTCCATGGCCTTTCGCGTGTTCTGCTCGACCAGCAGCACCGTGCAGCCACCGGCATTGATCCGCAGCATCTCGGAAAACACCTGGTGGATCGATTGCGGCGAAAGTCCGACGGACGGTTCGTCGATCAACAGCAGACGAGGCCGCAGCAACATCGCCATTCCCATTTCCAGCATCTGCTGCTCGCCGCCCGACAGGTATCCGGCTGGCTGCCGCCGACGCTCGTGCAGGATCGGGAACAGGTCGAACACAAGGTCGCGGTCGCTGCGTCTCGCACCCGGCATTGCGTAGGATGCCATGTCGAGATTCTCGTCGACTGACATCAGTGGAAAGTTGCAACGGCCCTGCGGCACGAAGGCCACGCCGCGGCGCAGGATGTCGCGCGGCTTGAGCCCGCTGATACGTTCGCCATTCCAGGCGATCGTGCCGCCGGTGACCGCTGTCATTCCGAAGATCGTCTTGAGCAATGTCGATTTGCCGGCTCCGTTCGGTCCCATCAGGGAGACGAATTCGCCCGGCATGACGACCAGATCCGTGCCGAACAGGATCTCCAGGGCACCGTAGCCGGCCCGCAGGCCACGGATCGCCAGTACATTCGTCTCATCCGGCAAGGTAGGCCTCCACCACGCGCGGATCGCGGATCACGTCGTTCGGATCGCCATCGGCCAGGATGCGGCCGCGGCTTAGAACGACCAGCCGGTGCGACAGCTCCCGCAGCACGTCGATGTTGTGTTCGACGATCACGAACGTGACGCCGCCCTCGCGGTTCACCATGCGGATATTATCGACGATCCGCTGGATCAGCACCGGGTTGATGCCGGCGAAGGGTTCGTCGAGCAGGATGATCCGCGGTTCGGGCATCAGCATGGACGCAAATTGCAGCAGCTTCTGCTGACCAAACGACATTTCGCCGGCCTTCGCATGGCGCATGTGCGCCAGCCCGACCCGTTCAAGCAGCTCGCCGGCGCGCGCGCGCAGGTCCCGCACACGGCGGCGGGAAATCGGGCCAAATGAAAAAGTCGAGACCAGGCCGGGGAATGCCGCCATCTGGCCGGCCAGGACCAGATTCTCCTCGGCGCTCAGTGCGCGAAACACCACGGCCTTCTGAAAGCTGCGGAACAGTCTTTCCTGGCGCGCGATACGTGCCATTTCCCAGCCGGTGATGTCCGTCGGGCCAGCCAGTATCCGTCCCGCGGTGGGCAGCACCAAGCCGGTGCAGCAGTCGAACAAGGTGGATTTGCCGGATCCGTTCGGCCCGATGAGGCCGCAGATCCCGCCGGCCGCAATGTCGAGGTCGACGTCGGCGACCGCGACGATCGGGCCGAAGCTTTTCTTGACGCCACGCAGCGAAAGCGCGGTCTGCGGTTCAGTCGGCATGCGACCTCCGTGCCCGCAACGGCCAGGCCCGCTTCGCGACCGAAGCAAGCAGTTCGATCAATCCCTTGGGAAAGGCGAACACGCTGACGGTGAGGATCAGCCCGTAAATCATCATGCGAAGTTCCGGCGCGACCCGCAGCGCTTCCGACAGGGCGACAAACACCACGCTGCCCAGGATCGGCCCCGAGATCGTGCCGACACCGCCGCCCAGCACGACGACCAGCACGGTGTTCGTGTAGGAAGGATCGAACACCGTCGGACTGATCACGGTGATGTAATGCACGTAGTAGCTGCCGCCGGCCCCGGCGAACGCAGCGCTCAACACAAACGCTGCCAGCCGATAATGCCAGGTCCGTCCGCCGACGGACGCCGCCAGGATTTCGTCCTCTCGGATTGCAATCATGTAGCGCCCTGCCGGGGAGCGCACGATTGCGACGAGGGCGGCGACCGCCAGCATGCACAGCAGCAGACCGAGGTAATAGTATTGGACGACGGTATGCACCTCGAACCCGCCGGACCACAGGCCGAGCCGTGGCCGGGGCACGCTGGAAAGGCCCATGTCGCCGCGTGTGACGCTGACCCAGTTCTTCGACACCGATTCAAGAATGAACACAAAGGCGATCGTGCACATGACGAACGAGGTGTGCCGCAGCCGCAGGGCCGGAATTGCCAGGGGGATCGCAACCAACGCCGGGACCACGCAGGCCGCCAGGAAGTTCAGCCAGAACGGCGTGCCGAAATGCATTGCAAGCAATGCCGAAGTATAGCCGCCGACCCCGAAGAATCCCATCTGCGCCAGAGACAGCATGCCGGTATAGCCCAGGATCAGATTGAGGCCGAGCGCCGGCAATAGGAATACCATCGAGACGACCAGTGTGCCGAGCTGATAGGAAGTCGCGACCACGGGAAGCAGGACGAGGCTCGCAACGACCAGGCAGCCCCCGGCCACCGGCTTGGCAACGTGCGGACCGATTGAGCCGATGCCGGACATCTCAATACCGCGCCTTGGTGGTGAAGAACCCCGACGGACGCCACATCAGCACCAGCACCAGAAGGGCGAAGGCAACCGCGTCGCGGAACTGGAGACCGACGTAGCCGGCCACGAGGCTCTCCATGATTCCCAGCAGCCAGCCCGCCAGCAGCGTGCCGCTGATATTGCCCATTCCTCCCATCACGATCACCGCGAAACTCTTCAAGGTGATTGCCTCGCCCATGCTGCCGTAAACGTTCATCACGATCGGCGCGGTCAGCACGCCGGAGAGGGCGGCGAGCGTGGTCCCGAGGACGAAGGTGATCAGCACCACCCGGCGCACATCCACGCCCAGTATGTGACAGCACTCGACATTCTGCGCGACGGCACGCATCTGCTTGCCGAAGCGCGACTTGCGGACCAGCCATTCCAGCCCGCCGAACACGGCGAGGGTGACCACGAAAATCAACACCCGCTGTTGCGCGACGTCCTCGCCCAACACGCGAACCGGCTCGAGCCAGCCGCCATCGAAGATCTGGTACGTGCCGCCAAACAGCAGCGTGGCGGTGTTCTGCAGCAGCAGCGATATGCCGAGGGTGGCGATGATCCCCGCATCGAACGACACATCGACGAGACGCTGCATCACGGCGTAGCCGATCGCCAGCGAGATCGCCGCGACGATTACCAAGGCGAGCGGGATCGCTGCGACATACGACAAGCCGAGGCGGTCGATCCCCCACCACGCGGCAAACGCGCCGGCCATGTAGTACTCGCCGTGGGCAAAATTGATCTGCCCGAGGACGCCGAGGATGACCGTCATGCCGACCGACACCAGCGCATAGACCGAGCCGATAACGAGACCGTCAGTGAGGAGGTTCTGGAGCACGGTCCGGTCCTGCGTTGGTGCGGGGCTACGGAAGGAGCGGCAGGATCAAGGCTTCGAATAAACGACGGCAGTGCGGGACACGCCCTTGATGACGGGCTTGCCGTTCTCAACCTGGTACAGGATCATCGGCAGATCGGCCTGATGGTGGTCGTCGAACTTCACCTCGCCGGTCGCCCCTTCGAAGCTGATACCCTCCAGGGCGTGTCTGACAGCCGTGGGATCCACGCTGCCTGCCTTGCGGATGGCGGCAGCCAGGAGGTTGATCGCCTCCCAGTGCGTGAACGCGTGCACCTGCGGCACTTCTCCATCGTACGTCGCCTCGTAGTCGTGCACGAAGGTCTTGCTCCGCGCACTGTCGAAGTCGGGAGACCATGCCGCCGCCTCAATCGCGCCGTTCAACACGCTGGGGGCCGCCGCGATGGTCTGTGGGTTGGTGAAGTCGCCGTTGCCGATAAGAATAATCTTGCCGGCGAGGCCGGATTCAAGCATCTGTCGCGCAACTAGCCGGCTGGATGCGGCGTATCCGTACATCAGGATCGCCTGGGCCCCAGAATCCTTGATCTTGTTCAGGACGGGCAGGAATTCGGTGGTCGCGGCCTGGAAATAATCCTCGCTGACCGCGGTAATCCCATAACGTTGGAAGAATTCCTTCGACAGCGCGATGGCGCCACGGCCATAGTCATTGTCAACAGAAAGGATCGCGACCTTGTGGATATGGTCCTGCTCGGCGGCATATTTCAGCACGATCCCGGCTCGCTGCTCGTCGGTCGGATAATCTCGAAATACCCACTTGAAGCCGCCAACGCCCGCCTTGTGGGTGATCGCCGGGTCGGAAGACGCGGCATTCAGCAGTAGTACCTTGGCATTCTCGACGATCGGCTCGTACGCAAGCGTCGCCGAACTGCAGATATCGCCGAGCACGAAATGGATGTGATTATTTTCGATCATGCGCTGCAAGGCCAGCACACCCTCGACCGGGGTGCATTGGCTGTCGCCGCGAACCAGCTCGATCTTGTGTCCGAGCACGCCGCCCGCCGCGTTTATCTCCTTGACCGCCAGGCTCGCGCCGCGCCATGCCA